>NZ_JBLYPK010000008.1:0-265086 GCF_051861585.1 Stenotrophomonas sp. ATs4 | reverse complement strand
GTTGCTTCGGCCGTTGCGTCTGCAGGTGCAGGGCGCAGCCCTGCCGAAAACCCTACTTCACCCGACGGCCCGAGCGGTCGATGCGGAACCACTCTCCGCCTTCCATCGGCGTGTGGCCATCGCCATCCGGCGTACCACGACGGCAACCGTTGCAGACCTCGGCCACGCCGTCCTGGAACGGCCAGGCAAAATCAAAGGTGGCCGGAATGACCTGGCGGAATTTCAGGTCGAAGTAGCCGATCCGGTCGCCGACGCGGCCGCGCAGCAGGCCTTCCTGCGGCGTTTCCGGGCCGTTGTCCCAGGTGATCACCGGCAGGCTGCGACCCTTGCGGTTGACGTAGTGGAAGCCTTCGCCTGCGTAGACCACGGCCAGGCCGTGATCGTCGTAGGGCAGTTGCGCCAGGATGTCGCGGCTGATCTGCGGCCGGCCGTTGGCGACCTCGCAGCCCGGCAGCATCCAAAGACCATGCTCTTCGGTCATGACCTTGCAGGCTGGTCCCTGCGCCAGTGCACTGCCACTGGCCAGCAGGCCAAACAGGACCAGCGACCGCGCGAGGCGGCCGCTGGCGCGGGCAGGGCGGGCCTGCCGTGCGATCACTTGGCCTCGGCCTTGCGCTCGAAGACGGTCGGCGCCGGCAGCTGCACCGGCACGCCCTTGTCGTCGCAGGTGCCGGCCTGGCACAGGCGCTCGCGCAGGGCCGGGGTGGCCTGCACGATCATGTGGTAGATCGCGTTCTGTTCCAGTGTGCCGCGGATCGCCTTGCTGCCCGGACCGCGTGCCCAGATGCCGACGTCCTCGCCACCGTGCGATTCGGACTTCATCGGCACCAGCGCTTCCTGCATGTAGTCCGGATGCTCGGTGTCGATCTCGCGCAGGTTCGGGCGGCCGTTGGCCGGTTCGAAGCTGCTCGGATTGTGCGGGTAGCGCTTGGCGCCCGCCGGTTGCTGGTTGCTGCTGCCGGTGTGGCCCGGGCCGTTGGCGTAGCTCAGCGTGGTGTAGGGCTGGCCGGTGCCGTCCAGCGCGTAATCCAGCTTGCCGGCGCCGTCTTCGCCACCCTTGTCCTTTACCTTGCCCAGGATCGGGTTGCCGCGTGCCGGGTAGCCGACGAAGTTCAGGGTGTGCGAGTGGTCGGCGGTGACGATGATCAGGGTGTCGTCGGACGAGGTCAGCTCGTTGGCCACGCGCACCGCGTCGGACAGTGCCACGGTCTCGGTCAGTGCACGGTAGGCGTTGCCGCTGTGGTTGGCGTGGTCGATGCGCGCGCCTTCGATCATCAGCACGTAGCCTTCCTGGTGCTTCGACAGATTCTTGATCGCCGCAGCAGTCAGTTCGGCCAGGCTCGGCTCACCGCCCGGATCCTGCGGGCGCTCGTACTCGTAGCGCATGTGGTCCGGTTCGAACAGGCCGAGGATGGCCGGTGCGTTCGCGGCGGCCGCCAACTGCTTGCTGTTCCATACGTAGGCACCCTGCGGGTGCGCCTGCTGCCATTCCTGCACCAGGCTGCGACCGTCCAGACGCTGGCCGACCTTGTCGTCGTACTCGGGGTCACGCTCTTCCACGGTGGTGAATTCACCGCGGCCGCCACCGAGGGCGACCAGCGGGCCACGGCCATAGCGCGAGGTCGACAACAGCTGCTGGGCGATGTCCTTGCAGCCGGCGGCCTTGGCCGCTTCGGTCAGGTCGGTGTCGTTTTCCCAGTTGCGCTCGGGTGAGTGCGCGTAGGTGGCGGCCGGCGTGGCATGGGTCAGGCGCGCGGTGGAAACCACGCCGGTGGCCAGGCCGGCGCTGTCGGCCAGCTGCAGCCAGGTGAGCAGACCCTTGGACAGGCTGTCGGCACAGTCGGTGCGGCTGCCGGCGCTGACGCCGATCGCGCCCATGTGGGTCTTCACGCCGGTGGTGATCGCGGTCATCGTGCCGGCCGAATCGGGGGTCTGCGAATCGGTGTTGTAGGTCTTGCTGAACGCCGTGGCCGGGAAGCGCTCCCAGGACAACAGGTTCTCTTCACCCGAACCGCCCTTCTGCTGGCCTTCGTAGATGCGCGAGGCGGCCACGGTGGTCAGGCTCATGCCGTCGCCGAGGAACAGGATGACGTTCTTGGCCTTGCCAGACATCGCACCGTTGGCCGCAGCCTGGGCGGCGCCGCTGCGATACCACCACTGCGGGGTCTCGCCGGCCGGGTGGGCAACGGGATCGACGGCGACCTTGAGGCCGGCCGGGGCAGAAGCGGGGGGGGTGCTGGCGCAGGCGCCGAGCAGCAGGGTGGTGGCGCAGGCGGCCAACAGGGAGACGGAACGGCGCATGGACGCTGGGATCTCACAAACTGTAACGGGATGTTCATTATGCCCGCCCCCGCAAGGCACGCCGATGACACACTGATTTGTCGGCGGGGCGGTCGTTCTGCGGCCCGCCTTGGGCTATCGTGCCAGCATCCCTTCCTTCCCCTCTGGATTGCCTATGAAGCTGGTCTCTGCCTGGCTGCGGATTCCATTCTGGCAGCGCGTGGTCGGTGGCTTCGTGCTTGGCGCGCTGGCCGGCTGGGCGCTCGGCCCGGCTGCTGAAACCTGGTTCGGCCCGCTCGGCGAGCTGTACGTCACCCTGATCAAGATGATCGCGGTGCCGCTGGTGTTCTTCGCGGTCATCAACGCGATCTCGTCGCTGCACGGCCAGAAGTCGGTCGCCGCACTCAGTGGCCGTACCTTCCTGTGGTTCGTGATCACCGCCGCGCTGGCGGTCTGCGTCGGCCTGGGCGTGGGCACCGTGCTGCAGCCCGGCGCTGGTGGCCTGCAGCTGTCGATGGCCAGCAATTATGTGCCGCGCGAAGTCCCCAGCGTGGTGCAGGTGCTGCTGGACGTAGTGCCGGCCAATGTCTTCTACGCGCTGTCCGGCATCGGTACCAAGGTCAACGCGGCCGGTGAAACCGTGCTGGCTGCCGGTCGCGGCTCGATCCTGCCGGTGATCTTCTTCGCGGGTCTGGTGGGCTTTGCCATCGTCAAGCTGGGCGAGAAGGTGACCGAGGCGCGCAAGCTGGTCGGCCAGATGAGCGACATCATGATCCAGGTGACCCGCTTCGTGCTGGAAGTCACCCCGATCGGCACCTTCGGCCTGATCGCCGGTCTGGTCGGCAGCTACGGCTTCGAGAAGCTGCTGCCGCTGGGTCATTTCGTGCTGGCCCTGTACGTGGCCTGTGCCCTGCACATCGTGGTGGTCTACAGCGCACTGCTGCTGGCGCACGGCCTGAACCCGCTGAAGTTCTTCCGCGGCGCAGCGCCGGGCATGCAGGTGGCCTTCGTCAGCTCGTCCAGCTTCGCCGCGATGCCGGTGGCGCTGCGTTCGATCACCCACAATCTGGGCGTGAACAAGGACTACGGTTCATTCGCGGTGCCGCTGGGCGCCAGCATCAAGATGGACGGCTGTGGCGCGATCTACCCGGCGCTGTGCGCGGTGTTCATCGCGCAGTACAGCGGCGTGCCGCTGACGCCGGAACAGTACGTGGTGGTGTTGATTGCTTCGGTGCTGGGCAGCTTCGGTACGGCCGGTGTGCCGGGTACGGCGGTGATCATGGCGACGGTGGTGCTGAGTGCGGCCAACCTGCCGCTGGAGACCATCGGCTACCTGTATGCCATCGACCGCATCCTGGACATGATGCGCACGATGACGAATGTGACGGGCCAGATGCTGGTGCCGGTGATCGTGGCCAAGGAAACCGGGCTGCTCGACCAGGCGGTGTACGACAACCCGTCCAGCAACGTCGGCGTGGACGATCCTGACCCGACGCCGCCGCGCAGCTGAGGTTGCGTGGAAATGAAAGGCCCGCCCTGACCGGCGGGCCTTTTGTTTTCTTGGTAGATCCACGCCATGCGTGGATGAAGGCCGTGCCGACCAACGGTCGGCACCCACCAAGGGCCAGCACACCCCAAGGGCCAGCACTCATCGGCAGGAACCCACGGGGCATACCCACGGTAGATCCACGCCATGCGTGGATAAAGGCCGTGCCGACCAAGGTCGGCAGCTACCCACCATTGCGGGCCCAACAAAAAAGCCGCTGCAGGGCAGCGGCTTTGCTTTGCGGTATCAGGCGGCGCCGTGGCGCCAGCCGGTCACAGATCGACCCGGCGGGCCTGCATGAACTTGTTGCCCCAGTAGCCACTGAGCAGGGTGTCCACGCGCACGTCCTTGCCGGAGCTCGGTGCGTGCAGGAAGCGGCCGTCGCCGACATAGATGCCGACGTGGTCGACGCGGCCCTTGCGGCCGAAGAACACCAGGTCGCCAGCGGCCAGCGCGGTGCGGTCGTTGATCAGTTCGGCGTTGTCATCGTGGGCCATCTCACGCGAGACGCGCGGCAGTTCGATGCCCAGCGCCGAGCGGAACACGTAGCCGACCAGGCCGCTGCAGTCGAAACCGCTGTCCGGGTTGCTGCCACCCCAACGGTACGGGGTGCCCAGCAGGGTCATCGCGCGGCGCAGCAGCGACTGCACCTTGCCATTGTCGGCGGCGGTGCCGACAACGCTGCCATTGGCGGCGCTGCTGGTGTCGTAGTTGGCAAGCAGGCGGCTGAGGTCACCGGCCACCACGGCCGAGCGGTCCATCAGGGGAATGGTGTCGTTGGCAGCCAGGTGCGGCAGCAGGGCGGCCAGCGTGGCACTGGCGGCGGCATCGACGCGGCTGCGCTGCGGAGCGGCAGCCTCGGCCTTGACGGCCGGACGGGACGAGCTTTCGGCCACCGGGGCCGGGGTCACATCGGAACGGGTGGGAACAGTCTGCGACCAAGCCGGGAGGCTGGTCAGACACAGCGCCAAGCCCATCAGCAGAGGGCGGGCACTACGCGAAAATGCGGCGGTCTGGCCTTGGCACGTCTGGTCTTCAGTCGTCACGCGTCGGTCACAGGAAAAAAACGATGGGGCATCATGCCCTGCGGAAGCCTCTAAAAGTTAAAAATTCCGTTATAAAATAGTTATTTTGACAGTGATGAGCGTCACAGTTTTAAACATATCGCCTGTTCATTTTAGCGAAGAACACGTTTCGCCCCCGTGTAGTGGTCCTTCCAATAGGGCCCACTGAGCGAATCGAGCCGGACCGTACCGCCGGTGCTTGGCGCGTGCACGAAGCGTCCTTCACCTACATAAATACCGACGTGGGTGACGTTGCCGCGGCTGCCGAAGAACACCAGATCGCCGGTGGCCAGGCGCTGCGGATCGATCTTCGGGCCCTGCACCGCAGCCAGGTCGCGCGAGGTGCGCGGCAGCTTCAGATCCAGCATCTCGCGATAGACATAGGCGACCAGGCCGCTGCAGTCGAAGCCCGAATCAGGGGTGTTACCGCCATAGCGGTACGGCGTACCGACCAGGCTGATGGCGCGCATCAGCACCGAGTTGGCGGCCTCGGGGTTATCCGGCACCGTCTTCGGCCAGCTCGCCGAGGGCGGCGGTGGAGCGGGGCGCGTGGCCTTGCCGCCACCACAGGCGGTCATCAACAGGGGCAGGGCCAGCAGCAGGGCCGGGGCGAGGAGCCGGCGCAGGCCGGACGAAACTGGCGTGATGAGCATGATCTCCGGATAATGCGCCACCTTGGATAGGCCGTCATGATGGCGGCGTCCCCGCTGGGCGACAACCCGCCCCAACCCGCCTGCCTCCGGCAGATCCAGACAGAGTTGCGCATGAAGATCGAAAAAGACCGCGTTGTCCGCTTCCACTACACCGTCGCCGAAGCCGGCCAGGAGCCGATCGAATCGTCCAAGGACCGCGGCGAGCCGCTGGCGATCCTGATCGGCCACGGCAACATCATTCCGGGCCTGGAAAACGCCATGATGGACAAGGAAGCCGGCGCGACCTTCAATGTCGACGTCAAGGCGGCCGACGCCTATGGCGAGCGTCGCGAGGGCCTGTCCCAGCGCGTGCCGAAGAAGCACTTCGGCAACACCAAGCTGGCCCCGGGCCAGCAGGTTGTGCTGCAGACCAACTTCGGCCCGCGCGCGGTGACCGTGCAGAAGGTCGGCATGAGCGTCGTCGACGTTGACCTGAACCACCCGATGGCCGGCAAGGACCTGCACTTCGACGTGGAAATCGTCGATGTGCGCGAAGCCGGCCAGGAAGAGATCGACCACGGCCACGTCCACGGCGACGGTGGTCACCAGCACTGATCGCAACGCGATCATGATGGCTGCATCGGCCCGCTTCGGCGGGCCGTTGCGTTTCTGGAACACGGCGCGGCCATCCATGGCGCGCAGCCCGTTGGCATAATGGCGGACCTGCCCTACGGATACCCCGTGAACGCTGCTTCTCCTCCCCTGCAGCCGGTAGCTTCCGGCGAACGCATCGCGGTGCTGGACGTCCTGCGCGGTGCCGCGCTGCTGGGCATCCTGCTGATGAACATCGAGGCCTTCAGCGGACCGCTGGATCTGGCCTTCACCGGTATCGACACGCATTGGCAGGGCATCGATTACTGGGCCGATGCTTTCGTCTACGTGTTCGTGCAGGGCAAGTTCTTCACCCTGTTCTCGCTGCTGTTCGGCGCCGGCTTTGCGGTGATGGCGCAGCGCGCCGACGCGGCCGGACGTGGATTCACTCCGTTCTACCTGCGCCGCAGCGCCGGGCTGCTGCTGATCGGTCTGTGCCATGCGCTGCTGGTCTGGTCCGGCGACATCCTGGTGATGTACGCGCTGGTGTCGCTGCCGCTGCTGGCCTGCCGCGAGGCGCCGCGCAGCTGGCTGCCGTGGATGGGCGTGATCGTGTACCTCGGTGGTGTGGCGCTGATGCTGCTGGTCGGCGCGATGGTATCGATGGCTTCGGCGGAGGACGTGCAGAAGATGCTGGCCGAGGCGCAGCAGAGCATTGGCCAGCAACGGCTGGTTTACGGCCACGGCAGCTGGACCCAGGCCAACGTGCAGCGGCTGCAGGAGTTCGGTACATCGATGGGGGCGTTGCTGATCACCGGCCCGGAAGTGCTGGGCATGTTCCTGATCGGCAGCTGGTTCGCAGGCAGTGGTGCGCTGGCAGCACCGGAGCGCTTCCCACGCCTGTACGCGTCACTGCGCTGGATCGCGTTGCCGCTGGGGCTGCTGGTCACGCTGCTGGGTGTTGCCTGGAAGCCGTACCTGGTGCCGGGCGCCTACGACCTACAGGTGACTGCGGCAATGGCACTGGTGACGGTGGGCGCTTTGCCGATGTGCCTGGGCTACCTGGCGTGGATCGTGCACCTGCGCGCTCGGCTGGGATGGCTGGCGCCGGTCGGGCGCATGGCGCTGACCCATTACCTGGGGCAGTCGCTGGTCTGCACGCTGCTGTTCTACCACTACGGGCTGGGCTGGTTCGAGGTGATGCCGCGCAGTGTGCAGCTGCTGTCGGCGCTGCTGCTGTTCGCCCTACAAGTGGTGATCAGCCATCTCTGGTTGCGTCGATTCCGCTTTGGTCCGATGGAATGGTTGTGGCGAGCGATGACCTATCGGCAGTGGCCGTCGATGCGACGCGATGCAGGGCAGGGCTGAGCGATGCCCGCCACGCACGCACTTGACCATGAACGCCGCCGCCCTCAGCGCAGTCGCCACAGGTCATCGGTGGCGCCAGTTCACGTCTGGCCTGCAGTGGGCCGTGCCATGCTCGGCATCAGCATGAGCGCTGGCACCGGCCCACTGATCCCTGATCCAGTCTGCGGCCACGCGCCGACGATCAATCCTGCCCCTTACCGACCCGAGCGATTCCGATGAGCACTGCACCCTATGATTACGATCTGATCGTCCTTGGCGGCGGCTCCGCCGGCCTGGCCGGTGCGATCCGCGCCGCGCTGCACGGCAAGCGCGTGGCGATGCTGGAGCCGGGTGAACTGGGCGGTACCTGTGTCAATGTTGGCTGCGTGCCGAAGAAGGCGATGTGGCTGGCGGCCGACCTGCACGAACGCATCGGCCTGGCCAGTGCGATGGGTTTCGATGTCGAGGCACGCCCGGCGCTGTCGTGGAAGGAACTGGTGATCCACCGCCAGGCCTACATCAGCAACATCCACACCAGCTACCACAAGCGCCTGGATGAGACCGGCGTGGTGCGCATTCCAGCGCGCGGCCATCTGCTCGATGCGCACACCGTGGCCTGCAGCGACGGCGTGCGTTACAGCGCCGAGCACATCCTGATCGCCACCGGCGCGCATCCTCTGCGCCCGGACATTCCAGGCGCCGAACTGGGCCTGGTCTCCGACGATTTCTTCGATCTGCGTGCAGCGCCTGCCGAGGTCGCGATCATCGGCGGTGGTTACATCGCGGTGGAACTGGCGGGCCTGCTGCAGGCACTGGGCAGCAAGGTGAGCCTGCTGGTGCGCGGCAAGCGCCTGCTGGAGCGCTTCGATTACGAGCTGACCGATCAGCTCGCCGAGAACCTGAAGCAGCAGGGCGTGCACATCCATTTCGACTATCGCCTGCGCGAACTGCAGCGCGATGGCGAACGTGTGCGTGCGTTCGGCCATGATGGCCCGCTCGACAGCGTGTTCGATGCGGTGTTCTTCGCGACCGGTCGTCGCGGCAACAGCCGTGATCTGGGCCTGGAAGCGCTTGGCATCGGCATCGGTGAGCACCAGCAGGTGCAGGTGGACCAATGGCAGACCACCAGCGTGCCGAACGTGCACGCCGTGGGAGACATCGCCGGCAAGGTTGGCCTGACCCCGGTGGCAGTGGCTGCATCGCGGCGGTTGATGGACCGCCTGTTCGGTGGCCGCCCGCAGTCGAAGATGGACTACGAGAACGTGGCCAGCGTGGTGTTCTCGCACCCACCGCTGGGTGCGGTGGGCATGAGTGAAGAAGAGGCGCGCGCGCGCTTCGACCAGGTAAGCGTCTACCACAGCCGTTTCCGTCCGATGCTGCAGGCGCTGGCCAATGGCACCCAGCGCAGCCTGTTCAAGATGGTCTGCGCCGGCCCGGAAGAACGGGTGGTGGGCATCCATCTGCTGGGCGAAGCGGCCGACGAGATCCTGCAGGGTTTCGCAGTGGCGGTGAAGATGGGCGCGACCAAGGCCCAGTTCGACGACACCGTGGCGATCCACCCGACCTCGGCCGAAGAAGTGGTGCTGATGCGCTGAGCCGGGCTGCGCCCGGCACCCGCAGAGGCAACACCGAGAGCAACAGCGGCATTCCGCGGGATGGCGGGGCACTGTGGGCTTGCGGGGCGCCGTGAACCCGTCCCTGGGGGCTTGGTCGCCGCATCCATGCGGCTCACACCCCGCAATCCCACAGTGCCCCGCCTTCGACTGATTCCGGGGTGTCAGTAGATCCACGCCAAGCGTGGATCGGAAGTGGCGGTGAGCGTGAACTGAAGTTGGATCGTCCGTTCGGAAAAGCCGTGAGACAATTGGACGCGATCTGATTCCCTCCAGCCGCCCCGCGCGCTCCACCGTCGTCCTGATGTCCAGCCCCGTCTCCCGTATCGCCACCGCTTCCCCTCGCATCGCGCTGGGTGGCATCGGCCTGGCCGCGATCGGCGCCATCGCCGCCTCCGGCAAGGCGATCATCGTCAAGCTCGGCCTGCGTCACGGCGTGGATGCGACCACGCTGCTCGCGCTGCGCATGCTGATGGCGCTGCCGCTGTTCGTGCTGATGGCACTGTGGGCTGCGCGCCGGACCGAGCCGCTGAGCTGGGCCGACCGCGCCCGCGTGCTGTGGCTGGGTTTCACCGGCTACTACCTGTCCAGCCTGCTCGACTTCCAGGGCTTGCAGTACATCAGCGTGACCCTTGAACGGCTCATTCTGTACTTGAACCCGACGCTGGTGCTGCTGATCAACGTGCTGCTGGCGCGGCAGCGACCGGGCCGCTGGCAGATTGCCGCGCTGCTGCTGAGCTACCTCGGCGTGCTGCTGGCCTTCGGCCACGATCTGCAGCGCGAGGGTGGGCAGATCATCGTCGGCAGCCTGCTGGTGCTGGGCAGTGCGCTCAGCTACGCGCTGTACCTGTTCGGCAGCGGGCAGGTGGTCGCGCGCATCGGCGCGGTGCGGCTGACCGCCTACGCCAGTTGCGTGGCCAGCGTGCTGGTGCTGCTGCATTTCGCGGTGACCCATCCGCTGCCGTTGCTGTGGCAGGCACCGGCGCCGGTGCAATGGCTGTCGCTGGTCAATGCCACCGTGTGCACGGTGCTGCCGGTGCTGGCGATCATGCTGGCGGTGCAGCGCGTGGGTTCGTCGCTGGCCGCGCAGGTCGGTATGCTGGGCCCTGTTTCCACCATCGTGATGAGCCTATGGCTGCTCGACGAACCGATGGGGCCGGCGCAGATCGCCGGCACCGTGCTGGTGCTGATCGGCGTTCTGCTGGTGACCCGCCTGCGGCGCTGACGCCGGAGCAGGCGCGTGCGCGCATTCTGGCGGTGATCCGCGCGATCCCGGCGGGGCAGGTGATGGGCTATGGCCAGGTGGCGATGCGCGCAGGTCTGCCTGGGCGCGCGCGCCTGACCGCGCGCATCCTCGGCCAGAACGACGACCCGGATCTGCCCTGGCACCGCGTGCTGCGCTCGGATGGGCGCATTGCGATGGAGGAAGGCTCGGCCGGCTGGCGCGAGCAGTCACAGCGGTTGCGCGCGGAGGGCGTGGTGGTGGAGAACGGCCGGGTGCGGATGCCGGCGGCCGATCCGGCGGCTGCACTGGATGCCGCCGTGTGGGGACCGGGCTGAGCACCGCTGGCGACTGAACAGGCCACGTCTGCCGGTCGCCAACAAGACACGGTGCTGCGGCTATGATGGAGGCCGTTCCATGCCGGTACTGCCATGTTCCCGCGACTGCCCACCGTCACCAAGGCCCTGCTGATCGCCAACGCGATCCTGTTCCTGCTGCAGCAGCCGTTCCTGCTCGGCATGCAGACCTTCGAGCCGTTCATGCTGCAGCCGTTGCAGCAGGGCTTCGATGCGTTCTCGCCGGGCGGCAACTTCCAGCCGTGGCAGCTGCTGACCTATGGCTTCCTGCATGGCAGCTTCGGCCATCTGTTCTTCAACATGCTGGCCGTCTTCATGTTCGGCGCGCCGCTGGAGCAGACCTGGGGCGAGAAGCGCTTCCTGCTTTATTACCTGGTGTGCGTGGCCGGTGCCGGCGTCTGTCAATTGCTGGTGGGTACGCTGCTGGAAAACCCGGCCACGGTGCTGGGCGCCTCCGGCGGTGTGTTCGGCCTGCTGCTGGCCTACGGCATGCTGTTCCCGAACCAGCGGGTGATGTTGCTGTTCCCGCCGATCCCGATGAAGGCACGCACCTTCGTGATCCTGTTCGGTGTGGGTGAGCTGGTGCTGGGCATGACCGGCTGGCAACCGGGTGTTGCCCACTTCGCGCACCTGGGCGGCATGCTGTTCGGCTGGCTGCTGATCCGCTACTGGCGCGGGCAATCGCCCTTCAACAAGCGCCGCCCACCCGGCCCCCCGAAGCGCCCGAACCATCTGCGCAGCGTCAAATGATCCGAAGGATCATTTGACGCTGTAGGTGCCAACCTTGGTTGGCACGCCTTGTCCCACGCGGGTAGGTGCCAACCTTGGTTGGCACACGTTTCGTCAACCAAGGTTGGTGCCTACTCTGGCCATCCACGCATGGCGTGGACCTACAGATCCTGCAGGACCACCTGCGCGGCGTTGTGCCCCGGTGCGCCGGTGACGCCACCGCCGGGATGGGTTCCCGAACCACACAGGTACAGCCCCGGCAACGCACCCCGATAGCCGGCTTGGCCAACCATCGGCCGTGCCGAGAACAACTGGTTGGCGCTCAGTGCGCCGTGGAAGATGTCGCCGCCGACCAGGCCGAAGGTGCGTTCAAGATCCAGGGGTGACAGCACCTGCCGGCTGAGCACGCTGGCGCTGAAGCCGGGCGCATACCGTTCGACGGTGCCGATCATCAGGTCGGCTACGGTTTCCCGATGATCATCCCAGTGACGACCCTCGGGTAGCACGGGTGCTACGTGCTGGCAGAACAGACTCGCCACATGCTGCCCGGGGGGAGCCAGCGAATCGTCCAGCGTGCTCGGAATCAACATTTCCACGATCGGTTCGCGTGACCAGCCGTCGCGCCGCGCATCCAGCCAGGCGCGGTCCATGTAGTCCAGGCTGGGCGCCATGATGATCCCGGCGCTGAGGTGATCGCCGGGGCCGGGCAGGGCACGGAAGTCCGGCAGCCGCGACAGCGCCACGTTCATCCGGAAGGTGCCGGAACCGCAGCGCCAGTTCGCCATGCGTTCGCGGGTCGCATCAGGCACCTGGGCCGGCTCCATCAACTGTTCGTACAGCAGCTTCGGATTGACGTTGGCGACCACTGCGCGTGCACGCAGGACTTCACCGTTGCTCAGTTCCACCCCCACTGCGCGGCCCTGCTCGACCAACACGCGCTGCACACCAGCATCCACGCGAAGCTGCGCTCCAGCCTCTTGTGCCGAGGCGGTGATGGCCTGGCTGATTGCACCCATGCCGCCGATCGCGTGACCCCATGCACCTTTCACGCCATTGCACTGGCCGAACACGTGGTGCAGCAACACGTAGGCGCTGCCCGGCGTGTAGGGGCTGGCGTAGTTGCCGACGATGCCATCGAAGCCGAACAAGGCCTTGATGGGTTCGCTCTCGAACCAGCGGTCCAGGTACTCCGCCGCCGACAGCGTGAATAGGTCCAGCAGCTCCTGCCGCAGCGGTGCATCCAGTGCCGCCAGTTCGCGGCCGAGCTTCCCCATCTGCCACAGTGCGGGCAGCGCACGCCAACCACCCGCCACGCCCAGGTCCGGTGGCGCACGCAGGGCCCACGCACGCAGCACATCGGCGAAGATCTCCAGGCGTGCTTCGTACGCGGGCAGGCGCTGTGCATCCCGCTCGGAGAATCTAGCGACCTCGGCTTGAGTGCGGCCAGGTGCCGACAACAGGTAGCGGTCGTCGGGCAATGGCAGGAAGTTGTTGGCCGGACGCGCGATGATGCGCAGCCCATGTGCATGCAGCTGCAGGTCGTCGATCACCTTCGGCTGCAGCAATGACACCGTGTAGGACGCCACCGAGTTGCGGAAGCCGGGATGGAATTCCTCGGTGACTGCAGCGCCGCCAAGGACGCCACGACGTTCCAGTACCAGTACCTGCTTGCCAGCGCGCGCCAGATAAGCCGCGCAGACCAGGCCGTTGTGGCCACCACCGATGATGATCGCATCCCAGGACATCAGCACCTCGGAAAAAGGGACGGAGGGGATTAAGTCGCAATTGGCGTGGGGCCAGCGGTAATGGGGAGAAACGACTTAATCCCCTCCGTCCCCTTTTTTGATCGCCGCTTCGATGGTGGCGATGTCGATCTTCTTCATCGGCATCATCGCGTTGAAGGCACGCTTGGCCAGCGCCTTGTCCTTGCTGGTCACCGCTTCAATGAGCATACGTGGGCTGATCTGCCAGGAAATGCCCCAGCGATCCTTGCACCAGCCGCATTGGCTCTCCTGGCCACCGTTGCCGACGATGGCGTTCCACAGACGGTCGGTCTCAGCCTGGTCCTCGGTCTGGATCTGGAAGGAAAACGCTTCGCTGTGCTTGAACGCAGTCCCACCGTTGAGGCCGACGCAGGGGATGCCGCAGACGGTGAATTCGACGGTCAGCACATTGCCTTCCTTGCCGTCCGGGTAGTCACCCGGGGCGTGATGCACGGCGGTCACTGTGCTGTTGGGCAGGAAGCTGGCATAGAAGGTGGCAGCCTCAAGCGCGCCGTTGTCGTACCAGACACAGATCGTGTTCTTGTGTGCCATGTCGGGGCTCCGCGATGGACGAAGCCGCAGCGATAGCACGCCCGGTGTTAACCCGGGATCGTGCTGCACCTGCAAAAAAGAGGGCGCCCGAAGGCGCCCTCTGCGTTACCCGTTTGGCAGGTAGCTCAGCGCCAGACCTTGATCTGCTCGGCCTCGCTGCGCTGCATCGGCTGGCCGGCCTTGCAGCTGAAGGTGGCACCGAATGCGGGCAGGTTGGCCAGCGTGCCGTTGCTGCGCCACAGGCCCGGTGCACGGATATCGGCGGTCAGGCGGCGCACGGCCTCGTTCGGCGACAGCTGCTGTGCCCACAGTGCCGACCAGGCGCGGAAGAAGCCCTGCTGCTGGGCCTGCTTGGCCTTCGGCTCCTGCGCGACGTATGCCGCCCACGCCAGCTCCAGGCCGGCGATGTCAGCCAGGTTTTCTTCCTGGGTGAGGGTACCGTTGACCTTGGCACCCTTCACGCCGGGGAAGTCGTAGCTGCCGTACTGGGCAGCCACGCGGTTGCTGAGCAGGGTCCAGGCGGTCTTGTCGGCCGGGGTCCACCAGCTGCGCAGCTCGCCCTTGGCGTCGACCAGCGCGCCCTTGGCATCGATTGCACGGGTCAGCTCATGGCCGACCAGACCACCGAAGCTGCCGAACTTGTCCGCAGCATCGGCCTTGGCGTTGAACACCGGACCCTGCAGGATCGCGGCGGTGACGATCAGGCGATTCTGCGCCAGGTCGTAGGCCAGCGACGGCTGCTGCGGCAGCACGTCCCAACGTCGGTCGGCGTTGCCCTTGCCGATCCGCTTCATTTCCTCGCGATGGCGCCAGGTCGAAGCAATCAGCATGTTGCCGCCGAACGAGCCGCGACCCATCGGCTGCACGCTGTAGTCCAAGTCGCGCAGCGGGGTGCCGATCTCGATCTTCAGCGCGGCCAGCTTGGCCTGTGCTTCGGCCTTGGCTTCGGCACTCATCCAGCTGCTGTTCTTGACCGCTTCGATCTGCACTTCACGCACCTTGTCGACGATCCACGCCGCCTGGCGACGATCCTCGGCGGACAGGTAACGGGCGGCGTACTCACGGCCGACCATCGGGCCAGCGGCCACGTTGATCGCGTCCAGGACGTCTTCCCAGCGCTGCGGCGGCAGGGTCTCGCCACGCAGCACGCGGCCACGGAATTCGAACTCGGCGTCGCGGTAGGCCTTGGACAGGTACGGCGCCATCGAGTCGCCCACGCGCCAGCGCAGGTAGGCCTTCCACTGGTCCGGCTTGAGCTTGGTGACCATGCCATCGAGCTGCTTGAACAGGCCCGGGTCTGCCAGCGAGACCAGGTCGTCATCCACGCCCTGTGCCTTCAGGAACGCGTCCAGCTGCAGATTGCGGTAGCGGCTGTTGAGCTCCTTGGTGGAGATCGGCGCGTAGTTGTTGAACGGGTTGTTGATGCCGGCCAGCGACTGCGCATTGCGCGCCAGCTCGGTTTCCAACGCGATCACCGCCTGCGACTCGGCATCCAGCTTGGCGGCCGGGGTGCCGGTCAGTGCCAGGATCTGCTTGACGTAGTTGCGGTAGCGGCCCATCAAGGCCACGGTGTCGGCGTCGGTCCGGGTGTAGAACGCCGGATCCGGCAGGCCCATGCCGCCCTGCATGAAGTAGCCGATGTGGCGGTCCAGCGCCTTCAGGTCGACATCGGGGCCGAAGTTGAAGGCCACCGGGATACCGACCTGGTGCAGCGCGGCGATCGATGCCGGCACATCCTTGGCCTTCTTGATGGCGTTGATGCGGGTCAGCAGCGGTGCGATCGGGTTGGAACCGTCCGCTTCCACGGCGGCTTCATCCAGGCCGCTGGCCCAGAAATCACCCAGCAGCTTCTGTACGTTGCCCTGCGGTGCCTTCATCGATGCATCAAGCAGCTCGCGCTGCTGCTGGCGACTGCGGTCAACCAGCTGGCCCAGCGCGGTGATGGCGCCGGTCTGAGGCACCGGGTTGGCCTTCAGCCAGCCCGCGTTGGTGGCGTCGTAGAAGTCGCTGCACTGGGCGCTGACAGCCGGGGCGCGCGCGGCCTTCTTCTTGGCGGCGAATGCATCGTGGGTCGGGACCAGGGTCGCCAGGCTGATGCCCAGGGCGATGGCAAGCGGACGGAAATTGGGCATGTAGAACGAATCCGTGATGGATTGAGGGCGGGCGAACTATAGCAAGCCGTGCATGCGCGCGGCATGCACGCATCACCGTGCGTTCGCCGGGCATGGCCCGGCGCTACCGGGTGGTGTGGCATGGGCACGGGATGCATGCGTCACGCGGCATTCGCCGGGCATGGCCCGGCGCTACCGGGTGGTGTGGCATGGGCACGGGATGCATGCGTCACGCGGCATTCGCCGGGCATGGCCCGGCGCTACCGGGTGGTGTGGCATGGGCACGGGATGCATGCGTCACGCGGCTTCCGCCGGGCATTGCCCGGCGCTACCGGTGTGGTGTGGCATGGGCACGGGATGCATGCGTCACGCGGCGTTCGCCGGGCATGGCCCGGCGCTACCGGTGTGGCATGGGCAGTAGATCCATGCCATGCATGGATGGCGTTACCTGCATGGGGTCAGCGCCCTCACGCTGCGCGCGAGGGATCCGACCCCGGGTAGCGCCGGCCTGAGTCGCCAAAAAACAAAGGCCCGGGAAATCCCGGGCCTTCGCAGGTCTGCCTTGGCGTCAGCCAGGGCTTACCAGATCACGACCTGCTGGTCGCCGACGCGGACCATCGGTGAACCGGCCTTGCACTGGAACGCTGCGGCGAAGGTCGGCAGGTTTGACGGCGCACCCATGGCGCGGAACTGCGCCGGAGCGTGCGGGTCGGTGGCGAGGCGGACCTTGGCGTTCTCCGGGGTGTACTTGGTGCGCCACACGGTGGCCCAGTTGAAGAAGAAGCGCTGGTCGCGGGTGAAGCCATCGACCTTTGCGTCTTCCTTGCCGGCGGAGGCCTTCTGCAGCGCGTCGTAGGCGGTAGCCAGGCCGCCCAGGTCAGCGATGTTCTCGCCCAGGGTCAGATGGCCGTTCACCGCCTGGCCGTCGACCTTGTACTGGTCGAACTGCTTGACCAGCTTGCCGGTCAGGCCTTCGAAGTTTTTCTTGTCGGCCGGGGTCCACCAGTCTTCCATGTTGCCGGTCGGCCCGAAGCGCGCACCCTGGTCGTCGTAACCGTGGGTCATTTCATGCCCGATCACCGCACCGATGCCGCCGTAGTTCAGCGCGTCGTCGGCCTTCGGGTCGAAGAACGGCGGCTGCAGGATGGCGGCCGGGAACACGATCTCGTTCTGCAGCGGGTTGTAGTAGGCGTTGACGGTCTGCGGGGTCATGCCCCACTCGGACTTGTCCACCGGCTTGCCGATCTTGGACAGGTTGAACTTGTAGTTGAACTCGCTGGCGGCGCGCACGTTGCCCAGGTAGCTGTCACGCTGGGTCTGCAGACCCGCCCAGTCACGCCACTTGTCGGGGTAACCGATCTTGGGGGTGAAGGTTTCCCACTTGGCGATGGCCTTGGTCTTGGTTTCCTCGCTCATCCAGCTCAGGCCCTGGATGCGTTCCTTCAGCGACGCAGCCAGGTTCTTCACCAGTTCTTCCATCTTCGCCTTGGCTTCCGGCGAGAAGGCAACCTTCACGTACAGCTGGCCGAAGGCTTCACCGGCATCGTTCTCGATGGTGCCGAGCACGCGCTTCCAGCGCGGCTTCTGTTCCTTCTGGCCGTTGAGGGTCTTGCCGTAGAACTCGTAGTTCTCCTGCACGAAGGCATCGGCCAGGTACGGCGAGGCGCTGTCCACGGTGTGGAAGCGCAGGTAGGCGCGCCACACGGCCGGATCGACGTCGCCCAGTGCCTTGCTCACTTCCTCATGGAAGGCCGGCATGGCCAGCGAGAACTTCTCCGGCGCGGCCACGCCCTGCGACTTGAAGAACTCGGTCCAGCTGAAGTTCGGGGTCAGCTTGTCGGCGTCGGCCAGGGTGACCGGGTTGTAGAACAGTTCGACATTGCGCGACAGTTCGACGCGCGACTTGGAGGCCTTGGCCAGGCGGGTCTCGAATTTCACGACGTCCTCGGCCTGCTTGGCCGCATCGGCCGCAGCGACGCCGGACAGCTCCAGCACCTTGGCGACATGCGCCTGGTAGGCCTTCAGCTTGTCGGCGTTCTTGGCGTCGGTGTAATAGGTGGTGTCCGGCAGGCCCAGGCCGCCCTGGCTGGCGTAGGCCATGTTCACGGCCGAGTTCTTGAAGTCGGCTTCGGCGCCGAAGCCGAACAGCACGTTGTCACCCTTGGCCGCGCTGGTGCGCAGGTAGTCGGCGATCGCCGCCTTGTCCTGCAGGCCGTCGATCGCGGTCAGGTCGGCCTTCAGCGGCTCGATGCCCTGGGCGTTGATCTTGGCCTCGTCCATGCCGGTGGCCCACAGGTCGCCGACGATCTTTTCAATGTGGTTCGGGTTCTTGACCTGCGCGAGCTGCTCGGCCAGCTGGTGCTGCACGGCCACCGAGCGCTCGTCGAGGATGGTGAACGCGCCCCAGCTGGTGCGGTCGCCCGGGATTTCATTGGCGGCCAGCCACTTGCTGTTGACGTAATCGCCGAAGGCGCCGCAGGCGTCCTTGGTGGTGTCCAGATCGCTCGGCTGGAAGGCGTTGTAGGCCGGCAGCTTGCTCTCGTCCAGGGAGTAGTTGGTGGCTTCGGCCGCAGCCGGCGTGGAGGCGGTGGCGTCCTTGGCCGGGGTTTCGTTCTTGCCGCAGCCAACCAGCGCGGCCGAAACGGCCAGGGTCAGCAGCACGATCTTGGGAGTACGGGTCACTTTGATGGCCTCCAGGCCGAGTGAGTCAGGGAAGGGCCGCGGGGACGGCCGTGGGCCGAACAATACGCCGCCGGCCTGCCCTGCAAGGGTGTCGAAGGTCATGGCCGTGCGCAAGGGGGCTGTTTTGTGGCCCGGAAAAGACAGACCCGGCAAAAGCCGGGTCTGTCGGGGTACTGCGCAGCTGGGGATCAGAACTTGTAGTTGACGCCCATGTACATGAAGCGGCCGACGTTGTCGTAGTACGCCGAGCCCAGGTCCGCGCCGAAGTAGTTGACCGGCGGATCCTTGTCGAACACGTTGTCCACGCCCAGGTACACCTCTACGCCAGAGTCAGCCATTTTGTAGCCGACCTGCATGTTGTGATAGGTGAACGACGGGTTCCAGATCGGGCTCTGCGAACCCGGATTGCTGTTGTAGCTCTCCGGGAACACGCGCAGGTTGCGGTGGATGTACACCATGTCCCAGCTGGCGCGGAAGTTGCCCAGCGTGTACTTGGCGGTGAACTGGCCACGCCAGCGCGGGTTGGTCACGTAGTTCGAACGTTCCTTGTACTCGTTCGGGAAGTCCTGGAACTCCCATTCACGCGATTCCAGCAGGCGGGTGCCGACCAGGCGCAGGTTGGTGTGGCCACCAAACATGCCGAAGTCGTAGTTCATTTCCAGGTCGATGCCGGTACGACGGCTCTTGGCCAGGTTCTCTGCGATCGCAGTCCAGTCGTAGATGCTGTATGCCGGGAACTCGGCACCGTTCGCACCGACCGCACCGCCCACCGGCGCGCGCTTGATGTTGCCGCAGAAGGCGTTGTTGATGCCCCCCGGCGAGTCGACACAGCGGGTTGCCATGGTTTCGGCGGTGACCGCACCGATAGCGTCCTTCAGGGTGATACGCCAGTAGTCGACCGACATGCCGAAGCCTTCGAAGAACTCCGGCTGCCAGACGAAACCAATCGAGGTGGACTCGGCGCGCTCCGGCTTCAAGTTCGGATTGCCGCCGCTGACGCCTGGACGGTTGGCGCTGTAGGAGTCAACCCAGTTTGCAGGAATGCCCAGAGCCGCGCAGTTGGCGGCGCGCAGGGCCGGGTCGCCAGCGGTGCCCGGACGGTTCGAATTGGTGGCGTTGGTGTTGCAGGGGTCGGCGATGGTCGCGAAGTTCTGCGACTGCTCGTCATACAGTTCGCCGATGTTGGGCGCGCGGATGGCCTTGGCCAACGTACCGCGAACGCGCAGTGACGGGATCACTTCCCAGTCCAGGCCAACGTTCCAGGTCTTGGTCGAACCGATGGTGTTGTAGTCCGAATAGCGGCCAGCCAGATCCAGCGACAGGCGGCGGATGCCCGGGATGTCGGCCAGCAGCGGGATGTTGGTTTCGGCGAACACTTCCTTGACGTTGTACGAACCGCCACCGCCGTTGATGGCATTGAGGAAGGTGGCACCAGAGGCTGCCAGCGGATCGGTGCGCTCCTGGCTCTTCTCCTTGCGGTACTCGGCGCCGGCAGCGATGCCGACGTCACCGGCCGGCAGCGAGAACAGCGCGTTGTTGCTCACCGACGCGCTGAACACGGTCTGCTGCAGTTTGCCGAAGTAGTGCGAACGGGTATTGAACCAGTCGGCCGCATTCTGGGGTACCGCGCCATCACCGAAGATGCTGAACGGAATGCAGCCCGAGCCGATCAGGTCGCGGTTGTAAGCGCGGCCACCGGCATTGGCGTTGGTGGCATTCGCATCGCGGTCGACACGGCAGACGATCTTGCCGCTGGGATCGCGGACTGCATCCAGGCCGGCCTGCCAGCGCTCGTTGATGCGGTTGTTGACGTTGACGCGGTTGATCTCGGTCTCGCCATAGTTACCGGAGGCCTCGTAGTTCCAGTTGTCACCGAACATGCCTTCCACGCCGAAGACGAAGCGCTTGGTCTCGCGCTTGACTTCCTCGCCGCGGCGGCCCGCGTCGACGTTGAATCGGGCCATCTGCAGCTGGGTCAGGCCGTTGGCGTCCATCAGGGCGCCCAGCTCGGGGCTGATGAAAGCATTGTCGCGACGGATGCGGATGGTGTTGTCGAAAGCGGGCTGACCGAAGAAGGTCGATTCCGTCTTGGTGTACTTGCCTTCGAAGAAGAGGCGGTGCTTGTCGTTCAGGTCGAAGTGGGCGACGGTGTTGACGCTCAGGCGGTCGAACTTCGGCTGCAGGTCGGCAACGGCGTTCAGATCGGTGAAGTCACAGTTGACGCACGAGGAAGGGCTGACCACTGGTCCATCGAAACGGTTGCGGCTGAAGCTGCCATCCGGATTGAAGTGATAGCGGTACTGGTAGGTGTTGGGTTTGGTGAAATCGAACGTGCCACCGGCTTGGAACGAACCGCCGTAGGAGGTGGAGTAGTTGCCGCCCGGGCGGGCCAGGACGGTCTGCGGGTTGCTCTCGCTCGGCGGCTTGGTGCGATCGAAATTCGGATTGGGCACGGTCACGTCGTAGCGTTTGCCGATCGAGCGGTCGCCGCGGCCGAAACGGTCCTGCTGGCTGTACTCGACCGCCACGGCGACATTGCCTCGGCCGTCAGCGAAGTTGGTGCCCGCAGTAGCCGACACGAAGCCGCGGTTGAAGCCGCCTTCCCCGGCAATGCCCTTCTGTGCGCGGGCCTCGAAGCCCTCGTAGTTCTTCTTCATGATGAAGTTGACCACGCCGGCCACGGCGTCGGCGCCGTAGATGGCCGATGCGCCGCCGGTGATGACTTCAACGCGCTCGATCCACTCCACCGGGATGGTGTTGACGTCGACCGCGGTGCTGCCGGGATTGGCGCCGACATGACGACGGCCATTGACCAGCACCAGGGTACGGTCGTAGCCCATGCCGCGCAGGTCCATCAGGCCCAGGCCGGCGGTACCGATGTAACGGGTGGAGTTGCCGAGGGTGAACGACGGTGCCAGCTGCGGCATCTTGTTCATCAGGTCGCTGATGGTCAGCGCGCCGGTCTGGCGGATTTCTTCGGCGGTGATGGCGGTAACCGGCGAAGATGTCACGAAGCCCGTACGCGCAATGCGCGAGCCGGTCACGCTGACCCGATCAAGATTGACCGGGTCGGAAGAGGTTTCCTGCGCGAAGGCAGGCACCGAGGACGCTGCAAGCAGGCTGACAAGCAGAGCGCTGGTCAGCGGGTGGCGGCCGGGTGTACGGGTCTTGGTCATCGTAGTGGGTCCCCTTGTTGACTGAAGCATGCTGATTCCATTCAGGCGTTACGGCTTTGTTCATGTGTAGGCCTGTGGTTCATAAAACCTAACACGGGCTTAACAAAAAATGGGGGTGAATTTTACTTTATGCGTCCGAAAACGTTGTTTTTTACATAAAACTGCAATGTGGGCAGGCACTTAGTCTCATTTGCAATGTGCCTGTTCAGTCTTTATGAGTTTAAGATGAATGCGGTGCAGGGCCGATCTTGCGCGTGTGAGGTCTACAACCGCCCAAGCCGCTTTACGTCGCCAACAAAGAAAAAACTCCACTTGATGGGCCACTCTGGCCGGCCAGGCTCAACGGCCGATGGCTTGATCATCAGCGGTGGGCAGGGGTGCCCGGCGCGCCGACCGGGGCCCAGGGCGCGTGCCTTTCGCCAGCGCAAAAAAAGCCCCGCCATGGCGGGGCTTTTTCGTTCCAGCGATTGCGGGCTTACTTCACCCCGAACTCGTACTTGGCCTGCACGTAGATCGCACGTCCATAGGCGTTGTACAGATAGTTGTTGTACGGCTGGCCACTGGTGCCGGCAAAGCTGAAGCGCTGGTTGTCCGGCATCTTGTTGAACACGTTGTTGACCATCAGCGACAGGGTCAGATTGTCCAGCGCGCGATAGTTCACGCTCAGGTTGTAGGTGGTGTAGGACCCCCACTTGCCTGCCTTGTAACCGGAGCTGTGGACGTAGTCGTAGCCATTGCCCACGTAGGCCATGTAGTTCGGCGTCCTGCCGATGTAGTTGGCATACAGGGTGGTGGTCCACTTGTCCTTGGCCCAGCCGACCGAACCATCGGCGCGCACCTTGGCGTACGAGTCGTACACCCACATCGCGTACGGGTCACGCAGCAGGTCCAGGAACTCATCGCCCGGCTGCGGCTGCAGTTCGCGCTTGAGCATGTCGGTGTAGTTGCCCGAGAACTGAAGCGAACCGAAGCGGCCCATGTCGTGCACGTACTTGAAGCTGGCGGTCAGCGCTTCCAGGTTCTGGCGGGCGACGTTCATCTTCGGGGTGTAGATCTCGTCCAGCACGCCGGACGCATCGCGGGTGATCCAGTCGTTGACGTTCTGGCAGCTGGCCGAGGTGTTGTTGGCCTGGCCGCCACGGCAGTAGTACTCGGCCAGCAGCAGCTGGTCAGAGCTGAGCGTATCGACCTCGTTCTTGATCTTCCAGTTGTAGTAGTCCACCGACAGCGACAGGTTGTTGATCGGTGCCCACACAACACCTGCGTTCCAGACGTCGGCAGTGATCGGTTCCAGGTCCGGGTTGCCGGCGCGGGTGCCGAATACCGAGACGCTGTCATACGGGCAGCCAGTAGTGTTGGCCGGGTCGTAGCCCAACTGGCCGCAACGGTAGTAATCGGTGGAGCCGTTGGCGTAGTAGCCGCTGCGGCCCTGGAACGCGTCGGACAGGGTCGGAGCGCGGAACGCAGTGCCGTACTTGCCGCGGAACAGCAGGCTCTCGATCGGGCGGAACTCGATGCCGATGCTGTAGGTGGACTTGTCGACGGTGTTGCTGCCGATCTTGAAGGCGTCGTAGCGGCCGGAGCCGGTGACTGTCAGCGTGTCATGCAGCGGCAGACGCAGCTCACCGGTCACGGCGTAGTTGCTGCGGTGGCCGGCACCGGAGACCGCTGTGGTGCCCCAGACGCTGCCATCCATCAGGCCCGGATCGGGGCTGTAGTCCCAGCCTTCGCTGCCACCTTCAACGACCACGGCCAGGCCGGCGTCGCCACCAGGCAGCTTGAACAGCGATCCGTTGGTGACCTGTGCCCGGGCCAGGTTCTGCCAGGTACGGCTTTCGCTGTAGCTATAGCCGGTGAAGCTCTGGAAATCGCCGGACGGCAGCGGCGAGTAGAAGGCTTCCCAGTTCGGGCTGTAGATGTCGTAGCCGGTGCTGGTGGTACCCAGTACCGGACCCAGCACGCGCTGCTCGAAGTAATCGTTGATCGGGTCGTTCCAGCGCACGAAGTTGCGTTCGGTCAGCTTGTACTCGCCGCGGGTGAAGCTGAGGCTGTAGTCCCAGTTGCCGGCCGTGCCGCGTCCGCCCAGCGTCACCTGATAGGCCTTGTTGCGGTCGGTGTTCATGATGTCCTGGTAGCCACCGCCGCCGATGTCCTCCGGAGCGAACACCCGCTGCAGGTTCATGTACTGGCCGCTGGCCTGGTCATAGAAGCGGCCCCAGCCGGACGAGGTGCCCCACCAGGTGTAGCCGGAACCAGTCGCGTATTTGACCTCTTCCAGGCTGTACAGCGCATCGCCGAACAACTGGAAGTTGTCATTCACGTCGAAGGTGGCAGAGCTGTAGATCTGCGCGCTTTCCTTGCCGTTCTTGATGGTCTTGTAGCCGGTGCCATAGGTCGAGCCACATGCCTGGCCGGTGGGCCGGGTGCCGAGCACCGTGGTGCCATCGAACTGCCCGGCCACATTGGCGCACAGGTTCGGGTCCATCATCGCGTAACGATTGTTGTTGGCCGGCAACAGCACCAGGAAATCGTTGGAGACGTACTGCGGGCTGTAGCCGTCGGGATTGTTGACCTTGGTCAGGTCGCGCTGGTAACCCCAGATCGGGCTGGTCTTCTCATACTGCACGTTGACCAGCGCATGGAAGCGATCATCCACGCCATTGAAGCCACGGGCGCCGCTGAGGCGGAAGCTGTCACCGCCGCCTTCACTGTAGGCGCCACCACGTACGTTGAGGACGCCACCATCCATGCGTTCCTTGAGGATGATGTTGACCACGCCAGCGATCGCGTCCGAGCCATACAGAGAGGACTGACCGCCCGGCAGGATCTCGATGCGCTCGACGATGTCGATCGGGATGCCGCTGATGTTGTTGAACGTATCGCCGCCGTTGTACAGCGCCGGATACGAAAGCATCGGGCGGCCATTGATCAGGTATTTGGTATAGCCCGGGCTGAGGCCGAACATGCCGGCCGCTTCGGCGCCCTGGGTGAACGAAGCCGAGGTCTGGCCGCCCTGCAGGCCACCAGTGGACAGTGAGGACTGCTGCAGTACGTCGGCGACGCTGGTGAAACCGCGGGTCTGGATGTCCTCGGCGGTCACGGTCAGGACCGGCGTGTGGTTCTCGATCTCGGTCTGCGGAATCAACGAACCGGTGACGGTCACGCGGTCGAGCTGGGTCGGCGCGTTGCCACTCTGTGCAAGGGCGGTGCCCGAGGCGAGGAGGGTGCCGAGCAGGGCAAGGGTGAGTGGGTGGCGCGAGAGTGTGGAACGATGGCGAGACATGGTGAATCCCCGTAGTGAGCAATGTCTTGGCGACCAGCCTCCCTGCCGTCTTAACGATCTGTTCAGTTGCACTCCATTCAGTTTGACCGTAACACGCGATTAACGTTACGAACACGCAACTGTCATGTCGTCAAGCCGGCTTTCGATTGAAAAATGCCCGAAAATCAATGATTAGCGACAATTATTTTGGTGTGTTTCAAAACATGCCGGTGTGCGGGACATCTTGTCGTAGTGCGTTCGAGGCGTCCGCATCAAGCGTTTACCGGCGCCTTCCGGGTTCCAAAAAAAAGGCCCCGCCGAAGCGGGGCCTGGTCCAGACACGGAGTCCGGAAAACGACGGGATCAGAAGTTGTATTTGGCCTGGGCCGAGATCTGGCGGCCGTAGACGCTGTAGAAGCCGTCATTGAACGGGGTCGATTCGTTGCCCGGGTAGTTGTAGCGCTGGCCTTCCGGCAGCTTGTTGAACACGTTGTTGACCATCAGCGACAGGACCAGATCTTCCTGTGCCTGGTAGTTCATGCTCAGGTTGTACGTGGTGTACGAACCCCACTTGCCGGCCTTGGCGCCGGAGGAGTGGACGTAGCCGTAGCTGCGGCCGGTGTAGGCCAGGTAGTTCGGGGTGCTGCCCACGTAGTTGGCGTACACCGTGGTGGTGAACTTGGCGATGTTCCAGGCCACCGACAGATCGCCGCGGACCTTGGCGAAGTTGTCGTAGTACCACATGTTGTACGGGTCGCTCAGCAGGTCCAGCTTGGCGGCACCCGGCATCGGCTGCACTTCACGCTTCAGCATGTTGGTGTAGTTGCCGGAGAACATCAGCGAGCCGAAGCGGCCGATATCCTGCTGGTACTTGGCCGCCACGGTCACCGCTTCCAGGTTCTGGCTGGCAACGTTGAGCTTCGGCGTGTACACGCGGGTCAGGTTGCCACCGGCATCGCGGGACACCCAGTTGGTCACGTCGCCGCAGCTGGCCGAGGTGTTGTTCGGCAGGCCGTTGTGGCACTGGTACTCGGCCAGCAGCAGCTGGTCGGAGCTCAGGGTCTTGACCTCGTTCTTGATCTTCCAGTTGTAGTAGTCGGCCGACAGCGAGAAGTTGCTGACCGGGGCCCACACCACACCTGCGCTCCACACATCGGCGGTGATCGGCTTCAGGTCCGGGTTGCCGGACTTTTCGCTGTACACCGAAGTGTTCTTGTAGAACGAGCAGGCCTCGTCACGCAGGCCGTAGCCCAGCTGGCTGCAGCGGTAGTAATCGTTCTGGCCGGACGAGTACGAACCGCTCATGCCCTGGAAGGCATCGGACAGGGTCGGCGCGCGGAACGCGGTGCCGTACTTGCCGCGCAGCAGCAGGCTCTCGATCGGGCGGAATTCCAGACCGATGCTGTAGGTGGCCTTGTCGACGGTCTTGTCGGCGATCTTGAAGGCGTCATAGCGGCCCGACGCGCTGACGGTCAGCTTGTCGTGCAGCGGCATGCGCAGCTCGCTGGTGACCGCGTAGTTGCTGCGGTGGCCGGCACCGGCGACGGCGGTGGCGCCCCACACGTTGCCATCGACGAATGCCTGGTCCGGCGAGTAGTCCCAGCCTTCGCTGCCACCTTCCAGCACCACGGCCAGGCCGGCGTCGCCGCCCGGCAGGCTGAACAGCGAGCCGTTGGTCACCTGCACGCGGCCCAGGTTCTGCCAGGTCTTGCTGCGGTGGGTGCCGTAGCCGGTGAAGCTGGCGAACTGGTCCTGGGTGATCGGCGAATAGAACGCGGCGTAGTTCGGGTTGTAGATACCGAAGCCATCAGCCGAGGTGCCCAGGCGCGGGCCCAGCACGGTCTGGCCGAAGAAGTCTTCGATCTTGTCCTTCCAGCGCACGAAGCGGTTCTGGTCCAGACGGTACTCGCCGCGGGTGAAGCTGGCGCTGTAGTCCCAATCGCCGACCATGCCCTTGCCGCCCAGGGTGACCTGGTAGGCGCGGCTCTCATCGGAGTTGAGGATGTTGTTGTAGCCGCCCGCACCGATTTCTTCCGGCGCGAAGGCACGCTGCAGGTTCACAACCTTGTTCAGGCCCTGGTCGTAGAAGCCGCCCATGACCGACTTGGTGCCCCACCACAGGGCGCTGGAGCCGGAGGTGAACTCGGTCTTTTCCTTGCTGTACAGCACGTCGGCGAACAGCTGGAAGTTGTCGTTCACGTCGAAGGTCATCGACGAGTAGAACTGGCCGCTGTTCTTGCCGTTCTTCAGGGTCTTGTAGCCGGCGCTGTACACCGAACCGCAGGACTCGCCCGACGCGCGCTGGCCGACAACAGTGGTGCCGTCGTACAGGCCGGCGACATTGGCGCAGCGGCTCGGGTCCATCATCAACAGCTTGTTGTCGGCGTTGGTGATGACGGCGAAGTCGTTCGACGGCACCTGTGCGGTGTAGCCGACCGGATTGTTCTGGCGGGTGATGTCGCGCTGGTAGCCCCAGATCGGGCTGCCGTTCTCGATCTGCACGTTGAACAGTGCATGGAAGCGGTCGTCGAACGCGTTGAAGCCCTTGGCGGCGCTGAAGCGGATGTTGCTGCCGCCACCTTCGGTATAGGTGCCGCCACGGACGGTCATGGTGCCGCCGTCCATGCGCTCCTTCAGGATGATGTTGACCACACCGGCGATCGCGTCCGAACCGTACAGCGACGACTGGCCGCCCGGCAGCACTTCGATGCGCTCGACGATGTCGATCGGAATGCCGCTGATGTTGTTGAAGGTTTCGCTACCGTTGTACAGCGCCGGATACGAGAGCATCGGGCGGCCGTTGATCAGGTACTTGGTGTAGCCCGGGTTCAGGCCGAACATGCCGGCCGCTTCAGCGCCCTGGGTGAACGAACCCGAGGTCTGGCCGCCCTGCAGGCCGCCGGTGGTCAGCGACGACTGCTGCAGCACTTCAGCAACACTGCTGAAGCCGCGGGTCTGGATGTCTTGTGCGGTGATGGACATCACCGGAGTCTGCGTTTCAACCTGGGTCTGCGGGATCAGCGAACCGGTAACGGTGATCTTGTCCAGGTTGGTCGCCTTGTCCTGGGCCATTGCCGGAGCGGCGGCCATCAGAGCGGAAATCAGGGCGACGGCGAGCGTGTTGCGACGTGCGGTGTTGCTTGCGTATTTCATGTAGTTCCAATGGAGAGCAAAAACAAAAGCGGCACTGCGCATGCGCCATCGCGCGGTGCTGGAAATGTCCAGCTCCGCAGCCCAAAACAGTGCTCATCGAACGTAACATGAACTTAACAATCTGTGCACGAATCTGTAGCAATTGTGAATTTCAGTCAGGCTGCGTCCAGCTTGTATGATGATCAGTTATTCCCCCTGATCCCGCCGGTGCTCGTTGTGAACAGTTCTCCCCGCCGTCCCCATGTCAGCCAGGTCCAGAAGGGACTTACGCCGCATGCCCGCATCCGCAATGTGATCGCGGTTGGTTCGGGCAAGGGTGGCGTCGGCAAGTCGACCACGGCGGTCAATCTGGCCGTGGCGCTGCAGCAGCTCGGTGCACGCGTGGGCGTGCTCGATGCGGACATCTACGGTCCGAGCGTGCCGGCCATGCTCGGCCTGTCCGGTCGTCCGGAAAGCCCGGACAACAAGAGCATCGAACCCCTGCGCGCATTCGGAGTGGACACCATGTCGATCGGCTATCTGATCGAAGAGGACACGCCGATGATCTGGCGGGGGCCGATGGCCACCTCGGCGATGACCCAGCTGTTCAACGACACCCTGTGGGACGATCTGGACTTCCTGCTGATCGACCTGCCGCCGGGTACCGGTGACATCCAGTTGACCCTGACCCAGAAGATTCCATTGGCCGGCGCGGTGATTGTCACCACGCCGCAGGACATCGCCACGCTGGATGCGAAGAAGGCGCTGAAGATGTTCGAGAAGGTTGAAGTGCCGGTGCTGGGCATTGTCGAGAACATGGCCGTGCATACCTGCAGCAACTGCGGTCATGTCGAGCACCTGTTCGGGGAGGGCGGTGGTGAGCGCATGGCCGCGCAGTACGGGGTGCCGCTGCTGGGCTCGCTGCCGCTGCAGATCGGCATCCGTGAACAGGGCGATGCCGGTACTCCGATCACCGTGGCGCAGCCGGATTCGGTGCCGGCGCAGGCCTATCGCCATGCCGCGCAGCGTCTGATCGAGGAAGTGGGCAAGCGCCCGCGGGCCTCGATCCCGATCCTGTCGTCGCTGCTGTGAATGCCGGGGCAGGGGCCGGCGGCGATGCCCGGGCCCCTGCTAGAATCCTCGCGCCCCCTCGTATTTCCCAGGACAGAGCATGAGCATCAAGAGTGACCGTTGGATCCGCCGCATGTCCGAGCAGCACGGCATGATCGAGCCGTTCGAGGCAGGGCAGGTCAAGCAGGCCAACGGCGAGCGCATCGTCAGCTACGGCACCTCCAGCTACGGCTATGACGTGCGCTGTTCGCGCGAGTTCAAGGTGTTCACCAACATCAACTCGACGATCGTCGACCCCAAGCACTTCGATCCGGGCAGCTTCGTCGATATCGTCGGTGACGAATGCATCATCCCGCCGAACAGCTTCGCGCTGGCGCGTACCGTCGAGTATTTCCGCATTCCGCGCGACACCCTGGTGGTGTGCCTGGGCAAGAGCACCTACGCGCGCTGCGGCATCATCGTCAACGTGACTCCGCTGGAGCCGGAATGGGAAGGTCACGTCACCCTGGAATTCAGCAACACCACGCCGCTGCCGGCGCGCATCTACGCCAACGAAGGCGTGGCACAGATGCTGTTCTTCCAGGCCGCGGCCGATGACGTCTGCGAGACGTCGTACCGCGATCGTGGCGGCAAGTACCAGGGCCAGACCGGCGTGACTCTGCCGCGGACCTGACCGGCGCGCCATCGCATGACGAAAACGCCGGGCATGCCCGGCGTTTTCATGGGTGCGGCAGCACGCTGCGCTCGCCAGGCATGGCCCGGCGCTGCCTTATTTCCCGCGACCGAACAGCATCGCGATGCCGACACCCACCAGTGCCACCGGCCACCAGGTCAGCAGCAGCTTGGACAGGTTCAGGTGCGTCCAGCCCAGGTTGCTGGCGAGCATGAACAGGCCGATCAGGATCAGCAGGACGGCGGCAACGAGGTTGAATCGCATCGGGTCGGCAAACGCTCAGGACTGGGCTGGATATCCTAGCCGTTCCTTCCAGTAGGCGACATGCTGGTCCAGCGCCCCCGGCTCGTAGCGGTGCGCGGGGCCGCTGCCCCAGACCGGGCCCGGCCAGGCCGGATCACCGTCATGGCGGCCAATCACGTGGAAGTGCAGCTGGCGCACGATGTTGCCCAGCGCACCGATATTGATCTTCTCCACCCCGTCGGAGCCCTTCAGGGCCTTGCAGGCGCGGTTGAGCTCGGTGCGCAGCTTGTCCTGCTGCTCGCCGTCCAGCTCGATCCACTCGGTCACCCCCGCCAGGCGCGGTACCAGCACCAGCCAGGGGAATCGTTCGTCGTTCATCAGCCGCACTTGCGACAACGGTCCTTCCGCCACCAGCACGCTGTCGGTGGCCAGACGTGAATCGAGTTCGAAATCGCTCATCCAAGATGCTCCGAGAAGAAGTCCAGGGTGCGTTGCAGCGCCAGGGTGGCGCTGTCTGGATCATACGCATGTCCGACCTCCCGGTTGAAGGCGTGATCGGCCGGATAGACGTAGGTCGCCATCTGCGGCAGCTTCTGGCGATGGGCCTGGATGGCGTCCGGCGGGATGCTCTTGTCCTGGGCGCCGAAGTGGAAGATCACCGGAGCCTTGGGCGTCTCATCCAGGAACTGGACGTTGCGCGCGCCGTAGTAGCTGACCGAGGGCAGGCCCAGGCGGACGGCCGACAGCAGTGCCACCGTTCCGCCCCAGCAGTAACCGACCGTACCGACCTTGCCGTAGGGGGCCAGCCGGGTTGCTGCGGCACGGACGATCTCCAGTGCTTTTTCCATGCCCAGCGCACTGACCCGTTCCAGGCCCTGCTTCACGCCTTCGGCGTCATAGGGCAGGGCGTCCGGATCGGCGTCGGCGCCATCGACCAGGTCGAAGAACGACGGCGCCAGCACTGCATAGCCTTCGGCGGCGAAGCGCTCGGCCACGCCACGGATATGCGGGTTGGCGCCGAAGATTTCCTGCACCACCACCAGCCCGCCACGCGGGGTACCCTCGGGCAGGGCCAGCCAGGCGCGTACCGGGCCGTGGTGCGTATCCAGGGTGATCCACTCGGCCATCGTCTTCTACCTCGTTGCGGGGAACAGGGCTGCATTGTCGGTGCTGCGCCGGTTAGCGTGGTGTCAGCGGCTGTGCCCGATCGGGCGGCTGATCATTCAGGGGTACTGGCGCCCTTTCAGGCCCGGCCCCCTGGAACCCCTTCCACGACGGCAGGGCCCAGGCCCCCAGAGTCCCGCGATTCCATGTCCCAGCTGAACCCCAACGTCGGCTTCGTCAGCCTTGGCTGCCCGAAGTCGTGGTGAAATAGACTCTCGGGCTAAGCCGCTTAGGCTGTTGCAATGGATCGAGCGCCGATGATCGATGCGACACATGTGTTGATTTCTTCTGCGAGAACCAATTGTTCTTGGGTATGAAATTTCTGATGCAAGTTCAATGCAAAGGCTAATTGGTCGGCTAGAAGGAATGGCGACACTAATAGATTTATTGGCTGTTTCAAATGGCGACCTGTGTCCAGAATCACATTGTGGATTCAATGAATAGCCGCATGGCTCGACCTATTGAAAATCGTAACTTGACACGCTTGTGGAGTGGGGCGTAGAAGGCACGGACGTCTGATAAATGGAGTTTAATAGATGAAGATCCAGAAAGGAATTCGCGTTCTGTGTGCGCTGATGGCGGCAACAATCCCCACCTTGGCTTTGGCCAATCAGCCAACGTATCAAGACCGCCAGATGGCGTCATCAGATGGCAAGCAATGGGTTGAACGGACTGTGCGTCTATCCGACTTCAACGGCGGAGAAGTGATTGTCCAAGTGCGCCTTTTCAAAGATGGAAAGGGCGGCTACGTGTATCGCTATAATGACCAAACTGAAGCGACGAAGATCTATCATCAGGCTACCTGTGAGGTAACGAACTCGAAAGCCCGGCATGGTGAGACGGTGATATCTGGCGAGTCGGCAGTGGTTGGCTGGTCTTGTGAAGGTGAGTCAGATCCCGCTACGGAACTAAAGCCAGCCGCCAGCGACATGGTGCAGCCCAAAGCGGGATACTACGTATTCGCATTGGCGCCTAGTGGCAGTGCGCCAATCGGCGTCAATTTTAACTCGGTAGGTACTGCTCGCTTTCAGAGTTCCCTGGCAGGGAAATCTACCGGGGCACTCTCTCTTGATAACGGGCGTTGCACGACGTCCGCTAGTGATGAATACGCCGGCCCATTCACGGGTACTTATACTCTTCAAGTCGTATGTATTGGTGTAAGGCGGGGAGTTATCCCGACTGCTATGTCGGCATGCATCCCGCGGGTGTGCTCAACAAACAATGGAGCGGTCAACGTCTATTGATGCTCTGTACTTGATGAGCTCGCTCTAGCAATTTGCGGTTCCGCTCAAGTGCCAGACTCCGCCAAGATGGCGGGCTCCTTCAAGCCGCGGAAGGGCGGGTGCTGATCAACCGCTGGCAGTGCTTATGCGCAGGCGCTGGATGCGCCTGCGTTTTCAAAGGCCGCCTATGTCAGGATGCTCAAGTGCTCTCAGATGCCGAATGGTATCTGAAATATACTTTGAGGCATCCTGAATGTTACTCGTGCCGCAGCTCGGTAATAGATAGAATCCTTTTTCTAAGGAGGGCTATCGATGAGCCAGCAGTTGATGCAGTTGAACGACCATATGACCGATTGGCTGCGGGACGAGCGGCTTCGAATTGGCGAGCGTGTAACTTTCGCTGAGGTGATGGCGGAGTTTAGGCTTCCGCCGGCAATGCGCGGCGGGAGCAGCGGACTGCTAGGCGTATGGGTCGAATGTGGATTTCTGAGAAGGTGTGGAGCGCAGGACCAATTTACACAGCCTGGCTACGACGCGCTCTAACCAGAGGCAATCGAAAAATCGGAACGTGTCGGTAGGGGGCATGTATCGATTTATGCGTGACAACGGCTTCGAGTAGGGGATTTTTTCTAACTCAGAAGGTATGTGGCGCTAAGTCGTGCTGCACTCAACCCTAAGCAGCAGGATGTGCTGGGGGTCGTGATCGAGGACCTCTTGAATGAGGGCCAGCTTCTGGTCAACTGTAGGCCTTCTTCGGCAAGGGTGCGCATGATCCTGACCGCCCCGTGGCTGTCCCTGAACATCCGGATGGCCAGCTTTGCCGCCTCGGCTCGCTTGGCACGAGCTGAAACGTCTTGGTCTCCGGGTCCAGCAAGGGTCCTTGCTGTTCCGGATGACGCCGCGCCAGGTCATTCTGCCATCCCTTGCATTGCGGTGGATGGCAGCGCGAACGCGTTTGCTCTTGGTGTCCGACTCCTCATGGGCACGGATCATCACCAGCAGGCTGTAGGCCGGTCCATAGGCCGCGCCCTTGAGCCAAGCGCGGTTGCAATCGCGGCCGTCGCCGGCGGTTGCCATCGTGATCCCGGCATTGACGATCTAGGTCGACCGCGCTGAATGGGCTCAGCGGGGCTCAGACGATCGAGATGTTCAGCGATCAGGACGGAGCCGGCGGGGATGCGGCCATCATTGATAGTGGCCAGGAAAGCGTCCAACTCGCCCTTCGTTGCATATCGCTGGTGGTGGGTCGAGGAGACCCTCATTTTGCATGGAGGGGCCGCGTCGAGGGCCATTCAGAGCGCGGCCGCCAACCCCGGTATACTGGCGCCCTTTCAGGCCCCGGCCCCCAGGAACCCCTGCCACGACGGCAGGGGCCCAGGCCCCCAGAGTCCCGCGATTCCATGTCCCAGCTGAACCCCAAAGTCGGCTTCGTCAGCCTTGGCTGCCCGAAGGCTCTTGTCGATTCCGAGCGCATCCTCACCCAGTTGCGGTCTGAGGGATACGACATCGTCCCGTCCTACGATTCGGCCGATGTGGTGGTGGTCAACACCTGCGGCTTCATCGATTCGGCGGTGACCGAATCGCTGGATGCCATCGGCGAGGCGATGAACCAGAACGGCAAGGTCATCGTCACTGGCTGCCTGGGCAAGCGCCCGGAGCAGATCCGCGAGGCCTACCCGAACGTGCTGGCGGTGTCCGGCCCGCAGGACTACCAGAGCGTGATGGAAGCGGTGCACGCTGCGCTGCCGCCCAAGCACGATCCGTTCGTGGACCTGGTGCCCGACTACGGCATCAAGCTGACCCCGCGCCACTACGCTTACCTGAAAATTTCCGAAGGCTGCAACCACAAGTGCAGCTTCTGCATCATCCCGTCGATGCGCGGCAAGCTGGTCTCGCGCCCGGTGGATGAAGTGCTGCGCGAAGCCGAGCGCCTGGTACGTGGCGGCGTGCGCGAATTGCTGGTGGTGTCGCAGGACACTTCGGCCTACGGCGTGGATGTGAAATACGCCGAGAAGATGTGGCGCGACAAGGCCTACCAGACCCGCCTGAAGGCACTGTGCGAAGGCTTGTCCGAACTCGATGCCTGGGTGCGCATGCACTACGTCTACCCGTACCCGCACGTGGACGAGGTGGTGCCGCTGATGGCCGAGAACCGCATCCTGCCGTACCTGGACATCCCGTTCCAGCACGCCAGCCCGCGCATCCTGCGCCTGATGAAGCGCCCCGGTGCGGTCGAGAAGACCCTGGAGCGCGTGCAGAACTGGCGCCGTATCGCGCCGGACATCACCGTGCGCTCGACCTTCATCGTCGGTTTTCCGGGCGAGACTGAGGCCGAATTCGAGGAACTGCTGTCGTTCCTCGACGAAGCGCAGCTGGACCGGGTGGGCGCGTTCGCCTATTCGCCGGTTGAAGGTGCCACCGCCAACGATCTGCCCGATGCAGTGCCGGAAGAGGTGAAGCAGGAGCGCCTGGCCCGCTTCATGGAAAAGCAGGCGCAGATTTCCGCTGCGCGGCTGGAGGCCAAGATCGGCACCGTGCAGCAGTGCCTGGTCGATGCCATCGAAGGCGATATCGCCGTAGCCCGCTCCAAGGCCGATGCACCGGAGATCGACGGTCTGGTGCACATCCAGAATGCCGACCAGGTGCCGCTGCGCGTGGGTGAGTTCGTCGACGTGGAGATCACCGAGAGCGACGAGCACGACCTGTACGGTGACGCGCTGCCGTCTGCGGCCCGCCCGGTGCTCGACCTCAAGGTGCTGTGACCGCAGCGACGACCGCCGCCGGTGACGGCAGCGGTGTCCGCCGCTTCGTGCCGCCGCCGCGTGCGGCGGTCGATCCGCAGGTGTTCGCGCACCCGGTGTTCGCCGGATTGCGCGACGTCCATGATCTGCTGGCCAGCCCCGAGTGGCCGTCCATTGCAGCGCTTGAGACACGCCTCGCGCTGCCAGGTAAGCATCTGGTCGAGCAGGATGCCACGCTGCTGGCCGACGGCCTGCACTACGAAGCCCGCATCGCACAGGGACGCATCGCCACCCGCGCCGACAACTGGCATGACCTGTTCAATGCACTGGTATGGGCCCGTTACCCGCAGCTCAAGCAGGCGCTCAATGTGCAGCAGTGCAGGCATATGGCATCCATGCCGCCGGGCCAGCGCAACCGTGCGCAGGCCGCGTTGACCCAGTTCGACGAAACCGGCGTGATCGTGCGCGTGCGCAATCACACGTTGCTGGCTGCCTGGGATGTGCACGACTGGCATGCACTGTTTGAATCGAGATATTGGCTCAGCGGCGACATCGCCGTCGCTGCGGTATTCGGGCACGCACTGATGGAGCAGGCGCTGCTGCCGGATCGTCGGCTGGTGGGCAAGTGCGTGGTGGTGCAGGGGGATGGCGATGAGGTCTGCGTTGATGCGGTGACTGTGGCCATCGCCGAGGGCAGGGCAGTCACCGATCCCTTGCAGCTGCGTCCGCTGCCGTTGGCTGGAATCGCGGGTTGGCATAAGGGACAGGACGCTGCCTTCTACGCAGATGCTGACTATTTCCGCCCGCTGCGCGCCGGCCGCCAGTACCCGATGCCGCTGTTGCTTCTGTAGAGTCGAGCCATGCTCGACTGCGTGGCTCATCAGCCGAGCGTGGGCTCGGCTCTACAGTGACAGCGAAGTCGAGCGTGGGCTCGCCTTTACATTGACAGCGAAGTCGAGCATGGCTCGACGCTACACAGGCTCGTATTCGACGCCGATCACCGCAAAAGTGTGCGGCCCGCTCGGCAGTTCCACCGAGAATTCGTCATCCAACCGCTTCTTCAGCAGTGCCCGCGCCAGCGGTGAGTCGATGCTGATCCAGCCCAGGCCTGCGTCGGTCTCATCCGGGCCGACAATGCGATAGCGGCTGGCCTCCCCGCTGTCCACGTTCTCCAGATCCACCCACGCGCCGAAGAACACCGCCTGCGGATCGGTCGGCGTGGTGTCGACCACGCGCAGCGATTCCAGCCGTTTGGTCAGGTAGCGTACGCGGCGGTCGATCTCACCCAGCTGCTTCTTGCGGTAGGTGTACTCGGCATTCTCCGAGCGGTCACCCTCTGCGGCGGCGGCGGCCAGCGCCTTCACTACTTCCGGGCGTCGTACGCGCCACAGGTCATCCAGTTCAGCCTTCAACCGGGCATGGCCGGAGGCGGTGATCAGGGCGGTACTCTTCTCTGCAGGGGGGCGCCAACGGGACATGCAATACGACTTCTTTTCGAGAGAGGGAGCGATAGAGGGAGTGCGGTCGGATCCCTTTCCAGCGGAAAGGGCTCTGACCCCGGCAGCGGCAGATCACATCAACGCTTGCCGCCGAAAATCCCGCCCAGAATGCCGCGCACGATCTGGTTGCCCAACTTGGTGCCGACCGTGCGCGTGGTCTGCTTGGCCATGGTCTCGATCATGCCCTGGCGGCGCTTGGTGCCGAAGATCGCGTCCTTGATCGACTGGCCGAAGCCACCTTCCTGCGCCTCGTCCTGCTCACGGCTGCGGGCCGCGGGGGCCTCTGCTTTCTCAACCGCCTTCTGCGCACGTTGTGCCAGCAGTTCGGCCGCCGATTCGCGGTTGATCGCGGTATCGTAGCGGGCACCGACCGGGCTTCCCGCACGTACCTGTGCACGTTCGGCGTCGGTGATCGGCCCCATCCGGCAGCGGGGCGGCGCGATCATCGTCTGCTGCACCGGCATCGGTACCCCCTTGTCCTGCAGGGTGGATACCAGCGCTTCACCGGTGCCGAGCTGGCTCAGTACCTTCACCACGTCCAGTTTCGGATTGGGTACGAAGGTTTCGGCCGCGGTCTTCACCGCCTTCTGGTCGCGCGGGGTGAACGCACGCAGCGCGTGCTGCACGCGGTTGCCCAGCTGACCGAGGATGTTGCCCGGCACGTCGTCCGGGAACTGCGAGCAGAAGTACACGCCTACGCCCTTGGAGCGGATCAGGCGCACCACCTGCTCGATGCGCTGTACCAACGACGGCGGTGCATCGTCGAACAACAGGTGGGCCTCGTCGAAGATGAAGACCAGCTTCGGCTTGTCCAGGTCACCCACCTCCGGCAACTGCTCGAACAGCTCCGACAGCAGCCACAGCAGGAAGGTGGAATACAGCTTCGGCTTGAGCACCAGCTGGTCGGCGGCGAGGATGCCGATCACGCCGCGGCCGTCGTGATTGACCCGCATGATGTCGGCCAGTTCCAGGGCCGGCTCACCGAAGAAGTTCTCGCCGCCATCCTGCGCCAGGCGCAGCACCGATCGCTGGATCGCAGCGATGGACTGCGCGCTGACCAGGCCGTACTCGGTGGAGATGTCCTTGCGCTCCTCGGCCACCAGCCCAAGCAGGGCGCGCAGATCGTCCATGTCCAGCAGCAGCAGGCCACGGTCGTCGGCCAGCTTGAAGACGATGTCGAGCACGCCGGCCTGGGTATCGTTCAACTCGAGGATGCGCGCCAGCAGGGTCGGGCCCATCTCGCTCACCGTGGTGCGCACCGGGTGGCCGAGCTTGCCGTACAGGTCCCAGAAAATGGTGGGGCTGGCGGCCGGCGCATAGTCGGCCACGCCGATCTCGGCGGCACGCGCCAGCAGGTTCTCGGCACCGGTGCCGGGCACGGCCAGACCGGACACATCGCCCTTCACATCGGCCAGGAACACCGGCACGCCCAGCCGCGAGAAGCCCTCGGCCAGGGTCATCAGGGTCACCGTCTTGCCGGTGCCAGTAGCGCCGGCCACCAGACCGTGACGGTTGCCCAGTTTCGGCAGCAGGGTGACGGCAACATCGTCGGTGATGCCTTTGCCGAGCAGAATCGGATCCATGGTCCAGCCCTTGTGGTGAATAGCCCAATGTTAACCGCCGGCGGTGACGGTCCGAAGGTCCGCTTGCCCGGACCTTGGCGGCGCCGCTACTCTGCCTGCCTGTTTCGCACACAGTGCCATCAATGCCCGTTCCTGTCCTGATTTCCCGCGGTTGGCCGCTGCTGGCCCTGGCCGGCCTGGTTTCCCTGGCACCCGATGCCCATGCACAGCGGGTCTCGGCCCGGGACAAGGTGAAGGTGGATGCGCTGCAGCAGCGCATGACCGCCGCCGAGAAGCGCTACAGCGATGCGCTGCTGCTGGTCGCCAATGCTGACCCGAAAGGCAGCAACGAGGCCGACGCCGCGCTGGAGGACATGGAAGATGTCCTCAACGACTGCGTGAAGCAGAAGGGCTGCCAGATGGGCACCCTGCTGGCCAGCTACAAGCGCCTGCTCAAGCACGATGCCGATGCTGCTGCCAGTGATGATGTGGCCGATGAAGGTGGCGACCGACTGGAAGCCGACCCCGACCATATCGGCCCGCTCACTGCTGACGTGCCCGAGGCCGCCCGCGCGGCCGCACTGCTGAACGACAAGCGGCACGCCTTCGACACCATGGTCGAGTACAACCCGGCGGTGCAGGCCGGTATCCGCCGTTGGCTGACCGACATGCGCCCGGCGCTGCTGACCAGCTACGAGAACTACCAGAACCTGCGTGCGGTGATGTGGCCGGAGTGGGAGAAGCGTGGCCTGCCCGAGGCGCTGCTGTTCGGCATCATGGCCAAGGAATCCAACGGCCGCGTGCATGCGTCCTCGCGCGCCGGCGCCGCCGGCCTGATGCAGTTCATGCCGGCCACCGGCCGCCGCTTCGGCCTCGGCCCGGACGGCACCGGCTTCGATACCCGCTTCGACGCGCGCAGCGCCGCCGAGGCCAGTGCCAGCTACCTCAACGAGCGCCTGCGCGAACTGAACAACAACGTGGAAATGTCGGTGGCCGCCTACAACGGTGGCGAAGGCCGTGCCGCACGCGTGTTCAAGCAGAGCGGTGGCCAGAGCTTCTGGACCGACAGCGTCTACAACCAGTTCCCTGGTGAGACCAAGGACTACGTGCCGATGGTGATCGCCGCGGCCTGGATCTTCCTGCACCCGCAGCAGTACGGCGTGGAACTGCCGAAGATCAGTGCGCAGCCCGCCACGCTGCGCCTGGCCAAGTCCACCACCATCTACGAACTGACCATCTGCCTGGGCAGCCATGGCACCCGCGATGGCTACATGCGCGCGCTGCGAAACCTCAACCCGCGCTATGAAGCCGATGGCTGGATTCCGGCCGGTACGCTGATCAACGCCACCACCCGCATCGCCGGCCTGTACCAGCGCAACTGCGTCAGTGGCCCGCGTGCCGACCTCGCCCGCACGCTGATCACCGCCGATCTGAACGCGGCGATCAAGCGCCCGACCGCGGCCAGCTACACCGGCAGCGTGGCCGTGGGTGGCGTGGTGCCGGTGGCCGATGCCGCCGCGTCCACCAGTGTGCCGACTACGCCCGTCGCTCCGGTGGCCACACCGCGCCCGGCGGCGCGGCCGAAGCCGGTGCGCAGCCACAAGGTGGGCCGGGGTGAGACCCTGGGCGCCATTGCCGCGAAGTTCCAGTGCGACGTGCCGACCCTGGCCCGCGCCAACGGCCTGAAGGCCCCGGCCTACAGCCTGCGCCACGGCCAGACGCTGAAGCTGCAGGGCTGCGACAAGTAATCCCCCACGACCCCTGGAACCCGCATGGACCTCGAAGACACCCGCAACCTGTTCGCCAACCTCCGCGAAAACACCGACTGGGACATCAACGGTCCGTTGCTGTGGGGGTATTTCTTCGTCCACTCCACGGCCGAGCCGTTGCAGGCGCTGGCGGATCATCTGCAGGCGCAGGGCTACAGCTTCGTTGAACTGTTCGAGCAGGAGCCGGAAGAAGGCGGGGCGCCGTTCCATGTGCTGCATGTGGAGCGCGTGGAAATCCACGACGAAGCGTCGCTGGACCGCCGCAACCAGGAGTTCGCTGCCCTGGCCGCGGAAAAGGGCGTGGAAGACTACGACGGCATGGACGTCGGCCCGGCCCCGGCCCTGCAGTAGGGCGTGTACCGGTAGTGCCGGCCGCTGGCCGGCAATGCTCGACGCGTTGGATCAACGGAGATGCCGGCCAGCGGCCGGCACTACCGAAGTCTCAGCGCAGCTTCGCCAGCGCCTGGCCCAGCTGCACCGGGCTTTCCGCGCCCAGCTGCGGAGCGAACTCGGCCACGCCCGGCGGCAGTAGCACGATCACGGTCGAGCCGTAGTTGAAGCGTGCCATCTCGGCGAAGCGCTCCAGCTGGATGCCCTGGCCGCGGAAATCCTTGCGGGTGATCCGATCACCGTAGGCCGGAATCTCCTCGCCGCTCCACACGGTTTCCACGCCGGACACCAGCAGGGCACCGACCATCACGCTCACCATCGGGCCGAAGCTGGTGTCGAAATGACAGACCAGGCGCTCGTTGCGTGCGAACAGGCGCGGCACGCCCTTCACTGCGGCCGGACCGACGCTGAACAGGCGGCCTGGCACGTGCACGGTTTCGCGCAGGGTGCCGGTCCACGGCATGTGCACGCGGTGGTAGTCGCGCGGTGACAGGTACACGGTGGCGTACAGACCGTCGTTGTACGGCTTGGCGTCCTCGTCACTGCCCAGCAGTTCGGCAGCGGTGAACGATTGGCCCTTGGCCTGGAAGATGCGACCGGCCTCGATCTTCCCCAGCTGGCTGACGCGGCCATCGGCCGGCATCACCAGGCTGCGCGGATCGGCATCGGCCACGCGCGCGCCCGGCTTCAGCGCACGGGTGAAGAACTGGTTGAAGGTCGCATAGCTGCGCGGGTCTGGGTTGGCCGCTTCGTCCAGATTGACGTTGAACTTGCGGGTGACCGTGTCGATCAGCCAGCGCGATACGCGCGGATCGTCCGAGTACGCCAGCGAACGCGCCATCGAGGACAGCAGGCGGTGGGGCAGGGCGTACGTCAGGGCGGTGGTGAGGCTCATGGGGCGGTTTTCTCGGTCAGCTTCTGCAGGTCGCGGGCAATGGCCGGCGCGTTGAACGGGGGCCGCACCAGGCCGGCAAGGCGGCCCTGCGGGTCGAGCACGGCCAGGCTGGCCGAATGCTCGACGGTGTAATCCTCAGGGTTCTCGTCGAAGTGCTTGCCCGGCACCTTCTGGAACACGAAGCCCAGCGAGGTGGCGAAGCGCTCCAGCGAGGGAATGTCGGCGGTGGCGGCCAGGGTGTCCTTGTGGAAACCGTGCACGTACTCGCCCAGGCGGGTGGCGCTGTCGCGATCCGGGTCGACCGAGATGAACAGCACGCGCGGGCGCAGGCTGTCGGGCAGGGCCTCCCACTGGTTCTGGGCAGCGGCCAGCTCGGCCAGGGTGGTCGGGCAGACGTCGGGGCAGAAGGTGAAGCCCAGGAACACCAGGGTCCAGTGGCCCTTCAGCTCACCCGGTATCAGGCGGGTGCCGTCGGACTGGGCCAGGTTGAAGTCGGGCAGTTCACGGGTATGCGGGTACAGGGTGATCGCTTCGGTGGCCGGGGCATTGGCCGGCGGTTTCGGCGCAAACACCTGCTGGGCCGCCAGCAGGCCGAGACCCGCCGCCAGGGCGATCAGCAGGATGATGCCGGCGTTGCGATTGAACATGGGAGCCCCCGCGCGAAGTGGGCTCCATCATACCGGCTGCGGCCCGATCGTTTCTGCCGCAACGGATGCCGCCGCGGGCGCCAGCCTCTATAATCGGGGGCCACTTTGCCCGCAGTACCGCCATGACCGCTGAAACGGCCGCCGAACTCCACACGATCATCGATCTGATCCGCTACGGCACCAGCCGTTTCAACGAAGCCGGACTGACCTTCGGGCACAGCTACGACAACGCGCTGGATGAGGCCACCCAGCTGGTGCTGCACAGCCTGCACCTGCCGCACGATCTGGGCCCGGCCTATGGCCAGGCGCGCCTGCTGCAGGCGGAGAAGCTGCGCGTGCTGGACCTGTTCCAGCGTCGTATCGACGAACGCATCCCGGCCGCTTACCTGACCGGTGAAGCCTGGTTTGCGGGTTTGAGCTTCAAGAGCGACAAGCGCGCCCTGGTGCCGCGCTCGCCGATCGCCGAACTGATCGAATGCGGCTTCGAGCCGTGGTTGGCCGGCCGCGATGTCAGCCGCGCGCTGGACCTGTGCACCGGGTCGGGCTGCATCGCCATCGCCATGGGCCACTACTACCCGAACTGGGAGGTGGACGGTGTCGACCTGAGCGATGACGCGCTGTCGCTGGCCGAAGAGAACAAGGAGCGCCTGCAGGCGCACAACGTCACGCTGCTCAAGTCGGACCTGTTCAACGGCCTGACCGGCCGCCACTACGACCTGATCGTCACCAATCCGCCGTACGTCACCAACGACGAGACCGATGCGCTGCCGCAGGAGTACTCCTACGAGCCGGAGATGGGCCTGCGTGCCGGCGACGATGGCCTGGACCTGGTGCTGAAGATCCTGCGTGACGCGCCGCTGCACCTGAGCGAAGACGGCCTGCTGATCTGTGAAGTGGGCGAGTCCGAGCAGCACCTGATCAAGCTGCTGCCGGAAGTCGACTTCGCCTGGGTCGAATTCAAGGTTGGCCAGATGGGCATCTTCGCTGTCGAATGCCGCGAGCTGATCGCGCACAGCGCGCGCATCACCGAGCTGGCCAATGCCCGATAGAACGGCCAGGGTGTCGCGCATCTGCTGGACCGACCTGGTCCTGCTGTTGCCGATGCTGATGCTGTTGCCGTTTTCCGTCGGCATCATGCTGGCCGCGCTGAAAAGCGGGGTGGCCTGTCATGCCGGCGATACGATGAACTGCACCTATGCCGCAGCGCCGAGGGAACAGCTCTGGTACCACATCAAGGGCGTTGTCTTTGGCGCCAGCGGTCTGCTGGGCGGCATGGCGGTCACTCTGGCCGCGGTGATGTCCACGCCGGACCTGCAACGGCGGCGTGGATTGTCCCGGTTGCTGGCCGCAGGCCTGCTGCTGGGCTCGGCGGTTGCGCTGTGGATGCTGTGGACCCGCTTGTCGCGTGATGCGACGGGCCTGGGTGCAATGGCGTTCGTGATGAGTTTTACGGTGCTGCCGGTGCTGGTTGCCGCGCGACACCTGCCGCGGGTGCTGCGCGCGGCGCTGTCTGGTCCCGCCATCCCCCCGATCCCCCCGGTCTCCCATGTCCAGTAATACCTTTGGCAAACTGTTTTCGGTCACCACGTTCGGCGAATCGCACGGGCCGGCCATCGGCTGCGTGATCGATGGTTGCCCGCCGGGGCTGGCGCTGGACGCGGCCGAGTTCGCCCACGACCTGCAGCGCCGTGCCACCGGCAAGAGCCGGCACACCTCGGCGCGCCGCGAGGCCGATGAGATCGAGATCCTGTCCGGTGTGTACGAGGGCCTGACCACCGGCACCCCGATCGCGCTGTTGATCCGCAACACGGATCAGCGCAGCAAGGATTACAGCAACATCGGCCAGCAGTTCCGCCCGGGCCATGCCGACTACAGCTACTGGCACAAGTACGGCATCCGCGACCCGCGTGGCGGCGGCCGTTCCTCGGCGCGCGAGACCACCATGCGCGTGGCCGCCGGTGTGGTCGCCAAGAAGTGGCTGGCCGAGCGCTTCGGCGTCACCGTGCGTGGCTACCTGTCGCAGTTGGGCGAGATCACGCCGGCCGGTTTCGACTGGTCGGCGGTGGAAGACAATCCGTTCTTCTGGCCGTATGCAGCGCAGGTGCCGGAGCTGGAGGCGTACATGGATGCGCTGCGCAAGTCCGGTGATTCGGTTGGCGCGTGCGTGGACGTGGTCGCCGACAACGTGCCGCCCGGTTGGGGCGAGCCGATCTACGGCAAGCTCGACGGCGACCTCGCCGCCGCGCTGATGAGCATCAACGCGGTCAAGGGCGTGGAGATCGGCGACGGTTTCGCCAGCGCCGTGCAGAAGGGCACCGAACACCGTGACCTGCTGACCCCGCAGGGTTTTGCCAGCAATCACGCCGGCGGCATCCTTGGCGGCATTTCCACCGGCCAGCCGGTGGTCGCCTCGATCGTGCTGAAGCCGACTTCCAGCCTGCGCCTGCCTGGCCCGTCGCTGGACACGTCCGGCAACGTGGTCGAGGTGGTCACCACCGGTCGCCACGATCCCTGCGTTGGCATCCGCGCCACGCCGATCGCCGAGGCGATGATGGCACTGGTGCTGATGGACCAGGCGCTGCGCCATCGCGCGCAGTGCGGCGATGTCGGCACCATCACCCCGCGTATTCCCGGTCAGTTCGATGGCTGATACGCGGCCGACGGTATGGGTGAGCCAGCCGCTGATCGACGCGGCCATCGCGCCGTTGCGCGATCGCGTACAGCTGCGCACCACCGATACCGTTACCGCGTGGACGCCCGACCAGATCGCCGAACAGCTGGCCAGCGCCGACGGCGCCATCATCACCCTCAACGAGCGCATCGGCGCGGCCCAGCTGGCCGATGCCACGCAGCTGCAGGTGATCGCCAATGTCGGGGTCGGCTACAACAACCTGGACGTCGACGCGCTCAGTGCGGCCGGCATCCTCGCCAGCAACACCCCGGACGTTCTCACTGAAACCACCGCCGATCTCGGTTTCGCGCTGCTGATGGCCACCGCGCGCCGCATCACCGAATCCGAGCGCTGGTTGCGCGAGGGGCAGTGGCAGCAGTGGTCGTTCCAGACCATGCTCGGTGCCGACATCCACGGCAGCACGCTGGGCATCCTCGGCATGGGCCGCATCGGCCAGGGCGTCGCCCGCCGCGGCGCGCACGGTTTCGGCATGAAGGTGCTGTACCACAACCGTTCGCAGCTTCCGGCCGCGACCGAAGCGGAAGTGGGCGCCACCTATGTGGACCTGGATACGCTGCTGGCGCAGTCCGACCACCTGTTGCTGGTGCTGCCGTATACCGCGGCCTCGCACCATCTGATCGATGCGGCGGCGCTGGCGAAGATGAAGCCGTCGGCCACGCTGGTGAACATCGCCCGAGGTGGCCTGGTCGATGAGATCGCGCTGGCCGAGGCACTGGCCAGCGGCCGCCTCGCTGCAGCCGGCCTGGATGTGTACGAAGGCGAGCCGAAGGTGCGCCCGGAACTGCTGGCGCTGCGCAACGTAGTGCTGACTCCGCACATCGGCAGCGCGTCGCTGGCTACGCGCACGGCGATGGTACAGCTGGCCGTGGATAATCTGGTTGCCGGGCTCGGCCTGGACGGCAGCCCATCGCGCATGCCGAGCGCGATCAACGCTGACGCGGCGATGGCCGCGCGCGTGACTCTGGGCAAAAAAACCGGGAAACGATAGGGAACCTCCGCGCATCCCGCTTGAGGAGGTTCCCCGAACCCAGCTGTCGTGCGTGATTTTTCCCCATCCCCGTTTTCGTGAGAGTTTCCCCCATGAGCAATGCACAGCGCAGTTTCCACGTCGCCGTCGTCGGTGCCACCGGTGCGGTTGGCGAGACCATGTTGTCGATCCTGGCCGAGCGTGATTTCCCGGTCGGCACCCTGAGCGTCCTCGCCTCCGAGCGCTCGGCCGGCGGCGAGATCGAGTTCAACGGCCAGAAGGTCAAGATCCAGGACCTGGCCACCTTCGATCCGACCGGCGTCGAGATCGCACTGTTCTCGGCTGGCGGCAGCGTGTCCAAGGAATACGCGCCGAAGTTCGCGGCGGCAGGTGCGGTGGTGATCGACAATTCCTCGGCCTTCCGTTACGACGATGACGTGCCGCTGGTGGTGTCCGAGGTCAATCCGGAGCAGGTCGCCAACCGTCCGCGCGGCATCATCGCCAACCCGAACTGCTCGACCATGCAGATGCTGGTGGCGCTGGCGCCGCTGCACCGCAAGTACGGCATCGAGCGCATCAACGTCTCCACCTACCAGTCGGTGTCCGGCGGTGGTCGTTCGGCAACCGAAGAGCTGGGCAAGCAGACCGGCCAGCTGCTGAGCTTCCAGGAGATCGACCCGCAGCGCTTCCCGGTGCAGATCGCCTTCAACCTGATCCCGCACATCGATGATTTCCAGGACAACGGCTTCACCAAGGAAGAGATGAAGCTGATCTGGGAGACCCGCAAGATCCTCGGAGACGACAGCATCCTGGTGAATCCGACCGCAGTGCGCGTGCCGGTGTTCTACGGCCACTCCGAGTCGGTGGCGATCGAGACCCGCGACAAGGTCACCGTCGCCGAAGCGCGCGCGCTGCTGGAGCAGTCGCCGGGCATCGAAGTGGTTGATCGCCACGAGGCCGGTGGTTACCCGACCCCGGTCACCCACGCCTCGGGCACCGACGCGGTGTACGTCGGCCGCATCCGTGAGGATCTGTCGCATCCGCGCGGCCTGAACCTGTGGATCGTGTCGGACAACGTGCGCAAGGGCGCAGCGCTGAACGCCGTGCAGTTGGCCGAACTGGTCGCTGCCGAACAGCGCTGATCACCGCGGTTGCCTCATCGGTAGTGCCGGCCGCTGGCCGGCATTGCCGTGATGGGGGATGTGCGTCTTTGCCGGCCAGCGGCCGGCACTACCAGACCGTGCAGCCGAGCATGGGCTCGACTCGATATGGGTGCGGACCCCGGTCCGCACGCTTTATAGTGTCGCCCATGAATAAACGGGCCAAGGGCGCAAAACGTCCGCTCAGCTATCTTTCCGCCGCGTTGCTGGCCCTGGCCAGCAGTTCGGCGCTTGCCCTGGGTTTGGGGGACATCCGTGTCCTGTCCAAGCCGGGCCAGCCCCTGCTGGCTGAAATCCCGGTGGTCTCGGCCGACCCGTCCGAGCTGGAAAACCTGCGCGTAGCGCTGGCTTCGCCGGTTACCTTCGAGCGCGTAGGCCTGCAACGGCCGACCGGGCTGGTCAGCGAACTGCAGTTCGAACTGACCCGCGACACGCAGGGCAGGGCGGTGGTGCGGGTGACCTCGCAGGCGCCGGTCGAGACCCCGTCGCTGAGCTTCCTGATCGAAGCGGACTGGGGTCAGGGTCGGCTGGTGCGCGAGTACTCTGCGCTGGTCGATGCTCCGTCCAGTGCACTGGCCGTGGCCGAACCGGAGATCGTTGCTCCTGCAGGCACCCTGTCCAACACCATCGTGCGTGAAGCAGCGCCTGAGCCTGCAGCGGCTGAAGCCGCAGGCGCGGCAGAGCCCGTGCGTGCTTCCGCTGCGGCACCGGCACCGGCACCGGCACCGGCACGCCCGCGCGCAGCGGCCACGCAGGTCGCCGCGCCATCAGCCGATGGCAGCGTTACCGTGCAGCGTGGGCAGACCCTGTCTCAGATCGCAGGCGCAGTTGCCCGAGGCAATCAGGTCAGCCGCGACCGCGCGATGATCGCCCTGCTGCGCGCCAATCCCGAAGCCTTCATTCGTGGCAACGTGAACCTGCTCAAGCAGGGCGCGGTGCTGCGCATGCCGGGCAGCGATGCGTTGGCGGCAGTCGATGCCGCCGAGGCTGCCGCGCTGGTGCGCGAGCACGTGGCGCAATGGCGACAGGCGCGCACCGTGCCGCAACCGGCGGGCACGGTTGCCCCGGTTGCCAAGGCGGTCGCGACCACCGATTCTTCCCCGGCTGCGGCCAACGGGGCACGACTTGAGATCGCTCCGGCGCTGGCGTCCGACGCCGCGCATGCGGGCACAACCACCGGCACCGCTGCCGGCAGCGAGGGTGACATGCTGGGCAACGAACAACTGCGCCAGGCGCGTGAGGACATCGCCACCCGCGATGCCGAGATCGGCGAACTGAAGCAGCGCGTCGCCGACCTGGAAGCACTGAAGCAACAGCAGCAATCGCTGATTGCCATGAAGGACAATGATCTGGCCGCCGCGCAGCAGCGCCTGGCGCAGGCTCCGGGCGCACGCGACGCAGCAACGCCGTGGTATTGGCTGGGGCTGCCGGTGTTGCTGTTGGCGGCCGCTGCGGCCTGGCTGCTGCGCCGTCGCAAGCCGTCGCCCCTGCCGCCGCTGCGTGAAGAAGACGATGCCGCCGGGCTTGCCGCTGCGGTACCTGCCGGTGCTGCGCTGGATACCCTGGCCGAGCAGTCTTCATGGTCGTCGGTGGTTGCTGAAGGGGGCCGCCAGGAGCCGGCGATGCCGGCCTGGGCTACCGAAACCGAAACGCAGGGCGATGCAGATGCTGGACCGACGGCCGGCCACGCTCCGCCGGCCGACTGGCAGGATGAGACGCTGCGCTCCGAACAGGTGGTGGAGCTGCCTGCAGCAGTGACCGATCTGCCACGCTGGGACGAACCGGTGTCCGTGCATGACGACGGGTTCGTTGTCGAACAGCACCCGGATGAACCGGTAGTTCAGGCGCCCGCTGCCGAAGTCGGGGTGCCGGACTATGCGCTGCACGCCGAACAACAGCCGCAGTTCCGTGGCGTATTCGACCTGCCGGCGGAGTCGCACGAGGCCGTGGTCGACGCCGTCCACCATGACCGTGTCGATGACGCGCACCCCGATGACGTCGGACCGACGGAGGCTGTGCCTGCCAGCGATGCTGGATGGTCGCCACGTGCCGGCCAGGAACGGCTGGAGCTGGCCATCGCCTATCTTGACCTGGGTGATGCACAGACGGCGCGTACCCTGCTGCTGGAAGTCGCCGAAGGCGGCGATCCTCACAGCCAGACACAGGCCCGCGAGCTGCTGGCGCGATTGCCGTGACCGAACCTGCCGACAAGGACCGTGCCATGAGCCGCGAGCACCGTATCGATTACGTCGAATTCGCCTCCAGCGATCCCGCCACCAGCCGCGCTTTCTTCGAGAAGGTGTTTGGCTGGTCATTCGTCGACTACGGCAGCGATTACACCGCCTTCGACGACGGCCGCCTGCAGGGCGGATTCTTCCGCGGCCAGCCACAGCGGGCCACTGAGAGTGGTGCACCGCTGCTGGTGCTGTATGCCGATCAACTGGCGCCGGTCGAAGCGGCCGTGCGTGATGCTGGCGGTGCGATCGTGCGCCCGGTGTTCTCTTTCCCCGGCGGTAGCCGCTTCCAGTTCGTCGAGCCCGGTGGCAACGAACTGGCGGTCTGGTCCGAGCGCGACCCGGCCTGAGCGTCACCCCCTCCGAAACTTCGAGGTAGCACATGCGTTACGCGCTTGGCGTCGAGTATGACGGCAGCGATTTCCGAGGCTGGCAGAACCTGGGCGAGGGTGGCCCCAGCGTGCAGGCCAGTCTTGAACAGGCCCTGTCATCGGTGGCGGATACGCCGCTGCAGGTGGTCTGTGCGGGTCGTACCGATGCCGGCGTACATGGCCAATGCCAGGTCGTGCATTTCGATACCGACGTGGTGCGCGACCCGCGCGCCTGGATGCTGGGCACGACCACCCGCCTGCCGCGCTCGATCGCGGTGCGCTGGTGCGTTCCGGTCGCCGATGATTTCCACGCCCGCTTCTCCGCACGCGCGCGCCGCTACCGCTATCGGCTGCTCAACCGCGAGGTGCGGCCGGCGCTGGAGCGGCAGACCCTGAGCTGGGAGCGACGTGCGCTGGATGAAACGCTCATGCACACTGCCGGGCAGGCCCTGCTTGGCGAGAATGACTTCAATGCATTCCGCTCGGTGCAGTGCCAGGCGCGGCATGCACGGCGTGAACTGCAGTCGCTGCAGGTCAGCCGCCACGGCGAGGTGATCGAGGTCGCAGTACAGGGCAATGCATTCCTTCATCACATGGTCCGCAATATCGTCGGTTCGTTGATCCTGGTGGGCAGCGGCGAGAAACCGGTGGAATGGATCGCTGAACTGCTGGCTGGGCGCGATCGCACCGTAGCCGGTCCCACCGCACCGCCGCAGGGCCTGGTGTTCCTTGGGCCCCTGTACCCCGACAACTGGCATCTGCCCGCCGAGGTCACGCTATGAGCCGCTCCTACTACCGCACGCGCATCAAGTTCTGTGGCATGACCCGCGCCGGCGATGTCCGCCTGGCCGGTGAGCTGGGCGTGGACGCAGTGGGTTTCATCTTTGCCCGTGAAAGCAGCCGCCGGGTGGCCCCGGCCGAGGCCCGCGCGATGCGCCAGGCGATCGCGCCGATGGTCGACGTGGTGGCGCTGTTCCGCAACAACAGCAAGGAAGAGGTACGTGAAGTGCTGCGCACGGTGCGGCCGACCCTGCTGCAGTTCCACGGTGAGGAAGACGAGAGCTTCTGCCGCAGCTTCAACATGCCGTACCTGAAGGCGATCGCCATGGGCGGGCGTGAAGAGGTCAACGCCCGCACCCTGCAGCTGCGTTACCCCAGCGCGGCCGGCTTCCTGTTCGACAGCCATGCGCCGGGCGGCGGTGGCGGTACCGGCGTGGCCTTCGACTGGAGCCGCGTCCCGACCGGGCTGCACCGGCCGTTTCTGTTGGCCGGCGGCCTGAACCCGGAAAACGTCTACGACGCCGTGCTGGCTACCCTGCCCTGGGGCGTGGACGTCTCCAGCGGCATCGAGCTGGAGCCGGGCATCAAGGACGGTTACAAGATGCGCACCTTCGTCGAGGAAGTGCGTCGCGCGGACTGCACGGTTCTCGAGTGATTGGCGTCACCATTTGCGGCGATTCGCACGCAGATTTGAGCCTGCACGCATTCTTCACATAGGATGGACCCAAGCGCGCCTGCCATGAGGGCTGGCGCGGGGATCGACGGGGCGCGCGCTGCGCGTCCCGAACGGGCGCCTGACGCCCCAGCCCAGGAAGGCAAGCGATGCAGGAATTCCTCACCGTCGTGTTCGGGTATCCCACCCTCCCGTACAGCATCGTGCTGGCGGTGGCGGTGCTGTACTGGGGCGTAGCCGCCTTCGGCCTGGTTGATGACGGTTTTGGCGAGGCAGGGGCCGACGGCGCGCTCGGCGGCGATGCCGACCTGACGGGCCTGTCCGCGCTGCTGGCACGATGGGGGCTGGGCGGGGTGCCGCTGATGGTCGTGATAACCCTGCTGAGCCTGTTCGCCTGGGTCCTGACCTACTTCATCCACCTGTACCTGCTGCTGCCGCTGCCCGACCTGCTGCGCTGGTCACTGGGCACCGTGGTGGCCGTGCTTGCGCCGCTGCCGGCAGTGCCGGTCACCGCGCTGCTGCTGCGCCCCATCCGCCGCTTCCTGCTACGCCTGCGCCCCGTGCCGCAGGCCTCGCTGCTGGGCCGCGTTGGCGTGGTCGCCTCGCCCAGAGCGGACACCCGCCACGGCCATGCCACTGTCGATGATGGGGGCGCAGGGCTGGTACTGCAGATCCGCAGCGACATCGAACTGCAGCGTGGTGAGCGCATCGTGCTGGTCGAGCACATCGCCGCACAGCATTACTACCGGGTGGTTCGCGCCGACGCGATCGCCCTCGATTTCCAGGACAACCTGCTTCCGGGCAACAAGGAGAATCATCAATGACGTTGGCATCCGTGCTCCCCTTCCTCATCATCGTGGGCGGCATTCTGGTCCTCCTGCTCGGTGTGGCGGGCCTGTTCAAGGCGTTCTACCGCAAGGTCGACCAGGGCGTGGCCCTGATCGTCAACGACATGAGTTCCACGCCGAAAGTGCACTTCACCGGCGCCCTGATCATTCCGGTGCTGTACCGCGCCGAGCTGATGCGGATCAGCCTGATCACCCTGCAGATCGACCGCCGCGGCAAGGAAGGCCTGATCTGCCGCGACAACATGCGTGCCGACATCGCCGTGGCCTTCTACCTGCGCGTCAACGAAACCCAGGCTGACGTGCTGCGCGTGGCCAAGGCCATCGGCGCTGACCGGGCCTCGGACAAGCACGCTGTGGATGAACTGTTCAATGCCAAGTTCTCCGAAGCGCTGAAGACGGTGGGCAAGAAGTTCGACTTCACTGAGCTGTTCGAGAAGCGCCAGGAATTCCGCGATGAGATCATCGCGGTGATCGGCAACGATCTGAACGGCTATGTGCTGGAAGACGTGGCCATCGACTATCTGGAACAGACCCCGAAATCGCTGCTGGACCAGTTCAACATCCTCGACGCACAGGGCATCCGCAAGATCACCGAGCTGACCGCCGCACAGAACGTGGTGACCAACGAGCTGGAGCAGAACGAGAAGCTGGCCATCACCAAGAAGAACGTGGAAGCACGCGAGGCGCTGCTGGCGCTGGAACGCCAGCAGGCCGAGGCCGAAGCACGGCAGAAGCGCGAGATCGACACCATTCGCGCGCGCGAGGAAGCCGAGACGGCCAAGGTGCAGGAAGAGCAGCGCCAGCTGTCCGAGAACGCGCGCATCGAAGCACAGCAGCTGATCGAGATCCGTGACCAGAACCGCCTGCGCGAAGTGGAAGTGGCCGAGCAGAACCGTCAACGCGCGGTCGCCATCGAGGCCGAGCGCGTGGAGCGCGCGCGCCAGCTGGAGCAGGTTACCACCGACCGTGAAGTGCAGCTGCAGGGCGTGGAGCGCGACAAGGTGGTCGAGCAGGGCAAGATGGATGTGGCCAACATCACCCGCGAACGCATCTCCATCGACAAGACCGTGGCGCAGGAAGAAGAGCGCATCAAGGAAGTGCGCGAGGTGTCCGAGGCCGATCGTCAGAAGCAGGTGCTGATCCTGGAAGCCGAAGCGAAGGCGCAGGAGTCGCTGGTACGTGAAGTGAAGGAAGCGCAGGCGCGCGAGACCGCGTCCAAGCACCGTGCGGTTGAACTGACCACGCTGGCCCAGGCCGAGCACGAAGCCGCCGGCAAGCAGGCCGAAGCCAAGCGCCTGCTGGCCGATGCGTTCCGTGCCGAGCAGGCTGCACCCGGTCTGGCCGAAGCACAGGTGCGCGAAGCGTCTGCACTGGCCATCGAAAAGGTGGGTATCGCTGAAGCGCGGGTGATCGAAGCCAAGGCCGAAGCCAACCTGAAGCAGGGCAGCAACGAAGCCCGCGTGCTGGCCGAGACGCTGCAGGCGCAGGCACAGGGCGAAGAAAAGATGGGCCTGGCCCGCGCTACCGCCACCGAATCGCTGGGCAATGCCGAAGCGGGCGTTGTGCAGAAGAAGCTGCTGGCCGAGGCCGAAGGCCTGGTCCGCAAGTTCGAAGCCATCGCCTCGCTGAGCGACCAGGCACGTGGCCACGAAGAGTTCCGCATGATGCTGGACAACAGCCTGAAGCAGGCCCTGGCCTCGATCGAAGCCGGCAAGGAAGTCTCGCGCGAGAACGCCGGCGTCATCGCCAGCGCACTGCGCAACGCCGACATCGATCTGGTGGGTGGCGACGGCGGCATGTTCGAGAACCTGATCAAGGCGGTCTCGCTGGGCAAGTCGATTGAAGGCTTCGCCGGCAAGAGCCCGATCGTGCAGGAGCTGATGCAGCGTTACCTGGGGGTCAACGTGACCGACAGCGCACCGCGGCAGATCGCCGAGGACGTGCAGAGCGTGCCTGTCACCGCCACCCCCGTGGTCGACAGCGCACGCTGATCCCCCCGGCGATGGCGCGTGCCATCGCCCACCGTGCCGGCCGTTTCGATGGCCGGCCGTCCGTGAGCCGGAAACCTGCTGATGTCTGAAACCACACCGACCGCCGAGCCCTCTGCAGCCCAGGGTGCCGGCGATACCGTCGACCAGGCCGTCGCCCAGGGCGGCGCCTATGAAGTGCTGCGCCGCCGGCTTGAAGATCAGGGCCAGCGGCTGCAGGCCGTTGCCGAACAGCTCAACCGCCAGCGCCTGGCCGAGTTCGGCGACAGCCGCCTGGAGGTGGCCGGTCGCTTCCGCATCCGCAGCGAGAACAACTGCGTCGGCCGCGATATCGTGCAGGTGGGGCCGGACCGCCTGCTGTTCGGCTACAACGTGTTCATCGGGCTCAAGACCCAGACCCGCATCGAGGACGTGTTCGGCCTGTACCGGTTGGTGCAGGGCAGCGATGGCTACGACGTCGCCGCGCTGGAGCTGAAGGGCAGCTTCCTCGATCAGCCGGGCTTCGTGCACGACTTCAACGAGCTGTATGCCTACTACAAGCACGCGCGCCTGCTGCAGCTGATCGTGGTCGGTGACAAGTTGCTCGCCTCGTTCCAGATCGGCGAGCGCAGCAGCGATGTGCGCGTGTTCCGCTGGGCGCTTTCGCGCGATGGCGAGTTGACCTATCTGGACGCACGCGGCGAGCGCGACATCGCACTGCCGCCGCCATTCGATTTCGAGTGGACCAAGGCCACCCGCGACCTGGCGGTCAGTGGCCGCCATTCGCACCTGAACATCCTCGATACCCTGTTCGTCGAGACCACCGGTGGCGACCTGACGATCAAGGTCGAGAACAACACCGAGACCGGGCAGGGCATCTACAGCGAGCCGGTGGAGGACAGCACGCAGTCGCTGGACGACGCCCAGTTCGAGTTCGCGCGGGTGGGCTCGCTGGTACTGCTGAAGGTGCTGCCGTATCGCGAGACGGCGTGGCGTGGCCTGATCTACAACACGCTGACCGGCGATATCGTGCGCAACGATGCCATCGTGCAGGCCTGCGTGCAGCTGCCCGAAGACCATGGCGTGATCTTCCCGGGGGGCTATTACCTGCAGGGCGGCGAACACAAGGCGTTCGACGCCTCGATGGCCGGCATGCAGTTCAAGCGCAGCATCCGCTCACCCAACGGCGAAGATGTGCTCTACATCTTCTACGAGCGTGAAGGCGGTCGCTCGGCATTGTTCGTCTACAACACCATCCAGCGCGTACTGCAGAATCCGGTGTTCGGCCATGGCTACGCCTTCCTGCAGGACGGGCGCATGGTGCTGTTCCATGCCGAAGGCAACGAACCAACCCGCATCCACCCGATGCAGGTCTGGCAGACCCCGTTCAGCAGCGACGAATTCGCCGCCAGCCGACCGCCCGGCAACACCTTCATGGGGCGCATCGGCAACGCCGAACTGGTACGTGGCATCTCCAACCTGTTCAACCTGGCACGCGGGATTGATGGCCAGGACGTGTCGGTACAGCGCTACCAGCGCCTGGTGGCCGATACCCGGCGCCTGTTCGACGCGCACCACTGGCTGGGCGACGATGCCTGCGATGGTGCCGAGGCGCTGCTCCGGCAGATCAGCGCCACCGGCGAATCGGTGCTGGACGAGTACGAGAAGGTGCAGTCGATCCGCCAGCAGTCGTCGCAGGCGATGGTCGAGGCGGAGGCCGCGCACAAAGCCTTGCTGGGCCGCCTGCAGCCGCAGAACTGGAATGAAGTGCAGGCCTTCGTCGAGGCACTCAATGCGATCACCGCACTGCGCGGACGGCTGCTGACCATCCGCGAGCTGCGTTACATCGACACCGCGCGCATCGACGCAATGGCTGCCGAGCTGGTGGAGGCGCAGGACCGTGTTGGTGCCGCCACCGGCGGCTTCCTGGCCGAAGACGCTGCGCTGGCACCGCTGGCCAGCCGCCTGCAGGCACTGGATGAGAGCGCACAGCAGGCGCAGAGTGCGCGCCAGCTGGACGAGCAGCTGGAAGGGCTGCGCAGCATGGCTGCCGACCTGGACATGCTGTCCGAGTTGATGGCCGGCCTGAAGGTGGACGATGCCACTGCCCGAACCCGCGTGGTCGAGTCGATCTCGGTGTTGTACGGCCGTCTCAATCAGGCACGTGCGCGCGCTGATCAGCGCCGCAGGTCGCTGGGCTCGGCCGAGGCCGTGGCCCAGTTCGCCGCACAGTTCGCGCTGTTCTCGCAATCGATCACCAGCGCACTGGCGCTGTCCACCGACCCTGAGCGTGCCGACGAACAGCTGTCGCGGCTGCTGGTGCAGCTGGAGGAGCTGGAAAGCCAATTCGGTGAGCACGAACAGTTCCTTGGCGACATCCTCAGCAAGCGCGAGGAACTGGTCGAGGCCTTTGACACGCACAAGCAGGCGTTGCTGGATGATCGCCAGCGCAAGGCGCGTTCGGTCCTGGACGCCGCCAACCGCATCCTCGACGGCCTGGCCAAGCGTGCCGAGCGTTTCGCCACCCCCGATGAACTCAATGCGTTCTTCGCAGGCGATCCGCTGATCCTCAAGCTGCGGGAGCTGGCCGAGCGCCTGCGCGCGCTGCGCGACAACGTCAAGGCCGACGACATCGAGGCACGCCTGAAGGGCGTGCGCGACCAGGCGGTGCGCCAGTTGCGTGATCGCAGCGATCTGTATGAAGCCGGTGGCAACGTGGTGCGGCTGGGGCCGCGGCATCGCTTCAGCGTGAACACCCAGGCGCTGGATCTCACGCTGCTGCCGCGCGGTGACAGCCTGGCCATTCACCTGACCGGTACCGATTTCCTCGAGACCCTGCATGATCCGGAACTGGATGCGCTGAAGCCGTTCTGGCCGGTGACGCTGGATTCGGAATCACCCACGCTGTACCGCGGTGAATATCTGGCCGGCTGCCTGCTGATGGCCGCGCAGGATGGCCGCGACGGTCTCGATCTGGCCACGCTGCAGCACGAAGTTGCCAACCCCGAACTGCTGGATCAGCGCGTGCGTGGGTTTGCCGCGCCGCGCTACCGTGAGGGGTACGAGCGTGGCATCCATGATCACGATGCGGCCTTGATCCTGCGCGCGCTGTTGCCCCTGCAGCAGGCCGCTGGCAGCCTGCGACACGCGCCGCAGGCGCGCGCACTGGCCCTGTTGTTCTGGGCGGCCGAGCAGCGCGGTGAGGCCGTGGCGCAGTGGCCGGCGCGCCAGACCGGTGCCGAAGCGCTGGCACGCCTGTTCGGTTCCGATGAAGGACGGCAGGCATTGCGCGAGGAGATGGGCGAGGCAATTCTGGCTTACGCCCAGTCCCACTCGTTGCCGTTTGACGCCGCTGCCGCCGCTGCATCAGCGGCCTACCTGGGCGAGGAACTGGCTGGCGGCGACCCCGTGTTCAACAGCAGCCGCCACGCGCTGGTCTTGCTGGAGGGGCTTGCGCAACAGCTGGAGCAGGCCGGTCAACGCGAGGCGGTTGAAAGCGCGCTGCAGCGCAGCCAGGATCCACTGGCTGCGCGTTGGGCGTTGGCCGGGCAATGGCTGCGTGCGCTGGCGCGGATGCCAGCGCATGCCATGCATGCCGGCTATGTCGATGAGGCGGCGGCACTGCTGCTGGTGCAGCGGCAGCTGCGTAGCCGGGCCAGCGATGCCGCGTTGCGGGTGGAGGTCGCCGGGCTGCTCGGTGAACATGCACGCATCAGCAATGGCGTACTGCCGCTCTCGCTCGACGACTTCCTGACACGCCTGCAGCAGCACCTGCGCGAGTTCGTGCCGGCCTTCCACGCCTACCAGGCCGTGCGCCAGGGCATCATCGGCCGCGAGCGCGGGACGCTGCGGCTGTCCGAGTTCAAGGCGCGGCCGTTGTCCTCGTTCGTGCGCAACAAGCTGATCAACGATGTCTATCTGGGCGTGATCGGCGACAACCTGGCCAAGCAGATGGGCACGGTGGGCGAGAACAAGCGCAGCGACCTGATGGGCCTGCTGATGATGATCTCGCCGCCGGGCTACGGCAAAACCACGCTGATGGAGTACGTGGCGCACCGTCTTGGCCTGGTCTTCATGAAGATCAATGGCCCTGCGCTCGGCCATGAGGTGCGGTCACTGGATCCCGCGCAGGCACCCGATGCGACGTCGCGGCAGGAACTGGAAAAGCTCAATCTCGCTCTTGAGATGGGCAACAACACCATGCTGTATGTCGACGACATCCAGCACACCCATCCCGAGTTCCTGCAGAAGTTCATTTCCCTGTGCGATGGCACCCGCCGCATCGAAGGCGTCTGGCGTGGCCGCACCCGCACCTACGACATGCGCGGCAAGAAGTTCTGCGTGGTGATGGCCGGCAACCCATATACCGAATCCGGCGAGGTGTTCAAGATTCCGGACATGCTGGCCAACCGTGCCGACATCTACAACCTCGGCGACGTGCTCGGCGGCATGGAAGCGGCGTTCACCCTCAGCTACATCGAGAACAGCCTCACCTCCAACCCGGTGCTGGCACCACTGGCCACGCGCGAGATGGCCGATCTGTACCTGCTGGTCGATCGTGCGATGGGCAAGGACGTGTCCACCAATGGCCTCAGTCACGCTTACAGCGGTGCCGAGATCAACGAGATCACCACCACTCTGCAGCGCATGCTGCGCGTGCGCGACGTGGTCTACCGGGTCAACCAGCAGTACATCGCCAGTGCCGCGCAGGACGATCGTTACCGCACCGAGCCGCCGTTCCGCCTGCAGGGCAGCTACCGCAACATGAACAAGCTGGCGGAGAAGATCTCGCCGGTGATGAACGATGACGAGCTGCAGCAGCTGATCGCCGACCACTACCTGGGCGAGGCACAGCTGCTGACCACCGGTGCCGAAGAAAATCTGTTGAAGCTGGCCGAACTGCGCGGTGTGTTGGACGACGTGCAGGCGCAGCGCTGGGCGCAGATCAAGCGCGATTTCCTGCGCAACAAGGCGATGGGTGCCGACGACAGCGATGTCGGCGGGCGCGTGGTTGCGCAGCTGGCCGACATTGCCAATGCATTGCAGGTGCCACCGGCCGCGCCGGAAGTGGCGGCCGTTGCAGACCCTGCACCGTGGCCGGCACTGCTGGATGCTCTGCAGCGGCTTTCCGAAGCGCGTGCGGTGCCCGCCGCGCCGGTACCCGTCGCGGCGGCCCCCAGCAGGTCGGCCACGCTCCTGGCTGAAGACCTGCAGGCCGGCCTGGCCCCTCTGGTCGAACTGCTGGCGGCATCGCAGGCGCAGCAGGCACAGGTGTCGCAGACCCTGGCCGCATTCGCCGGTTGGGCACGGCAGCAGGTCGAGCGCGGCGGGCCCAGCGCCGCAGTGCCGCAGCGTGCACGGGTACGCCGCGCCACGACGCCGGAAGAGCGCGCACTGGACGAAGCCCTGATGCGCCACTTCTACGGTGAATCATTGCCGTCGCAGGACATCGAAGACATTCCAGCACCGGCACCGAAGCCGCCGCCGTTGCCGTGACCGTGCAGACGCCACTGCCGTCACCGATGCTGCCGGACACGGCCGATGTCGCCGTGCTTGCCGATTACGGTACGCCGCTGCTGCAGGCACTGGGCCAGCGGGCGGCAATGGTGCCGCCGGTCGCGGGCGAAGCGCTGGTGGCGGCGCTGGCGCGCATTGCCCTGGCACTCCAGGCCGGAAATCCTGCGCAGATCCGCCGACAGGAAAGCTGGTGGGGCCGTCTGCTGGGGCGCGATGTCGACCGTGAGGCGGAAGGGCGTGCGCTGCAGTCGCAGCTGGGCGTGCTGGCCCTGCAGGCGCATGAGCAGGCCCGGCACCTGCAACAACACATGCAGCTGCGAGCCATGGCCATCGTTGAAAGTGCAGCGGCGTCAGCAGCGCTGGATGCCTGGGCCGAGCTGGCCGCGTCGCGGTTGACGCAGCTGGATGCCGCCGGCCAGGCCACACTGTCGCAACGGCTGGATCACCTTCGCCGGCTGGCGACGATGCGCCGTCTCGAGGCCGGCCAATGGCAGCTGCTGCAGGATCAGGACAGCGTGCTGCTGCAACGCTTCGCGCGCATCCACGATGTCCTGCTGCCGGCCTGGCGACAGGCCGCACTGGCGGACCGGACCGCTGCGGGCGCCACCTTGGCCGGGAAGGCCGCCACGCTGCATGCACAGATCGATGACGAGGTTGCGGCGGCTCAGGCTAGACTGCCCTGAGCCGGCCGCCGCTGCCGCTTACCCAACTGCAAGGAGACTGCCCGATGACCCAGGACAGCCAGACCCCCGGTAGCCTCGTGCCCGGCTCGACCACCGCCGCTCCGCTCGATGAGGGCGCACTGCAGGCCCTGGGCCTGGTACGCGAGGATCTGCCGCGCATTGCCGAGATCCGCATGGAGCTGGACGATCTGCGCCCGGGCAACCTGCAGGTCTTCGGACGCGAAGCGGCCACGCGAACTGCGGCGTTCTCCAGCCAGTTGCTGGACCAGGTGCGCAACCGAGACCTGGATGCCAGTGGCGAGAAACTGGGCGAAGTGGTGCGTATCGCACGCAGCCTGAAACTGGATGGCTTTGCGCAGCGTTCGAAGGTGCCGGTGATTGGCAGCCTGATTGATCGCCTGCGTGCATCCAAGGGCGAGCTGGTGCAGAAGTTCAGCGACACCAATGCGCAGATCGAGCAGTTGCTGGGTGATGTGGGCGTGCAGCAGGCGTTGATGGGCAAGCGCGTGGGCGAGTTCGATCGCATGCACGACATCGTTCGTGAAGAACGCCATGCACTGGGCCTGTATGCCGCTGCCGGCAAGCAACGGCTGGCCGAACTGCAGGCCGAACAGATGGCCGGGCAGGGGAGTGATGATCCACAGCAGCGCATCCGCCAGGGCGAGATCGACAACGCGATCAGGCTGATCGAAAAGCGCGTGTCCGACCTGCAGCTGATGCAGCACGCTGCCGACCAGTCACTGCCGATGATCCGCCTGATCCAGGCCAACGCGCTGCAGCTGATCGAGAAGTTCAATACCGTCCGCGATATCACCATCCCGTCGTGGAAGCGCCAGTTCGCCATCCAGCTCTCGCTGGGCGAACAGAAGGCGGCGGTCGAACTGTCCACGGCCATCGACGATGCCACCAACGAGCTGATGCGCCGCAATGCCGACCTGCTGCGACAGGCATCGGTGGATACCGCACGCAGCAACCAGCGTGGGGTGATCGACGTGGCCACGCTGCGCCATGTGCACGACCAGCTGATCGCCACGGTGGAAGAAGTGCGCAGCATCCATCGTGAAGGGATGCAGCAACGGCAGCAGGCGGAAGTGGAGCTGTCGCGCCTGCGCGAGGATCTGCAGCAGCGGCTGGCTGCACCGACGGCACCCTGAAGTGAAAAAAGGGGACGGAGGGGATTAAGTCGTATACGCCTCATACGACTTGATTCCCTCCGTCCCCTTTTTCGTTGTCAGCGGAGTTGTTGGCCCAGCCACTCGGCCAGTGCATCCACGCGTGCATCGGCTGGCCCGTCCGACCGCGCCAGCACCCAGAAGCCGCCGGTGGCGGCAAATCCCCAGGGTGCGACCAACCGGCCCGCGGCCAGGTCCTCGGCCACCAGTGGCTCTGGCGCGATCGCCGGGCCCAGCCCCGCAACGGCGGCTTCCAGCAGGTAGTACAGATGCTCGAATCCGGTGCCCATCTGCAGCTGCGCCGGGTCCAGCCCCTGCGCCTGTGCCCAGGACGGCCACGCCTGCGGCCGCGAGCTGGTGTGCAGCAACGTCTCCCGCAGCAGCGCCGAAGGCGGCACATGGCGCAGCCGTTGGGCGGCCGGGTGCGATGGCGCCACGACCACGCCCACCCGTTCCGGGGCCAGTTCGCGCACCTGCCAGCCACGCGGCCACGGGCCCTGGGCCAACAACAGGACCGCATCCAGCGCCGCCTGCGCCTCGGTGAAGGCGCCATCCTGCGCCGACCATTGCAGGTTCACCCCGGGCAGGGCGGCCTGCAGCGCGGGCAGGCGTGGAATCATCCAGCGCGCCAGCACGCTGCCGCTGCAGCCCAGCACCAATGCTGGTGAACGCGCCGGCTGACGCAGTTCGCGCACGCACTGCTCGATGCCGGCAAAGGCCTCTCCGCAGGCCGCTTGCAGGCGTTGCCCGGCCTCGGTCAGGCGCAGCCCGCGACCGGCGCGCTGGAACAACGGCAGCCCCAGGTGGTCCTCCAGCAGCTTCAGCTGCCGGCTGATCGCACCGTGGGTCACGTGCAGGGCCTGAGCGGCACGGCCCACGCCGCCCAGGCGGGCGGTGGCCTCGAAGGCACGCAGGGCATTCAGCGGCGGCAGCAGGGAGTTGCTCATGTGAGATTTCCTGACGATATATGCCAGATAATATCGATATTCCGGTCACGACCCGTGCGCTAGAGTATCCACCTGTCTCGAACCAGCGGTCGCTTCCATGTCTGCCTCCCCCATTGCCGACTACCACGCCTTCCCGGATGCCCAGGGCCACTTTGGCCGCTACGGCGGCAGCTTCGTCGCCGAAACTCTGGTCGGCCCGCTGCAGGAGCTGGCCCAGGCCTATGACCAGGCCCGCCAGGACCCCGCGTTCCAGCTGGCCTATGACCGCGACCTGGCCCATTACGTGGGACGGCCGAGCCCGATCTACCACGCGCAGCGCCTGAGCGACCATGTCGGCGGCGCGCAGATTCTGCTCAAGCGCGAGGACCTGAACCACACCGGCGCGCACAAGATCAACAACACCATCGGCCAGGCCCTGTTGGCGGCGCGGATGGGCAAGAAGCGCATCATCGCCGAGACCGGCGCAGGCCAGCATGGCGTGGCCAGTGCCACTGTCGCCGCACGGCTGGGCCTGGAATGCGTGGTGTACATGGGCGCCACCGACATCGAGCGGCAGAAGATCAACGTCTACCGCATGAAGCTGCTCGGTGCCACGGTGGTGCCGGTCACCTCCGGCTCGGCCACCCTGAAGGACGCGCTCAACGAAGCCATGCGCGACTGGGTGACCAACGTGCAGGACACCTTCTACATCATCGGTACCGTGGCCGGCCCGGACCCGTACCCGCGCATGGTGCGTGACTTCAACGCCATCGTCGGCCGCGAAGCGCGCGAGCAGATGCTGGCCGAGTACGGTCGCCTGCCCGATGCGATCACCGCCTGCGTGGGCGGCGGCAGCAACGCCATCGGCCTGTTCCATGCCTTCCTCAATGACCGCCAGGTCGAGATCGTCGGCGCCGAAGCGGCCGGCGATGGCATTCACACCGGTCGCCACGCCGCGTCGATTGCCGCCGGCCGCCCGGGCGTACTGCACGGCAACCGCACCTATGTGCTGTGCGACGACGACGGCCAGATCATCGAAACCCATTCGGTGTCAGCCGGCCTGGACTATCCGGGCGTCGGCCCGGAGCACGCGTTCCTGGCTGACAGCGGTCGCGCGCGCTACCTCGGCATCACCGATGACGAGGCGTTGCAGGCGTTCCATCTGCTGGCGCATACCGAGGGCATCCTGCCGGCGCTGGAATCCAGCCATGCGTTGGCGCAGGCGATGAAGCTGGCGCGCGAGCGTCCGCGCGACCAGGTCGTGCTGTGCAACCTGTCCGGCCGTGGCGACAAGGACGTGCATACCATCGCCGCGCGCGAAGGGCTGGTGCTGTGAGTTCGCTGCTGCGAAACAGCGGCGTGCTGCTGCTGGCGCTCGGCCTGGCTGCATGCCAACCACCGGAACCGCCGGTGCTGGCACCGGCCGCCAAGGCCACCTCGCAGCCTGCGCAGCGGGCGGCCGCCAACGATGACCTCGACCCGATGGCGCGTACGCCCATCGTCGATCCCCCCTCCGAAGAGGGGACAAACAGCGATGACGCGCCGGCGGTGGCGTCGGTGGCGCTGGACCACGCCGGTGACGTGCTGGTTGGCCAGCATATGGGTGACCTGAAGTCACTGGGCCCCTGGAAGGCGCAGGGCGCCAAAGAATTCTTCGAAGGCGACTGCGAGTACTACGACGGCAAGGGGCTGCCGCCGGGCGTGTCGATGATGACCGACGACGACCGCGTGGTCCGTTTTGATCTGAAGCCGGGCGATGACCCGGAACTGCCGGTTGAACAGCCGGGGCCGTTCGGCGTGCGCATCGGCATGACCCGTGCCCAGGCCGTCGCCCAGTTCCCGAAACCACCGGTGTCCAGCCCGCATGCGTATGACGGTGACCAGGGCGAGTACCTCACCTGGCAGGACCCGGGTTCGGACCTGGGTATCCGCTTGGAACTGTTTGAAGGGAAGGTCACCCGGATGTACTGGGGGACCAGCGATGCAATCGAACTGATTGAAGGATGTGCCTGAGATGCCTGTTTCCCGACTCGATGCCTGTTTCCAGCGCCTGCGCGCACTACAGCGCAAGGCGCTGATCCCTTTCATCACCGCCGGTGATCCTTCGCTGGAGGCGACCGTGCCGGTGATGCATGCGCTGGTCGATGCCGGTGCCGATGTGATTGAACTGGGCGTGCCGTTCTCCGACCCGATGGCCGACGGTCCGACCATCCAGCGCAGCTCCGAGCGCGCGCTGGCACGTGGGGCCGGCAGCCGCTACGTGCTGCAGGCCGTAGCGCAGTTCCGCGAGCGCGATGCGCAGACCCCGGTGGTACTGATGGGCTACCTGAACCCGGTGGAGATCCATGGTTACGCGGCGTTTGCCAAGGCCGCCGTGGACGCCGGCGTCGACGGTGTGCTGCTGGTCGACCTGCCGCCGGAAGAGGCCGGGGAAGCGCAGCAGGCCTTTGATGCGGCGGGCCTGGCACTGGTGCTGCTGGCCTCGCCGACCACCAGCGAGGCGCGCGCCGACAAGCTGCTGGCATTGGCGCGTGGCTACCTCTATTACGTCAGCTTCGCCGGTGTCACTGGTGCCTCCGAGCGGCTGGACAGTGATGCAGCAAGCGCACGGCTGCAGGCTCTGCGCGCGCGCGCCACGGTGCCGGTGGTGGCGGGCTTCGGCATCAAGGATGCGGCCAGTGCCGCGGCCATGGCCCGCCAGGCCGATGGCGTGGTGGTCGGCAGTGCGCTGGTGGCTGCTCTGGCCGAAGCGGGCTCGGCGGAGGAGGCCGCGCAGCGTGCCGGCGCCTTCCTTGCCCCGCTGCGGCAGGCGCTGGACGCGTAGCGGTAGTGCCGGCCGCTGGCCGGCATCCTCCGTACCCGCCCGCGTGCAAGGGCTGCCGGCCAGCGGCCGGCACTACCCATCGGTCTGCACATAGTGGCTGCCGGCCAGCGGCCGGCATGACCCAGCACCTAAACGTACGTCCCAGCATGGTTTTTCCAGCCTTCGGCCGGTGGTGCAGGGGGTGCACGGGCAGGGAAAGCGGAGCTAGACTGTCCGCCTTTGCGGCCCTTGGGCCGCCCTGAACGGAAGTGTCCTCCCGCATGAGTTGGCTCAGCAAGTTGATGCCGTCCGGCATCCGCACCGACAACACCCCCAGCAAGAAGCGCAGCGTCCCCGAGGGCCTGTGGGAAAAGTGCAGCAACTGCGGCAGCGCGTTGTACCGGCCGGAGCTGGAAGAGAACCTGGAGGTCTGCCCGAAGTGCGGCCACCACATGGCGATCCGTGCACGTGCGCGTCTGGCGGCGTTGTTCGACGCCGACAGCACCACCGAGATCGCTGCGCGCCTGGGCCCAACCGACCTGCTCAAGTTCAAGGACCAGAAGAAGTACAGCGAGCGCATCAAGATCGCGCAGAAGAACACCGGCGAATACGACGCGCTGATCGCCATGCGGGGCCTGCTCAAGGGCCGTGCGCTGGTGGCCTCGTCGTTCGACTTCGCCTTCATGGGCGGGTCGATGGGCTCGGTGGTGGGTGAGCGTTTCGCGCTGGCTGCCGAAACCGCGGTCGAGATCGGTGCTCCCTACGTGTGCTTCTCGCAGAGTGGCGGCGCGCGCATGCAGGAAGGCCTGTTCTCGTTGATGCAGATGGCCAAGACCTCGGCGGCGCTGGGCAAGCTGCGTGAAGCGGGCCTGCCGTTCATCTCAGTGCTGACCCACCCGACCACCGGCGGCGTGTCGGCATCGTTTGCGATGCTGGGCGACATCAACATTGCCGAGCCGCACGCATTGATCGGCTTCGCCGGCCCGCGCGTGATCGAACAGACCGTGCGCGAGAAGCTGCCGGAAGGCTTCCAGCGTTCGGAGTTCCTGCTCGAGCACGGCGCCATTGACCAGATCTGCGACCGCCGTGAAATGCGCGACCGTCTCGCCGATCTGCTGGCGATGCTGGGCCGTCAGCCGGCGCCGGAGGTGGCGTGATGGGAAGCCGCAAGTACTTCGGTACTGATGGCATCCGTGGGCGGGTCGGTCAGGGGGTGATCTCAGCCGACTTCGTGCTTCGCCTGGGCAACGCCCTGGGCCGCGTGCTGGTTGCCCAGCGTGGCGAGGATGGGCGCCGGCCGATCGTGATCATCGGCAAGGACACCCGCATCTCCGGCTACATGTTCGAAGCGGCGCTGGAAGCTGGACTGGTCGCCGCCGGCGCCGACGTGCAGCTGCTGGGGCCGATGCCCACCCCGGCCGTGGCATTCCTGACCCGCACGCTGGGCGTGGATGCCGGCATCGTCATCAGTGCTTCGCACAACCCGCATTACGACAACGGCATCAAGTTCTTCTCCGCCCAGGGCGAGAAGCTCGACGATGCCACCGAGCTGGCGCTGGAAGCAGCGCTGGATGTCCCGTTCACCACCGCGGAATCGGAGAAGCTGGGCAAGGCCTCGCGCGCACGTGAGGCGGTTGGCCGCTACATCGAGTTCTGCAAGGCCAGCGTGCCGCGTGCATTCGACCTGCGTGGCGTGCGCCTGGTCCTGGACTGCGCGCATGGGGCCACTTACCAGATCGCACCGCTGCTGTTCCGTGAGCTGGGTGCGGAAGTGATCGGTATCGGTGCTGAACCCAACGGCGTCAACATCAACGCCGGCGTCGGTTCCACCCATATCGACAACCTGGCCGCCAAGGTGCGCGAGACCCGTGCCGATCTCGGCATTGCCTTCGACGGCGACGGCGACCGCGTGCTGATGGCCGACGACCAGGGTAATCCGGTCGATGGTGATGACCTGCTGTACATCCTGGCGCGTGCATGGAAGGACGAAGGCCGCCTGCGCGGCCCGGTGGTCGGTACGCTGATGAGCAACTACGGTGTGGAGAAGGCCTTCGCCGATCTGCAGATTCCGTTCCAGCGCAGCAACGTCGGTGACCGCTACGTGCACCAGGCATTGATCGAAGGCGGCGGCGTGCTCGGCGGCGAAGCGTCGGGACACCTGCTGTGCCTGGATCGGGCGACCACGGGCGATGGCATCGTCAGCGCGCTGCAGGTGCTGGTGGCGCTGCGCAACAACGGCCAGACCCTGCGCCAGGCACTGAAGGGGCTGGTGCGGGTGCCGCAGAAGACGGTCAACGTGCGGCTGGGCAATGTCTCGGCCAAGGCCACGGTGCAGGCTGAAAGCGTGCAGTCCGCGCTCGCTGACGCGCAGCAGGCGGTGGCCGGTCGTGGCCGTGCGTTCCTGCGCCCTTCCGGAACCGAGCCGGTGGTGCGGGTCACGGTCGAGGCCGATGACGCGACGCTGATGCAGGACACGCTTGATCGCCTGTCTGCCGCCGTACGCGCGGCCGCCAGCTGAGGCAGCTTGTCATTGCAATGAAAACGCCCCGGCAAGCCGGGGCGTTTTCATTTTCGCGGCTGCTGCACGCTCTGCTCAGGGCCCCGGCAGCATCTTCTTCTGCCGCGCCTTGAAGCCATTGAACAACGGCCCGATCAGCGGGTTGTAGCTCAGCCTGATGCGCTTGCGCAGCCAGCTGGCCGGCCGGTTGCGGATGGCGAACCGGTAGATGCGCTCGGGGTCGCCACCGATCACGTTGCGGCCGAAAGGATGGGTGGTGTGCAGATAGCGGAAGCCATGCTCGCGGGCCACCTCGATATGGTCCTGGTCGAAATCGCCATACGGCCAGCACAGCGTGTCCGATACCTCGCCCAGCTTGTCCTGCAGGACCTCGCGCGAAACGGCCAGATCGTGGCTCAGGCCTGCGCGGCGCTGTGCGCGATCGAGGTCATTGCGGCGCAGCCAGCGGGTGTGGGTGTGGGTGTGGCAATGCACTTCGAAGGTGCCGGCGGCAATGCTGGCGCGGGCTTCGCTCCAGCGCATCATCACATCGTCGCTGCGGTCCTGCTCGTAGATCGCCGCTTCGCAGCCACGGTGGTCCGGCGTGGCTGGCAGCGCTGCCCCTTCGATGCCTGCATGCGGACGTTCCGGGCCTTCGCCCATCCACCCGGTGACCACGAACACCACCGCGTGCATGTCGTATTTCTGCAGGATCGGATGCGCATACACCCAGTTGTCCAGGTAGCCGTCGTCGAAGGTGATCACGATCGACTTGCGCGGTACCGGCTCGCCGGCGAGGAAGCCGGCGTACTGGTCCAGCGTCAGCGACGTCCAGCCGTTGTCGGCCAGCCAGGCGATCTGGCTTTCGAAGTTTTCCGGCGACACCGTGATCATGCCGGGTGAAGGGCTGACGTGATGGTGCATCAGCACCGGTACGGTTCGGGCATCAGCCATGTCCCAGCTCCTTCAGCCACTGGTGGTAATAGTGTTCGGTGGTCTCACCGTGACCATCCGGGGTGAAGCGGTGCGCGCTGTGCATCCAGTCCCAGCCGGCGCGGCCCATCTGCCGACGCCGTTGCGGGTCGTCCACCAGCAGGCGCAGGGCGCCGGTCAGGGCTGCATTGTCGCCCAGGCGGGTGAGGATCGCATTGCTGCCATCAACCACCATTTCCGGCACGCCGCCGACCCGGGTAGCCACGATGGGTACGCCGACATAGGCCGCTTCCAGGAATACGGTACCGGCTGCTTCCTTGTGCGAGGCGAGGGCGAAGATGTCGAAGCCGGCCATCAGGCGACAGGCGCCATCGCGGTAGCCCAGCAGGTGCACCTGCGGCTGCACTCCATGCTCGGCGCACAGCGCCTGCAGTCGCTCCATCACCTGTTGGCCATCGCCGACGATGACCAGGTGCAGGTCCGGGTTGGCCTTGCACAATGGCACCATTGCCTGCAGCAGGTCGGCATGGCCCTTGGGCTCGCGCAGCACGGCCACGCAGCCGACCACGATGTCCTGCTCGCCGAAGCCGAGCTCGGCGCGGACTTCGGCGCGGACCTCCTGCAGGCGCTGCCAGGGATTTTCCAGCCGCATGTCGCTCCAGCGCGGCGGCACTGCGATCGGTGGCACGATGCCGATGTGTTCAGCCGGTATGCCACGATCGGCCAGCAGTTGCTTGACGAAGCTGCTGACCGTCAGCACCCGGTGCGGCAGCCTGGTATAGGTCAGCAGTGAGTTGACCGGGCTCATCAGATGGCGCGAGCGCACCACCAGCGGCGTACCGCCCAGGCGCGCACCGGCAGCGGCGATCAACGCATCACGGCGGCTGGTGGTATTGACCACGTCGTAGCGCTCGCGGCGCACCAGCCGTGACACCGACCAGATACCGCGCAGCAGGCGGGCGAGCCCGCCCATTCGCAATGTGTGCACGGTGAAGCCGTCATCCCGCGCCAGTTTGGCCAGCCGTGCGTCCGGCTGGCACAGCAGCGACACATCATGGCCGCGTGCACGCATCACCTGCATGTGGCGGAAGATGTAGATCTCCTGCCCGCCCATTCCCTTGGCGGCTTCGGTATGCAGGATGCGCAACGGACGGTACATGCAGGATGATCCTTGAGGGTCAGCGGTTGCGGAAGCGGGTCAGTGCTTCCCATGCGGAGCGGACGGCGGCGGCGTCCGGGACCTGCTGCGGCAGCGGGCGATAGTGAAGGTCAAGCGCGGTTGCGTTGCCGAATTTGTCGAACACGTAGATGGCGTCGCCGTGGCGGACCGCACGTTGCGACCAGCTTTCCACCACCAGTGCACGTTCGCCGGCGGGTTCGGCCAGCAGGTCCTGGCCGGTGCTGAAATCGGTCAGCGCGTTCTCGCAGCCCAGCGCGTGGCGCATCAGGGTGGGCACCCAGTCTTCGTGGGAGCTGGTCCGGGTTTCATGGCCGCTGGCCTGGCCCGGCCAATGCAGCACGAACGGCACCTGCAGCTGGTAGTCGGAGAAGTTGCCGTTGTGGCCCCAGTAGTTCAGCTTGAGGTCGTTGAATTCTTCGGCATGGTCACCGGTGACCAGCACGATGGTGTCCTGCTCCAGGCCCTGTGCTCGCAGGTCCTCCAGCAGCGAGCCGAGCACGCTGTCGGCGTAGTGCACGGCAGTGCGGTAGCGGTTGAGCTCTGGCGTCGGGTCATGGTCCGGGCCGAATTTCAGGAAGTCGATCTCCTTGGCCATCGGTGTGGCCACCGGCGGGTAGCTGTCGGGCAGGTGGTAGCCGGCGTGTGTGGAGTCGAGGAACACGAAGCCGAACCACGGGTGCTGCGCGGCCTGGCTGGTGCGGATGTCTTTCTGCAGCGCGGCGACGATGGCCGCATCACGCCTGTCAGGCGTCAGAGCGGATGGGCCCTGATGCAGCTGGTCGCGCACGTCGGCGAAAGCCGTGCGGTCGAATTCGGGGCTGTAAAGCGGCGCACTGCCATACAGGTGCAGGTCGTAGCCCTGTTGGCCCAGCACCTGGAACAGCTGCGAACCGCGCTGCTCGTCGAGCATGCTCTGCCAGTAGCCGCCAGGCAGGCCGTAGAGCAGGCCGAACAGGCCATAGCGGGTGGCATTGCCGGTGCTGAAGTGATGGTCGTATACGCGCGAAAGCTGTGCCAGCGCCGAGGCATTGGGCATCAGCTGGGGGGTCAGGGCGTCGTGGCGCAGCGACTCCAGCACCACCATCAGCACGTTGGGGCGGTGCGGATTCTGGCAGCGCAGTGGCTGCAGCGGATACAGCAGCTGGGCGTGGCGCGGATCGGGCAGGCCGGCCTGCTGTTCGCTGACCACGCCAAGCCTGCGCATGAAGCTCTTGGCGGTGATCGGCTGTGCCCACGGCAGGTAGTTCCACTGCGCAATCACATCGCGGTCGCCACGGGCGTCGTAGTAGGCCGTGGCGACCTGACCACCGGCCATCAGCAGCGCGACCACCGACCAGGCCTGCAGCACCGTGCGCCGGCGGGGCAGGGCCGGCAGCAGCTTCCAGCAGGCCCAGGCCAGCAGGCCCTCGGCCGTGAAGATGGCGGACACCAGCAGGCCAGCCTGCAGCCAGGTTTTCCAGGACAGCGCCACCTGATCGTGCAGCGCGCCACCGAACACCATGTTCACCACCATGGCATTGAGGTGGAAGCGATACAGTGTGAAAACCTTGGCATCGACCAGCAGCAGGCACAGCCACAGGCCCTGCAGCAGCACGGCACTGACACTCAGAGTGCGTGCGCTGCGCGGCCAAAGGCCCAGCAGCAGCGGCAACAGACCGGCCAGCGCACCGAATGCCAGGAGATGGCCGGGCAAGGCCACGGACAGGTAAACCAGGCCGATTGCGCCACCAGGATTGTCGGCCAGCGGCACGTTCCCAAGGGTGATGGCCGCGGCCAGGATCGCGTTTCCGGCCACGAACAGCGACCACCACGCCAGCCGACGCCAGCGGCGGGCGGTATCTGCTGGGGGTGCAGTGTCGACGGGAACGGTGGGCATGGTGCGGGCGGGTTCAGGTGGGTGGAAGAAGCGCACGGCACCAACGTGATTGAATCGTTAAATGTGCTCGGGTCGCGCATTGTATCGGTTTGTTTCCTTGTATCGAGTCGCGTTCGCCGGGCGATCTGTCACAATGTTCAGGCGGGCCATGAATGCGCTGGCCCGTTCAGACCCAACGACAAGCCAGGAACCGCTGTGAGCCAGATCCCGACCCTCGATATCACCCGTTTCGACAGCGACCGCGAAGCCTTCGTGGCCGAGCTGGGCGCGGCCTACCGCCAATGGGGATTCGCGGGCATCCGCAACCACGGCATCCCGCAGGCCGACATCGACGCCGCCTACGGTGCCTTCAAGGCCTTCTTTGCCCTGCCGGATGAAGTCAAGCGCAAGTACCACGTGGCCGGCAGCGGCGGCGCTCGCGGCTACACTCCGTTCGGCGTGGAAACCGCCAAGGGTTCCAAGCACTTCGACCTGAAGGAGTTCTGGCACATCGGTCGCGAGATCGCCGACGGCTCCAAGTACCGTGACGTGATGGCGCCGAACCTGTGGCCGACCGAGGTCGAGGGCTTCCGTGAGCGCGGTTACGGCCTGTACCAGGCGCTGGACAACCTGGGTTCGCGCGTGCTGTCGGCGCTGGCCCTGCACATCGGCCTGCCGGAGACTTTCTTCGCCGACAAGACCAACTTCGGCAACTCGATCCTGCGCCCGATCCATTACCCGCCGATCACCACCGACGACATCCCGAACGTACGTGCCGGTGCACATGGCGACATCAACTTCATCACCCTGTTGGTGGGCGCAAGCGCTGCTGGCCTGGAAGTGCAGTCGCATGAGGGTGACTGGGTGCCGTTTACCTCGGACGCGGACACCATCGTGGTCAACATCGGCGACATGCTGCAGCGCCTGACCAACCACGTGTATCCCTCGACCATCCATCGTGTGGTCAACCCTCCGGGTGAGCTGGCCCGCCAGCCGCGTTACTCGGTGCCGTTCTTCCTGCACCCGAACCCGGACTTCCTGATCGACGTGCTGCCCTCGTGCATCACCCCGGAAAACCCGAGCCGGTACCCGGAGCCGATCACCGCCCATGGCTTCCTCGAAGAACGCCTGCGCGAGATCAAGCTGAAGTAAATGAGAAAGCCGCCGAAAGGCGGCTTTTTCATTACGGGTAGCGCCGGGCCATGCCGGCGAGCACAGCGGAGGGTGTTCGGCAGGGTTGCACCCTGCACCCGCCGAGGCCAAAGCCAAAGCCAAAGCGGCTCTGGGTTTCTGTGGGTTGGGCGGGGCGGTGTGGGCTGGCAGGACACGCCGTAAACCCATCCCTGGGGGCTCGATGGCGCCATCCATGGCGCCAACGGTCCTGCCAGCCCACACCGCCCCACCCCAGACAGTTTCCCGGTGACGGTTGGTGGGTGTCGACCTTGGTCGACACGGTAGATCCACGCCATGCGTGGATGAGATCTGTCAGATCGAAGTGGGGTAGGGGGGCACCGGAAATGCCGCTTTTGCTCTTGCTCTTCTTTTTTCTTTCCGTGGCGGCCGGAACCGCCGCAATGTGTCAGGGGACGGGCGGGTGGGGCTGGCGAGGGTGTCCGCGGCATGGATGCCGCGGCCAAGCCCCCATGGACGGGTCCACGGCGTCCCTCGCCAGTCCCACCCGCCCGGCCGACCCCACAAATCCAGCCGGGGCTCTCCGCGACCAACCCCACCCCGCCACGAGGGGCTGCGTCGTTGGCTGAAAATCCATGTAACCGCTTACAAGGAAACGGATTTTTGCCGCAACGGGTATCATGACCGGCTGATTTCACACAGGAGCCACCCGCTCATGCGCCGCAAGATCGTCGCCGGAAACTGGAAGCTGCATGGCAGCCGTCAATTCGCCAATGAACTGCTGGGGCAGGTGGCCGCCGGGCTGCCGCTGGACGGGGTGGACGTGGTGATCCTGCCGCCGCTGCCCTACCTGGGTGAGCTGGTCGAGGACTTCGGCGAAACCGGCCTGGCCTTCGGCGCACAGGACGTGAGCAGTAATGAGAAGGGGGCCTACACCGGTGAGGTCTGTGCGGCGATGCTGGTCGAGGTCGGTGCCCGCTATGGCCTGGTCGGCCATTCCGAGCGCCGCCAGTACCACCACGAAAGCAGCGAGCTGGTCGCGCGCAAGTTCGCCGCCGCCCAGCATGCCGGTCTGGTGCCGGTGCTGTGCGTGGGCGAGACCCTGGAGCAGCGCGAGGCCGGGCAGACCGAGGCGGTCATCGCCAGCCAGCTGGCGCCGGTGCTGGAGCTGGTCGGTGCGGCCGGTTTCGCAAAGGCCGTGGTCGCCTATGAGCCGGTCTGGGCCATCGGTACCGGCCGCACCGCCAGCAAGGAGCAGGCGCAGCAGGTGCACGCGTTCATTCGTGGCGAAGTGGCGCGCATCGATGCTAGAATTGCTGATTCACTGCCCATTGTTTACGGCGGTAGCGTGAAGCCCGACAATGCCGGGGAACTGTTCGCGCAGCCGGATGTCGATGGTGGGCTGGTCGGTGGCGCCTCCCTGGTGGCCGCGGACTTCCTGGCCATCGCAAGGGCGGCGGCCGCGAACTAATCCTAGAAGTATTGTCCGAGGGCGGTTTTCAATGCTGATGTTGATCCTCAATGTCGTCTACGTGCTGGTCGCTGTGGCCATGATCGCGCTGATCCTGATGCAGCGTGGTTCGGGTGCGGCGGCGGGTTCGGGCTTTGGCGCCGGTGCCTCGGGTACGGTGTTCGGTGCGCGCGGCGCTTCGAACTTCCTGTCCAAGTCGACCAAGTGGCTGGCGGTTGTGTTCTTCGGCATCAGCCTCTTCATGGCCTGGTATGCCGGTCACGGCAGCCGCCCGGCGGCCGAGCAGGATCTGGGCCTGATGTCCGCCCCGGTGGCGACCGCTCCGGCGGCCCCGGCGGGTGAATTGCCGGCCGTTCCGAAGGCCGATGCGGTCCCGGCAGCCCCGGTTCCGGCCGCGAATGTGCCGGCTCAGGCGGAATCTTCGGTTTCTGGTGAAGAAAAGCCTTCGGAAGGCTCCCAGAAACACTGAAGCCGGTTACAATACGCGGCGCATCGGGAAGATAGTCTGATGTGATCGTTTGCCCAGGTGGCGGAATTGGTAGACGCACTACCTTGAGGTGGTAGCGACTTAGGTCGTAGGGGTTCGAGTCCCCTCTTGGGCACCATTTGTAAGTAAAGCGGGTTCGTCTGGCGCGCAAGGCGCCAGGCAGATTCCCGTCCACTCCCCCATGCCAAAGCGCCTGCAGGCGCAGCGGCAGAGGCAAGAGAGAATCGCTGTGCTGGCCGAATATTTGCCGTCTCTGCTGTTTCTGATCGTTGCCACCGGTATTGGCATTACGCTGATGCTGGTTGGCCGATTCCTCGGTCCCCGCCGCCCCGATCTGGAAAAGCTGTCGCCGTATGAGTGCGGCTTCGAAGCCTTCGAAGACGCGCGCATGAAGTTCGACGTGCGCTACTACCTGATCGCGATCCAGTTCATCGTCTTCGACCTGGAAATCATCTTCATCGTGCCGTGGACCCAGGTCTTCATGGAATTGGGCGCGCGTTCGCTCGTCACCATGGGCCTGTTCGTCGGCATGCTGTTCCTCGGTTTCATTTACGTCTGGAAGAAGGGAGCGCTGGAATGGGAGTGATTCAGACTCTCGATGGGCTCATGAACAACCCGACGCCGGAAGGCCGGGTTGATGACATCCTGCGGCCGGAAGGCGACAACCCGCTGTTGGAAAAGGGCTTCGTCACCACCAGCGTCGACGCATTGCTGAACTGGGCGCGTACCGGTTCGATGTGGCCGATGACCTTTGGTCTGGCCTGCTGCGCGGTCGAGATGATGCATGCCGGTGCCGCGCGCCTGGACCTTGACCGCTACGGCGTGGTGTTCCGCCCGTCGCCGCGCCAGTCCGACGTGATGATCGTGGCGGGCACCCTGGTCAACAAGATGGCCCCGGCGCTGCGCAAGGTCTATGACCAGATGCCGGACCCGAAGTGGGTCATCTCGATGGGCAGCTGCGCCAACGGCGGTGGTTACTACCACTACTCCTATTCTGTGGTGCGCGGCTGTGATCGCGTGGTGCCGGTGGACGTCTATGTCCCGGGTTGCCCGCCGACCGCCGAGGCGCTGGTGTACGGGATCCTGCAGCTGCAGAAGAAGATCTGGCGTACACAGACCATCGCCCGCTGACCCCTTCACCTGACAAGAGCGCGCCAAGCCCCCATGGCAGAGCAAGCATCCTTCATCGACCGACTCTCCGCACGTTTCGCAGGTGCGAAGGTCATCGTGGTCGAACCCCGCGGCGAAGTGACGCTGGAAGTGCCTGCCGCCGAGTGGCACGCCACCGCCCTGGCGCTGCGTGACGAGTTTGGTTTCGAACAGGCCGTGGATCTCTGCGGCGTCGACTACCTCGGTTATGGCTCCGACGAATGGGACACCGCTGACGTGTCCTCGCAGGGCTTCAGCCGTGGCGTCGAAGGCAAGGCCCAGGGCCGCTTCGCGTGGGGTGAGTTCCCCACCGAGGAAAACGGCGCCGACGGTGCCCGCCCGCAGCACATGCCGACCCAGCGTTTTGCCGTGGTCGCCCAGCTGCGTTCGTACCAGCACAATCTGATGATGCACCTGCGCTGCTTCGCACCTGACGAAGGGCTGCCGGTGGTGTCCTCGCTGACCGGCATCTGGCCGGGCCTGAACTGGTTCGAGCGTGAAGCGTTCGATCTGTACGGCGTGATCTTCGAAGGCCACCCGGACCTGCGCCGGATCCTGACCGACTACGGTTTCGTCGGCCATCCGTTCCGCAAGGACTTCCCGCTGATCGGCAATGTCGAAGTCCGCTACGACGAAGAAAAGAAGCGCGTGATCTACGAACCGGTCACCTCGGTGGAGCCGCGTGTCGGCGTGCCGCGCGTGATCCGCGACGACGCCCGCCTGCAGACCGCAGAAGGTGAGCGCGCGCAGGAGGCAGTGAAGTGAGCCACGTACACCAGGCCGGCGAAGCGTTCGCCAGCAGCCCGGCCGAGAGCCGGCAGGAAATCCGCAACTACACCATGAACTTCGGCCCGCAGCATCCGGCCGCGCATGGCGTGCTGCGCCTGATCCTGGAAATGGACGGCGAAACCATCATGCGCGCCGACCCGCACGTGGGTCTGCTGCACCGTGGCACCGAAAAACTGGCCGAGTCCAAGCCGTTCAACCAGTCGATCGGTTACATGGATCGCCTGGATTACGTGTCGATGATGTGCAACGAGCACGCCTACGTGCGCTCGATCGAGACCCTGATGGGCATCGAGGCGCCGGAGCGCGCGCAGTACATCCGCACCCTGTTCGATGAAATCACCCGCATCCTGAACCACCTGATGTGGCTGGGTTCCAACGCGCTCGACCTGGGTGCGATGGCGGTGATGCTGTACGCCTTCCGCGAGCGCGAAGAGCTGATGGACTGCTATGAAGCGGTTTCCGGCGCGCGCATGCATGCGGCGTACTACCGTCCGGGCGGTGTCTACCGCGACCTGCCGGACCACATGCCGAAGTACAAGGAATCGCGCTGGCACAAGGGCAAGGCCCTGAAGAACCTCAACGCTGCCCGCGAAGGTTCGCTGCTGGACTTCCTGGAGAATTTCACCAATGAATTCCCGGGTCGCGTCGACGAATACGAAACCCTGCTGACCGACAACCGTATCTGGAAGCAGCGTACGGTTGGCATCGGCGTGGTGACCCCGGAGCTGGCCCACCAGTGGGGCATGACCGGCGTGATGCTGCGCGGCTCGGGCATCGCCTGGGACCTGCGCAAGAAGCGTCCGTATGCCAAGTACGATGCCGTCGATTTCGACATCCCGCTGGGCAAGGAAGGCGACTGCTACGACCGTTACCTGGTCCGCATCGCCGAAATGCGCGAGTCCAACCGCATCATCAAGCAGTGCGTGGCGTGGCTGAAGGCCAACCCGGGCCTGGTCATGGTCAAGAACTTCAAGGTCGCTCCGCCCAAGCGCGAGGACATGAAGGACGACATGGAAGCGCTGATCCACCACTTCAAGCTGTTCAGCGAAGGCTATTGCGTGCCGGCCGGCGAAACCTACGCGGCAGTGGAAGCGCCCAAGGGCGAGTTCGGCTGCTACCTGGTCTCCGATGGCGCCAACAAGCCGTTCCGCGTGCACCTGCGTGCGCCGGGCTTCGCCCACCTGTCCTCGATCGATTCGATCGTGCGCGGCCACATGCTGGCCGACGTGGTGGCGATGATCGGTACCTACGATCTGGTGTTCGGCGAGGTTGACCGGTAATGCCGTCCGCCACGCCAACGCCCGCTGCAGGCAGCCGGCGCAAGCCGGCGCCGCAGTTTCTGCAATTTCACGTTATGCATTTCGCTGAGGTCGGCCGATGAAGGCGACAGGTAATTTCGAGGCGGCGCGCGACGTCGACCCGATGGTGGTGCTGAGCGACAAGACCCGCGCTCACATCGATCACTGGCTGTCCAAGTTCCCGCCGGACCGCAAGCGCTCTGCCGTGCTGCAGGGCCTGCATGCGGCCCAGGAGCAGAACGAGGGCTGGTTGACCGACGAGCTGATCGCCGGCGTGGCCAAGTATCTCGACCTGCCGCCGGTGTGGGCATACGAGGTCGCCAGCTTCTACTCGATGTTCGAGACCGAGAAGGTGGGCCGCAACAACGTGGCCATCTGCACCAACATCAGCTGCTGGCTCAATGGCGCCGAGGACATCGTGCGCCATTGCGAGAAGAAGCTGGGCATCAAGCACGGTGAATCCACCGCGGACGGCCGCGTCTACCTCAAGCGCGAGGAAGAGTGCCTCGCTGGCTGCGGTGGCGCACCGATGATGGTCATCAACGGTCACTACCATGAGCGTCTGACCCTGGAAAAGGTCGACGAGCTGCTGGACGGGCTGGAGTAAAGGCATGGCACATCACCACGAATCCAAGGGTCCGGTCGGCCCCGCGCCGCTGCCGCACCAGGTGGTCTATACCACCCTGCATTACGACACCCCGTGGTCGTACGAAAGCTACCTGAAGACCGGTGGCTATGCCGCCCTGCGCAAGATCCTCGAAGAGAAGATCCCGCCGGAGCAGGTCATCGAGATGGTCAAGGCATCGGGCCTGCGTGGCCGCGGTGGCGCGGGCTTCCCGACCGGCCTGAAGTGGTCCTTCATGCCCAAGGGCAACATGCAGAAGTACATCCTCTGCAACTCGGACGAATCCGAGCCGGGCACCTGCAAGGATCGCGACATCCTGCGCTACAACCCGCATTCGGTGGTGGAGGGCATGGCGATCGCCTGCTACGCCACCGGTTCGACCGTGGGCTACAACTACCTGCGCGGTGAGTTCCACCACGAGCCGTTCGAGCACTTCGAACAGGCCCTGGCCGATGCCTATGCAAACGGCTGGCTGGGCAAGAACGTGATGGGCTCGGGCGTGGACATCGACATCTACGGTGCGCTGGGCGCCGGCGCGTACATCTGCGGCGAAGAAACCGCACTGATGGAGTCGCTGGAAGGCAAGAAGGGCCAGCCGCGTTACAAGCCGCCGTTCCCGGCCAACTTTGGCCTCTACGGCAAGCCGTCGACGATCAACAACACCGAAACCTACGGTTCGGTGCCGGCGATCATCCGCAACGGTCCGGAGTGGTTCAAGGGCCTGAGCCTGACCGCCAACGGCGGCCCGAAGTGCTTCTCGGTGTCCGGCTGCGTGCAGAACGGTGGCAACTTCGAAGTGCCGCTGGGCACCACCTTCCATGACCTGCTGCAGATGGCCGGCGGCCTGCGTCCGGGCCGCACGCTGAAGGGCGCGATCCCGGGCGGCGTGTCGATGCCGGTGCTGACCGCGGCAGAGCTGAAGGACCTGCCGATGGACTACGACACCATCCGTGCGCTGGGCTCCGGCCTGGGTTCGGGGGCGATCGTGGTGCTCGACGACAGCGTCTGCTGCGTCAAGTTCGCCTGCCGCATCAGCCAGTTCTTCCACAAGGAATCCTGTGGCCAGTGCACCCCGTGCCGTGAAGGTACCGGTTGGATGCACCGTGTGCTGGAGCGCATCGTCGCCGGCAAGGCCACGATGGAAGACCTGCACCAGCTGAAGGCCGTGGCCGGCCAGATCGAAGGCCACACCATCTGTGCGTTCGGTGAAGCGGCTGCATGGCCCATCCAGGGTTTCCTGCGCCAGTTCTGGGACGAATTCGAGTACTACATCGTCAACGGTCATTCGATGGTTGACGGCAAGAAGGTGGAGGCAGCCGCCGCATGAGCGCGCAACCCGTAAACCCGAGCGTGCCACCGGATCACGTGACCATCGAAATCGATGGCAAGTCGCTGGTCGTGCCCAAGGGTTCGATGATCATCCAGGCGGCCGACAAGGCCGGCATTTCGATTCCGCGCTTCTGCTACCACGAGAAGCTGCCGATCGCTGCCAACTGCCGCATGTGCCTGGTGGACGTGGAGAAGTCGCCGAAGCCGGCGCCGGCCTGCGCCACCCCGGTGATGGACGGCATGAAGGTCGCCACCCGTAGTGAGAAGGCGCTCAAGTTCCAGCGTTCGGTGATGGAGTTCCTGCTCATCAACCACCCGCTGGACTGCCCGATCTGCGATCAGGGCGGTGAGTGCGAGCTGCAGGACGTGTCGCTGGGCTATGGCCGTTCGGTCAGCCGCTTCAACGAACGCAAGCGCGTGGTGCCGGACGAGGACATGGGTCCGCTGGTCGCCACCGAGATGACCCGCTGCATCCAGTGCACCCGCTGCGTCCGCTTCACTGCCGATGTTGCCGGTACCTACGAACTGGGTGGCATGTACCGCGGTGAAAACCTGCAGATCGGTACCTTCGACGGCAAGCCGCTGACCACCGAGCTGTCCGGCAACGTCGTCGACGTCTGCCCGGTCGGCGCGCTGACCAACAAGGTGTTCCAGTTCCGCGCCCGCCCGTGGGAATTGACCGCCCGCGAATCGCTGGGCTACCACGACGCGATGGGTTCGAACCTGTTCCTGCACGTGCGTCGCGGCGAAGTGCTGCGCACCGTGCCGCGCGACAACGAAGCCGTGAACGAGTGCTGGCTGTCCGACCGTGACCGCTACTCGCACCAGGGGCTGTACAGCGAAGACCGTGCGGTCAAGCCGCTGCGCAAGGTCAATGGCGAGTGGAAGGAAGTGAGCTGGGCTGAAGGCCTGGCCGCGGCCGCCGAGATCCTCAAGGCCAACCAGGGCGACAACCTGGGCGTGCTGGTGCATCCGTCCACCTCCAACGAGGAAGGCGCGCTGCTGGCCCGCCTGGCCAAGGGCCTGGGCTCGAGCAACATCGACCACCGCATCAACAACCGCGATTTCTCCGATGCCGCAACCGCCGAAGTGTTCGGCCTGCCGCTGGCCGAGATCGAAGGCGCCGACCGCATCGTCGTTCTGGGCAGCAACATCCGCCACGAACTGCCGCTGCTGCACGCCCGCCTGCGCAAGGCGCAGACCACCAACGGCGCGAAGATCCACGTCGTCAATCCGGTGGACTTCGACTTTGCCTTCAGCGTTGCCGGCAAGCAGATCGTCGCACCGTCGCAGTTCGTCGACGCGCTGGCCAACGCCGAGCTGCGTTCGGCAGTGCAGGGCGGCAACAACACCGTGCTGATCGTCGGTGGCATCGCCGAAAACCACCCGCAGGCTGCCGCGATCCGCGCCGCCGCGCGTGACTTCGCTGCCGCTACCGGTGCCAAGCTGTGCCGCATCCCACAGGGCGCCAACGCCGTTGGTCTGACCCGCGCCGGCGTGCTGCCGGCCGGCAAGGACGTCGCCGCGATGCTGGCGCAGCCGCGCCAGGCCTACGTGGTGTACGGCCTGGAGCCGGGCCTGGACTTCGCCGATGCACCTGCTGCGCGCAAGGCGCTGGTCGGTGCCAAGGTGGTGGCCTTCAGCCAGTTCGCCTGCGTCTCCACCCGTGATGTGGCCGACGTGATCCTGCCGATCGGTGCGCTGCCGGAAATCGACGCCACCCTGACCAACCTCGATGGTCGCGAGCAGTCGGCCCGTGCCGGCGGCAAGCTGCCGGGCGAGGCGCGTGAAGGCTGGCGCGTGCTGCGCGCCCTGGGCGGCGACCTGGCCCTGGCCGGATTCGAGTTCATCGACCTGGCCGGCCTGCGCGCCAGCCTGGCCCCGGTGTCGGTCACCGTTGCCGCTTCGGCGCAGCCGGTGGTTGCCAGCGAAGGCCTGGAAGTAGCTTCGACCGCCGCGATCTACCGCACCGATGCGGTGGTCCGTCGTGCGCCGGCGCTGCAGTCGCATCCGCTCAACAACGCCCCGCGCATCGTGCTCAACGCTGAAGATGCCGCTCGCCTGCAGCTGCAGGATGGGCAGATGGCCAAGGTCGGCACCGATGCCGGCAAGGCCACTCTGCCGGTGGTGGTCGACGCCCGCGTCGCTGCGGGTTCGGTCTGGATTGAATCGGGCCACGGCGCGACCGCGCCGCTGGGTGCCGCTCGCGTAACGGTGGTGGCTGCATGAACGAATTGCTGTTGAACGCGGTCGACCCGCTGCACCAGTGGCTGCTGGGCCTCGGTGATATCGGCGCGCTGATCTGGATCATCCTGAAGATCCTGGTGATCACCGTCCCGGTGATCATCTCGGTGGCCTTCTATGTGGTCTGGGAACGCAAGCTGATCGGCTGGATGCACGTCCGCCACGGCCCGATGTACGTGGGCATGGGCATCTTCCAGGCCTTCGCCGACGTCTTCAAGCTGCTGTTCAAGGAAGTCCTGCAGCCGAGCAGCGCCAACAAGGCGATCTTCCTGCTCGCGCCGCTGATCACCCTGGCCCCGGCGTTCGCTGCCTGGTCGGTGGTGCCCTTCGATTCGCAGATCGTGCTGTCCAACGCCAACGCCGGCCTGCTGTACCTGCTGGCGATGACCTCGCTGGGCATCTACGGCATCATCCTGGCCGGTTGGGCATCCAACTCGAAGTACGCGTTCCTGGGTGCGATGCGCGCCTCGGCGCAGATGATCAGCTACGAAATCGCCATGGGCTTCGCCCTGGTCGGCGTGATGATCGCGTCGGGCAGCCTGAACCTGAGCAACATCGTGATGGCGCAGGCCGGTAATTCCGGTTTCTTCGACTGGTTCCTGGTCCCGCTGTTCCCGCTGTTCGTCATCTACTGGGTGTCGGGCGTGGCGGAAACCAACCGCGCGCCGTTCGACGTGGTGGAAGGCGAATCGGAAATCGTGGCTGGCCACATGGTCGAGTACTCGGGCGGTGCCTTCGCCCTGTTCTTCCTGGCCGAATACGCGAACATGATCCTGATCAGCTTCCTGATCTCGATCTTCTTCCTCGGCGGCTGGCTGAGCCCGATCCAGGGCTGGGTCAACCCGGGCGATATCTCGCCGCTGGTCGACTGGATCTGGAAGGGCGGTGCACCGTGGCTGTTCGTCAAGGTGTTCTTCTTCGCCAGTGCCTACATCTGGTTCCGTGCCAGCTTCCCGCGCTTCCGCTATGACCAGATCATGCGCCTGGGTTGGAAGGTCTTCATTCCGCTGGCCATTCTGTGGATCGCGGTTACCGCCGTCATGGTGTTCTTCGGCGTGATTCAAAAGGGCGTCTAAGTGATGAACAGGATTACCCATTACTTCAAGAGCCTGCTGCTGCTCGAACTGCTGGGCGGCCTTTGGCTGACGCTGAAGTACAGCTTCAAGCCCAAGTACACGATGATGTACCCGATGGAGAAGTTCCCGCAGTCGCCGCGCTTCCGTGGCCTGCACGCGCTGCGCCGTTATCCCAACGGTGAAGAGCGCTGCATCGCCTGCAAGCTGTGCGAAGCGGTGTGCCCGGCGCTGGCCATCACCATCGACTCGGCCAAGCGCGAGGACGGCACCCGCCGTACCACCCGCTACGACATCGATCTGTTCAAGTGCATCTTCTGCGGCTTCTGTGAAGAAAGCTGCCCGGTGGACTCGATCGTCGAAACCCACATCCTCGAGTACCACTTCGAGAATCGTGGCGAAAACATCGTTACCAAGCCGCAGCTGCTGGCCCTGGGCGACCGTCTCGAGTCCGAGATCGCCGAGCGTCGTGCCGCCGATGCCGCTTACCGCTGAGGTCGAGAGATGGATTGGGTAAATATCGCTTTCTGGGTCTTCGCCATCGCGGCAACGGTTTCGGCCGGTGCGGTGATCAGCGTGCGCAATCCGGTGCACGCCGTTCTGTGCCTGGTGCTGACCTTCTTCTCCATCGCCTGCGTCTGGCTGCTGGTCGGCGCCGAGTTCCTCGGTGTGGCACTGGTGCTGGTGTATGTCGGCGCGGTGATGGTGCTGTTCCTGTTCGTGGTGATGATGCTCGACATCGATCCCACCAAGATGCGTGAGGGCTGGGTGCGCTACCTGCCGGTCGGTCTCATCGTTGCCGTGGCGATGCTGGTGCAGATGCTGATCCTGATCGGCGTGAAGGGCAGGGCGGTCACCCCGTTCCCGGCCGACAACGCCGCCGCGCTCGCCGCCGACAGCTCCAACGTCACCTGGCTGGCCCGTACGCTGTTCACCGAATACCTGCTGCCGTTCGAGTTCGCTGCGGTCATCCTGACCGTGGCCGTGGTTGCCGCCGTGATGCTGACCCTGCGCCGCCGTACCGGCGTGAAGAGCCAGAACCCGGGTGAGCAGACCATGGTCAAGGCCGACCAGCGCCTGCGCATGGTCAAGATGGGCGCCGAAGTGCCGGTCGTGCACAGCAACAGCAAGCCGGCCACCGGCGAGGAGACCCAGCCGTGATTACCCTTGGCCACATGCTTGCGCTGGGCGCGGTGCTGTTCGCCATCAGCCTGGCCGGCATCTTCCTCAACCGGAAGAACGTCATCGTCCTGCTGATGTCGATCGAACTGATGCTGCTGTCGGTGAACGTCAATTTCGTCGCGTTCTCGCGTCAGCTGGGCGATCCGTCCGGCCAGCTGTTCGTGTTCTTCATCCTGACCGTCGCCGCCGCGGAAGCCGCCATCGGCCTGGCGATCCTGGTGACCCTGTTCCGTACCCGACGCACGATCAATGTCGGCGAAGTCGATTCGTTGAAGGGCTGATCCACAGATGGAAATCACTCTCTCCAAGAGTCTGTTGATCGCAGTGGTGCTTGCACCGCTGTTCGGCAGCATCATCGCCGGCCTGTTCGGTCGCCAGGTCAAGCGCTTCGGCGCACAGACCATCACCATCCTCGGCGTCGCGGTGGCCTGCGGGCTGTCGATGTACACGCTCTACCAGCTGCTGTGGGGCGGTGCGCAGCCGTTCAACCAGAACATCTACACGTTCTTCGAAGTTGGCCAGTACTCGGCCCACGTCGGCTTCATGGTCGACAAGCTGACCGCGATGATGATGGTGGTGGTGACCTTCGTGTCGCTGCTGGTCCACATCTACACGATCGGCTACATGCAGGACGACCCGGGCTACCAGCGGTTCTTCAGCTACATCTCGCTGTTCACCTTCTCGATGCTCACCCTGGTGATGAGCAACAACTTCCTGCAGCTGTTCTTCGGCTGGGAAGCGGTGGGCCTGGTGTCGTACCTGCTGATCGGCTTCTGGTTCAAGCGCCCGACCGCGATCTTCGCCAACATGAAGGCGTTCCTGGTCAACCGCGTCGGTGACTTCGGCTTCCTGCTGGGCATCGCCGGCGTGCTGTGGGTGTTCGGTACCCTGGATTACTCGCAGGTGTTCTCGCAGGCCGGCATGCTGGCTGACCCGCGCGCCCAGCTGCAGATCTGGGACGGCACCATGTTCGGCATGCAGCTGCTGAACGAGCCGGTGATCTGGTCGATCGCCACCGTCATCTGCATCTGCCTGTTCATCGGTGCCATGGGCAAGTCGGCCCAGGTTCCGCTGCACGTGTGGCTGCCGGATTCGATGGAAGGCCCGACCCCGATCTCGGCACTGATCCACGCCGCGACGATGGTGACCGCCGGTATCTTCATGGTCACCCGCATGTCGCCGCTGTTCGAGCTGTCGCAGACCGCGTTGAACTTCATCCTGTTCATCGGTGCCACCACCGCGTTCTTCACCGGCCTGATCGGCATCGTGCAGAACGACATCAAGCGCGTTGTTGCGTACTCCACGCTGTCGCAGCTGGGCTACATGACGGTTGCGCTGGGCGTGTCGGCCTACTCGGCCGCCGTGTTCCACCTGATGACCCACGCCTTCTTCAAGGCGCTGCTGTTCCTGGGTGCCGGCTCGGTCATCATCGCGATGCACCACGAGCAGGACATGCGCAAGATGGGCGGCCTGCGCAAGTACATGCCGATCACCTTCGTCACCATGTGGATCGGTACGCTGGCCCTGGTTGGTACGCCGTTCTTCTCCGGCTTCTACTCGAAGGACACCATCATCGAGGCAGCCGAGATCCACGCACACATGCAGAACAGCTGGGTGGCCACCTATGGCTACTGGGCTGTGCTGGGTGGCGTGCTGGTGACCAGCTTCTACAGCTTCCGCCTGCTGTTCCTGACCTTCCACGGCAAGGAGCGCTTCCGCGACGCACATGACGATCATGGTCATGACGACCACCACGCCGCCGACGCCCACCATGCTGATGCCCACCACGGCGATGCGCATGACGACCACGGCCATGGCCACGGTCCGCATGAGCCGCACGAAACCCCGTGGGTGGTGACCCTGCCGCTGATCCTGCTGGCCATCCCCTCGATCGCCATCGGTTTCTTCAGCATCGGTCCGATGCTGCATGGCACCGACTGGGCGGGTCACCATGCCCACGCGGCGATCAAGGGCCAGGCGCAGACGTTCTTCACCGGTGTCGTGGACTTCTACGATCCGGCCAAGAACACCGTTGCGTTCCTGGGCGAAGAGTTCCATGGTCCGGTGGCGTTCGCGCTGCACGGCATGATGCTGCCGCCGTTCTGGCTGACCCTGGCAGGCTTCCTGCTGGCCGCGCTGTTCTACCTGTGGAAGCCGGACCTGTCGGGCAAGGCGCGCAAGACCTTCGCCCCGCTGGTGTCGGTGCTGGAAAACAAGTACGGCTTCGACAAGCTGTGGATCGATGGCTTTGCCGGTGGCAGCGTCAAGCTGGGCAAGGTCTCGCGCTGGATCGACAGCAACATCGTCGACGGCGTGGTCAATCTCTCGGCACGTGTTGTGGACGTCGCAGCCGGTGTGCTGCGTCGTACCCAATCCGGTTTCCTCTATCACTACGCCTTCGCGATGATCATCGGCCTGATTGCCCTCCTGGGCGTGCTGATGCATTACCTGCGTTGATGACCTGTACGGAATAAGAAGACGTGTCGAACTGGCCTCTACTCAGTGTCCTCATCTGGCTGCCGATCATCGGTGGTGCCCTGATCCTTGCAATCCGTGATGCACAGACCGCCCGCTGGGCGTCGCTGGGCGTAGCGGTACTGACGTTCGTGGCGAGCCTCTCGCTGCTGAGCGGCTACAACGCGGGGGTCGACGGTCTGCAGTTCGTCGAGACCCATGCCTGGATCCCGGCGTACAAGATCGGCTACAACCTGGGCGTGGACGGCATCGCCGTGGCGCTGATCCTGCTGACCACCCTGGTCAGCGTGCTTGCCCTGATCGGCGCCTGGAGCGCCATCGACAAGCGCGTCAACCAGTACGTGGCCGCCTTCCTGATCCTGGAAGGCGTCACGGTCGGTATCTTCTCGGCTACGGACGCGATGCTGTTCTACGTGTTCTTCGAGGCGATGCTGATCCCGATGTTCCTGATCATCGGCGTCTGGGGCGGTCCGCGTCGCATCTATGCCGCGCTGAAGTTCTTCCTGTACACCTTCCTCGGCTCGGTGCTGATGCTGGTGGCACTGATCTACCTGTACATGAAGGGCGGCAGCTTCCAGCTGGCCGACCTGTACGCGCTGCCGCTGTCGGCCAAGGAACAGACCTGGATCTTCTTCGCGTTCCTGATCGCCTTCGCGGTCAAGGTGCCGATGTTCCCGGTCCACACCTGGCTGCCGGATGCCCACGTGGAAGCGCCGACCGCCGGTTCGGTGATCCTGGCCGCCATCGCCCTGAAGATCGGTGGCTACGGCTTCCTGCGTTTCAACCTGCCGATCGTCCCGGACGCGTCGCAGGAATGGGCCTGGCTGGTGATCGCGCTGTCGCTGATCGCGGTGATCTACGTCGGCCTGGTCGCGCTGGTGCAGGACGACATGAAGAAGCTGATCGCTTATTCGTCGATCGCACACATGGGCTTCGTCACCCTCGGCACCTTCATCGCGCTGTGGCTGGTGCGTGAAGCCGGCAACGCCGATGCGGCCCGCCTGGGTCTGCAGGGCGCCATGGTGCAGATGATCTCGCACGGCTTCGTGTCCGGCGCGATGTTCTCCAGCGTGGGCGTGCTGTACGACCGCATGCACAGCCGCCGCATCGCCGATTACGGCGGCGTGGTCAACGTGATGCCCTGGTTTGCGACCTTCGCCATGCTGTTCTTCATGGCCAATGCCGGCCTGCCGGGCACCAGCGGTTTCGTCGGCGAGTTCATGGTCATCCTCGCGGCCTTCCAGCGCAATCCGTGGATCGCGCTGGGCGCGGCCACCACCCTGATCATCGGCGCCGCCTACACCCTGTGGCTGTACAAGCGCATCTTCTTCGGCGAAGTGGCCAACAGCCATGTTGCCGAACTGAAGGACATCAACGGCCGCGAATGGCTGGTGCTGGGCGTGTTTGCCATCGGCGTGCTGGCCCTGGGCATCTACCCCAAGCCGCTGACCGACCTGATGGAGCCCTCGATCGCGAAGCTGGCGATGCAGATCGCATCCAGCAAGCTGCTGTAATTCCAGGATTTGATGATGACCACCTCGCCGCTGCTGCCATTGACCGCCGCTGACCTGCCACCGCTCGCTCCCGAGCTGGTGCTGATCGGCAGCGCCTTCGCCCTGATGATCCTCGACCTGTTCGTCAGCAACCGGAACAAGCTCGTCACTCACCTGTTCTCGCTCGCTGCGCTGGCCGTGGTGCTGTTCATGCTGGCCACCGGTGTGGGCGGGCAGGGGGAGGTCTTCCATGGCATGTTCGTGCGCGATACCGCCGCGGACGTGATGAAGACCGGGATCGTGCTGCTCAGCGGCCTGACCCTGGTCTACGGCTGGCGTTACCTGCGTGACCGCAACCTGTTCCAGGGCGAGATCCCGGTGCTGATCCTGTTCGGCACCGCCGGCATGATGATCCTGGTCTCGGCCGGAAGCCTGCTGATGGTCTACCTGGGCCTGGAACTGCTCGCGCTGTGCTCCTACGCGCTGGTCGCCAGCAACCGTGAGAACGGCCTGGCCTCGGAAGCGGCGATGAAGTACATCGTGCTGGGTTCGCTGGCCTCGGGCCTGCTGCTGTACGGCATGTCGCTGATCTACGGCGCCACCGGCAGCCTGCACCTGGACGTGATCCGTGAAGCCATCCCGCACTCGGAAGAGCGCGTGCTGCTGATTACCGGTGCGGTGTTCATGATCGCCGGCGTCGCCTTCAAGCTGGGTGCCGCGCCGTTCCACATGTGGCTGCCGGACGTGTACCAGGGTGCTCCGGCGCCGATCGCACTGTTCATCAGCTCGGCGCCGAAGCTGGCCGCGTTCGGCATGGCCTACCGCCTGCTGGAGATGGGCGTCGGTCCGCTGTCGACCGAACTGCAGCTGCTGATTGCCGGCCTGGCCGCGGTCTCGCTGGTCATCGGCAACCTGATGGCCATCGCGCAGAGCAACCTCAAGCGCATGCTGGCGTTCTCCACCGTCTCCCATATCGGCTTCCTGCTGATGGGCATTGCTGGTGGTGGTTCGCAGGGCTATGCCGCCGCGCTGTTCTATGCACTGGCCTACGCGATCATGTCCACCGCCGCCTTCGGTGCGATCATCGCGCTGTCGCGTGCGGGCTTCGAAGCCGAGAACATCGAAGACTTCAAGGGCCTGAACGCCCGCAACCCGTGGATGGCCGGCCTGGTGCTGTGCATCATGGCGTCGCTGGCCGGCATCCCGCCGTTCCTGGGCTTCTGGACCAAGCTGGCCGTTCTGGGCGCAGCCATCAATGGCGGCCTGCTGTGGCTGGCCATCCTGGGCGTGCTGTGTGCAGTGGTCGGCTGCTTCTACTACCTGCGCGTCATCAAGGTCATGTACTTCGATGAGCCGGTGGGCGAGGCCATGCCGCGCAGCAACGACCGCGTGCTGGGCCTGGTGCTGGGCGTGAACTCCCTGGCGCTGCTGGCGCTGGGCCTGGCCTGGAACCCGATCATGGTCTGGTGCCAGAAGGCATTTGCGCATATTGCATAAAAGTTGACACAAAGCTGCGCGATTCGTGTAATATACGCAGCTTGAGTTGTCACTGCAGCGGTTCAGCCAGAACATCGTTGCGGAGCGCCTCCCTCGCCAGAGAGGGGCAGCAGTTCAAACACTTCCGGTGCGGGGTGGAGCAGTCTGGCAGCTCGTCGGGCTCATAACCCGAAGGTCGCAGGTTCAAATCCTGCCCCCGCTACCAACTTCATATCGGCGCCAACCGGTTTGATGAATGAGAGAAAGCTTGCATGTTTTGAAGTTATCCCTCATAATTCCGCTTCTGATGCGGGGTGGAGCAGTCTGGCAGCTCGTCGGGCTCATAACCCGAAGGTCGCAGGTTCAAATCCTGCCCCCGCTACCAAGTAAAGAGATCGCCTTCGAAGTCCTGCTTCGAGGGCGTTTTTCTTTGGAGTTTCCGTTGGTCGTTGCGCGATCGGACGGAGCGCAGGTGGGCGCCGCCGGGCCATGCGCAGCGACAGGTTCAAAGGCCGTCCAAGCCTTGCACCAGAGCGGTGCAGGGGCTATCATCAGCGGCCTAGAAGTACCCCTGAAGGCGACGCTCCCCCTGGGAGATTCACCCGCAAGGAGGGCCGCAGTGCGCTTACGCAGCGCGTTGCAACCGGAATCCAGTCACCGGAGTCTTTCCGGAAAAGGGGCCCAGCGGGCCCTTCGTCGTTTTCGGGGTGTCATGTTTCCACGCTGGCCAAGGCCGGCACCCAACCAAGAGATCAAGGCAGGCTGTGAGCGACAAGGCAACCGACATCGCGAATCTGCTCGCCCCGACCGTTGTGTCGCTGGGCCTGGAGCTGCTGGGCGTTGAATATCTGCCGGCCCCCGGCGGTGCGACCCTGCGCCTTTACATCGACGTGCCGCTGGCTGAGCAGCCGGAGCGCATCATCAATGTCGACGACTGCGAGCGGGTCAGCCGCGAAGTGTCGGCACAGATGGACGTCGAAGACCCGATCAGCGGCAACTACACGCTGGAAGTGTCTTCGCCGGGTGTCGATCGTCCACTGTTCAACCTGGAGCAGTTCGGCCGTCACCTTGGCGAATCGGCCAAGGTCACCCTGAAACTGCCGCAGGACAACCGTCGTCGCCTGCAGGGCCGCATCGAGGCTATCGACGAAGCCGCAGGCGCCATCACCTTCATCGTCGACAAGGCCGAAGTGGTCGTGTCGGCGGACAACATCGACAAGGCACGGATCATGCCCGACTGGGTCGCGCTGGGGCTGGCCCCGAGCAAGCCGACCGGTCCGGCACCGAAGCGTCCGAAGCCGAAAACGAATTCTTCTTCCAACGAGCCGGCGGCAAAGAAGCCGCGCGCGGAGTGAGCCAATGAGCAAGGAACTGTTGCTGGTAGTCGACGCAGTCGCCAACGAGAAGGGCGTGCCGCGTGAAGTGATCTTCGATGCCATCGAGGCCGCGCTGGCCTCGGCAGCGAAGAAGCGCTATCCCGACGAGGAAGTGCTGACCCGCGTGGTCATCGACCACAAGGATGGCAGCTACGAAACCTTCCGCCGCTGGGAAGTGGTGGCCGATGATGTGGTCATGGAATCGCCGGATCGCCAGATCCGTCTGATGGATGCCGTCGATGAAGCCGAAGGCGTGGACGTCGGCGACTACATCGAAGAACAGATTGAAAACCCGGATTTCGGTCGTATCGCCGCCCAGGCTGCCAAGCAGGTGATCGTGCAGCGCGTGCGCGAAGCCGAACGCCAGCAGGTGGTCGATGCGTGGAAGGATCGCGTCGGCGAGTTGATCACCGGTGTGGTCAAGCGTGCCGAGCGCGGCAACATCTATGTCGACCTGGGCGGCAACGCCGAAGGCTTCATTCCGAAGGACAAGGGCATTCCGCGCGACGTGCTGCGCGCCGGTGACCGCGTGCGCGGCTACCTGGCCGAAGTGCGCTCGGAACCGCGTGGCCCGCAGCTGTTCATCAGCCGTGCCGCCCCGGAATTCATGATCGAGCTGTTCAAGCTGGAAGTGCCGGAAGTCGGCCAGGGCTTGGTGGAAATCAAGGCCTGCGCCCGTGATCCGGGCGATCGCGCCAAGATCGCGGTGCTCGCCCACGACACCCGCACCGATCCGATCGGTGCCTGCATCGGCATGCGCGGTTCGCGCGTGCAGGCCGTGTCGAACGAGCTCAATGGCGAGCGCGTGGACATCGTGCTGTGGAACGACAGCCCGGCCAACTTCGTCATCAACGCGATGGCGCCGGCCGAAGTGCAGTCGATCATCGTCGATGAAGACAAGCACTCGATGGATCTGGCCGTCGCTGAAGACCGCCTGGCCCAGGCCATCGGCAAGGGCGGCCAGAACGTGCGCCTGGCCAGCCGTCTGACCGGCTGGCAGCTCAACGTGATGACCCAGGACCAGGTCACCGCCAAGTCGGAGGCCGAGCAGGCTTCGGCCCGCCAGCTGTTCATGGACAAGCTGGAAGTGGACGAGGAAATCGCCGGCATCCTGGTCAGCGAAGGCTTCGGCACCGTCGAGGAAATCGCTTATGTCCCGGTCGGCGAACTGCTGGCCGTGGAAGGTTTCGACGAAGACATCGTCGAAGAGCTGCGCGCTCGTGCCCGCGATGCGCTGCTCAATGAGGCCCTGGCAGTCGAGGAAGGCCTTGAAGACGGCCAGCCGGCGCAGGACCTGCTGTCCCTGAAGGGCATGGACGAAGCCACCGCGTATGCGCTGGCCGGCCACGGCGTGCGTACCAGCGAGGAGTTGTCCGACCTGGCCGCCGACGAGGTCATGGACTTCGGCATCGAAGGGCTGGACCAGGCGCGCGCCGCTGCGCTGATCCTGGCCGCGCGTGCCGAGGAAATCGCCCGACTGGAACGCGGCGAATGAGCCGGCAATGAACAGGGCCCTGAGCCGATCAGGGCGTAGAATCCGCGCCACCTCCAGATGCGGGGGGGCGCCCACAAGATCATAGGATCCGAATGTCGCAGCAAACCACCATCCGCAAGCTTGCCGAACTGGTCAACACGCCGGTCGAAAAACTGCTGGAACAGCTGGCCGGTGCCGGCATGAAGTTCAGCGGTCCCGACCAGGTCGTGACCAGCTCTGAGAAGGTGAAGCTCCTGGGCTTCCTTCGTCGTTCACACGGCAAGCCCGAGCAGGCCCCGGAAGAGACCGATCAGTCTGCAAAGAAGATCACGCTCAACCGCCGGAAGCAGCAGGAAGTGACGGTCAATTCCGGTCGCAGCAAGACGACCGTGAACGTCGAGGTGCGCCAGAAGCGTACCTACGTCAAGGATGGTGCGCGTGCCATGACGCCGGACGAAGAGCGCGCCGACATCCTGCGCAAGCTGGAAGAGTCGCGTGCGCGCAACCTTGCCGAGCAGCAGGCGCTGGCCGAGAAGGATCGCCTGCGTGACGAGGCCATCGTCCGCGCCCGCGAGGAAGAAGTCGCGGCGAAGGAACGTGCCGAAGCAGAGAAGAAGGCGGCCGAGGAAGCTGCGGTTGCCGCCAAGGCGGCCGAGGCGCTGGCTGCCAGCAAGCCCAAGGTGCGCGCTCCGATCGACGAAACCGCGCCGCGCCCGCCGCGTGCCCCGGCCGCAGCCCCGGCTGCGCCGCGTGGTGCGCCGCCGCCGCCGCCGCGCAGCGACGACCGCAACAACCGCAGTGCGCCGCGCAACGAGCGTGGCCCGGGCGACCGCTTCGCCGGGCAGATGCATCTGTCGGCGGCCGACCGTGCGCGTCGTGGCAACAGCAACAACAGCAACAACCGTGGCCGTCCGGGCAGCCGGAACCAGGCCGGCGGCCGTCGCGACATGTCGCGTGGTGGCAACAACGCCGGTCCGCACGGCTTCGAACGTCCGACCGCACCGGTCGTGCGTGAAGTGGCGATCGGCGAGACCATCACCGTGGCCGACCTGGCGCAGAAGCTCGCGCTGAAGGGCGGCGAGGTGGTCAAGGCGCTGTTCAAGATGGGCGTGATGGCGACCATCACCCAGTCCATCGACCATGACACTGCTGCGCTGGTCACCGAAGAGCTGGGCCACAAGGCCATCCGTGCCAACGACAACGATGCCGAAGACGCACTGCTCGCCTCTGCAGGCGAGAACCGCGGCGAAGCCGTGCAGCGTCCGCCGGTGGTCACCATCATGGGCCACGTCGACCACGGCAAGACCTCGCTGCTGGATTACATCCGCCGTACCAAGGTCGCCACTGGCGAGGCCGGCGGCATCACCCAGCACATCGGTGCCTATCACGTCGATACGCCGAAGGGCGTCATCAGCTTCCTCGATACCCCGGGCCACGCCGCGTTTACCTCGATGCGTGCCCGCGGTGCCAAGCTGACCGACATCGTGGTGCTGGTGGTCGCAGCCGACGACGGCGTCATGCCGCAGACGAAGGAAGCGATCCAGCACGCCCGTTCGGCAGGTGTGCCGCTGATCGTGGCCATCAACAAGATCGACAAGTCGGGCGCCGACCCGATGCGGGTCAAGAACGAACTGCTGTCCGAGCAGGTTGTGGCAGAAGACTTCGGTGGTGACATCCAGATGGTTGAAATCTCGGCCAAGACTGGTCTGGGCATCGACGATCTGCTGGACGCCGTGTCGGTACAGGCCGAACTGCTGGAACTGAAGGCCGTCGATGAGGGCCGTGCCAACGGTGTGGTCATCGAATCCTCGCTGGACAAGGGCCGTGGCCCGGTCGCAACCGTGCTGGTGCAGCAGGGCCGCCTGAAGAAGGGCGATTACCTGGTGTGCGGCATCCAGTACGGCCGCGTGCGTGCGCTGTTCGACGAAACCGGCAAGCAGCCGGAATTCGCCGGCCCGTCCATCCCGGTGCAGGTCCTGGGCCTGTCCGGCGTGCCGGAAGCCGGTGACGACTTCGTCGTCGTCGACGACGAGCGCCTGGCCAAGGACGTTGCCCAGCAGCGTGAGACCAAGCGCCGTGAATCGCGCCTGGTTGCCACTGCGGGCAGCCGCATGGAAGACATCATGGCGACCCTGGGCAAGGGCGAGGGCCAGCAGGTCCTCAACCTGGTCATCAAGGCCGACGTGCAGGGTTCGGTGCAGGCTCTGAGCCAGGCACTGGTTGCGCTGTCCAACGAAGACATCCGCATCAACGTGATCCACTCCGGCGTGGGCGGCATCACCGAATCGGACGCCAATTCGGCGGCTGCTTCGAAGGCCACCGTCATCGGCTTCAACGTGCGTGCGGACGCTTCGGCCCGCCGCATCATCGAATCCAATGGCGTGGACCTGCGTTACTTCTCGATCATCTATGACGTGATCGATCAGGTGAAGCAGGTGGCCTCCGGTCTGCTGGGCGTGGAGATCCGCGAAGAGATCATCGGTATCGCCGAGGTCCGCGACGTCTTCCGCAGCTCCAAGCTGGGTGCCGTCGCCGGTTCGATGGTCATCGAGGGCGTGGTCAAGCGCAACAAGCCGATCCGCGTCCTGCGCGACAGCGTGGTGATCTTCGAAGGCGAGCTGGAATCGCTGCGTCGCTTCAAGGAAAACGTCGAGGAAGTCCGCAACGGTACCGAATGCGGTATCGCGGTGAAGGCTTACAACGACGTCAAGCCGGGTGACCAGATCGAGTGCTTCGAGCGTATCGAAGTGCCGCGCACCCTGTAATGTTGTGCGGTGGCCCGACCAACGGTCGGGCCCTACCATGCTGTAGAACCCGATCAACGGTCGGGTACCCTGTAGATGTAGCGCCCGACCGTTGGTCGGGCGACAACTGAACCAAGAGCCTCTCGTGCCCAAGACTTTCCATCGAACCGACCGTGTCTCCGCCCAGCTGCGCCGTGAACTCGGCACCCTGGTGCACAACGCTGTGCGCGAGCATGGGTTGCCCTCGGTGAGCGTGTCCGACGTGGAAATCACCCGCGACATGGCCCATGCCAAGGTGTTCGTCACCGCACTGATGCCCGAGCGCTCGGCTGAAGCCGTCGCCGGCCTGAAGGAGCTGGGCTACCGCCTGCGCATGGATCTGGCCCGGGCGATGAAGCTGCGTCACGTGCCGGAGCTGCATTTCCACTACGACGACTCGGTCGATCGCGGTGAGCATATCGACAACATCCTGCGCGACCTGCCCGATACGCTGGCCGCGGAGAAGCGTCGCGAAGGCGACGACGAATAACGTAGCGCCGGGCCATGCCCGGCGTTGCTCTTTCCGCGCCGCGCTGCGCGCTCGCCGGGCATGGCCCGGCGCTACCCGTACCTGTCATGACCCGAATTCAGTTCCGTCGCCTGGATGGCATCCTGCTGCTCGACAAGTCGGCCGGCATGAGCTCCAACGCCGCCCTGCAGGTGGCCCGCCGCCTGTTCCGCGCCGAGAAGGGGGGCCACACCGGCAGCCTCGACCCACTGGCTACCGGCCTGTTGCCGCTGTGCTTCGGCGAGGCGACCAAGATCGCTGGCCTGCTGCTGGGTTCGGCCAAGGCCTATGACGCCGAGATCGTGCTGGGCCAGACCACCGATACCGACGACGCTGAAGGCCAGGTGTTGCTGCAGCGCCCGGTGCCGCAGATCAGTCCCGAGGCCCTGCAGGCCGCACTGGTGCCGCTGACCGGTAACATCCGCCAGCGTGCCCCGATCTACTCGGCGCTCAAGCAGGGCGGTGAACCGTTGTATGTGAAGGCCCGTCGCGGTGATGCCATCGAGGCGCCCGAACGCGAGGTCCAGGTGCACGCCATCGAGGTGCTGGAGCAGCAGCCTGAGCGGTTGCGCCTGCGCGTGACCTGCGGCTCGGGCACCTACATCCGCAGCCTGGCCCGCGACCTGGGCGAAAGCCTGGGCTGCGGCGCCCACATCAGTGCGCTGCGCCGGCTGTGGGTCGAGCCATTCCGCGAGCCGGCGATGGTCACCCTGGATCAGTTGCGGGCGATGGTCGAGGCGGGCGACGAGGCGGGCATGGACGCGCTGCTGCTGCCGCTGGCGGCCGGCCTGACTGAATACCCGCGGGTCGAGCTCGATGCTGACCAGGTCCACCGGTTCTGCGTCGGCCAGCGCCAGCGCGACCCGTCCTGGCCGCGCGGCCTGGTGGCCGTGTATGGTCCGGACGCTGTTGTCCAGGGCTTGGGCCAGGTGGACGACAGTGGCCTGCTGGCCCCGCAGCGCCGTTTCAACCTCTGACCGGGGCCGGCCGGTTCAGCCCCGGACCTTGTCCCGGAGCCCCCTGGCCGTTACAATTTCGCGGCCGTTTTCCGGCAGCCTGCCTCGCGCAGGTTTCATCCTCGTAGTCCACGGCGAGCCTGGCGGTGCGCGAAGCGCGTTCCTGCCGGCCACGCATCACTGAGAAAAAAGATATGTCGATCGACACCCAGAAGGTCATTGAAGACAACAAGCGCAGCTCGGCTGACACCGGCTCCCCGGAAGTCCAGGTTGCACTGCTGACTGCCCGCATCGAACTGCTGACCGGCCACTTCAAGACCCACAAGAAGGACCACCACAGCCGCCGCGGCCTGCTGCAGATGGTCAACCGCCGTCGCAGCCTGCTCGACTACCTGAAGAAGAAGGACGTCGAACGTTACAAGGCCCTGATCGAGAAGCTTGGCCTGCGTCGCTAAGCAACGAATCCCCCGCGGCGCAGCGATGCGCCGCGGTTTTGTTTTGTAGCACCGCAATCCCCGATTCAGGCCGGAACGATCCGGTCACCCGCTGGCGGCAAGGGTCGCCGACGGTCCAATTCGCAGACAGCATCCCCAAGGACATCCATCCGTGGCAAAAATCACCAAAACCTTCCAGTACGGCAAGCACACCGTCACGCTTGAGACTGGCGAAATCGCCCGCCAGGCCGGTGGCGCCGTCATCGTCAAGTTCGACGACACCGTGCTGCTGGTCTCCGCCGTTGCCGCCAAGAGCGCGCGTGAGGGCCAGGACTTCTTCCCGCTGACCTGCGACTATCAGGAGAAGTTCTACGCCGGTGGCCGCATCCCGGGTGGCTTCTTCAAGCGCGAAGGCCGCGCGACCGAGAAGGAAACCCTGATCTCGCGCCTGATCGATCGTCCGATCCGTCCGCTGTTCCCGGAAGACTACAAGAACGAAGTCCAGATCATCGCCACGGTGATGTCGCTGAACCCGGACATCGATGGTGACATCGCTGCCCTGATCGGTGCCTCGGCTGCGCTGTCGCTGGCCGGTACCCCGTTCAAGGGTCCGATCGCCGCCGCCAAGGTCGGTTACAAGAACGGCGAGTACATCCTCAACCCGACCGTGACCGAACTGAAGGATTCGGAGCTGGAGCTGGTTGTCGCCGGTACCGCCAATGCCGTGCTGATGGTGGAATCCGAAGCCGCACTGCTGTCCGAAGACGTGATGCTGGGCGCTGTGACCTTCGGTCACCGCGAAATGCAGAAGGTCATCAACGCCATCAACGAGCTGACCGTCGAAGCCGGCACCAAGCCGTCGACCTGGGAAGCCCCGGCCAAGAACGTCGCCCTGATCAGCGCCGTGCAGGAAGCGATCGGCCCGCGTCTGGGCGAAGCCTTCCAGGTGCGCGACAAGCTGCAGCGTCGTGACGCCATCTCGGCGATCAAGAAGGACGTTGTCGAATCCCTGGCTGGCCGCGTGGCCGCCGAAGGCTGGAACCCGGCCGAGCTGTCGAAGGAATTCGGCGAGCTGGAATACAGCACCATGCGCAACTCGGTGCTGGACACCAAGGTCCGCATCGACGGCCGTGCGCTGGACACCGTCCGCCCGATCGCCGTGAAGACCAGCGTCCTGCCGCGTACCCACGGTTCCTCGCTGTTCACCCGTGGTGAGACCCAGGCCATCGTGACCATCACCCTGGGCACCGCCCGTGATGGCCAGGTCATCGATGCCGTCTCCGGTGAGTACAAGGAAAACTTCCTGTTCCACTACAACTTCCCCCCGTACTCGGTGGGTGAGACCGGCCGCATGATGGGCCCGAAGCGTCGCGAGATCGGTCACGGCCGTCTGGCCAAGCGCGGCGTGCTGGCAGTGATGCCGTCGCTGGAAGCCTTCCCGTACACCATCCGCGTGGTCTCGGAAATCACCGAGTCGAACGGTTCCTCGTCGATGGCTTCGGTCTGCGGTTCGTCGCTGGCCCTGATGGACGCCGGCGTGCCGGTGAAGGCGCCGGTTGCCGGCATCGCCATGGGCCTGGTCAAGGAAGGCGATCGCTTCGTCGTCCTGTCCGACATCCTGGGTGACGAAGATCACCTGGGCGACATGGACTTCAAGGTGGCCGGTACCGCTGAGGGCATCTCCGCCCTGCAGATGGACATCAAGATCGAAGGCATCACCGAAGAGATCATGAAGCAGGCTCTGCAGCAGGCCAAGGCTGGCCGTCTGCACATCCTGGGCGAAATGGCCCACGGCCTGACCGCTCCGCGTGAGGAGCTGTCGGACTACGCGCCGCGCCTGCTGACCATCAAGATCCACCCGGACAAGATCCGCGAAGTGATCGGCAAGGGTGGTTCGACCATCCAGGCCATCACCAAGGAAACCGGCACCCAGATCGACATCCAGGATGACGGCACCATCGTCATCGCTTCGGTCAATGCCATCGCTGCGCAGGCTGCCAAGGCCCGCATCGAGCAGATCACCTCGGACGTCGAGCCGGGCCGCATCTACGAAGGCAAGGTCGCCAAGATCATGGACTTCGGTGCGTTCGTCACCATCCTGCCGGGCAAGGACGGCCTGGTGCACGTGTCGCAGATCTCCAGCGACCGCGTCGAGAAGGTCGGCGACGTGCTGAAGGAAGGCGATGTGGTCAAGGTCAAGGTGCTGGAAGTCGACAAGCAGGGCCGTATCCGCCTGTCGATGAAGGCCGTGGAAGAAGGCGAGGCCGCCAGCGCCGAATAATCGACGGTAGGTGTCAACCTTGGTTGACACACATCCCGATATCGCTGGAATGAAAAAGCGGGCTTCGGCCCGCTTTTTCTTTGCCTGCAATTCTGTGGGTGAGGACCGTTGGTCCTCACGCTCCAGTCGAGCAAGTTCGCCTCTACGGGGCCTCGTCCTCGTTCTCTTCCCCCAGCCACCACACCTGGCCCGGCTCCGGATCCTGCAACGGGTGCTCGCGTTGTTCGATTGCATCCAGCACGCGGCCAGCGCCGGCCTTGGTCCACACCGCCATCAGTTTCTCCACCGCGGCCCGGCCCTGTGCAGCAATGCCCAGATTGCGTTCGCGTTCCCAGCCGTCATCGTTGTCTGCGTCGCCATCGCCATCGCCATCGCCATCGCCATGCAGGTGCGGCGTGCCATAGCTGCAGCGCAGGCACAGGTGGCGCACCGAGTGGGTCCAGTCCTCGATCAGGCCGATGCCAGGCAGGCTCAGCTGACGCAGCGCGGCGATGTCTTCGGCCGCGTCGCACTGCACGAATACCGCATAGGTGGCCATGTCCGATTGCTGCAGGCGTTGCATGGCGTTGAACACCGGTACCTCGTGCTCGCCGTAGATGCGTTTGCCCGTGGAGGCGCCGTCATGCAGCACGATGTCGCCGAAGCGGAATCCGCTCTCGGGCAGGGGGACGTTCTCTACCCGTGCACGCACCGGGTCCAGCCGGCGCATGTAGACGGTTTCGCCGCTTGACCACGGATTCAGGCGCACGCAGGCGACGCCGAAATTGCCGTCGATCGGGCCTTCACCTTCCGGCACGGCGATGCCGCATCGGTTCCACTGCCTGCGCGCTTCCGCCCAATCACTGGCGCCGCTGGCGGCGATCCCGGCATTCCACGCCGTGGCCTGGTCGAACGTCTCGCGCAACTGTTCAGAGCGAAGGTTGTCCCGCAGCGATGCCGGCCAGTCACGCAGGTACTTGTATGCCAGCCCGCGCATGTAATGCAGGTGGGGGATGCAAGGCGTCCGTTCGATGAGCTCGCCGAACAGGTCGGCTGCATCGATCAGATCGCCCTCGTCGAACGCCGCATAGGCGCGCGCTTCCAGTGCCTGCAGTTTTTCCAGGGTCTCGTCGTCAAGCAGCTCGCTGTCTGCATCGTGGTCTGCGGTCATGTCCGTGTGCCGGTGAAAATCCAGCGACACCATAGCCCAGGCGGGTCGCATGTTGTCCTGCAGCGACGCGCTTTCGATGCGGGTCGGCCAGGCCCGTGGCAGATTGCGGCGGCCGGCGCCTGTCCATGGGACGACATGCCGCGACATCCGTCCCACAGCCCCATCCGTTTGCTAACGTGGCTGCGCCTTCGAACCGGGAGATCCCATGTTCCGCCAGACCGTGGCTGTCCTTGCCGTGCTGATTGCCGGTGCCTTGCCCATTGCCGTGCATGCGGCGCCCGCGCAGCCACCGATCTTCGGTGCCTACTACCCCGGTGGTTCGGCCGAGCGCTACCCGGTGTCGAGCATTCCGGCCGAGCGCCTCACCCACCTGTACTACGCGTTCTCCACCATCGAGGACGGTCGCTGCACGATCGGTCCGGAAGCGCCGAAGAATTTCGCCGCACTGGCTGAGCTGAAAAAGGCGCACCCACATCTGCGTACGCTGATCTCGATCGGTGGCTGGGGCGCGGGGGGATTCTCCGATGCAGCGCTGACCGAGGCCAGCCGCAGGCGCCTGGTCGATTCATGCATGACGCTGTTCTTCGATCGCCACGCCGGCAGCTTCGATGGCGTGGACATCGACTGGGAGTTCCCGGTCAGTGGTGGACCGAAGGAGCTGGCACACCGCCCGCAGGATCGCGCCAACCTGACCCGGCTTGCCCAGGCCTTCCGCGTGGCCCTTGATGCGCGTGGTCGCAAGGTGGGGCGGCCGATGCTGCTGACCGCCGCGCTGGCCGCCGGGCGCCTGCAGACCGATGGTCCCTACGATCCGGCGGCGAGCTACGATCTGCCGGCGCTGGCCAAGGTGTTCGATTTCATCAACCTGATGAGCTACGACATGGGCACCGGCTTCTCGGCGGTATCGACCTTCAACGCGCCGCTGCACGAAGTGCCCGCCGACCCGCTGGCGCCGGAGCTGCGGCGCTGGAACAACGTGGCCGGCGCGGTGCAGTACTACCGCGAGCACGGTGTGCCTGCCGACAAACTGGTGCTGGGCGTGCCGTTCTACGGGCGCGGCTTCAAGGTCACCGGAGATGCCCCGGATGGTCTGTACCAGTCCTACAGTGCGCCGGCCGATGCCGGTGACTGGCGGGTGATCAAGGCGCGCTATCTCGACCAGCCGGGTTGGACGAAACACTGGCAGCCGCAAGCGCAGAGTCCATGGCTGTACAACGCCGGGCAGAAGATCTTCATCAGCTATGAAGACCCGCGTTCGATCGGCCTGCGTGCGCAGTTCGCCCGCGAGCAGGGCCTGGCGGGCGTCTTCATGTGGGAACTGACCGGCGACGACGAGCAGGCCAGCCTGCTCAACGCGATGCTGGGCCCGTGGCAGAAGGCCCGCATCGGCGATTGACCGCTTCGGTAGCGCCGGGCCATGCCCGGCGGATGCTCAATTAGCCCAGACGCTGTTCGGATCGCCATGGCGGGCACGGCGCTGGCTGGCCACCGCCAGGCGGGCGAAGCCGAAGGCCATGGCCAGCGCGATCGCATCGACCCAGAACAGCGGCCAATGGCCACGCGCAGCGGCACGCCACAGCCAGTCACCATTGAGCGCGCCGTGCACGACCGGAACCAGCGCGGTACTGATCGCCGCTGCCCACAGCAGCTCGCGTGCGGCCTGCGCAGGGCGTCGCAGCGCTGCCCACAGCGCACAGACTACCCAGCTGCCGAAACAGGCCCAGCGGATGCCAGGGTCGACCGCAGACGGGGCCAGGCGCTCCAGCACCAGTGCGGCGACGAACGCGACCGAGATCGCCACGCACAGGCCGATGCAGACGCCGACCGTGGCCCGCGCCATGTTCACTCCGGCGCGCGGCTGCTGTGGTTGGCGGCGTTTGCGTCGCGATTCGATCCACAACAGGTTGCCCGAGTAGAACAGGAAGGCGCCGCCGAGGCCGAGCAGGAAGTACAGCCAGACCACCACGCCGTTGCCGAACTCGCCGAAGTGCAGTGCATAGGCCGCGCTGAGCGTGGCGTGGTTGGCGTCGCGCTGACCCGGCAGTTGAGAAGCCAGAACGTTGCCGGTGGCCACATCCAGCGCCACGGCGCCGAGCGGGCCGAGCGTGCCACTGGATTCACCGGTGATCTCGATGGTGGCGTTGGCGTCGCCGGCGTTGGCCAGCTTCAGGTAGGCCGGCTCGAAGCTGGCCACGCCCTGTGCCCGCGCGACCTCCAGTGCACGTGCATGCAACACGCGCAGGCTGCCCGGTGGTGCCGGTATGCCGGTGGCCTCGCGTACCGGTGCGGTGTCCATTGCCGTGGGCACTGCCTGCAGCGCCTTGCCGTCGTAGATCAACGGGTTGAGCAGGGCCATCTGCACGAACACCAGGCAGAGCAGGGCGCCGGTCACCGCGAACATCAGGTGGAAGGGCAGGCTGAGCACGCCGATCACGTTGTGCGCGTCCTGCCACAACTGCTTCAGGTTGCGTCCGGGGCGCAGCGCGAACAGATCGCCGAACAGCTTCGGCAGGTGGATCACCAGGCCGCTGAGCAGGGCCATGCCATACAGCAGGCTGACAATGCCCATGACGTAGATGCCGGCCACCGGCAGCCCCAGGCTGTAGTGCAGTTCGTTGACCAGTTCGGCCAGCCCGGTCTGCGGCGGCGTCGGGCTGCCGGCGATCTGCCCTGGCCAGGCGTAGCGCCAGCTGCCGTCGTCGGCCTGCCAGTACGCCAGCGGTTGCGGGTGCTCGGCGCCGGGGAAGGTCATGCCGATATGGCGGCGCGCTTCCGGATGCGCGGCCAGCACGTCCTCCAGAAGGTATTGCGCATCGTCCAGCCCGGCCGGCAGTGCGGTGGCCGCACCCGGGGTCTGCCACAGCGGCAGGTCGTGATGGAACAGGGTCAGTGCACCCGCGTAGAAGGCTACGAACAGGCCAAAGCCGGCAACCAGGCCGACCCAGGTGTGCAGGGTGGTGAATGTGCGCAGCGTCTGCGAACTGAACTTCATGGGATGGGTCTCATAGCACCGCGCCGGTGAGGCGCAGCAGCCCGAGCGTGGCGAAGCCGACGGCGGCACTGCCCGCCAGCACCAGCCAGGCGCGCAACGCGCTGCGGAAGCTGAATGCCCACAGGGCGGCCAGCATCCACAACGGGATGAAAGCGATCAGGGTCGGTACCAGTGCGCGTTGCCAGGGGCCGGGCGGCAGCCAGGCCAGCAGGCCGGTCGCCGCGGCGGCCAGGAAGAAGCCGGCAACAATGCCGGCCAGGGCGCGCGGCCACATCAGGGCGACTCCGTGCCGGGGCGATGCCAGGCGGCCAGTGCCGGCAGCAGCATCGCCGCCAGCATCCAGGTGCACAGCATCGCCACCAGGCCGGCGGCAAAGCCGAGCTCGGCCATCCACAGCCACAGTGCGGCAGCGGCCGCGACCAGGCCGATCTGCCGCCCGAGGCGACCGGCGCGGCGCAGGCGCGGCCAGCGGCAGTGCGGCGAGGCGGCATAGAACGCCAGCGCCGAGAACACTGCTGCCAGCATGCCCAGGCTGCAGAAACCAAGCGTGGAAAGGCCGACGGTGATCATTGCGGGCAACCGGCGCGGCAGCGGGCGGGCGAACGCGGGGCACGGGCGGGGCCGGCGGGAGCCGGTCGGAGCGGGTGGCGCATCACAGGGTCCTGGGGGAAAGCGGGCAGGCGGCACGGGGGCGGCCTGCGCCGACATGGTAATCATTGCAATTTGACGCCGCCAGCGAAGCCCATTCAGCGGGCCGTACGGTAGCCCTTGGGCTTTGCCGTGCGCTGGTTTAAGATCATTGTTGAATTCTGACTGGAACAAGGTGGCCCGCGCCCAGCGCCGGCCGAGCGTGCGACATGAGCACTAACACCGCCCACTGTTGACCTGCCCCCGAAGGCCCGAGTTCCCGGCGCCCTCGCGGCGCTTTTTTATTGCCCGGGCGCTGGCCCGGAACCGCTTTCCAGCCCGCCCGCGCGGGCCCCGCACGAAGCCAATGCGATGATCAACATTACCCTTCCCGACGGCAGCCGCCGCGAATTCGAAAATCCCGTCAGCGTCATGGAGATCGCCCAGTCGATCGGCGCTGGCCTGGCCAAGGCCACCATTGCCGGTGCCGTCGACGGCGTGCTGGTCGATGCCAGTGACGTCATCGATCACGATGCCAGCCTCCGCATCATCACCGCCAAGGACGAGGAGGGCGTGGAGATCATCCGCCACTCCTGCGCCCACCTGGTCGGCCATGCCGTCAAGCAGCTGTACCCGGACGTGAAGATGGTGATCGGCCCGGTGATCGCCGAGGGCTTCTACTACGACATCTACTCCGAGCGCCCGTTCACCCCGGATGACATGGCGGCGATCGAGAAGCGCATGGGCGAGCTGATCGCCCAGGACTACGACGTCATCAAGAAGGTGACGCCGCGCGCCGAGGTTGTCGAAATCTTCAAGGCTCGCGGCGAGGACTACAAGCTGCGCCTGATCGAGGACATGTCCGACGACATCCAGGCGATGGGCATGTACTACCACCAGGAATACGTGGACATGTGCCGTGGCCCGCACGTGCCGAACACGCGCTTCCTGAAGGCCTTCAAGCTGACCCGCATCTCCGGCGCCTACTGGCGTGGCGATGCCAAGAACGAGCAGCTGCAGCGCATCTACGGCACCGCCTGGGCGGACAAGAAGCAGCTCGAGGCGTACATCAAGCGCATCGAAGAAGCGGAAATGCGCGACCACCGCCGCATCGGCAAGCAGCAGGACCTGTTCCACCTGCAGGAAGAAGCGCCGGGCATGGTGTTCTGGCACCCGAAGGGCTGGGCGCTGTGGCAGGTGGTCGAGCAGTACATGCGCAAGGTCTACCGCAATACCGGCTACGGCGAGGTGCGTTGTCCGCAGGTGTTGGACGTGACGCTGTGGAAGCAGTCCGGCCACTGGGACAATTTCAAGGACAACATGTTCTTCACCGAGTCGGAGAAGCGCACCTACGCGCTCAAGCCGATGAACTGCCCGGGCCACATCCAGGTGTTCAACCAGGGCCTGCACAGCTACCGCGACCTGCCGATCCGCTACGGTGAGTTCGGTTCCTGCCACCGCAACGAGCCGTCCGGCGCGCTGCACGGCATCCTGCGCGTGCGTGGTTTCACCCAGGACGATGGCCATGTGTTCTGCACGGAAAACCAGATCGAGTCGGAAGTGAACGCGTTCCACCAGCAGGCGCTGGCGGTCTACCAGCACTTCGGCTTCGATGAGATCCAGATCAAGATCGCGCTGCGTCCGGAATCGCGCCTGGGCGACGACGCCACCTGGGACAAGGCCGAAGGCGCGCTGCGTTCGGCGCTGTCCGCCTGTGGCGTGGAATGGCAGGAGCTGCCGGGCGAGGGCGCCTTCTACGGCCCGAAGATCGAGTACCACCTGAAGGACGCGATCGGCCGTACCTGGCAGCTGGGCACGATGCAGGTCGACTTCATGATGCCGGGCCGTCTGGGCGCCGAGTACGTGGACGAGAACAGCCAGAAGAAGCATCCGGTCATGCTGCACCGCGCCATCGTCGGCTCGATGGAGCGCTTCCTGGGCATCCTGATCGAGCACCACGCCGGTCAGTTCCCGGCCTGGCTGGCTCCGACCCAGGTGGTGGTGGCCAATATCACCGACGCCCAGGCTGAATACGTCTCGGGCGTGACCAAAACCCTTGCGGATCAAGGCTTCCGCGTCAGCGCGGATTTGCGTAACGAGAAGATCGGCTATAAGATTCGCGAGCACACGCTGCAGCGCGTGCCGTACCTGCTGGTCATTGGTGACCGCGAGAAGGAAAACGGCGCTGTGGCGGTGCGTACGCGTTCTGGCGAAGATCTCGGCAGCATGAGCCTCCAGGCCTTCATCGAGCGGCTCCAGGCCGAGGGCGCGTAAGCAAAGGTCCGGCCCGTGCGCATTGGCGCCCGGGCCGGGTTCGACACCCTTGGGAGATCGCAATATCAGTACCCCTGACAACAAACAGAACCGCAAGAATCAGGAAATCCGTGTGCCGCGCGTCCGCGTGATCGGCAGTGACGGAGAAATGATCGGCGTGTTGACGCGTGACGAAGCGTTGTCCATGGCCGAAGATGAAGGTCTGGACCTGGTCGAGATCCAGCCGCAGGCCGACCCGCCGGTCTGCAAGATCATGGACTTCGGCAAGTTCAAGTTCGAAGCGCAGAAGAAGGCCAGCGAGGCCAAGAAGAAGACCAAGCAGGTCGAGATCAAGGAAGTGAAGTTCCGTCCGGTCACGGACGAGGGCGACTACCAGATCAAGCTGCGCAAGATGCGCGGTTTCCTTGAAGAAGGCGACAAGATCAAGGTCAACATCCGTTTCCGTGGCCGTGAAATGAGCCATCAGGAACTGGGTCGCGAGATGGCCAGCCGGATCGAGGGTGATCTGGGCGAGGACATCGTCATCGAATCCCGTCCGCGCCTGGAAGGGCGTCAGATGGTGATGATGATCGCGCCGAAGAAGAAAACCTGAGGCCTGACGGGCTGCCTTTCGGGGCGCCTGGCGGCTGAATGGAAAGGTGAAAGGGCGCCGTTGGCGCCCTTTTGCCTTTGTGCGGGCAGCGCGGCTGCCTGTGGCGTGACGTCTTGCGTGAAAAGGGCTGCAGGGGCTGGTGATGGCCCCGGTTTGCCTGTATCATGCCCGGCTCGACCCACCCAGGACGGGTCGTACGCCGATCATGGCAGGACGGAAAGAGCGGCCCAGGCCGCCGCCAGATCAGTCAGAAACCAGGGTCATATCCCATCAAGGACATTGCAATGCCCAAGATCAAGACCAACCGGGCGGCGGCCAAGCGTTTCCGCAAGACCGCCTCGGGCAAGTACAAGTGCGGCCACGCCAACCGTAGCCACATCCTCACGAAGAAAGCGACCAAGCGGAAGCGTAACCTGCGTCAGACGAATCATGTCCGCGCAGAAGACGCAGGCCGTCTGGACCGCATGCTCCCTTACCTCTGAGGAACTGAAAAATGGCACGAGTTAAGCGTGGCGTACAGGCGCGTCGCCGCCACAAGAAAATCCTTGATCTGGCGAAGGGCTATTACAACGCCCGTCGCAAGGTCTTCCGCGTCGCCAAGCAGGCGGTCATCAAGGCACAGCAGTACGCCTACATCGGCCGTAAGCAGAAGAAGCGCAATTTCCGTTCGCTGTGGATCACCCGCATCAATGCGGCTGCCCGCATCAATGGCCTGAGCTACAGCCGCTTCATGAACGGTCTGCTGAAGGCCGGCATCACCCTGGATCGCAAGGTCCTGGCTGACATCGCCGTGCACGACGCAGCCGGCTTTACCGCGCTGGCCGAAAAGGCCAAGGGCGCGCTGGCGGCATAAGTCCTTCCCGATGCCGTAACCGTTCCCTCGGGACGGTGTCAGGTCAAGGCAATGCATGGGGAAGGGCGCAAGTCCTTCCCCATTCTTTTTTGGGTCCCGGCGTGGCCACAGCGGCAGCGCGGGGACGGCGGTGGCGACAGGGGTCGGCCCTTCGCGCATCGCGATGGCAGATCGACTGGAGTTCCGGCCCCCCATGAGCGACATCCAATCCCTCACCACCCAGGCGCTGGCCGATGTGGCCGCCGCACAGAGCCCCGACGTGCTGGAACAGCTGCGCGTGGCCCTGCTTGGCAAGAGCGGCAGCATCACCTCGCAGCTCAAGCAGCTCGGCGCGTTGCCGGCTGACGAGCGCAAGGCTGCCGGTGAAGCCATCAACCAGGCCCGCGATGCAGTAAGTCATGCACTGGGCGAGCGCAAGGCGGTGCTGGAAGATGCCGCACTGGATGCGCGCCTGACGGCCGAATCGATCGACATCACCCTGCCGGGTCGCAATGGCGAGCGCGCTGGCCTGCATCCGATCACCCGCACTCTGGAGCGCATCACCGGCATCTTCGGCCGGCTGGGCTATGAGCTGTCGGAAGGGCCGGAGATCGAGGATGACTGGCACAACTTCGAGGCGCTGAATTTCCCGCCGCACCACCCGGCGCGCGCCATGCACGACACCTTCTACTTCGGCGATGGCCGCCTGCTGCGCACGCATACCTCCGGTGTGCAGGTGCGCTACATGGGCGACCACGCGCCGCCGCTGCGCATGATCGCCGCCGGCAAGGTGTACCGCAGCGACAGCGACCAGACCCATTCGCCGATGTTCCATCAGGTCGAAGGCCTGCTGGTCGACGAGCATTCGACCTTCGCCGACCTGAAGGGCACGCTGGCCGAGTTCGTGCGCGCCTTCTTCGAGCGCGATTTCGAGATGCGCTTCCGTCCCAGCTACTTCCCGTTCGTTGAGCCCGGCGCAGAGGTGGACATCGCCTGGCAGCAGCCCGATGGCAGCACCCGCTGGTTGGAAGTGCTGGGCTGCGGCATGGTTCATCCGAACGTACTGCGCAACGTTGGCATCGATCCGGAGCGCTACACCGGGTTTGCCTTCGGCATGGGCGTGGAGCGCTTCGCGATGCTGCGCTACGGCGTCAACGACCTGCGCGCGTTCTTCGAGAACGACGTGCGGTTCCTGAAACAGTTCGCGTAAGCCGCAACCGTGTAGAGCCGAGCCATGCTCGGCTGCTTTTCTGGATGGACGCCTCCTTGCGCATGCGCTGGGTGACCACAAAAACCGCAACGGGAGGCACGCCTCCCACCAGGGTGACACCATGAAATTCTCCGAAAACTGGCTGCGCAGCCACGTCCCGACCCGCGCTTCGCGCGATGAACTGAGCGCGGTGCTGACCGCGATCGGCCTGGAAGTGGAAGAGGTGACCGCGCTGGGCGAAGGTCTCGATCACGTCGTCGTGGCACGCATCGTCGAGGCCGTGCGCCACCCGGAAGCCGATCGCCTGCAGGTGTGCAGGGTTGATGCCGGGCAGGGCGAGCTGCTGCAGATCGTCTGCGGCGCACCGAACGCGCGCCCGGGCCTGGTTGCACCGCTGGCGATGGTCGGTGCGCAGATCGGCGAACTGAAGATCAAGCCGGCCAAGCTGCGCGGCGTCGAATCCAACGGCATGCTGTGCTCGGCCAAGGAACTCGGCTTGGACGACGATGCCTCCGGCCTGCTGGAGCTGCCAGACGATGCTCCCGTTGGCCAGACTCTGGTCGAGTACCTGGGCCTGCCGGACGCCAGCATCGAAATCAAGTTGACCCCGAACCGCGCCGACTGCTTCAGCCTGCGCGGCATCGCCTATGACGTTGCCGCCGCGACCCGCAGTGAAGTACTGGATTTCGCGGCCGACGCCATTCCGGCGGTCGGCAGCCGTGAGCTGGCCATCCAGCTTGATGCCGGCGCCGAAGCGCCGCGTTACCTGGGCCGCGTCATCGAAGGCGTCAACGCTGCTGCCAAGACCCCGCTGTGGATGGCCGAGCGCCTGCGTCGCAGTGGCGTGCGTCCGGTCTCGCTGCTGGTCGACATCACCCAGTACGTGATGCTGGAACTGGGCCAGCCGATGCACGCCTACGACCTCGGCACCCTGCAGGGCAGCATCGCCGTGCGCCGTTCGCGCGCGGGCGAGACGCTGAAGCTGCTGGACGGCCGCGATGCTGCGCTGGACGACAGCTTCCTGGTGGTCACCGACGCCGATCGTGCGGTCGGCCTGGCCGGCCTGATGGGCGGCTTCGACACCCGCGTCACCGACGCCACCACCACCGTGTTCCTGGAAGCCGCGCACTTCGCCCCGGCCGCGATCATGGGCCGAGGCCGCAAGCTGGGCCTGCACACAGATGCCGGCCACCGCTTCGAGCGTGGTGTCGACCCGGCGCTGCCGCGAACCGCCATCGAGTACGCCGCCCGCCTGGTGCTGGACCTGGCCGGCGGTACCCCGGCGCCGGTCACCGAGGCCGTGCGTGCCGACGACCTGCCGCAGCCGGCGACGATCGTGCTGCGCCGCACCCGCATCACCCGTGTGCTCGGCATCACCATCGACGATGCCGAAGTCGAGCGCATCCTGCGCGCGCTGGGCATGGACGTGGTTGTCACCGCCGACGGCTGGCAGGTGGTAGCGCCGAGCCGCCGCTTCGACATCGCCATCGAAGAAGACCTGATCGAAGAGTTGGCCCGCATCCATGGCTACGAGCAGATCCCGACCACGCTGCCGGGCGGTGCCTCGCGCGTGGCGATGCCGAGCGAGACGCAGCTGGATGCACTGAGCGTGCGCCGTCAGCTGATCGCCCGTGACCAGCAGGAAACCGTCAATTTCGCCTTCGTCGACGACGCACTGCTGACCCAGTGGCAGCTGCGCGACGGCCTGGTGCCGCTGGCCAACCCGCTGTCGGCCGAACTGGCGGTGATGCGCCCGTCGCTGCTCCCGGGCCTGGTCGCCACGCTGGGCCGCAACGCGGCCCGCCAGTTGGGCCGCGTGCGCCTGTTCGAGCTCGGCCGCGTGTTCGCCCAGCAGGCCGGAGACGCGTCGCCCGGCGAAAGCCGGCCGGCACCGCTGGAAACCCCGCGCGTGGCCGCTGCGGTGTGCGGCGATGCGCAGGCGGTGCAGTGGGGCCTGCCGACCCGCAAGGTCGATTTCCATGACCTGAAGGGCGACCTGGAATCGCTGGCGGCCGCCAGTGGCGCGCAGCTGGAGTTCCGTCCGTCGGCCCGCGCCTACGGCCACCCGGCGCGTTCGGCCGAGGTGTTCCGCGATGGCGTGTCGATCGGCTGGATCGGCCAGATCCACCCGCGCCTGACCAGGGCGATGGACATTGAAGCCGACGTCTACGCCTTCGAGCTGGACCTGGAGCCGCTGACCGCCCGTCGCCTGCCGCGTGCCGGCGAGCTGTCGCGCTTCCCGGCGGTGCGTCGCGACCTCGCGTTCCTGGTGCCTGAACAGGTGGCCTGGGCCGATCTGGCGGCCACCGTCCGCCAGGCCGCCGGTCCGCTGCTGCGCGACCTGAACCTGTTCGACCGCTATGTCGGCCAGGGCGTCGAGCCGGGATTCAAGAGTCTCGCTATGGGCTTGATTTTGCAGGACAAGTCGCGCACTCTGACGGACCGCGACGTGGATGCGGTGGTGGCCGAGGCGGTCACCGCCATCGAGCGTGAACACCACGCCCGGATCCGCGGCTGAGCGGGCAGCACTCGGGGGTAGCAGGCAATGGCATTGACCAAGGCGGAGATGGCGGAAAAGCTGTTCGACGAAGTCGGTCTGAACAAGCGGGAAGCCAAGGAATTCGTCGACGCGTTTTTCGATGTGCTGCGTGAAGCATTGGAACAGGGACGTCAGGTGAAGCTGTCGGGCTTCGGTAATTTCGATCTGCGGCGCAAGAACCAGCGCCCGGGTCGCAACCCCAAGACCGGCGAGGAAATTCCGATTTCCGCCCGTACGGTGGTCACCTTCCGTCCGGGCCAGAAGCTCAAGGAGAGGGTGGAAGCTTATGCTGGATCCGGGCAGTAACCGCGAACTACCGCCGATCCCGGCCAAGCGCTACTTCACCATCGGTGAAGTCAGCGAGCTGTGCGACGTCAAGCCGCACGTCCTGCGCTACTGGGAAACCGAGTTTCCCAGCCTTGAGCCGGCCAAGCGCCGAGGCAACCGCCGCTACTACCAGCGCCATGACGTGCTGATGGTGCGGCAGATCCGCAGCCTGCTGTACGAACAGGGCTACACCATCGGTGGTGCACGCCTGCGTCTGGACGGTCCCGATGCCCGCGAGGAATCGGCGCTGAGCAACCAGATCATCAAGCAGGTGCGCATGGAGCTGGAAGAAGTGCTGCAGTTGTTGCGCCGCTGATCCCATTTCCATCGTAATCCGCTATACTTCACGGCCCGCCGCACTGGCGGGCACATCGCAGCATCAGTCGGGGCGTAGCGCAGCCTGGTAGCGCATCTGCCTGGGGGGCAGAGGGTCGTCGGTTCGAATCCGGCCGTCCCGACCACTGTGATGAATCAAGAAGCCTGCGCAGCAATGCGTGGGCTTTTTTGTGCGCGCTGAAGATGCCGATGATCAATCTTCAGCGAAGCGATAGATCAGTTCCGGATCGCCCTCGTCCAGCCCATGCACAATGCCGCTGCCCACGAAGCCGTTGGCAGCAAGCAGGCGCTGCATGCCGAGGTTGGAGGCATTGGTCGAGGTGAACAGCTTGCCGCCACCGTGCCACGCGATTGCGTGCCGCAGCAGAGTGGCGCCGATACCCTGGCCGCGCCGCTCACGCGCCACCATCAGCATCTCGACGAAGGCTTCGCCGAAGAAGTGGTGATGGATCACCAGGTAGCCGACGACGTCGCGGTCCTGCTCGGCAACATGCACGCTGCCCTGCGCCAGCCACTGGCCAATCTGTTCTGCCCGGCGACGGTCGATTGCCGCCACGCTGTCGAGTGCGATCAGTGCAGGGGCATCGGTTGGCGTCGCTTCGCGGACGCGCAACGCGGATGAAGCGGGCATGGTCGGGCTCCTGGCAGCAGGGCCCAGTCTATCGGCTCTGCGGCAGTCGTACCCGCACTCGCTGAAGCCAGTGCGTTCTCGGCACTCAATACACACGGAACTCGGCGCGGCAGCCGTCGCTGACCCACACGCCACGGCGGTCCCAGCCCCAGTTGCGGTCCTCGATGCAGGTCGTCACCGACTTCTGCTTGACCAGACGTACCTTGTGGCGCACGCGAACGCGGCACTCCTTGTCCTTGTTCTCGTAGGACTCGCAGACCAGGCGTTCGCCCTCGTTGTCGCGATCACGGCCTCGGCCACGTCCCGGCCAGCGGCCGTGTTCGTCGGCGACGAACTCGGCGCGGCAGCCGTCGGTTACCCACAGCATGCCCCGGCTCTGGCCCCAGTTCTGGTCCTGCACGCAACGGGTCACCGACAGCTGCCTGGCCAGGCGCATGCGGCCATCGATGGGGCATTGCTGGGTCTTGTTGAACTGCGATTCGCAGCGCAGCGCCGGAATGTGATCGGCGTCGTAATCCTGTGCGGCTACCGTGGTGGCGGCCAGCAACAGGGCGAGGGAGGTGCTGGTGATCGTCAGCAGCAGGCGGTGGGTCATGTGCAGGCTCGGGTGGGGTCGGGCGGCAAGAATGGCCCAGCCCGAGGCTGCCGGAACGCTTCGTTCCGAAGGTGGCTCAGTAGGGGTTTAGTAGTGCGCGCGGGCCCATGCAGAGGCTTACATCCCGTATCATCGCTGCACATCCGATCGCATCGGTTTACACCTTCTTACAGGTTCCCCACGCCTGTCGGCACAGCCTGTGGCTGTTGCCACTGGCATGTGGGCGGCCTGTGGGGGACGATGCGCGGACCACGACGACCACAGGGGGTTGCGTTGATCAGCAGTACCGTCATTCATCGCTCGGCCGACGCAGGCGGCGCCGAGGTGCGGGTCCTGGACACCACGTTCAAGGGCAAGCATGTGTTCATCGCCTGGGGCCTGCGCGGGCCGGAACTGACCCGCAGCGCGGACCCGGCTGCCACCGTGGCCGCGCGCAAAGCGCTGCACGCGGTTGCCGGCCACAGTGAAGGGCCGCGCAGCCCGGAAGTGTTCATCGCCAACCAGTCGGCGGTGGCGATTACCGTCTATCGCCTGCTTACCGAAGCGCGTTCCGGCGATGCCATCTTCTTCCTGTGCGATTCAACGGCGGTGGTCGAGTGGCTGATCACCGCGCTGGAAGTGCAGGGCGCGGACTGATTCCGCGCGCCGGCGCGCATCGATTCACGCCAGCGCAGCGTCCACGGCTGCCAGCGCATGCAGGGCAGTGGTATCGAACAGCGGCACTGCGCTGTCTTCCGGCCGCACCAGCAGCATGATCTCGGTGCAACCGAGGATGATCGCCTCGGCACCGCGTCCGACCAGGCGCGCGATCACGTCGGCGTAGACCTGCCGCGAGCGCTCGCAGATCACGCCGGCAATCAGTTCCTGGTAGATGATGTCGTGCACGCTGCGACGATCATCGGCATCGGGTACCAGTACCTCCAGGCCGAAGCGATCCTGCAGCCGGCCGCGGTAGAAGTCCTGCTCCATGGTGAAGGCGGTGCCGAGCAGGCCGATCCTGCGTGCGCCCGACTGCACGATGGCCTGGGCGGTGGGGTCGGCGATATGCAGCAGCGGCAATGCGCAGGCGGCCTCGATACGGTCGGTCAGCTTGTGCATCGTGTTGGTGCAGATCAGCAGCAGATCTGCACCGCCGGCCTGCAGCCGCTGGGCGGCATCGACCATGTGCCCGCCCAGTGCATCCCAGTCGCCGTCGTGCTGCAGCTGCTTGATGCCGGCAAAGTCCACCGACCACAACAGCAGCTGCGCCGAATGCGCGCCACCGAGGCGATGGCGTACTTCTTCGTTGATGAGCCGGTAGTACTGAGCCGAGCTTTCCCAGCTCATGCCGCCGATCAGGCCAAGGGTCTTCATGCCGGGTTCCGTGCGAGGACATGCCATTGCAGCACAGATGGGAGGGGCAGGCACCGCAGGTACCATCTGTGACCGTCATATCCACGCCGCGCTGTATGTGCCGCTGGTGGTGGCAACCGCTTAAGCTGGCGGGGTTTCCTGGAGCAATTGAAGAAATGGCCCTGCATACCTGGTGGTGGTTCCTGGCCACGGTCTTCGTGTTGTGCGGTACACCTGGCCCGAACATGCTGCACATCCTTGGCCGCAGCGTGGGCCTGGGTTTCCGCGGCAGCGTGCCGGCGATGGCCGGTTGCCTGCTGGCAATGTTGCTGGTGCTGGCTGCGTCCGCCGCCGGCTTGAGCGCGCTGCTGCATTCCTCGCCGATGCTGTTCGACGTGCTGCGCTACCTGGGCGTGGCCTATCTGGCGTGGCTGGGCCTGAAGGCGTGGCGCGACAGCTGCCGGCCCGCACCGCCGGTGACGACCGATACCGCCCTGCCGACGACACCTGTGCACGGTGCGTGGACGGTGTTCCGTGGCGGCCTTCTGGTGGGCCTCAGCAACCCCAAGCTGCTGCTGTTTGCTGCGGCGTTCCTGCCCCAGTTCGTCGATCCCGCGCGCGGCCAGGCGTTGCAGTACAGCGTGCTGGTCACCACCTTCGCTGCCTGCGAACTGTTCTGGTATGTGATGTATGCCGCTGGTGGCCATGGCCTGCGCCGCTGGTTGGCCAGGCCCTTCGCACGGCGCTGGTTCGAGCGGCTGGTGGGCAGTGTGTTCCTGGCCTTCGCCGTGGCGCTGCTGCGCTTCCGCCCGCGCTGATTCACGCCGCGCACGCGGCCTGTTCACGACTGCCGCATCGGCCTCGGCCTAGCCTGATCATCCAGTACGCAGTCCCCGTGGGGAAAGGTTTGACATGATCAAGTGGGCCATCATCTTCGCCATCATCGGCGTCATCGCAGGCGTGCTCGGCTTCGGCGGCATCGCCGGTGCAGCGGTCGGCATCGCCAAGTTCCTGTTCTGGGCCGGCATCATCATCGCGGTGGTGCTGTTCCTGCTCGGCATGACCGTGGCCAAGAAGGTCAGCTAGCGTTGATCGCGCAGCAGCGTGCTCAATGTGCGCTGCTGTGCGAGAACAGGTTGATCACCAGCACGCCTGCGCAGATCAGCCCGATGCCGATCAGCGCCGGAGCATCAAGGCGCTGCTTGAAGACCACCAGCCCGATCAGCGAGATCAGCACGATGCCGACGCCTGACCAGATCGCATAGGCGATGCCGGTCGGTATCGACTTCATCGTCACCGACAGCAGGTAGAAGCACAGGCCGTAGCCCACCAGTGCCCCGAGTGTCGGCGCCAGCCGGCTCATGCCATCGGACGCCTTCAACAGCGAGGTGGCGATCACTTCCAGCACGATCGCGGCAGCGAGATAGACGTAGGGGCTCATCACAGGCTCCGGCTCACAACGGGTCGCACAGCTTCAGGGCCTGCTCGGCCATGGCCAGCGCGTTGAGGCGTTCCTCTTCGTCCAGCGGCCGACCATAGGCGGTGGCCCAGTACCCGTCGGCGGCACAGCGCGCGGCATACAGCCGTGCATCATTGGCTTCGTCAGGGAATTCAGCCAGCATCGCGCGCTTCCAGGTACGCCAGTGCGCGAGCAGGGCCGGCTCCATCAGATTGCCCAGGGTCAGGCCGATGTCGTTGTCTTCTTCCTGCTGCAGCAGGTGCTCGAAGTTGGCCTGCACATAGGCACGACTGAAGCAGCCATGGCCGGGGGCGTTTTCCAGCAGCAGGGCGCGCACGCGTGCTTCGAAGTCGCCGATGAGTGCGCCGATGGCCTCATCGACCAGCGCCTGCTTGCTGCTGAAGTGGTGGAACAGCGCGCCCTTGCTGACCCCGGCGGCGTGGGCGACGTCCTGCACGGTCAACGCGGCGAGGCCATCACGGCCGATCACTGCAATGGTGGCCTGCAACAGTGACTGGCGCACGCTGTCGGGCGCCTTGCGGCGCGAGCGGGAGGGGGATGCGGACATGATGGAAAGAAACCGACTGGACGGTACGATTGTAGCGCAGGCGTGATGCGGCGCAGGGCCGCCGGCCGCGGCCGGCAGCATCCCATCAACCGTAGATCCGCGCAAAACGTGGTTGCGGCCCGTGTTCGCCGGGGACCTGTTCAACGAACATCGGGTACGGCCGTACCCACAGGCCGCCCTGGCCATAGAGGGCGCGATACAGCACCAGCGGTTCCAGGGTCTCGCTGCTGCGGACGATATCGATCACCTCGTAGTCGCCGCCCTTGAAATGGCGGTAGCGGCCCGGTGCGAGGGTTGGTAGTGGGCTCAGCTCAGCCATGGTGCCAGCCGCTCACTTGCGGGCCGGGCTGGCCGGCTTCGCGCAGTAGGCATCGATGGCCTCGGCGGTATTGGCCAGGCCCTGTGCCTGCGCCAGTTCCCAGGGGCGTTCGCAACGCTGGCTGTGCTCGCACCACTGGTAGCCGGCCGAGCCGATGCAGCCGTGGGCGTCGCGATCACCGCCCACTATCGGGGTGGCCGGCGCAGCTGCTGCCGCTGCCGCGTCAGCGCGCGCAGCCGCCTTGTCCTGGCTGGCGCAAGCGGCCAGGAGCATCAGGGCGGGAATCAGAAGAAACGCCTTCATTGGGCTGGATCCGTGCCTAAAGCGACAGTGTCTGCCGCAAATAACTCGGCAGCAAGCACTCAGAACACGACGGCGCGGATCAGTTCCTCGATCAGCACAACATAGCTGGCCACGAAGTAGAACTTCAGAAGCGTTGACCGCTGCTGGAAAAAGAAGGTGCGCATGTGGAAGGGGCCCCTGTTGGTGACGATAGTGTGAAGCCGGGTTGACTCCGTGACAAGGATCACGAAATAAATTCGCTAAACGAGCTCAGCGATGTGAGGGCGGGGGAGCTGCCGACCAGATGCCGAGGCATTTTCGTACAAATCTGATAGGCCATTCCTGAGCCGATGGCTAGCCTGAAGGGGTGCTGGCGGGGCGACCTGCCGATGAACCTTCGACCCTCAGGAGTCTTCCATGGTCTTTACTGTCCGATGCAACCCGCAGCACTGGTCCGTGCTGGACCCGCACGCGCATGACGCCTCCCACTATGCGCGCGGTGCCGACGCGTTCGACGCGGCCGCTGCACTGGCCCTGGAGCACCACCGGCGTACCGGCCAGCCCAGCCGGGTGCGGGTCGAGGCGCTTGGCAACGCCGTGGATGCGCTCATCGTGGGATGAGACGCTGCCCACGGTGCTTCGGTCAGCGACGGTTGAGTTGTTTGAATGGGGAAAAAACCGCCGTTGCGCGACCCCTGTGCGACGCGGTGGGAATCACTGATGCTTGCGCCATCGTATTCATCTGGAGACATCGATGGGCAAGGCACTCCCCTGGCGCACCCTGGCCTGCACCCTGTTGCCGATGCTGGCCGCCGCGGGTGGCGCACAGGCGCAGAGCTATGGCTACGGTTATGACGATGACCGCTATGGCGGTCGCGAAGGCAGTGGCATCGTGCGCTGCGAATCGATCAAGAACCGCAGCAACGAGTGCCGCTTGGAAGGTCGGGCGCGGATGATCCGCCAATTGTCGGGTTCGCCGTGTGTCGAGGGTGAGACCTGGGGGCAGTCCCGCTACGGGGTCTGGGTCACCCGGGGCTGCCGGGCCGAGTTTGTCGGCGAATACCGCCGCGGTGGTGGTTGGGGCAATGGCGGCGGGTGGGGCAATGGCAATGGGAACGGTTGGGGCGGTGGTGAAGTCGTCACCTGTCATTCCAATGGCCACCGCCAGGAGTATTGCGAAGCCCGTATCCGCCGTGGCGTGCGCATGGTCCGCCAGGATTCGCGCAGCGCCTGCATCGAAGGCCAGACCTGGGGTTGGGACCGTCGCGGCATCTGGGTCAGCGACGGCTGCCGGGGCCAGTTCCAGGTGAACTGAGCGAACTCCCGCGAAAATCAGAATAATCTGATACAGATCACATTTTGAACAACGTATCTTCTGCGATCAGGGCGCCCTCGGGCGTTCCTGAATTGCAACGACAATCCGCGCCGTAACCGGTGCGGTCGTACCGCCAACGTCGATACGCTGCCTCAAGGAGTGAGCCGCATGTTGATCCGCCTGCAATGCGAACAGCGCCAATGGCGCGTGCTGCACCCGGACAGGCCCGAGCCGATCGAGTTCCGCGATGGCGCCCGCGCCTACGACTTCGCCGAAACCCTCGCACGCCTGCACTTTGTCGATACCGGGCAGCGCGCTGCGGTGCGCGTGGAGGCCAGTGGTGCGTTCGTAGAGGCGGTCAGCTACGGCTGAGGGTTGGGGTTCCCGGCCAGATCATTTTTCCGGAGCCCGCTATCCACGCATGTCGTGGATCTACTTTGCATCTGCATCCACGCATGGCGTGGCTCTACTTTGCATCTGATTCCACGCATGGCGTGGCTCTACTTTGCATCTGATTCCACGCATGGCGTGGCTCTACTTTGCATCTGATTCCACGCATGGCGTGGCTCTGCTTTGCATCTGCATCCACGCATGGCGTGAATCTACTTTGCATCTGCATCCACGCATGGCGTGGATCTACTTTGCATCTGATTCCACGCGTGACGTGGATCCGTCTCTGTCCCACAGTAGATCCACGCCATGCGTGGATCCACGGAGTGATGATCGGCCTCAGCCCGCCGCGCTGAGCGGCGGGGTCCCTGTTGCCAACTGCGGCCAGCGCTTGAGCACTGCCGCACGGATGCCGGCTGCATCGATACCCGCCTCGGCCAGCAGATCCTCGCGGCTGGCGTGGTGCTGGTAGCTGTCGGGCAGGCCCAGGTGCAGGATCGGGCGCAGCACGCCTTCGGCGTTTAGCAGCTCACCGACGCCGGAACCGGCACCGCCGGCCACCACGTTGTCTTCGATCGTCACCAGACCTTCGTGCTGCGCGGCCACGGCCACCACCAGTTCGCGGTCCAGTGGCTTGATGAAGCGCATGTTGACCACGCTCAGGCCCAGTTCGCGGCCGACCTGTTCGGCCGCGGCCACGGTACTGCCAAAGGCCAGCAGTGCGACGCGGCTGCCCTGCAGGCGCAGCTCGCCCTTGCCGATCGGCAGGGTGGACAGGTCGGTACCGGCAGCAACGCCGGTGCCGGTACCACGCGGGTAGCGCACGGCGGCCGGGCCCGGGTGCTGCAGACCGGTGCTGAGCATCTGCCGGCACTCGGCTTCGTTGGACGGTGCCATCACCACCAGGTTCGGCACGCAGCGCAGGAAGCTCAGGTCGAGGTTGCCGGCGTGGGTCGCGCCGTCGGGGCCGACCACGCCAGCGCGGTCGATCGCGAACAGCACGTCCAGGTCCTGGATGGCCACGTCATGCACCAGCTGGTCGTACGCACGCTGCAGGAAGGTGGAATAGATCGCCACCACCGGCTTGCCGCCCTGGGTGGCCATGCCGGCGGCGAGAGTGACTGCGTGCTGCTCGGCAATCGCCACATCGAAATAGCGCTGCGGGTATTCCTTGCTGAAACGCACCAGGCCGGAGCCTTCGCGCATCGCCGGAGTGATGCCGTACAGGCGCGGTTCTGCGGCGGCGGCATCGCACAGCCAGTCGCTGAATACATCGGTGAAGGTCGGCTTCTTGGCGCCGGCCTTGGCCACCAGGCCCTTGTCCGGATCGAACGGGCCCACCGCGTGGTAACCGATCTGGTCGCCTTCGGCCGGCTCGTAGCCCTTGCCCTTGGTGGTCATCACGTGCAGCAGTTTCGGACCCTTGGAGGCGCGCAGCGTCTTCAATGCGGACAGCAGCGCCGGCAGGTCGTGGCCGTCGATTGGACCGGTGTAGTGGAAGCCCATTTCCTCGAACATCGTGGAGGGCACGAACATGCCCTTCCAGTGCTCTTCCCAGCGCTTCACGAAGCGCGCGGGATTGTTCTTCTTGTCGCCCAGGATCTTCTTGCCGCCCTCGCGCAGTGCGTTGAGCGTGCGGCTGCCGGTGGCGCGGCCGAGCATCTTGGTCAGGCCGCCAACCGCTTCGGAGATCGACATGTTGTTGTCGTTGAGGATCACCAGCAGGTTCGGCTCGGGCTCCATGCCGCCGGCGTGCATCAGCGCCTCGAACGCCATGCCTGCAGTCATCGCGCCGTCACCGATCACCGCCACGACCTTGCGGTCGTCGCCTTCGGACTGGCGGGCGATGGCCATGCCGAGCGCGGCCGAGATCGAGGTGGAAGAGTGGCCGACGCCGAAGGTGTCGTACTCGCTTTCTTCGCGCTTGGGGAACGGCGCAACGCCGTCCTTCTGCTTGACGGTGTGGATCTCGTCGCGGCGACCGGTGAGGATCTTGTGCGGGTAGGTCTGGTGACCAACGTCCCAGACCAGTTGATCGACCGGGGTCTGGTACAGGTAGTGCAGGGCCACGGTGAGTTCGATCACGCCCAGGCCGGCGGCGAAGTGGCCGCCGCTCTTGCCTACCGATTCAATCAGGTAGGCGCGCAGTTCATCGGCGACCGCCGTCAATTCGGATTCGTCGAACGTGCGCAGGTCATCCGGTGTCTGGATGCGCGCGAGGCGGGGATAGCGGGCAGAGTCGATCATCATGTTCGCACTTGTTCTGAACGCCCATTTTCGCCCTCAAACGGGGGTGGGGCAAGCAAACGCCGCCGCCCGTGACAGGACGGTGAGGGTTGCATTTTCGGCGATTCAGGTGCTCAGTTTTGACCGCTTGGGCAATTGCGCCTTCAGGAAGGCCATCTGGTCGGCCAGGATGTTGCGGTTGGACAGGATCAGATGCTCGATCCAGCTGGGCCGGTAGGGCACCGCCAGCAGTGGCATGCCGGCCTGTTGTGGGGTGCGGTCGCTCTTGCGCGAGTTGCAGTGGAAGCAGGCAGTGACCACGTTTTCCCAGCAATCCAGGCCGCCCTTGGACAATGGCATGACGTGGTCGCGGGTGAGTGTGGGGCGGCCGAACTGCTGGCCGCAGTACATGCACAGGTGGGCGTCGCGGGCGAACAGGGCCGGGTTGGTCAGGTTCGGCGTGGGGTCGATCGCGCGGGAGCGGGCGTGGCCGCGGGCGGCGATGATCGGGTGCAGGTCCATGCCGCTCTGCAGGCCGCTGAAGCGGTTGATGCCGCCGTGGATATGCAGGCAGGGATCGCCGAGGGTCCAGGCCACCGCTTCGCGGGCATAGAGGCAGGCGGCATCCTGCCAGGTGATCCAGTCCAGTACGCGTCCGTGGGCATCAAGCGAGAGCAGCCGGACCGAACCGGGGCGATGCAGCGTCGTGGCGTTGGGCGATGCTTCGGCGCCCGGAGCAGAAATCGGGGCTCCGGCTTCGATCAGACCCAAGCGTGTAGTGTCTGTCTCCATCGGGAGAACAGCTTATACCTGAATCATTGCGATTTGGGTATCGCCTGGAGGGCGATACCCAAATCGCAAGATTCAGGTCCGCGCATTCCTCCTATCCCCCGCACCTGTCGGTGCGCCCCCCTTAACAAAGGGGGGCTTTTCTCCAGATGGATGGTCGCGCGGTTGCCAGATCGGGGTCGGATCCCTTTCCGCAGGAAAGGGCTCTGACCCCTCATCCACGCATGGCGTGGATCTACTGGCGGGATGGCTCAGGCGCCGAAGCGTTCGTCGTCCATTGCCATCAGCGGGGCGGCACCGGCCTGGATGGCGGCGGCGTGGCTGAGGGTGCGCGGCAGCACGCGGGTGAAGTAGAACCGTGCGGTCTCGCGCTTGCCCTGAGCGAATGCTGCGCCGTGCGCGCTGGCATCGGCGGCGGCCACGCTGCGCGCCCACCAGTAGGCCAGCACCACGTAACCCGAATAGAACAGGTAGTCGTAGCTGGCTGCGCCCAGTTCGTCCGGGTTGGCGGCCGAACGCTGCAGCACGTCCATCGTCAGCTTGCCCCACTCGGCGGCCTTGGCGCGCAGCGGGCCGATGAACTCGGCCAGGCTTTCGTTGCCTTCATTGGCTTTGGCGAAGGCTTCGATCTCGGCCAGCATCAGCTTCAGGCCGGCGCCTTGGCTGGACGCAGTCTTGCGGCCGATCAGGTCCAGCGCCTGGATGCCGGTGGTGCCTTCATACAGCGTGGTGATGCGCGCATCGCGGGCAAGCTGTTCCATGCCGTGTTCGCGGATGTAGCCGTGGCCGCCGAAGCACTGCAGTGCGTTGTAGGTGTTCTCGATGCCCCATTCGGTCTGGCAGGCCTTGGAAATCGGGGTCAGGAAGCTCACCAGGGTATCGGCGCGCTCACGCTCGCCGGCATCTTCTGCGTGGTGGGCAACGTCGATCAGGGTGGCCGCGTGCAGGGCCAGCAGGCGGCTGCCTTCCACCAGCGACTTGATGGTCAGCAGCATGCGGCGCACGTCCGGGTGCACCAGGATCGGGTCGGCCGGCTTGTCCGGGAGCTTGGCACCGCTCAGGGCGCGCGATTGCAGTCGCTCACGGCTGTACTTGAGCGCGTTCTGGTAGGCACGCTCGGACAGGCCGATGCCCTGCAGGCCGACGCCCAGGCGCGCGGTGTTCATCATGGTGAACATCGCCTGCAGGCCCTTGTGCGGCTGGCCGACCAGATAACCCTGCGCACCATCGAAGTTCATCACGCAGGTGACCGAACCCTTGATGCCCATCTTGTGTTCGATGGAGCCGCAGCGCAGCGCATTGCGCTCACCGACATTGCCGTCGCGGTCGACCTTGAACTTGGGGGTGACAAACAGCGAGATGCCCTTGGCGCCCGGGGGCGCGTCAGGCAGCTTGGCCAGCACCAAGTGCACGATGTTGCCGGTCAGGTCGTGCTCGCCGGCGGTAATGAAGATCTTGGTGCCGGTGATCGAATAGCTGCCGTCGGCATTCGGCTCGGCCTTGGTCTTGAGCAGGCCCAGGTCGGTGCCGCAGTGCGGTTCGGTCAGGCACATGGTGCCGGTCCAGCGGCCCTCGATCAGCGGCTTCAGGAACGCCTCGTGCTGCCAGGCCTCACCGTGCTGCTTCAGCGCTTCAATGGCACCGTGCGAGAGCAGCGGGAAGTTGCCCCACGCCAGATTGGCGGCGTTGATCATTTCGTTGAGCGGCACGCCCAGGGTGTGCGGCAGGCCCTGGCCGCCCAGCTCCGGCGAGGCGGTCAGGCCGGTCCAGCCGCCATCGACGAACTGGTCGTAAGCCTGCTTGAAGCCGGGCGGCGTGGTTACTTCACCGCTGGCCTGATCAAGCACGCAGCCGATCTCGTCGCCGACGCTGTTGAGCGGGGCCAGCACGGTGGCGCTGAAGCGCCCGGCTTCTTCCAGCACGGCATCGACCACGTCGGCGGTGGCGTCGGTGAAACCCAGGCGGGCGAACAGGGGTTCGACCTTGAGCACGTCATGCAGGCCAAAACGGAGGTCGGAAAGCGGGGCGGTATAGCTGCTCATCGGTGCGTCTCGATTTGATCAGGGACAGGGGGCGTGGCGCGGGGCGCCACAGTGGAAGGCGGGGATCAGCGCAACACACCCGGCAGGCCCGGCGCCTGGTTGAGAGTGCTGCGGCTGCTGATGTCGAAGCTGCGCTGCTTCTTTTCCTGCGGCGTGGCTGCCACCGTTCCCTTCAGGCCGTAGGCCAGGGTGCGGTTGCCGGCCAGCGCGTCGGCCACCACCAGGCGCGCGGCCGAACTGGGCACGAGGTCGACATTGATGACGTCGGCGGAGGTGCCGCCGATGGAGATGCCCGGCTTGGCCTGCAGGGTGCCGGCTTCAGTGTCGCCGACGGTCAGGGCCAGGGTGACGTCATCGAAGGTCATCGGCATTGAGCTGTAGTTCTGCAGGCGCAGGGCTACGGTCCAGTTGCCGTCGGCACGCACGGTCAACTGCTGCAGGCTGGCCGCCGGTTCCGAAACACGCTTGACGATGCCGTTGTTGCAGGCAACAAGGGCGAGGGTGCACAGGACGATCAAGGCGGTACGGAAGCGGTGGAGCATGGGCGCAAGTCCTCTGGAGGGGTGCGTTGGATAAGCATACTACGGCGTATGGTCGTTTGGATCGCCTGTGGCGACCCATCGCAGAGGGTAGCGCGTGAAGATGGCGGCCGGGCGTGCGTGGCGCTGGATCGGGCGCGTGTGGTGCGCCGGATGCGGGGCGGTTCAGTCGGCGGGAGTGTCGCGCAGCGGGGCCATCAGGCGCAGCGGCTTGAGGTCGTAGCCCATCGCTTCAGCTTTGGCTTTCAATTGTTCGAACCGGCTGCGATCCATTTCCGGTAGGCGCGAAAGGATCCACAGGTATTTCCGATCGGGTTCGCCGACCAATGCCCACTGGTAGTCCGGGTCCAGTGCCAGCACCCAGTAGTCGGCCCAGACCAGGGGCACCCAGCTCAGCCAGTCGGGAACGAAGCGCACCTGTAGTTGCCCGGGGTGGCCGGCCACCGGGCGTGCCACGCCTTCGGCCACTACGCGTTCGCCGTCACCGTTGCGGCAGGCATTGGTGACGCTGATGCGGCCATCGCGGCGCAGCCCATAGTTGGCGGTGATCTCGCCGACGCACTGCTTCTGGAACGACACCGGAAGATGTGCGATCTCGTGCCACTGGCCGGCGTAACGGTCGATATCCAGTGTGTCGACCGCGCGCACCGGCTCGGCGGCGATCACCGGCAGCGCGGCCAGCAGCAGGCAGGCGAGCAGGGCGGGGCGCAGATGCATCGGCAGGCTCCAGGCAGGAGTCTGGAGCGTAGGTGGCACGGCGCGCGGCGATGTAAATGTTTCGTCAACCAGGCAGCGGTGGGCTGGCATGTATCCACGCCATGCGTGGATGGCTGAAGGCATCAGTGCTAGATCCATGCCGTGCGTGGATGGCGGAGGGCGTCAGTGCTAGATCCACGCCATGCGTGGATGGCAGGCCGCAGCCAAAAAAAAGACCTGCATTTCTGCAGGTCTCTGAAGATGGTGGCCGAAGACGGAATCGAACCGCCGACACGGGGATTTTCAATCCCCTGCTCTACCAACTGAGCTACTCGGCCAAATTGTGCGGCAACCGTGATCAAACCCGGTTTCCGGAAAAAAAAGACCCGCATTTCTGCAGGCCTTCGAAAGTGGTGGCCGAAGACGGAATCGAACCGCCGACACGGGGATTTTCAATCCCCTGCTCTACCAACTGAGCTACTCGGCCACGTATTTCGTTGCAGCGAGGTCGCTGCCAAGGACGCGTATATTACGGAGGTCCGCGGCCTTCGGCAAGCATTCTGGCAAAAAATCTTCACATTGCCGTCTACGCCCTCGCAAGTGCTTGATCCTCTGTTGTGGGGCAGGGAGGGGCCAGTCGATCATCGTCTGCGATGGAAATCAGCAGGTCGCCGAGATCGCCAAAGCTGCAAAGGCAAGGGCTGCGCCGGACCCGCGCGGGTCCGGGCAATGGAACGCTGTTTTCGTGGCCGCCATCGGGGATCGCCGCGGCGTAGTGTCGGCAGTCCTTTCCTGATGCTGGCAACAGCAGAGACCTGGCATGTCCGATTCCTCGACCACCTCCCGCATCGTGCTGGCGTCGCGCCCGCAGGGCGCGCCGAGTGCAGCCAACTTCCGCCTGGAGCAGGCCGCGCTGCCGGCACTGGCAGATGGCCAGGTGCTGCTGCGTAACCGCTACCTGTCGCTGGACCCGTACATGCGTGGACGCATGGACGAGGGCCCGTCGTACGCTGCGCCGGTGGCAGTGGGGGCGGTGATGGAAGGCCAGACCGTGGCCGAGGTGCTGCAGTCCAATGCCGAGGGCGTGGCCGCAGGTGAGCTGGTGTTGGCGCCGGGTGGCTGGCAGACCCACGCGGTACTGCCGGCCAAGGCACTGGGACGTCGGCTGGATCCGGCCGGGCTGCCGCTGAGTACGGCGCTGGGCGTGTATGGCATGCCCGGCTTCACCGCCTATTCCAGCCTGCATGAAATCGCCCGCCTGAAGCCAGGCGAGACACTGGTGGTGGCCGCGGCGACCGGGCCGGTCGGCGCGACCGTGGCCCAGCTGGCCAAGCTGCAGGGTGCGCGCGTGGTCGCCATCGCCGGTGGCGAAGCCAAGCGCGCTTACCTGCAGACATTGGGCGTGGATGTCGCACTGGATCATCGCGCTGCTGATTTCGCCGGGCAGCTGCGCGCAGCGGTTCCCGCGGGTATCGACGTGTATTTCGAAAACGTGGGCGGGCACGTGCTGGATGCAGTGCTGCCGCTGCTCAACGACTTCGCCCGCATTCCGGTGTGCGGAACCATTGCCACCTACAACGAGCGCGGCGTCGAGCAGCCTGGCCCGGACCGCTTGCCGGCACTGTTCAGCCAGATCCTGCGCCAGCGCCTGACCGTGCGCGGCTTCATCGTTCACGACTTCAACCATCTGTGGCCGGACTTTGAACGCGAGATGCCGCAGTGGCTGCGCGGTGGGCGCATCCAGTACCGCGAGGATGTGGTGGAAGGGCTGGAGAATGCGCCGGAGGCGTTCTTCGGGCTGTTGCAGGGGCGCAACTTCGGCAAGCTGGTGGTGAAGCTGGATTGAGGGCTTGGCGGTGTGCCGACCAAGGTCGGCACCTACCAGAAGCTGGGCGTGCCGACCAAGGTCGGCACCCACTTCAGGCAGTCGAGGCCTTTTCCCGGCGCAGCAGTTCGAGCTTGCGCGCAACGCCCCAGGCGTAGCCGGACAGGTCACCGTCGCGGCGTACGACCCGGTGGCAGGGCACTGCCACCGCCAGCGGGTTGCTGGCGCATGCGCGTGCTACGGCACGGCTTGAGCGGGGAGCGCCGATGCGTGCGGCAATATCCGCATACGATGCCGTCTGTCCAAGCGGGATCTGCTGCAGTGCCTGCCACACCCGCTGCTGGAAGGCGGTGCCGCGGATATCCAGTGGCAAGGTGGCGCCCCGCAAGGGATCCTCGACCAGGCCGACCACCTGTGCCACCAGCTGCTCATAGCCGCTGTCGGCACCCACCAGCTCGGCCTGGCGGAAGCGTTGCTGCAGTGACTGCAGCAGCGACTCCGGATCGTCGCCGAGCAGGATCGCGACCACGCCGGTGGCACTGCTGGCCACCAGCACGCTGCCCAGCGAGCTCTGGGCAAGCGCGAAGTGGATGACTTCGCCGCGACCACCGGCACGCCATTGCTTCGGCGTCATGCCCAGCAACTTCGGTGCGTTCTCGTAGAAGCGCCCGCTGGAGCCGAAGCCGGCATCGTGGAAGGCGTCGGTGATGCGTTCCTGCTGCTGAAGCCCGGTGCGCAGGCGGTCGGCGCGCAGGGCCGCAGCGTACTGCTTCGGGGTCAATCCGGTGGCCAGCTTGAACAGCCGGTGCAGCCGGGTCGGGCTGCAGCCGGCAATGTCCGCCAGCTCCTGCAGCGTAGGCTCGTCAAGGCTGGTCTGCAGGTGGCGGCAGACCCGTTCAATGCGGGCATCGATGACGGTGGTGGCAGTGCTGTCCATGGCGCGATTCTGGCACGTGCGGGGGAGGTGGAAACTCCGTTTCCTGCACCTGTACGCGGGGCCCGGAAACGGAGTGTCGGCGGTTCAGGTGCAAGGCATCGTGGTGGCTACTCCATAGCTGGAACAGCGACCATGCGCCTGAATAACAAAATCGCTCTCATCACCGGTGCCAGCGCCGGCATTGGCCGCGCCAGCGCGCTGCGCTTTGCCGCCGAAGGGGCGAAGCTGGTGCTCAATGCACGTCGGTCGCAGCCGCTGCACGAACTGGCCGAGCAGATCCGTGTTGCTGGCGGAGAGGTGGTGGTGCATGCGGCCGACGTGGCCGATCCGGCCACGGCACCGGCACTGGTGGAACTGGCCCAGCAAGCATTCGGCGGCCTGGACATCGCCTTCAACAATGCCGGCATGCTCGGTCCGGGCGTGCCGGCGGCGGAGTTCCCGGTGGACGCCTGGCGTGAGGTGATGACCACCAACCTCGATGCGGCCTTCCATGCGGCGCGTGCGCAGTTGCCGGCGCTGTTGGCGCGCGGTGGTGGCTCGCTGGTGTTTGTCGGCACCTTCGTCGGCCATACCGTGGGATTCCCGGGCATGGCCGCCTATGCGTCGAGCAAGGCCGGGTTGATCGGCCTGAGCCAGGTGATTGCCGCCGAGTACGGTGCGCGCGGCGTGCGCAGCAATGTGCTGCTGCCCGGTGGTACCGATACCGAGATGGGCCGGCAGGCGGCGCCCACCGGTGATGCACGTGACTTCGTGCGCTCGCTGCATGCGCTCAAGCGCTTGGCCGAGCCGGAGGAGATCGCCAATGCGGCGTTGTTCCTGGCCAGCGATGAAAGCAGTTTCGTTACCGGTACCGCGATGCGCGTGGAGGGCGGGGTGTCGATCACCCGTACCTGAGCGGGGTCACCGACGTGGCCGGTAGCAGATGCCGCTGCTGGCCATGAAGCCCTTCGGATCGAAACGGGCCCAGGCCTCGCCCCAGTCGAAGCGGGCGTGGCCGCCGGCCAGCTTGCGCCCCAGCGCCGCGCTGAGCGTGCGCTTCATGAAGGCGACTTCGACGTCGATGGCCGCCTGGGTCGGCCAGCCGTCTTCCAGCGTCGCACCGGGCAGACTGACACCCATCGTCACCATGTCCAGCTGTTGCCCGTGGAAGCACAGGCTGATGCCAGCGGGCGCACCGCCCAGACTGAGCCGGTGCAGGCTGAGCCAATGATAGCCGGTGCCGACATCGCGCTCGCCATGCATCAGCGTGACGAAGGCGATGCGTGCCTCCTCCAGTGAGAGGGTGGGGCTGATCAACGTCGGCAGGTTGCCGAGCTGGATGCTGCCGTCGCTCGCATTGAGGAGCATCGGCACGACGTGGGCTGCGTGCTGGGCAGAAGAGGGCATGGCGTAACCGGTAGGCATGTTGCCGTAGATTCTGGGCACGACGCATGCCTCGCGGCAAACCAGGGGCGCTGGTTGCCGATGGCAAGATGGAGCATGCTTTGCACGACCGTTGATGATCAGGATCGTGCATGGCCCCGCTCCACACCGCGAATGCGCGCGATATCGACTGGTCTGCATTGCAGGCGGCGTACGGCCACGCAGGTGAAGCCGGTCAGTTGATGGTCGCCCTGCAGGATGCGGCGCACCAGCAGGACTGGGGGGAACTGTGGTCCCATCTATGCCACCAGGGCACGGTGTATCCGGCCAGCCATGCGGCGCTGCCGGTGTTGCTGGGGATTGCCCGGCAGCCGGATCGCTTCGATGCGGATGGTCCCCTGCTGCTGGCCGGGGCCATCGTGGCTGGCTCGGTGCTGGACGATCCGGGGCTGCGGCCATGTTCGACCACGATCGAGGCATTAATCGAAGCGGTGGAGGCCCGCTTGAGCCTGCCGGTGACAGACGAGGATGAGTGGCTGGGTGCACGGCGCGCGCTGCGTCAGGCCTGGCTCGGGTTGAAGGGCGAGAAAGCGTGGTCACTGCATCTGGATCGGTTGGAGGAAGGCGAGCTGGTCGGCGAGTGCGACGGCTGCGGTGCCGATCTGTATGCCGAGTTCGACCAGGAGGCTCCCTATCTGTGCCACGAGGACCCGGTTCACGGGCCGCCCGCGGCTCGCACCCCGCTGCAGGCGGGAGCGCCGGTGAACTTGGCGGAGCAGTGGTTGCTGCAGCAGGCCCTGCACGATGGCGATCACGAAGCCGTGCGGCTGCTGGGGCTGGCTTTCGGGCGGGCGCCGTGCAGTGCATGCGGCCGCATGTTCAGCGTGCGCAGCTGCGTGGAAGCCTGAGGCGGGCCGGCTGCACACGGTGTTCGCGCCGGACTGACCTGCGGCTTACCCGATGCGCTCTAGCGTGGAGCCGACGTCGGACTCCACCGGCGAAGGAGTGTTCGATGAGTGAGCGCGACAACGACCAGGGCGATCTGAAGCAGGGTATCCAGGAAAGCCGCCAGGACCAGAAGCAGGACGATGTGGCCAAGCAGCGGCCGGGGCAGCGCGATCAACAGGTACGCGATTCGCACTCACGCAGCCCGCAGCGCAAGGACGGTGGCGAGGAGCCGGCCTGAGTGGCGGCGCTGAAAAGAAAAAACCCGCAGATCACGGAGATCTACGGGTTCTTCTGAATAGTGGTGGAGCCAACCGAAACTGCAGCGTTGGGTGAAGTCTCTGTGCTGCAATGGTTTGGAGATCAACGCAACCCAGAGGAGTCTGAGAAGAGTCGCGTGGACTCTACCAAGTACTCAGGACGCCTTTAGGATTGCTGCTGGCTTGTAGAATGCGGCGTAGGCAGACAGCGCCCGCTTCCTGACCCACTCGCTGAGACCCGCTTCGAGATATCGATGCGACACGGCGGCCAGTGCCAACGAGAGGCTGGCCAGCATCAGCATGAACCACACATTGTTCATGAAGCTGGCCGTCGATTCACCCCAGAACAATTGATATGCGGGGTGTATGACAAAGGGGTGTACCAGGTAGAGGGAGAACGAGACGTTGCCGGTCCAGACCAGAGATCGGGGCCATTGGATCTCCATGGTTTTGCTTCCGATGGCCAGCACGAACAGCAGAACCGCATATGGAATGCCCCAGCCGGTGAGTCCGAACTTCGGAGACACGTTGTTGATAAGGAACCAGACCAGAACCGACAGGGCCACCGTAGCGAGCAGGAATGCCGTTGTCTTCGAGATGGTGAAACTGGTGAGGTAGATCCTGCCGATCACAACGCCAATGAAGAACTCCCAGAGCATGGGGTTGGTGGCAAAGTTGAGTACCCCATGGAACCCGTAGTCGACGTAGGCATCCAGGGACGGGCTCGACACCAGCATGGGAAACGCCAGCAACAGAGCTACCGCAATTGCAGTCAGTGCGATCCAGCGCAGGCGCCCGAACAACATGGAGAGGGCAAACAAAGCGTAGAAGTAGACTTCATAATTGATCGTCCAGCCAACGTGTAGCACGGAGCCACCAAAGTAGGGGGCCTTGGAGCCGAAATTGGTTGGAATCATCAGCACTGACCGCAGGATCTGGCTGGGTTGGGTCATGATGTCGATGTGGCCGACATGGTTGCCCATTGCAAGCATCATCGGCACATACAGTGCGGTCGCAACAAGGTAGACCGGGAACACCCTGGCCACCCGCTTGATCAGAAAGCCCGCCGCGTCATCGAAGCCGCCTGCCGCACTGCGCGTGGCATAGACCATGATGAACCCGGAGATCATGAAGAAAAGATCCACGCCTGAAGCGCCGATCATTGAGAAGACGTGCTCGATGCCCGGTTCCTTGGACTGCGGCTGATAGCCCACTCCGTGGTAAAAAACGACCAGCAAGGCGGCGATTCCACGCAGAGCCTGGATCACGTCAAGCTTGTAGTCGCCCAGAGAGTTCTGCTTCATTTGGATGCGTCTTCCATGGCGTTATGGCTGACGATATTTTAACTTGCCGCTGAACCAAAGTGGTGGCATTTCCTGGAGTCTGGGACATTGGCTCGCCGGAAATTGGCTGCCGTTCTCACTGCCGGGCAGTCAGGGGCACGAACGCGTTCGCGCTGAATGTTTGAACCCCATGCGGGCCTCGGTCGCGGCGGCACTTCAGGGTAGACCCCTGGCGGCAGGTGCTTCACCTTCCCATCGAAGCGAATTTCATCCGTCACCAGCCGCTGCCTGCCGGAGATATCTCCAGATAGCCCCCACCGTTTCACCAGCTGCAACGCATTGGACCGGTCTGCACCGTGCAACGAAAAAGGCCGGAAGCCCTGTTATTTCAGGAGTTCCGGCCTTCTGAGTGCGTTGCCGCACTGAATAGTGGTGGAGCCAAGGAGGATCGAACTCCTGACCTCGTCATTGCGAACGACGCGCTCTCCCAGCTGAGCTATGGCCCCACGGCAGGGTTTCAGTGTAGCGCCGCCTGTGGGGCTTGCCAAGCGGCCCGCGGGGTGGCGGGGTTGGCCCCGCCACCCCCTGCTTGTTCAGGCCAGTGCCTGACGCAGGTGAGCGCCCGCGCGCTGTACTGCCACGTCGGTGGAGACAGTTACCCCGTGCAGATGGATGCAGGCATGGATCATTCCCGGCAACCGCTCCAGCGTGCACGCCACGTTCGCAGACTGCAGGCGTGCGGCGTACTGTTCGGCCTCATCACGTAGCGGGTCGTGCTCGCAGCTGAGCACGGAGGCGGGTGCCAGACCACGCAGGTCCGTTGCAAGGGCTGGCGAGGCCAGTGCGGGCGGCGTATCCATGTCACCCAGGTAAGCCTGCCAGCAACGCTGCATCAGTTCGGCACTGAGGTAATACCCACTGGCGTACTCGCTGTAAGAGCCGGAGCCCATGCCGGCATCCAGTGCTGGGTACAGCAGCAGCTGGTGGCGCGGCTGCGGCAGGCCGATCTCACGCAACAGCAGGCAGCAGGCGGCGGCGAGATTGCCACCGGCACTGTCGCCCCCGATCGCCAGCCGCTGTGGGTCCAGACCGAGGCGATCCGCATTGGCCTGCAGCCATTGCCAGGCGTCGGCGATGTCGTGCAGCGGCACCGGGAACGGGTGCTCCGGCGCCAGCCGGTAGCCGACGGCGACGATCACGCAGCCACCGGCATTGGCCAGCGCACGGCAGGGGCCGTCATAGACCGCCAGCGAGCACTGGAACCAGCCGCCACCGTGAGCGAACAGCAGTGCCGGCGCTGGTTCGTCGGGCAATCCTTCCGGTGTGTAGAAGCGGACGTCCAGCGCATGCCCGTCGCGTGCGATCACCGTGTGTTCGATCACATGCGCAACCGGCTCCGGTGCGCCCTGCAGTTGTGGCAGCGCGCTCTCGCTGATCGCCCGCAGTTCACGCAGGTCCTCCGGCAGCGGATGGGCCGCGACGGCGTCGACGAACTGCTGCAGTGCCGGTTCAAGCTGCATGGCGTGCCTCCTGCAGGAAGGGCAGCAGCTGTGCCAGGAACGCCTGCGGTGCTTCTTCCATGATGAAGTGGCCGCAGCCCGGCACGATGCTGCCGCGCACATCATCGGCATGCGGTTGCAGGGTCAGCATCGGTGCATCGCCGGTTGCATGCTCGGCGCCGATCGCCAGCACCGGCATCGGCAGCCGGCGCTGTGCGCGCAGCTTGTTCTGGCGGATCGTTTCCGGAATCGCGCGGTACCAGGCGAAGCCGGCGCGCAATGCGCCCGGACGGCTGTAAGCGGCAATGTAGGTATCGGCAGCCACTGCATCGCGCCGGTACGACCAGCGGTCGAACATGAATTCCAGGTAGGCGCGTTCGCGGCCGGTGATGAGTGCCTCGGGCAGGTCGGCCACCTGGTTGAACATGAAGTGCCAGAGGAAGATGTTGTCAGCCGGTGCGGCGAAGATGCCCGGCTCGGGCGCCAGGCCGGGAATCACCGCCTCGGTGACTGCCAGCTGACGCACGGCCTGCGGCTGGTCGCTGGCCAGTGCGTAGGCGATCCACATGCCGATGTCATGGCCGACCACCTGGTAGCGTTCGTGGCCGAGGGCCTGCATGGTCTGGTGCAGTACAGCGGCGGCACTGCCGGTATCGTAGCCATGGGCGGGACGATCGGATTCGCCGATGCCCGGCGGATCGACCGCGATCGCTTCGAAACCGGCCTCGGCCAATGCGTGCAGCACGTGGCGCCAGGCGTACCAGGTCTGCGGCCAGCCTGGAATCAGCAGCACCGGCTCACCGTGGCCGGCAGACACGCAATGCACGCGCTGGCCATCGATGCGCAGGTAATGGTGGCGCAGGGACGCGTCGCCGGCAGCGCCAGCGGAAAGGGAAGACGTCATGGGGGAATGCTCCGTTGGGGCTCAGGCGATGCCGAGCATGTGCTGCATCTGTGCGGTGCTGATCGGTGCACCGGCGAAGTCGTCGAAGATCTTGTCGGTGACCGGGATGATGTGGTCACGGATGAAGGCGGCACCTTCGCGCGCACCGGCTTCCTGGTCCTTCAGGCAGCACTCCCATTCCAGCGTTGCCCAGCCGGCGTAGTCGTACTGGGCCAGCTTGGAGAAGATCGACTTGAAATCGACCTGGCCATCGCCCAGCGAGCGGAAACGGCCGGCACGCTCGGTCCAGTCGGCGTAGCCACCGTAGATGCCCTGGCGCCCGTTGGGGCGGAATTCGGCGTCCTTGACATGGAACATGCGGATCAGCGGGTGGTAGATGTCCAGGTACTGCAGGTAGTCCAGCTGCTGCAGCACGAAGTGGCTGGGATCGAACAGGATGCGGCAGCGATCATGCTGGCCTACGCGTTCGTAGAAGCGCTCGAAACTGGTGCCGTCGTGCAGGTCTTCGCTGGGGTGGATCTCGTAGCAGAGGTTGATGCCGTTGTCCTCGCAGGTATCGAGAATCGGCCGCCAGCGACGTGCCAGTTCATCGAACGCTGCGTCGATCAGGCCCGGCGGGCGCTGCGGGAACGGGAACAGATACGGCCATGCGAACGAGCCGGAGAAGGTGCCCATGTCCTGCAGGCCGAGACGGCGCGACGCACGGGCGGCCAGGTGCAGCTGCTGCTGCGCCCATTCGCTGCGGGCCTTCGGATTGCCGCGCAGTGCCTCGGGTGCGAAGCCATCGCAGAGCTCGTCGTAGGCCGGATGCACGGCGACCAGCTGGCCGAGGATGTGGGTGGTCAGCTCACTGACCTGCAGGCCGTGCTCGGCCAGGGTGCCGCGAATGTCATCGCAATAGTCCTGGCTGTCGGCGGCGGTGGCCAGGTCGAACAGGCGTGCATCCCAAGCGGGAATCTGCAGCGCCTTGAAACCATGGCCGGCGGCCCACTCGGCAATGCCGGCGAGTGAGTTGAACGGGGCCTGGTCGCCAGCGAACTGCGCCAGGTGCAGGCTGGGGCCCTTGAGGGTTTGCATGTGTTGCTCCAATTGTTTGTCGGTCGACAAAGAATAGGCGCGGCCCGCGCGGTGGTCAACACCCGCGTTACACTGCGCGCCTCACCAGTGCAGGCAGGGCAGATGGCAGGGCGACCGCGCGAATTCGACAGGGACCAGGCATTGCGCAAGGCGATGTTGCTGTTCTGGCAGCACGGCTATGAGGGCACCTCGATGTCGGCTCTGGTCGAAGAGCTTGGCATTGCTTCGGCGCGCATCTACGCCGCGTTCGGCAGCAAGGAGCAGCTGTTCCGCGAAGCGGTGGCGCTGTACGAGGATGGCGAGGGTGGCTTTGCGCCGCGCGCGCTGGAGCAGGCGTCACTGCGCGATGCGATCGGCGGCATGCTGCGTGATGCCGTGCTGACCTACACCCGGCGCGGGCGCCCGCATGGTTGCCTGGTGGTGTCTTCGGCCAGCAGCGTGTCGCCGGATGGCGAAGGCGTGCGGGATTGGCTGGCCAGCCATCGCCGCCAGCGAACGGCATCGATCATTGCGCGCCTGCAGCAGGCCCAGGCCGACGGCGAACTGTCTGAGGGGGCAACGGTGCAGGCGCTGGGCGATCATTTCGCCACGGTGCTGCATGGCATTTCGGTGCAGGCCCGTGACGGCATCAGCCGTGAGCGGTTGCTGGCGATGGTCGATGTGGCGTTGAGCCCGCTGTAAAAGGGGACGGAGGGGATTAAGTCGTTTCTGGCATGCGTGGCGGATCGCTCCGCATACTGCGCGTGGAGGCCCAGCACTGTGCCGAATACGCCTTATTCCCCTCCGTCCCCTTTCGCGCAACGAAATCGTAACAATTTGGGAGATAATGATGACTTGCGCAGTCATCCTCCTATTTGCCGCCCGGCCCGCGCAGGCCGCACGGACGCCTCCTCAGAGCATTCCATGCCCTCCCATACCGATTCCCGCCGCCTGTCGGGTACGTCGTCTTCCTTCGTTTCCTTCCGCCGCCACCCGCTGGCGCTGGCCTGTGCTGGCCTGGCCCTGGCTGCCAGCTTCGGCGCCGCCGCGCAGGACAGCGCGCCGACCCCGACCGGCCTGGACACCATCACCGTAACCGCCGAACACCGCGAGCAGAACCTGCAGGAAGTGCCGGTTTCGGTCGGCGTTGTGCAGGGTGAGCGCATGCGCGACTTCACCGCCGGCGGCGACGACACCCTGCTGGCGCTGTCCGGTCGCGTGCCGAGCCTGTATGCGGAAACCACCACCGGCCGCATCTTCCCGCGCTTCTACATCCGCGGCCTGGGCAATATCGACTTCTACCTGGGTGCCTCGCAGCCGGTGTCGATCATCCAGGACGACGTGGTGCTGGAACACGTGGTGCTGAAGTCCAACCCGGTCTATGACGTGGACCAGGTGGAAGTGCTGCGCGGCCCGCAGGGCTCGCTGTTCGGCCGCAACACCACCGCCGGCATCGTCAAGTTCGACACCTTGAAGCCGACCCAGGAATACAGCGGCCGCGTCAGCGCCAGCTATGCGACCTACAACAGCGTGTCGATCGACGGCGGCTTCGGCGGACCGATCAACGACATCGCCTCGTTCCGCGTGTCGGCCCTGTACCAGCACCGCGACGACTACGTCGACAACACCTACAAGGGCCCGAGCGCGGACGGCACGGTCAGCCCGAAGAAGAACGCCATGGGCGGCTTCGACGACCGCAACGTGCGTGCGCAGCTGCTGCTGACCCCGAGCGACCAGTTCTCGATCCTGGCCTCGGCCCACGCCCGCGACTACGAAGGCACCTCGACCCTGTTCCTGCGCAGCGCGCTGACCAAGGGTTCGAACAAGACCGACGTGCCGCGCGACAAGGTCGCCTACGACGAAGCCGACAACAACCCGCAGGCGTACAAGACCTACGGTGGTTCGGTGAAGGCGCGCTATGACTTCGGCGCGATCGACTTCACCTCGATCACTGCCTACGAAACCACCTCCGGCTACAGCCGCGGCGACACCGACGGCGGTGCCGCGGTGAACTTCCCGGTCAACGGCGTGCCGAACGGCTACGGCCAGTCGATGGGCCGCATCCGCGATCTGGACCAGTGGACCCAGGAATTCCGCCTGGCCAGCCATGACGACAGCGCCCTGCAGTGGCAGGCCGGTGCGTTCTACTTCAACGGCAGCGACACCACCGACTTCTACCAGCGCGCGTGGTTCCTGCAGGGTGCGGCCCGCAACCCGAACAACTGGGTGCGCCTGCGCAACAAGAACACCTCGTGGGCCGGTTTCGGCCAGCTGAGCTACGCCTTCACCGACAAGTTCACCGTCACCGCCGGCCTGCGCCAGACCAAGGATGAGAAGCACACCCGTCTGCTGAAGACCGCCGATACCGCCGCCGGCGCGGTCACCTACAAGGGCCGCACCGACGTCAAGATGTCCGATACCACGCCGAGCTGGGACCTGAGCGCGATGTATCAGTTCACCCCGAACGTGAGCGTCTACGCCAAGGTTGCGCGCGGCTTCCGCGGCCCGACCATCCAGGGCCGTTCGGCGGTGTTCAATGCCGACTTCACCACTGCCGATTCCGAGACGATCCTGTCCTGGGAAGCGGGCGTGAAGAGCAGCCTGTGGGACAACCGCCTGCGCCTGAACGCCACCGCGTTCACCTACACCGTCAACGACATCCAGCTCAACGGCAATGATTCGGACGGCAACGGCGTGCTGTTCAACGCCGACAAGGCCAAGGCCTACGGCTTCGAAGCCGACATGGAACTGCGCCCGATCCCGAACCTGACCCTGAGCGCCGGCCTGAGCCTGCTGCACAGCGAGATCAAGGACAAGCGTGTGTACGCGCAGGTCTGCGGCCTCAACGGCCAGGTGGTCTGCACCGTCGGCGACCCGACCATCAAGGTCGGTGCCAACACCTTCGCCCAGATCGATGGCAACCCGCTGCCGAACGCGCCGAAGTACAACGTCAACCTGGCCGCCCGCTACGACTTCCCGGTCAGCGACGCTGGCACCATGTTCGTGTCCACCGACTGGAACAAGCAGGGTTACACCAGCTTCGTGCTGTACGACAGCAAGGAGTTCAACTCCAAGGGTGACTTCGAGGGTGGCCTGAAGATCGGCTACTCGGGCAACTACGGTGCCTACGAAGTGGCGCTGTTCGCGCGCAACATCACCAACGAGAAGAACCTCAAGGGTGTGATCGAGAACTACATGGCCGCGGTCTACAACGAGCCGCGCACCGTTGGCGTCTCGCTGAACATGAACTGGTAATGCGCTGCAACCGGTACCGCATGCGGTACCGGCCAATGCAGTTGCAGTTACCAACAAACGCCCTGCCTGTGCAGGGCGTTTGTCTTTGCGGGGCATGCGTTGAAGCTTGATGTGACGCCTGCCAGATTCAGCGCGTCATGGCAGAACTACTTGGCAGCAGGTACAGCGACAGGCGCCAGTTCGGCGAACAATCCGCCGAGAACGCCCATGGTGGCTTTGTCCGCGCCCATGTCTTCGGCAGCGTTGGCGATGGCGATCACGCCACTGTTCTGCCCGGGGAACAGCACCACCCACGCCAACCAGTTGCCATCGGAGCCGCCGTGCACCAGAACCGGACCCTGTCGGCCGGCGATGGAGCGCTGTACGCCCCAGTCCAGGCCTGAGGGGCTGCCGGGCTGCGCGGCCTGCATCAGCGCGTAGGAGGCCGGTGTCAGCAGCGTGCCCTTGCCGTGGCTGCCGGCGAGCTGATCGATGGCGAACAGTGCCAGATCCTGCAGCCGCATGTGCAGATTGCCGGCGGCGGTGTAGATCGGTGGCACGCCATCATCTGACTTCTGCGGCGCGGTGGTGACCGGCTTGCCGCCGCGATGGCCCAGCGGCTGCCCGGCGGGGGTTGCTCCGAATCCGGCACCGGTCATCTGCAGGGGCTGGAATACCTCGCGCTGGATCAGTGTTTCCACGTCTTTGCCAGTGGCGCGTTCGGCGATCACTGCCGCAATCAGGAAGCCGCTGTTGCTATAGGCAAATTCAGTGCCGGGCGCGTGCAGCGGCGCTTCTGCCAGCGCAGCCTTGATGTACGCCTCGCGCTGCACGGGCAGGGGGCGTTTGTCGGTGAAGAAGGCATCCAGTGCGACGCCGTCGGTGAGGTTTTCCGGTAGACCTGCCCGGTGCGACAGCAACTGCACCAGCGTGACATTGCGGTAGGCCGGCTGCATCGTCGAAGCCAGATCCGGAAGCAATGTCGACAGCGGTGTGTCCCACTTCAACACGCCCTGCTCGACAAGACGCGCGACCATCGCAACGGTGATCGGCTTGCCGGTCGAACCGATCATCCAGCTGTCGGCGGTGCCGGCGGCGACCTTGCCATCGTTGCGGCGCAGACCGCTTACGGCCTGCTCGGCGATCCTGCCGTCGCGGATCACCAGTACAGCCAGTGCCGGCGTTGCCGTGCACTGCATGGCCTGTTCGATACGTGTCTGCAAGTCGTCAGCCGCGCTGGCACTGGCGACAAAGCACAGGAGTGAGAGGCACAGCCAGCGGTGCAGGTGGCGCACGGCGCGGGGGGGAGAAGCTGCGGTCCGTTGGGAGATGATCGTGTGCATGGGAGTCCTTTGCGCAGCAGCGTGGGCAGGACCGGCACCGACGGCGTTGGCCCTGCGGGATGCGCCTCCGGCACCGCCTTGATCAGGCGTGTGGGTTGGCGTGCGATTCACTCTTGCACGTCCCCAATGCAGACAAATGTGCCTGCGGTCATGTTGATGAACCGCTCGTCGCGATCACGTTGCCGTACGTACAGGATCGCTGCACGTAGGCTCATGCATTGTGATCAGCGCCGTACCTTCCTGCCGGCGAAGCAGCACTCAATGCGGCGCGATGCTGGCGCGCGACGAGACGGCGGGCTTACCGGGTGGGCAGCAGCGGTGCCAGTACCGGTTCCAGCTCCTGCTGGCGCCAGCCGGCCAATGCGGCGGGCCACTGACGACGTTCCAGATAGCTTTCCAGGTGCTTGCGCGAGGCCAGCACGCCATCTGGCAGGCCCAGTTCGCGGCTGCGCTCGGCGACCGCGTCCTGCAGCTTCTTCAGGGCCTGCTTGTTGCTGTCGTTGGCCGGCAGCGCCAGCGGTGCCTCGGCCTCATCGGCCAGCGGCGTATCCAGTGCCTGCCACACCGCATCCGCCAGCTTGCGCGGTGCCTTCGGGAACTGTTCGAACAACGCACCCAGCGCGGCGGCATTGGCCGGTGGCGTGCGCGCCAGGGTGGCGGCCAGTTCGTTGTCCAGGATCCAGCTGCGCGGTCGGTCGCTGCTGCGCGCCTGCACATCACGCCAGCGCAGCAGGCGCAGCAGGCGGTGCTGGGCGGCGGCATCAAGGAACTGCGCCGAGCGCATCGCCAGGTGCGGCCAGCGGTCGTCGTCGTTGGCGACGCTGGCCAGCAGGCGCTCGCCGTCGTCGTGCAGCCACTGCTGACGCCCCAGAGCCTGCAGTTTGGCGTCGATGGCGTCATGCATCGCGAACAGGTGCTCGACATCGTCTGCGGCGTACTGCAGTTGAGACTCCGACAGCGGCCGGCGCATCCAGTCCGAGCGGGTCTCGCCCTTGGCCAGCGCCACTCCGGTGATTTCCGCGACCAGCTTCTGGTAGCCCATGCCGCCACCGATGCCGGCCAGCGACGCGCCAATCTGGGTGTCGAACAGCGGACGCGGCAGCACGCCGCATGCCCACTTGAAGGCGACCAGGTCTTCGCTGGCGCTGTGCATTACCTTGACGATCGATTCATCGGCCAGCCACGGCGCCAGCGCCTCGGTCATGCCGGGAATCAGCGGGTCGATCAGCAGGATGTCCTGGCCGACCGCCATCTGTACTAGGGCCAGCTGCGGCCAGAAGGTGCGTTCACGGATGAATTCGGTGTCCAGGCCGATGCGGGAGGGGCGCTGCTGGAAGTACGCATCCAGCTCGTCGGGGGTGGTGATCCAGATTGCCACGGGTCAGGGCCTACTACTCGGGTTTGCTCAGGCAGGGGAGAATAGCCTAACGTCGGTCCGCGTCCGTGCCGAAGGAGATCCCGCTTGCGTTTTCCGCTGTCGTCCGTGCTGTGCACCGCCCTGGTCGTGGCCTTGGCCGGTTGCACGCCGTCGCCCCCCGCGGCGGCGGACCGGACGCCTGCCGGTGAGGTGCGTGCGGCTGCGGACAAGGGCGCCGATGACAGCCCGCAGGAGGCCCGGGGCAGGGTGACCATCGCCGGCGAGGATGCCGCCGAGGACGTGCAGCAGTGGACGCCACCACGGGTGGACCGGCAGGGCCGCAGCCTGGCGCAGTTGCGGCGTGCCGCCGCGCAGGCGTACGCCGATGGCCGGTTGTACGAGGATGCCGACGCGGCCATCCCACTGTGGCTGGCCGTTCAGGAAGAAGATCCGGATGACCGCCAGGCGCGACTGGGCCTGCAGCGCGCCCGACAGCGCCTGCAGCAGCAGGCCGATGCGCTGCTGGTGCGGCCGCTGAAGCAGCGCGAGGCATTGGCAGAAGCCAGCCGCCAGGCGCTGGTGCTGCTGACCCTGGCGCCCAAGGACGAGAAGGTGCGCGCGCTGCAGGGCCGGGTCGAAAACGCGCAGCGCGTGGTGGCCTACAACCGTGCCGGCGAAGATGATCTGCGCGCCGACCGGATTGGCGAGGACGGTGACGGTGCCATTGGGAATTTCCGTGAGGCGCTGGCGCTGGACGAACACAACAGCCGTGCGCGGCAGGGGTTGGCGGCAGCCGAGAGCGGGCTGATCCGCCGCGCCGAAGAGGCTGCGCGCGCACGTGATTTCGCCAGCGCCGGCACCTGGCTGGCCGAGGCCAGCAAGGTCCGCGACTCGTCGCCGACCATCGCCGATGCGTTCGAGCGCATCGAGCAGATCCGCGCGGCCGTGCTGCTGCAGCTGCGTGACGATGGCCTGCGTGACCTGACCTCGCCGCAGGGCCTGAAGCCGGCGCGCGAGAAGCTGGGCGAAGCCCTGCGCATCGCCCTGCCGGGTGACACGGTGGTGGCCCAGCTGCGTGAGCGCATCGACCTGGCCACGCACTACGGTAGTTTCCGTCCGGGCCAGGTGTTCAGCGATGCGATGCGCGACGGGGGACGCGGCCCGCAGATGGTGGTGGTCCCGCATGGCGGTTTCCAGATGGGCGCCGGTGATGCGGAGCCGGGCTCCGCTGATTCCGAGCGGCCCTCGCATTACGTGCGTTTCGATCGCGGCTTCGCGATGGCGATCACCGAGGTCACAGTGGGCGATTTCGAGCGCTACGTGAAGGCGACCAACGCGCGGCCACGCGCGACCCGTCGCGGCCATTCGGTGGTCTATGACGAGCGCAGCGGCAATTTCATCCGCCGTAGCGGCGTGGACTGGCGTTCGGACTACGACGGTGGCCGCGCGATGGCCAATTCGCCGGTGATGCACGTCAGCATCCGCGATGCCGAGAACTATGCGGCATGGTTGTCCGAGCAGACCGGTCGCAGCTATCGGCTGCCCAGTGAGGCTGAGTTCGAGTACGCGCTGCGTGGTGGCAGCAGCGGCCGCTATCCGTGGGGCGATGCCGGCATACCGCCGCCGGGCAGCGGCAACTTCACCGGCAGCAAGGACGTGTCGCCGTCCGGGCGACACTGGCACAACGCCTTCGTCGGCTATGGCGACGGCTGGTGGGGACCGGCACCGGTGGCCAGCTTCCGGGCCAATGCGTTCGGCCTGCACGACATGGGCGGCAATCTCAGCGAGTGGGTGGCTGATTGCTGGCATGCCAGCTACCGGCGTGCACCCTCCGATGGCGCGGCCTGGTTCAACCCGGGCTGCCGGGCACGCGTGATCCGTGGCGGCAACTGGGCCAACGCGCCGGAGCAGACCCGCGCCGCCTGGCGGCAATCGCAGGACTCGGACACCACCAACGCACGTATCGGCTTCCGCCTGGTGCGGGGCATCTGATCGGCATCCGGCTTCACCCGCGACGGACATCGGCGCACTAAGATTGCGCCGTACCCGCCGGCCGGCGGGGCTGCTGGAAGATCTCCCAATGAGCAACGATCCCTTTTCCCGCTCGCCGCAGGGCCCGCAGCGGCGCGGCCTGTTCGGCAACATCCGTTGGTGGGTGCTGCTGCTGGCCGCCGGCTACGCCGCGTTCTACTGGTTTTCCAATCGAACGGTCGATCCCTACACCGGCGAGAAGGTGATGATCGACAGCAGCCTGGATGCGCGCCAGGAGACCGCGCTGGGGCTGCAGGCCTACCAGCAGATCCTGTCGCAGGAACGGCCGATGGACCCGAATGCGCCGATCGCGCGCGATGTGCGTGACATCGCCCAGCGGCTGATCGCCAAGGTCGAAGTGGTGGAGACCGCGCTGGCGCAGGAGCATGGCGTGCAGCCGGCGCATTTCGCGCGGGATTTCCAGTGGGAAGTGAACGTGATTCCCTCCGAGCAGGCCAATGCGTTCTGCCTGCCGGGCGGCAAGATGGCGGTCTACACGGGCCTGGTGCCGGTGGCGCGCACTCGCGATGCGATGGCGGTGGTGATGGGCCATGAAATCGCCCATGCGCTGTTGCGGCATGGTGCACAGCGCATGGCCCAGCAGAAGCTGACCCAGATCGGGCAGGTGGCCGGCGCGGCCAGCGGCATGGACGCGCAGCAGCAACAGATGATGATGTCGGCGATGGGCTACGGCTACCTGCTGCCGTACGCGCGCAGCCACGAGACCCAGGCTGACGAAGTGGGGCTGATGCTGGCGGCGGCGGCCTGCTTCGATCCGCGCGAGGCAGTGCCGCTGTGGCAACGCATGGGCCAGGCCAGCGGTGGCCAGTCGCCGCCGGAGTTTTCCTCGACCCACCCCAATCCGGGCACCCGCATCCAGAACCTGCAGGCGCTGATGCCGAAGGCCCTCGAGTACCGGCAGACGTTCTGCGAGCAGGCAAAGTAGGGTTGTTCGGCAGGCTGCACCCCGCCTTCGACAGATCTCCGCGATCTGCAGTAGATCCACGCCATGCGTGGATGTTTTTCGATCTCAGTTCGAAGTATTCGATTTCGATGGAGATTCGTCCACGCATGGCGTGGATCTACTGGCCAGCGGGAAACTGGGCGCAGCCTGCCGAACAACCCTCTACTTGACCTGCACGTCGATCACGCCATCGCCAACGCGGGCCTGCAGTGCGTCACCGGGCTGTACCTGATCGATCTGGCGAACCAGCGTGCCATCGTCACTGCGGGTAAGGATGCTGTAGCCACGGGCCACGGTCGCCAGCGGGCTGACCGCTTCCAGTGAACGCGCCAGCCCGCGCAGGCGCAGCGCATCGCGGTCCAGTCGGCGCTGCATCGCCGCCTGCGGCCGCCCACGCAGGGCAGCCAGTCGGCGCTGCATCGCGTCGAGCTGGCGCTGCGGATGGTGACCGCGCAGTACCGCGGCTGCATGGCGCAAGCGTGCGGCACGGCGTTCCCGCTGCTGGTTGAAGGCGGCATGCAGGCGACGGCCCAGATCCAGCTGGCGACGGCGCAGCAGGTCCAGCCGGGCCTGCGGGCTCTGCGCGTTCAGACGCAGCAGGGCCCGGTCGGCTCGCTGCATGGCCTGCTGCATCGCATGCCGTTGCAGCTGCACCATGCGCGCCGCCGTGCGGCGCAGGCGCAGGGCCAGTTCGCGCTGGTCCGGAACCAGTAGTTCGGCGGCCACTGATGGCGTCGGCGCGCGCAGATCGGCGGCAAAGTCGCTCAGGCTGAAGTCGGTCTCATGACCCACCGCCGACACCACCGGGGTGCCGCTGGCAGCGATCGCACGGGCCAGTGCTTCATCGTTGAACGCCCACAGGTCTTCCAGTGACCCGCCACCGCGCGTCAACAGGATCACGTCGTAGCGGCCGCTGGCATCGGCGGCCTGCAGCAGCCGGGTGATCTGCGCGGCAGCGCTGCTGCCCTGTACCAGGGTCGGCAGCAGGTCCACTTCCAGCAGCGGGAAGCGGCGGCCAAGCACGCTCAGTACGTCGCGCACGGCAGCACCCGTGGGCGAGGTAATCACCGCCAGGCGCTGCACATGCACCGGCATCGGCCGCTTGCGCGCCGGGTCGAACAGGCCTTCTGCCTCCAGGCGTGCCTTCAGCTCCTCGAAGGCGCGGCGCAGCGCACCTTCGCCGGCTTCTTCCATGTGGTCCAGCACCATCTGGTACTCGCCACGGGCGTCGTACAGGGTCACCTTGCCACGCACCAGCACGCGCATGCCTTCGCGCGGCACGAACTTCAGGTACTGCGCCTTCATCCGGAACATCGCCGCACGCAACTGCGCGCGCGCGTCCTTCAGGGTGAAATAGAGGTGCCCGGAGGAAGGACGCGCCACGCTGCCCAGCTCGGCCTCGACCCAGATCGCCGGGAAGCTGCCTTCCAGCAGGTCTCGGGCCAGGGTGTTGAGCTGGCTGGGGGTGAGGATGTCGTTGTTGCGTGGCTGCATGGGAACGGCGTGCTGCGGGCGGAACGGGGGCTCAGGATCGCACGTCAGCGCGCCGTGTGCTGGCCCAGCGCCCACTGCACGTGCTCGCGCACCAGCGGCGAGGGATCGCCGACGCGGGTCTGCAACGCGGCCAACGCTTCGGCCGAGGACGGTGCATTGCCCAGCGCCACGGCGATGTTGCGCAGCCAGCGCTCATGGCCGCTGCGCCGGATCGGACTGCCTTCGGTACGGCGCAGGAACTCGGCTTCATCCCAGGCGAACAGCTGGTCCAGGCGCGCGGTATCGAGGTTGTTGCGCGCGCGGAAATCGGCTTCGTCGGTGCGCTTGGCGAACTTGTTCCAGGGGCAGACCAGCTGGCAGTCGTCGCAGCCGTAGATGCGGTTGCCGATCAACGGGCGCATCTCTTCAGGGATGGCACCGTCGTGCTCGATGGTCAGGTAGGAAATACAGCGCCGCGCGTCCAGCCGCTGGGGGCCGGTAATGGCCTGGGTCGGGCAGACATCGATACAGCGCGTACACGTGCCGCAGTGCGCAGTGGCCGGCGCATCGATCGGCAACGGGATGTCGATGTAGATCTCGCCGATGAAGAACCAGGAACCGCCATGGCGGTCTATCAGGCAGGTGTGCTTGCCGATCCAGCCGAGCCCAGCGTTGCGGGCCAGTGCGCGTTCCAGCACGGGGGCGGAATCGACGAACACGCGGTAGCCCAGTGGCGCTACTTCGTCGTTGATCTGCGTGGCCAGCTTCTGCAGGCGGTTGCGCATCAGCTTGTGGTAGTCGCGGCCCAGGGCGTAACGGGCCACGTAGGCGCGGCCCGGGTCGGCCAGGGTCGCCCAGGCTTCGGTGTCGTCCTTGTGGCTGTAGTCCATGCCTACCGAGATCACCCGTACGGTGCCGGGCAGCAGTTCGGCCGGGCGTGCGCGCAGGGTGCCGTGGCGCGCCATCCAGTCCATCGTGCCGTACAGGCCCTGGCCCAACCAGTCGGCCAGGTGTGCTTCATCCTCGCCCAGCTCGATGCCGGCGATGCCGCAGCGCTGGAAGCCATGTGCACGGGCCAGCTCGCGGATGCGCTGCACGGCCTGGGCCGGATCGACAGGGGTGGGGGCGGGGAACATGTGCACCAGTATAAAATCCCTGCATGGCCAACCTTGCCGATCTTTTCGATTCCGCTGCCGCGCGTGCGCTCGATGCGCAGGCCTCGGTGCTGGCCGCCGAGGGCGGTTGGGGCCTGATGGCGCAGGCCGGCCAGGCCGCCTGGCAGCGCCTGCTCCAGCATTGGCCGCAGGCACAGCGGATCGGCGTGGTGGTCGGTGCGGGCAACAACGGCGGCGATGGCCATGTGCTGGCCCGTCACGCGCTGCAGGCCGGGCGCGAGGTGATGGTGATCGCCTTGCCGGGGAAGTCGCCGTCAACCGTGCTGGCACAGCGTGCAGCATCGGAATTCAAGTCCGACGGCGGCACCATCACCGATTTCGACGGCGTGCTGCCCGAGGCCGATATCTGGGTTGATGCCCTGTTCGGTCTGGGCTTCGATCGCGCGCCGGAAGGCGTGGCGCAGGCGCTGATTGTCGCGCTCAACGCGCAGGCGGCACCGGTATTGGCGCTGGACGTCCCCAGTGGCGTCGATGCCGATCGCGGTGCCGTACCGGGCGTGGCGGTGAAGGCCGCTTTGACCCTGCAGTTCATCGTGCCGCATCGCGGGCTGTATACCGGCGATGCGCTGGATCATTGCGGGCGGAAGGCGCTGGCGCCGCTGCAGCTGCCTGCGGCCGCATGGCAGGGCGTGTCACCCGCCGCAGAGCACTGGACCCAGGCTCGCTTGCCGGCCCTGCTGCCGCCGCGCCGCGCCAATACCCACAAGGGCGAATCCGGGCACGTGCTGTGCGTGGGCGGCAACCACGGCAGCGGCGGCGCCATCGCAATGGCAGCCGAAGCGGCGCTGCGGGCGGGCGCGGGCCTGATCAGCCTCGGCACCCGCCGCGACCATGTCGGCCCGATGCTGGCGCGCCTGCCGGAGGCGATGACCCACGCGCTGGAAGATGGCGATGTGCTGCCGGCACTGCTGGACAAGGCCAAAGTGGTGGCGATCGGCCCCGGCCTGGGCCAGGACGAGTGGGCACGCGCGCTGTTTATGCGGGTGCTGGCCAGTGCCAGGCCGCTGGTGGTCGACGCCGATGCCCTGAACCTGCTGGCGCAGGATCCGCGTGCGCTGCCGGACGCCATCCTCACTCCGCATCCGGGCGAGGCCGCGCGCCTGCTCGGCTGCAGCACGTCTGACATCCAGGCTGACCGCTACACCTGTGCACAGGCGCTGGCCGAACGTTTCCACGCGGTGGTGGTGCTGAAAGGGGCCGGCAGCATCGTCGCTGCGCCTGGGCAGCGGCCACGACTGATTGCCGCCGGTAATCCCGGCATGGCCGTTGGTGGCATGGGTGACCTGCTGACCGGCATCATCGCCAGCCTGCGCGCGCAAGGCCTGACCGCTTTCGAAGCCGCCGCCGCTGGCGCGCTGCTGCATGCGCTCGCCGGCGACGTCGCTGCCGCCGATGGAATGCGCGGCCTGCTTCCTACAGATCTGCTGGCGCCCTTGCGGCGACTGGCCAACCCGGAACTTTCTCCATGACTGATTTCTTCCTTGCCGACAGCGATGCCACCGAACTGCTCGGGCAGTGGCTGGCGGCGACCCGGCCGCCGCAGGCACTGATCGAACTGCGCGGCGACCTGGGTGCCGGCAAGTCCACCACCGCCCGCGCATTGCTGCGCGCGCTGGGCGTACAGGGGGCGATCCGCAGCCCGACCTATACCCTGGTCGAGCGCTATCCGCTGGCCAGTGGTGGCGAGGCGTGGCACCTGGACCTGTATCGCATCGGTCAGGCCGGTGAACTGGATTTTCTCGGCCTGGACGAGGGTAGTGCGGTGCTGTGGCTGGTCGAATGGCCCGAGCGGGGTGCCGGCGCGCTGCCACCCACTGACCTGGTGGTTGCCCTGGAAATCGAGGGGCAAGGGCGGCGCGTTCGTCTCACTGGGGTCAGCGATGCAGGACATGAATGGCTGGAACGGCTTCCTGATGGAGGCGACTTGCAGGTCATTTCTGTCGGCTGACGAGAACAAACACCGGCAGGTTACGGATTATTAAGGAAAAAGGTGTTGCATTCCGTTCAGCGCGGTGATTGAATCCTGAGCCATGCGCCCGGGGAACCGTCTCATTGCCATCTGTGCCGCCGTCGGACTGAGTCTGGCGAGCGTCAGTGCGTGGGCCGGCGAAGTCCGCCAGGTCCTGCTGAATACGGGTGCCACCGGCACCCGTGCCGAGATCTCGCTGGTGGGCAGCGGTGGCTACAAGACCTTGTCGTTGGCGGGTCCGAACCGGCTGGTAGTGGATTTCCCGGATTCCAGCGCCATTCGCAACCTGAAGATGCCGGCGGCGCAGGGTGTGGTCACGGCCGTGCGCACTGGACAGCCGGTACCAGGCACTTTCCGTGTCGTTTTCGACCTTGCTGAATCCGTGGCACCGTTCCGCCCGCAGATGCAGCGCGAGGGCAATGAATCCAAGCTGGTGATCGAATGGCCGGGTGATGGCCCGGCCGTGGCCGCCAGCCGCCCGGCGGCAACGCCGACCGTTGCACCGCCAGCACCGGCCGCCGCACCGGCGCCGACGCCGACGCCGGCGGAAAGCATGCAGTCGCGTTCCGACGCCGCGCGTGCCACTGCACTGCTGACGGCACAGGTGCAACAGCAGGCCAGTGCGGCGGCTGCCGCACCGGCTACGCCGACGCCGGCACCGTCCACAGCACCGGCCCAGGTCGCTGCCGCCGGTACCACCGCCAGCAGCACGCCTTCATCCTCGCCGGCTGCGATCCTCGCTGGCCAGCGCACGGCTGCGGTAGTGACCAACCCGCCACCGGCGGCCCCCGCACCGGCACCGGTACAGACGACGGTTGTGCCGCCGCGCCCGGTCATGCCCAGCGATGCATCGCGCATCCGCATGCAGGCTGGCATGCGTCATCTGGTGGTGGCGATCGATCCCGGTCACGGCGGCCAGGATCCGGGCGCAATCGGACCGACCGGCAAGCGCGAGAAGGATGTGACCCTGGCCGTGGCGCGTGAACTGGCCCGCCAGGTCAATGCGACGCCGGGCCTGAAGGCCTACCTGACCCGCGACAGCGATGTGTTCATTCCGCTGCCGATGCGCGCGCAGAAGGCGCGTGCGAACAAGGCCGACATCTTCATTTCGATCCACGCCGACGCGGCCGAGAACCGCTCGGCCACCGGTTCGTCGGTATATGTGCTGTCGACCAAGGGCGCCTCTTCGCAGCGCGCCCGCTGGCTGGCGGACAAGGAAAACGCCGCTGACCTGGTCGGTGGCGTGCGCCTGCAGCAGACCGAGGGCACCTTGGCCAACGTGCTGCTGGACCTGGCCCAGAGCGGCTACATGAAGGCGTCCGAGGATGCGGCTGGCCACGTGCTGGGTGGTCTGAAGCGGATCGGCAACAACCACAAGCCGAACATCGAGCGCGCCAACTTCGCGGTGCTGCGCACTTCGGACATGCCGGCGATGCTGGTGGAAACCGCGTTCATCTCCAACCCGGATGAAGAGCGTCGCCTGATCGATCCGGCCTACCAGCGCAAGATCGCCGGTGCCGTGCTGGACGGCGTGCATACCTTCTTCAGCCGCCAGCCGCCGCCGGGCACGCTGTATGCCGCCCGCGCCCAGGCCGAGATCGATGCTGCCGGCACGATGGCCGGCGGCAGCAAGTAACCCGTGGTACGCATTGCATAGGGTAGCGCCGGGCCATGCCCGGCGGACGTGCGGCTCCGCTATCATCGCCCCATGAAGTCTGCTGCCCACTCCGTCCCATGAGCGCGCCCGGTCCGCGCCCGATCCGGCCATTGCCGGACATCCTGATCAACCAGATCGCTGCCGGCGAAGTGGTCGAACGGCCAGCGTCGGTGGTCAAGGAACTGGTCGAGAACGCGATCGATGCCGGCGCCAGCCGCGTTGATATCGATCTTGAAGAGGGCGGTGTACGCCTGATCCGCATCCGCGACAACGGCAGTGGCATCGCGCCCGAGCAGTTGCCACTGGCGGTATCGCGGCATGCCACCAGCAAGATCGCCGATCTGGACGACCTCGAATCGGTGGCCACGCTGGGCTTCCGCGGCGAAGCACTGCCGTCGATCGCCTCGGTCAGCCGCTTCACCCTGTCCTCGCGTCGCGCCCATGACGAGCATGGCTCGGCGCTGCAGATCGAAGGCGGCAAGATCGGCGAGGTGACCCCGCGTGCGCATGCGCCGGGCACCACGGTGGAAGTGCGCGAGCTGTTCTACAACGTGCCGGCACGGCGCAAGTTCCTGCGCGCCGAGCGCACCGAGCTGGGCCATATCGAAGAGTGGCTGCGTTCGCTGGCACTGGCGCGGCCGGATGTCGAGCTGCGGGTGTCGCACAATGGCAAGGCGTCACGCCGTTACAAGCCGGGCGATCTGTACTCCGATACACGATTGGCTGAAACACTGGGCGAGGACTTCGCCAGCCAGGCTGTGCGCGTGGATCACAGCGGTGCCGGGCTGCGCCTGCACGGCTGGATCGCGCAGCCCCATTATTCGCGGGCCAGCGCCGACCAGCAGTACCTGTACGTCAACGGCCGTTCGGTGCGCGACCGCAGCGTCGCCCACGCGGTGAAGATGGCCTACGGCGACGTGCTGTACCACGGCCGTCAACCGGCTTATGTGCTGTTCCTTGAGCTGGATCCGACCCGTGTCGACGTCAATGTGCATCCGGCCAAGCATGAAGTGCGTTTCCGTGATTCGCGCCTGGTCCATGACTTCGTCTACCGCACGCTGAAGGATGCGCTGGCCGATACCCGTGCCGGCATGTCGGCGCAGGAGATCGGTGCTGGCGCCGTGCATCCGGTGGATGCGGCCACGGCATCGATGGCATCGAGCGCGGGTGCCTCCGGTTTCGGACTGGTGCGCGGTGCTGCGCCGGGTGCTGGTTCGAGTGGTGGCGGCGGTGGATTGTCGGGGTGGCGCCCGCAGCAGCCGTTGGGCCTGCAGGTGGCTGATGCACCGGCGGCCTATGCCGCGCTGTATGCCGCACCGGGTGGCGCCGAACGTGGTGCCGCGCTGCCACCGATGCCCACCGAGAACGGACTGCCGGTCACCAGCGCCGACGCTGGCGTGCCGCCACTGGGCTATGCGATCGCGCAGCTGCACGGCATCTACATCCTGGCCGAGAATGCGGAAGGCCTGATCGTGGTCGACATGCATGCGGCGCACGAGCGCATCGGCTACGAGCGGCTGAAGAACGCGCACGATGGCATCGGCCTGCAGTCACAGCCGATGCTGGTGCCGATCACGCTGGCGGTGGGCGAGCGCGAGGCCGATACCGCCGAGAGCGAGGCTGAGACACTGGCCGCACTCGGCTTCGAGGTGACCCGCGCTGGCCCCGGCTCACTGCATGTGCGCAGTATCCCGGCACTGCTGGCACACGCCGAACCGGAAGGCCTGCTGCGCGACGTACTGACCGACCTGCGTGAGCATGGCCAGAGCCGCCGCGTGGCAACGGCACGTGACGAGCTGCTGTCGACGATGGCCTGCCACGGTGCGGTGCGTGCCAACCGGCGGTTGACCGTGCCGGAAATGAACGCGCTGCTGCGCGACATGGAAATCACCGAGCGGTCCGGCCAGTGCAACCACGGCCGACCGACCTGGGCCCGTTTTTCGCTGGCGGAGATCGACCGCTGGTTCCTGCGCGGACGTTGAGGGGAGCATCGATGCGTTATCGGGGAATGGGCGGCCTGCTGGCCGCCTTGTTGTTGGCCGCCTGCAGCCCGGCGACGCCGCCGGTACCGGCCGTTGCTGAAGATCCTGCCTATGCCGCCGCGCAGCAGCAGTGGCGCGTAGCGCGTTATCAGGACCTGACCCGGCCCGATGGCTGGACGGCCCTGGTGGGCCTGCACTGGCTGCAGAACAGATCCCACTTCGTCGGCAGCGGCGCTACCAATGGCATCCGTCTGACAGTCGGCCCGGACAAGCTGGGCCTGCTGCGCCGCGAAGGCAGCCAATGGTGGTTCACCCCTGAAGCCGGTGTCGATGTCAGTCATGATGGCCAGCCAGTACGCGGCCGCATCCGCATCGACACAGACAAGGATCCGCAGCCGACCCTGCTGGCCTTCGATGGTGGCAAGGGGCAGCTGGGCATCATCCGCCGCGGTCCGCGCGATGCGCTGCGGGTCAAGCACGCCGATGCGCCGGCACGCCGCGATTTCGCCGGCCTGGAGTACTGGCCCGGTGGTCCGGGCTGGCAGGTGCAGGCGCGCTTCATCGCGCACCCGCCGGGCAAGACCCTGCCGATCGTCGACATCACCGGCCTGACCACCGAGATGCCCAATGCCGGCGCGGTTGAATTCGAACGCGATGGGCGCGTATGGCGGCTGGAGGCGATTGGTGCCGCCGGGCAGCCGCTGTTCCTGATCTTCGCCGACCGCACCAGCGGCCGCGGCAGCTACCCGGCCGGCCGCTACCTGGACACTGATGCGCCCAGCGCCGACGGCGCGGTACGCATCGATTTCAATCACGCCTACAACCCGCCGTGTGCGTTCACCGCCTATGCGACCTGTCCGCTGGCGCCGCCGGAAAACCGGCTCGACCTGCGTGTGGAAGCGGGCGAGAAGGCCTACCACCTGCCTGAAGGAGACGGCTGACCATGCCGATCAAACATCTGTTCCGTGCCACGCTGCTGCTGACGGCCCTTGCGATCACGCCGCTGGTGTCGGCGCGCAATGCGCCAGCGGTTGAAGGTGCTGTTGCTGCCGCCAAGCCGCCGGTGCCGTTGCTGTGGAAAGTGACCGGCCCGGGCGACTCGCGCCTCTACCTGCTCGGCTCCTTCCATCTGCTGAAGCCGCAGGACTACCCGTTGTCGCCCGATGTCGAACAGGCGTTCGAGGCCTCGCAGCGGGTCGTGTTCGAGCTTTCGCCGGAAGACATGCAGTCGCCGCAGCTGGCCAGCCGCATGGTGCAGGCCGCGGTGCGCACCGATGGCAGCGAGCTCAAGCGCGATCTTGATGCCGCCACCTGGCAGAAGCTGCAGGCGTTCGCTGCCGAGAACAAGCTGCCGCTGGCACAGATGCAGGGCATGAAGCCGTGGTTCGTCGGCCTGAGCATTTCAGTCGGGCAGATGCAGAAGATGGGGCTGGACCCGGCGCTGGGCCTGGATCGCCACTTCATGGAACGCGCACAGAAGACCGGCCGCAAGACCGCCGGCCTGGAAGACATCGACACCCAGATTGGCATGCTGGATGGCATGACGGTGCAGGAACAGCGGCAGATGTTGTCCGAAGCCCTGGACCAGGCCGGCAAGGGCGACGAGCAGGCGCGTCAGCTGCACGACGCGTGGCGCCGCGGTGATGAGCGCGTGCTGTGGAGCCGGATGGCGGCGGAAATGCGCCAGCAGTATCCGCAGCTGTACCAGCGCATCAACACCGGCCGTAATGACGCCTGGGTGCCGAAGCTGCTGCCGTACCTGCAGGCCGGGCAGGGCGGCACGCTGGTGGTGGTCGGTACGCTGCACCTGCTGGGCAACGACGGCGTGGTCGAGAAGCTGAAGGCGAAGGGCTACAAGGTCGAGCGCGTATGCACGGGGTGCAAGGCGAAACGCTGACGTATCGTTGGCACGATGCCAAACAAAACGGCGCGCCAGGGGCGCGCCGTTTTCGTATCAGCCGATGCCGCAGCTCAGCGGCGGGTCTTGCCGCCGGTGCCGGTGCCCGGTTCGTTCGGCTTGTTGCCGGTACCAGTGCCGGTGCCCGTTCCCGTTCCGGTACCGCCCGGGCGCGGGCCGCCGAAACCGGTGCCCATGTTGCGCTGGAATTCCTGCCACAACTCCAGGTTGCGCTCGGTCAGCTGGTTCATCATCGCCCAGGGGGTCTGGCCCAGCAGGTTGCCCATCTGCTGGCGGAACTGCTGCTGCTGGTCGAGGAAGACCTGCATGCTGCGCTCCAGGTAATTGCCCATGAAACCCTGCAGGGAATCGCCGTAGAAACGGATCAGCTGGCTGAGCAGCTGGGTGGACAGCATCGGCTCGCCGTCCTGTTCCTGGTCGGCGATGATCTGCAGCAGGACCGATCGCGTGAGGTCGTCGCCACTCTTGGCGTCGCGGACTTCGAAGTCTTCGCCGTCGAGAATGAGCTGGCGCACATCCTCTATGGTGATGTAGCTGGAGATCTCGGTGTCGTAGAGACGGCGGTTCGGATACTTCTTGATGATGCGGGTCGCAGCCATGAAGCGGTACTCGTCACAGTAGACGCGCAGCATGGCGCAGTGCAGCAGCCGTTGCAACCGCCTCAGCCCCCGCCAGGCTTGGCTTTCAGGGGCGATCATGTTGCGCAACAAGGGTTTGCGTGCTGCGCAGCATGACTCTCGGCAGGGGCCGCCAGCGGATACTGCCGCGGTGCGCTGCGCGGCTCACCAACCCATATGGTGGCCGCCGTTGATGTCCAGGTTGCTGCCGGTGATCCACGAGGCCTCTTCGGCCACCAGGAAGGACACGCCGTAGGCGATTTCTTCCGGCTTGCCCAGGCGCCCGGTGGGGATGTCGGCGATGATCTTGGCGCGCACTTCCTCGGGCACGGCCATCACCATGTCGGTGGCGACGTAGCCGGGCGAAATGGTGTTGACGGTGATGCCGAAGCCTGCGTTCTCGCGCGCCAGCGAGATGGTGAAGCCGTGCATGCCGGCCTTGGCCGCCGCGTAGTTGGCCTGGCCGTACTGGCCCTTCAGGCCGTTGATCGAGCTGATCTGGATGACCCGGCCCCAGCCGCGCCGACGCATGCCCTCGATGACCGGGCGGGTGACGTTGAACACCGAGTTGAGGTTGGTGTTGATGACATCGTGCCACTGGTCCGCGCGCATGCGATGGAATGTCGTGTCGCGGGTGATGCCGGCGTTGTTGACCAGGATCTCGACCGGGCCCAGCTCGGCCTCGACGGCGCGGATCAGGGCTTCGGCGCTGTCCGGATCGGAGACATCGCCCGGGAAGATCGACACGTTGTAGCCGCGTTCGGTCATCGACTGCAGCCAGGCACGGGCCTTGGCTTCGTCGCGGTAATTGGTGGCGACCCGGTGGCCCTGGTCGGCCAGGCGTTGGCAGATGGCGGTACCGATGCCGCCGGTTCCGCCGGTGACCAGTGCGACGCGAGATGTCATGGAATGCTGTCCGGGAATCAGGTGGGGGAAAGGGGATTCTGCAACATCGGCGCGGAAAGTGCGCCGGCGGGCGGCAGGCCCGCTCCAATCAGGATGTCAGCGCGTGGGAGCCGGGCGGGGTTGAAGGCCTGTTGTGCGGCGGCCAGCAGCGCGTCCAGATCGTGCGCAGGTTCCAGCGCCTCGGGTGCCTGGCCGAGCAACTGCCAGAGCTGGCGCAGCACTGGCAGCGGGCGCGAACTGTCCACCGGCAGCGCCGCCAGCGACTTTGACAGTTTGTGGCCCGGCGCATCCAGCAGCAGCGGCAGGTGCCAGTAGCGCGGCACCGTTAGCCCCAATGCCTGCTGCAGCAGGATCTGCCGCGCGGTGGAGTCGAGCAGATCGGCGCCGCGCACTACTTCGGTCACCCCCTGCGCGGCGTCATCCACCACCACCGCCAGCTGGTAGGCCCAGCAGCCATCGGCACGACGCAGCACGAAGTCGCCGACCTCGGCGTGCACGTCCTGCAGCTGCGGGCCGCGCAGGCCATCATCGAAGTGCACGATGCTGCCCGAGGGCACGCGGAAGCGGACGGCGGGGTCCGGTCGCGGTTGCCGGGCGACGCAGCGATGATGGATGCCGCCGCTGGTGGCCAGGTCGCTGCGGCTGCAGTGACAGACGAAGGCCTGGCCGCTGGCGAGCAGCACATCCAGCGCAGCCTGGTAGGCCTCGCCGCGGGTGCTCTGCCACAGGATCGGGCCATCGTGGACCAGGCCGAACGCGGCCAGTGCCTGCAGTTGTGACTCGGCGGCACCGGGCACGGTGCGCGGTGGATCGACGTCTTCGATGCGCAGCCGCCACACTCCGCCGTGATGGCGCGCGAGCAGCCAGCTGCCGAAGGCGGCGAGCAGGGATCCGGGGTGGAGCAGGCCGGTCGGCGAGGGCGCGAAGCGGCCGCAGGGAACGTTGGCGATCATGCAGGCTGAATCGTCGGTCAGGTTGGCGCTTGAATTCAAGCTGACCGCACCGCAAATTGATCGATATCGACCCCTTCCGAGCCGGAATTTCCCATGTTCACCCGTATAGCCCTGTTCCTGGCGACCAATCTCGCGGTCCTGATCCTGGCCAGCATCGTAATGTCGCTGCTGGGGGTCAACTCAAACCAGATGAGTGGCCTGCTGGTCATGGCTGCGATCTTCGGTTTTGGTGGCTCCTTCATCTCGCTGCTGCTGTCCAAGTGGATGGCCAAGCGCTCCACCGGTGCGGTGGTGATCACCGAGCCGCGCAACCAGACCGAGCGCTGGCTGCTGGCCACCGTCGAGCGCCAGGCCAAGGCGGCCGGCATCGGCATGCCCGAAGTGGCCGTGTACGAAGGCCCGGAGATCAATGCCTTCGCCACTGGCGCCAACCGCAACAACGCGCTGGTGGCGGTGTCCACCGGCCTGCTGCACAACATGAGCGAAGACGAGGCCGAAGCGGTGCTGGGCCACGAGATCGCCCACGTCGCCAACGGTGACATGATCACCATGGCGCTGCTGCAGGGCGTGCTGAATACTTTCGTGATCGTGCTGGCCCGCGTGGTCGGCGGCATCATCGACAGTGCGCTGTCGGGCAACCGCGAAGGCGGCGGCCGCGGCTTCGCCTACTACATCATCGTGTTCGTGCTGGAGATGGTGTTCGGCCTGTTCGCCACCATGATCTCGATGTGGTTCTCGCGCCACCGTGAGTTCCGCGCCGATGCCGGTGGTGCCTCGCTGGCGGGCCGCCAGAAGATGATCTCGGCGCTGGAGCGCCTGCAGCTCAACCACGGCCAGAGCACGCTGCCGACGCAGATCGCCGCCTTCGGTATTGCCGGTTCGACCGCGAAGAAGCTGTTCATGAGCCACCCGCCGCTGGAAGAGCGTATTGCCGCGCTGCGGGCTTCGACGGCGGCGTAAGCGTCGGGCTGAACCTGGAAACACGAACGCCCGGCCTTGTGCCGGGCGTTTTCATGTGCGCGCATCGGTAGCGCCGGGCCATGCCCGGTGGACCGGAAGATCAGGATCAAGATCAACAGCATCCACGCGTGGCGTGGATCTACCGGGTTCCGCCGGGCATGGCCCGGCGCTACCGATGCATGGGCGCGCAAACGAAAACGGCACCCTCGCAGGTGCCGTTTCAGTGAACCGCTTTACGCAGAAACTCAGAACTTCGCGTCGAACTCCGCCGCGTAGCCGGTGTTCACCAGCACCTTCTGCAGCGCCTCGGCCACCTTCAGGTTGCCGGCCACGATCTGGTGATTGTCCGGGCCACGGTTGTCCATGCGGCCCAGGGTTGCGCCCTTGAAGTCACAGACCTTGCCGCCGGCTTCGCGCACCAGCAGAAGGCCTGCGGCGATGTCCCATGCCTTCACGCCGGCTTCGAAGTAGGCATCGGCGCGGCCACAGGCCACGTAGGCCAGGTCCAGCGCGGCCGAACCAGTGCGGCGGATGTCTTCGGCCTGGACCAGCAGGGTGTCGACCGACTTCAGCTGAGCGCCGGCACGGGCACGCTCACGCGGGGCAAAGCCGGTGTGGATCATGGTGCCTTCCAGATCCTTGCGGTCGGCCACGCGGATGCGGCGGTCGTTCAGCACGGCACCTGCGCCACGGCTGGCGGTGAACAGTTCATTGCGCAGCGGGTCGAAGATGACCGCATCGGTCGGCTCGCCGTTCTCGACCAGGGCGATCGACACGCAGTAGTGCGGTACGCCGCGCAGGTAGTTGCTGGTGCCATCGAGCGGGTCGATGACCCACATGTGGCGACGCTCGCTCTGCACGCCACCTTCTTCGCCGAAGATGCCGTACTCGGGGTAGGCGCGCTTGAGCTCCTTGACGATGACCTTTTCCGCGTCCGCATCGACTTCGCTGGCGTAGTCCATCCGGCCCTTCTGCACCACATTCAGCGCCTCGAGCTTGTTGATGTTGCGCAACAGGACGTTGCCGGCGAGTCGGGCGGCCTTGACCATGACGGTTACGGCGGGTTTCTGCATGGTGTGGGCTCCCGGAAAGGCAGAAGAGAAGGGCTGGCGGGGGAAAAGAGCAGGTCCGGCGCAGTGGCCGGCCGCACAGTTTACCATTGGTCTTCGTCCAGCTCGACATTTTCCCTGTTCATGTCCCAGTTTCCCGTCGCTACCCGCCTCCGATTCGTCCTGGTCGGTACCCAGCACCCCGGCAACATGGGTGCTGCCGCCCGTGCCCTGAAGACCATGGGCCTGGCCCGCCTGGTGCTGGTCGCCCCCGAAAAGCCATTGGACGAGGAGGCGTTCCGCCGCTCGGCCGGCGCCGAAGACGTACTCGGTGACGCCCCGGTGGTGGCCACCCTGGCCGAGGCCGTGGCCGACTGCCGTCTGGTGCTGGGCTGCACGGCCCGTGCGCGCCGCGTCCAGCTGGAGGAATACCTGCCGGCCGACGCCGCTGCCCGCGCGGTGGCCAAGGCCAGCGAAGGTGCCGAGGTCGCGCTGGTGTTCGGCCGCGAGCGCACCGGGCTGACCAACGAAGAGCTGCAGCTGTGCCACGCGGCGGTACACATCCCGTCCGATCCGGAGTTCAGTTCGCTCAACCTGGCGGCGGCGGTACAGGTGCTGGCCTATGAAACCCGCATGCAGCTGCTGGGCGCACAGCCGGTCGTTGAGCCCGGAACAGGCGCCCACGAACAGGTGGCCAGCCATGAGCAGATGGAGAGCTTCTTCGCCCAGCTTGGCGACACTCTGGACGAGATCGATTTCCACAAGGGCCGCGCGCCGGAATCGGCGATGCGCAAGCTGCGCCGCCTGTTCCTGCGCAGCGAGCCGAGCGAGCAGGAAGTGCGTCTGCTGCGCGGCATCCTGGCCGACACCCAGCGCATGGCGCGGTTGGCCCAGGCAGGCAACAAGGGCAGCTGACGGCGTTCTCATTTTTTCGGGTAGTCTGTCCGGATACCCAGGGGGGATGAAGCCTGTGTCAGGTCTTCGAAAGGCAATGCAGGGGGGACTGCTGAGCCTGGCCATGGTCCTGCTGGCCGGGACGGTGCGTGCAGCACCGGACCCGGTGCTGGTGCTGGGCCGGATCAGCGATGATCCCAAGGCCCATTACGAGCAGCTGCAGCCACTGCTGGACTACGTGGTGGCACGCATGCACGACGTCGGCATCAAGGAAGGGAGGATCCTGATGGCGCGCGATCCCCAGCAGATGGCCAGCTATCTGCGCCGGGGACGGGTCGACTGGGTCACCGAAACATCGGGCGCGGCCATGGCGCTGGGCCAGCGCAGTGGCGCTCGTCCGCTGCTGTTGACCGAGCGCAATGGCGTACGTGAATACCAGACGGTGTTCTTCGTGCGCAGCGACAGCCCGATCCAGCGCGTGCAGGATCTGCGCGGCCATCGCATGGCCTTGCAGAACACCGCGTCCACCAGTGCCTACCTGGTGCCGGTGATGACCCTGCTGCAGGACGGGCTGTCGCCACAGATCCTGGCCGGGGTCTGGGACATGCCGGGCCGGGACAGCGTGGGCTATGTGTTCGCGCGCAGCGAGTTGAACATCGCCACCTACGTGCACAAGGGCATGGCGGATGTGGGGGCGGTGAGCAGCGTGGACTGGAATGACGAACGGCGGGTGCCGGCGGCGTTCCGGCGTGACTTCCGCGAACTGCTGCGTACTGAGCCGTACCCGCGTGCGGTGGAGATGGTGCGCGCCGACCTCGATCCGAAGGTGCGTGACCGCCTGCAGCAAGTGCTGCTGCAGGCAGCCAGTGACCCGCAGGCGCAGGGGGCGTTGCATCGGTTTTTTGGCACTTCCGGTTTCCACCGCGTCGATGCGCATGCGCAGCAGCGGCTGGATGAATTGAAACAAGGATTGACGCGCGTGCGGATGGAAGTGGAATGAAGTGGCTCGGCTCGGGAATGCAGGTCCGGTTCCTGCTCGCGATGGGCGGGGCGATGATCGTGGTCGTGGCGATCCTGGCGGTACTGCTGGGGCGGCAGACAGCAATGCAGAGTGAGGTGCGTAACCTCAGTGGCAGCGTCATCCATGAACTGTTCGACCGCGGCGTGCGCAGTCGTGGCGAGGCGATGGCGCGCGAGTTGTCTGATGCGCTGGCCAATCCGCTGTACTACCGCGACCTGGACCAGGTCGGCGCGCTGGTGCGCAACACCGCCCGCCAGCAGGTAGTGCGCTATGTACTGGTGTTCGACGACCATGGCAGGCTGGTGCATGACGGTACGGTCGAGGTCGCTGGTTTCGGGCAGCCCATGGCCGACCCGCTGGCGCCCAAGGCCGTGGCCGCGCGGACCCTGGTGGTGCAGGAATCGCCGAAGGTACTCGACAATGCGATGCCGATCATGGTCGGCAACCAGCGCATCGGTGGCGTCCGCGTCGGCATGGCGCTGGACGAGGTGCAGCAGCGCGAACAGGCGGCCAACGCCACGCTCGGAGAGCGCCTGCAGCAGGTCGGCAGCCGCCACCTGGGCTGGTTGCTGTTGATGCTGGGGCTGCTGGTGGTGATCGGCGTGGTGGTGATCCTCTACGTGCAGCGCACCCTGGTGGCGCCGATCCGTGATCTGGCTGCAGCGGCACGCCGTATTGAAGCAGGGGACTACCAGGCGCCGCTGGCGGAAAACAGCCGCGATGACGAGGTGGGTGAGCTGGTCCGCGGCTTCGCCAGCATGCGTGATGCGATCGCCCGCCATGATCGCGAAGTGCGGCGCATGGCGTATACCGATGCACTGACCGGGTTGACCAACCGGCTGGCGTTCCGTGAGGCGCTGGATCACCGGCTGATGGCCGCGCGTGCCTCCAACCATCGGCTGGGCCTGCTGTTCGCCGACATCGACGACTTCAAGCGGGTCAACGATACCCTCGGCCACGAGGCGGGCGACGAGGCCTTGCTGCAGTTCGCGCAGCGCATCGGCCGCGCGGTGACCGAGGCCGGCGGCGATGAGGCGTTGCTGGCGCGCTTCGGCGGCGACGAGTTCGTGATCCTGGTCGGCGACGGGGACATGGCTGCCAATGCGCGGCTGCTGGCCGAAGTGCTGGTGCGCGAGCTGGGCAAGCCGCTGGTGGTGCAGGGCAGGGAACTGTTCCTGGGCACTTCGATCGGCGTGACCCTGTTCCCCGACGATGCCGCCGATGCGACCACCCTGCTGAAGAACGGCGACATCGCCATGTACCAGGCGAAGATGGCCGGCAAGAACTGCTATCGCTACTACAGCCGCGCGATGGACCATGCGGTCGAGCGCCGCGTGCACATGGAGCAGGAGCTGCGCGGGGCCTGGGAGCGTGGCGAGCTGCGCCTGGCCTACCAGCCGATCTTCCGCATGCGCGACCGCCGCATGGTGGGTGTCGAAGTGCTGCTGCGCTGGCAACACCCGACCCTGGGCACGATCCCGCCGTCGGTGTTCATCGAGGTGGCCGAGCAGAGCGGGTTGATCGAGATCATCGGCCCGAAGGTGCTGCGCGCAGCCTGCATGGAAGCCTCGCAGTGGCCGCGCGGGGCGGCCGGGGACGACCTGTTCGTATCGGTCAATGTGTCGCCACGGCAGCTGCGCGGTGGCGAACTGCCGGCACTGGTCGCACAGTGCCTGCATGAGTCCGGGCTGCCGGCGTCGCGCCTGCATCTGGAGCTGACCGAAACCGCCGTGATCGGCGACGAGATGGTCGCTGCGCAGCTGCTGGACAAGCTGCACCGCACCGGTGTGAAGGTCTGGCTGGACGATTTTGGTACCGGCTTCTCCGGCCTTAGCCATCTGCGCCAGGTGCCGGTCGATGGCGTGAAGATCGACAAGAGCTTCGTGGCCGACATGCAGCGCGATCCGGATGATCTGGCGCTGACCACGGCGATCATCGCGATGGCCCACGCGCTGGGCATCACGGTGGTGGCCGAAGGCATCGAGCAGGAGGCGCAGTTCGAGCTGCTGGCCCAGCGCGGCTGCGACCTCGGCCAGGGCTATCGGTTGAGCCACCCGGTTACTGCAACCGAAGTGGTGCGGATGATCGAATCGGGCGCCTGACAGTAGATCCACGCCATGCGTGGATGCTTCTGTAGGCAAGCCCATCCACGCATGGCGTGGATCTACCGTTACACCGGACGCTTGCTCGGGTCGCCGGGCAGTTCGCGCACCAGCTTGGGGATCAGGTAACCGGACAGGCGTGCGGTCAGGCCGGCAATCAGCGCCTTGGCCCGGGTGTCGTCCACTTCGAAGTGGGCCACGCCCTCGACCCGGTCCAGCTGGTGCAGGTAGTAGGGCAGTACGCCGGCGGCGAAACTGCGCTCGCTCAGGTCCTGCAGGGCCTGCACGCTGTCGTTGACCCCACGCAGCAGCACCGCCTGGTTCAGCAGCTGCGCGCCGATGCCGCGCAGGCGCGCCATCGCGGTGTCCACGCTGGCATCGAATTCATTGGCATGGTTGGCATGGACGACGATCGCCAGCGGCCAGGGCAGGTTGCCCAGCCAGGCCAGCAGCTCCTCGTCCACACGTTCAGGCAGCACGATCGGCAGGCGGGTGTGGATGCGCAGTCGGCGAATGTGCGGGACCGCGCGCAGGGCGTCGGTCAGCTCGACCAGCTTGTGCGTGGCCAGCGACAGTGGATCGCCGCCGGACAGGATCACCTCGTCGATGTCCGGGTCGGCCGCGATGGCCGCCACGGCTTCCTGCCAGCCACCCTTGGCGGCGTTTTCCGCGCCATAGTCGAAGTGGCGGCGGAAGCAATAGCGGCAGTTGATCGCGCAACTGCCGGTGGCAACCAGCAGGGCGCGACCGCGATACTTCTGGATGACGCCAGTGGCCTTCTTTGCCGCGCCGTCGCCCACCGCGTCGAAGCTGAACCCGGGGACCGGGCGCATTTCTTCGTTGACCGGCAGCACCTGGCGCAGCAGCGGGTCGGCCGCATCGCCCGTGCGCATGCGGGCAACGAAGCCCTCTGGCACGCGCAGCGCGAACTGGGCCATGGCGTCGTCCGATACGCCCAGCGCGGCCGGGTCCAGCTGCAGCCGGGCCAGCAGGGCGTGCGGGTCGCGCAGCGCCTGGCGCCAGAGCTGCTGCCAGCGTGCGGGCGCCCCTGGCGACGGGGTCCGGGGGAAGGCGGAAAGCTGCATGGACAGGGGGCCTGCGGTTATCATGGACACATAAACAGTTGCCCGCCGGGGTTCCGGTGGGCTTTCCATTCTATCCGGCTCGCCGCACGCGCGGCGGTTTCGCCATTTGAGGAGCTTGAGCATGGCCACTGCGGGCATGAACGATGTCAAGAACGGGATGAAGATCCTGGTCAACAATGAACCGGCCGTCATCTCCGAGACCGAGTTCATCAAGCCGGGCAAGGGCCAGGCCTTCACCCGCGTGCGCTATCGCTTCATCAAGTCGGGCCGGACCGTGGAAATGACCATGAAGGCGACCGACGACGTGGAAGTTGCCGATGTGGTCGATACCAACATGGACTACATGTACAGCGACGGCGAGTACTGGCACTTCATGGACCCGGAAACCTTCGAGCAGGTCCAGGCCGACAAGGCTGGCATGGGCGGCGCCGAGAAGTGGCTGAAGGGTGAAGAGTCCTGCATCGTCACCCTGTTCAACGGTTCGCCGATCTTCGTGCAGCCGCCGAACTTCGTTGAACTGAAGATCACCCAGACCGATCCGGGCGTCCGTGGCGACACCTCGGGCGGCGGCGGCAAGCCGGCCACCCTGGAAACCGGCGCCGTGGTCCGCGTGCCGCTGTTCGTCAACCAGGATGAAATCGTCAAGGTCGACACCCGTTCGGGCGAATACTCCGCGCGCGTCAAGTAATCCGGCGCAGCCGGATTACCGTAGTGCCGGCCGCTGGCCGGGTACGTGCCAGCGCATTCGCGCTGGCGCTCCCATGATCTGCTTCGGCAGATCATGGGCCCCGCTTCACGGGTCTCCAGACCCCGCCGCTTCGCGGCAGCCCCTGACTCAGGGGCGTGTCTCCCCAGAAGTATCTCGCCGCCCCCCAGCCAGTGAGCCCGCATGAGCGATAACCCGCACCTCCCCGAAGCCTGCGACCTGCTCATCGAAGCCGGTTATGTCGTTCCGATCGAGCCGCATGCGGTGGTGCTGGAAGACCATGCCGTTGTCGTGCGTGGCAGCGAGATCGTTGCCATCCTGCCGCGTGCCGAGGCGCGCGCACGGTTCCGCGCCACGCAGGTGGTCAGCCGTCCGGAAGCGGTGCTGATGCCGGGCCTGGTCAACGCGCACACGCACAACCCGATGACCCTGCTGCGCGGCGTCGCCGACGACCTGCCGCTGATGACCTGGCTGCAGCAGCACATCTGGCCGGTGGAAGCGGCGGTGATCGGCCCCGAATTCGTCGCCGACGGCACCACCCTGGCCATCGCCGAGATGCTGCGTGGCGGCACCACCTGCGCCAACGAGAACTATTTCTTCGGCGATGTGCAGGCCGCTGTCTACAAGAAGCACGGTTTCCGCGCGCTGGTCGGCGCGGTCATCATCGATTTCCCCACCGCCTGGGCCAAGACCGACGACGAGTACTTTGCCAAGGCCGGTGAACTGCACGACCAGTGGCGCACCGATCCGCTGATCGGCACCGCGTTCGCGCCGCATGCGCCTTACACCGTCAACGATGCCAACTTCGAGCGGGTGCGGATGCTGTCCGACCAGCTGGACATGCAGGTGCATCTGCATACCCATGAAACCGCGCAGGAAATCACCGATTCGATCAAGCTGCACGGCCAGCGTCCGCTGGCGCGGCTGGATCGCCTCGGCCTGGTCAACGACCGCCTGATCGCGGTGCACATGACCCAGCTGACCGAGGCGGAGATCCACCTGTGCGCCGAGCGTGGCGTCAGCGTGGTGCACTGCCCGGAATCGAACCTGAAACTGGCGTCCGGTTTCTGCCCGGCCTGCGCTCTGCAGCGTGCCGGCGTGAACCTTGCCATCGGTACCGATGGCTGCGCCAGCAACAACGACCTGGACATGTTCAGCGAGAACCGCACCGCGGCGATCCTGGCCAAGGCCGTGGCCGACGATGCCACCGCGCTGGACGCGGCGACCACGCTGCGCGCGTCCACCCTGGGTGGCGCCCGCGCACTGGGCTTTGGTGACCGCATCGGTTCGATCGAAGTCGGCAAGCAGGCCGATCTGGTCTGCGTCGACCTGTCCGCGCTGGAAACCCAGCCGCTGCACAACGTGCTGTCGCAGCTGGTGTACGCCACCGGCCGCCAGCAGGTCAGCGACGTCTGGATCGCCGGCAAGCCGAAGCTGGTGCAGCGTGAGCTGGTCGGCATGGATCTGCCCGGCATCATCGCCAACGCGCGCCAGTGGCGCGAGCGCATCCGTCATATCCGCGCCTGAACCCGGCGCTGCAAGGACTCCCCATGACTGCCCCCCACGCTTCCTCCAATTTCGATCAGGCCGAGCTGGACAAGTTCGCCGCACTGGCCAACCGCTGGTGGGACGCTGATGGCCCGCAGAAGCCGCTGCACGCCCTGAATCCGGTACGCTTGCAGTACGTGGCCGACCGCGTGCCGCTGCGCGGTGCGCGGGTGCTGGATATCGGCTGCGGCGGTGGTCTGCTGAGCGAAGCGCTGGCCCAGGCCGGCGCCGACGTCACCGCCATCGACCTGGCTCCTGAGCTGGTCAAGGTTGCGCGCCTGCATGCGCTGGAAAGCGGTGCGAAGGTCGACTACCGGCTGCAGGCTGCCGAGGATCTGGCCGCCGAGCAGCCGGGCAGCTTCGATGTAGTGACCTGCATGGAAATGCTTGAGCACGTGCCGGATCCGGGCGCGATCATCGAGGCCTGCAAGCGCCTGCTGAAGCCGGGTGGCCACCTGTTCCTGTCGACCATCAACCGCACCGCCGCCGCCTTCGCGGTAGCGATCGTGGGGGCGGAGTACGTGGCGCGGTTGCTGCCCAAGGGCACCCACCACTACCAGGAATTCATCAAGCCGGCCGAGCTGGCACGCTGGCTGCGCGAGGCCGACCTGCAGCTGTCCGATGTCAGCGGCATGGCCTACGAGCCTTGGCGCAACCGCGCGCGTCTGAGCAGCCGCACCGACATCAACTACCTGGCACACGCGGTCAAGGCGCCGTGACCAAGGGCGTGTTCCCGCGTGCCGTGCTGTTCGATCTGGACGGTACCCTGCTCGACAGTGCACCGGACTTCGTTGCGACGCTCGACGCCATGCTGGCTGAGCGCGGCCGCGCGCCGGTTGATCCGGCGCTGCTGCGCCCGGTGGTTTCCAAAGGCTCGCGGGCAATGGTATCGGTGGCCTTCCCTGAGCTGGACGCCCTCGAACGCGATGCCCTGATTCCCGAGTTCCTGCAGCGCTATGAGGCGCAGATCGGCCAGCACGCGGTGCTGTTCGACGGCGTGGCCGGCATGCTCGCCGCGCTGGATGAAGCTGGAACGGTGTGGGGCATCGTCACCAACAAGCCGGAATACCTGGCGCGGTTGATCCTGCCGCAGCATGGCTGGCAGCAGCGCTGCGCGGTGCTGGTGGGCGGTGACAGCCTGGCCGAGCGCAAGCCGCACCCGCTGCCGCTGCTGCACGCCGCGCAGTCCATCGGCATCGCCGCCGAAGACTGCGTATACGTGGGCGACGACGAGCGCGACATTGTTGCCGCCCGCGCAGCCAACATGCCGTCGGTGGCGGCCCTGTGGGGCTACCGCCTGCACAGTGACGACCCGCTGGCCTGGCAGGCCGACGTGCTGGTCGAGAACGCCGAACTTCTGCAACGGGCCAGTCTCTGGCCGACCCGGCCGGCAGCCCCGGCCCAGCCGTAAGGAATCACGTAGTGAGCAGTACCGCGCTGGACAGTTTCCTCGACAAGTGGCGCAGCCGTTGGCCGGAATGGTCGGTGGCCGCCCCGTTCGTGGCCGAATCACACCGTGATATCGCGGTCGCGTGGTTCGCGCTGCTGCAGGAATTCGACGACATGCTCAACGCCAGCGGCGACCCGTTGCCGGCCGACGCCAAGCTGGCGTGGTGGGGCGAGGAGCTGCGCAGCTGGGCGGCGCATCGTTCGCGCCATCCGCTGGGCCGTCTGCTGGAGCCGGTGCATGCGCCATGGGCGCAGCTGGCAGAATCGCTGCCGGATCTGGTCGAAGCGCGCACTGTGGCGTTGGACGCCGCCGGTGCCGAGCAGGCGCTGGCCAACTACGCAGAAGCTGTCGCAGCGGTGGAAGCGGCGCTGTTCGCCGACAAGCCGCGTACTGGCGCCGGCCGTGCGGTGCAGCTGCAGACCCTGGCCCAGCGCCTGCAGGATGCCGGCGTGGCCGGTGTGCCACGCAGCCTGCTGGACGGTGATGCCAGCACCGCCGCGCAGCGCTGGGCGCAGCAGCTGTTGAAGGGGTGGGGCACCCGCGTGCCCGGTCCGCGCCCGCGCCGCGTGTGGTCCAGCCTGGCGCGTGCACGCGTGGCCGCGCAGGCCGCAGGCAAACCGATTGAAGCGACTCCTGTGCGCACCCTGCTGCGCGTGTGGTGGGCTGCACGCGGTTGAACGATCGCCCTGCTGACTGCCTCTGGTGGGTGCGGACATTGGTCCGCACGCTCTGAGGGATTGTGCCGACCAAGGTCGGCACCCACCAAAGCGCATTGCGCGCGTTATTTGCGCTCCAGCACCAGCAACGGGTCGATACGGGTGTCGAACCAGTTCATGCCCCAGTGCAGGTGCGGGCCGGTGGCACGACCTGTGGCGCCGACCGCGGCGATCACCTGGCCCTGTTCGACGCGATCACCCACCTTCACGTCGATGCGCGACAGGTGCAGGAAGTTGGAACTGACCCCGAAACCGTGGTCGAGCAGCAGCGTGCCACCGGTCAGGTACAGGTCCGGTCCGGCGAAGGTGACGATGCCGGCAGCCGGAGCCTTCACCGGCGTGCCGGTGGGCACCGCGATGTCCATGCCGGAATGACCGGCGCCGGGCTGCCCGTTGTATACGCGCGCATTGCCGAAGCGACCGCTGATGCGGCCCTGCACCGGCCAGATGAAGGTCTGGGTGAAGTCGGTACGGTCGTCATCGCGGGCACGCGCGGCGATCACCTGCGCCTGTTCGCGCTTGATCCGCTCGGCAATCGCCGGTGGCGGATTGACCGTTTTCGGCGGTACGCCGTTGACCCGCTCGGTGGGCCAGTCGCGCGGGGTCACCGCAATGGTCGCCGTCTCGCTGCCACCATCGGGGCGCTGCACCTGCACGCGCAATGGTCCCTTCTCGTCGCGGCCGATGCCGAACACCACGCTGCCATAGCCGCTTACCCGCAGCTGGCGGCCGGCGTACTGCACGCGGCTGCCAGCAGGCACCTTGCCGATCACCAGCGCACCCTGCGATGCGCTGGCGGGAAACACCACGCGACTGTCGATCAGGCTGCCGATGCCATCCTGTGCCTGCGCCGACGATGCGATGTACAGGGGCGCGGCCAGCAGCAGCGCTCCGAACAGAAGTACCCTGCGCATCAGCGGTCGTAGGTCATGCGCTGGCCGGCAGGCTGCCCCACCAGCTTGCTGCCGTCCCACACCAACTGGCCGTTGACCCAGGTGGAGGCGATGCGCGAACGGAAGGTGGTGCCTTCAAACGGCGACCAGCCGCACTTGGACAGCACGTCCTCGCGCTTGACCGTGAACGGCACGTCCTCGACCAGCACCAGGTCGGCGAAGTAACCCTCGCGCAGGAAGCCGCGCTCCTCGACGTCGAACAGCTGCGCCGGCGCATGCGCGAACTTCTGCACCACCTGCTCGCGGGTCAGCTTGCCTTCGTGCACGCGCTCCAGCGCGGCCACCAGCGCGTACTGCACCAGCGGCAGGCCGGACGGTGCCTGCGCGTAAGGCTTCTGCTTCTCTTCCCAGGTATGCGGGGCGTGGTCGGTAGCCAGCACGTCCAGCACGTCGTCGGCCAGCGCAGCGGTGATTGCTTCGCGGTCGGAAACTTCCTTGATCGCCGGGTTGCATTTGATCAGGTTGCCCTTGGTCGCATAGTCCGGGCGCGCGAAGTGCAGGAAGTGCACGCAGGTTTCGGCGGTGATCTGCTTGCGGCTGCCGTCGGCGCGGATAAGCGGGCCCTTCTCGAACAACGCCAGCTCGTCGGCGGTGGAGATGTGCAGCACATGCAGGCGGGTGCCGTGCTTGCGCGCCAGCGACATTGCCAGCCGGGTCGACTTGATGCAGGCCTCGCGCGAACGGATGTCCGGATGCATGTCCGGGGTCAGCGCGTCGCCGTACTTTTCCTGGAAGGCTTTCAGGTTGGCATCGATCATCGGCGTGTCTTCGCAGTGCGTGATGATCGGCGTCGGGCATTCGCGGAAGATCGCGTCCAGCGTTTCCGGATTGTCGACCAGCATGTTGCCGGTGGAAGCGCCCATGAACACCTTCACGCCGGGGGCCTTCTTCGGGTCCAGCGCACGGATGGCCTCCAGGTTGTCATTGCTGGCGCCATGGTAGAAACCGTAGTTGGCCCAGGCACGGCCGCGCGCCAGCTCGTACTTGGCTTCGAGAATGGTCGAATCCAGGGTCGGCGGGTTGGTGTTGGGCATGTCCATGAAGCTGGTCAGGCCGCCGGCCACGGCCGCAGCCGATTCGCTGGCGATGTCGCCCTTGTGGGTCAGGCCCGGCTCGCGGAAGTGCACCTGGTCATCGATCATGCCCGGCAGCAGCCAGCGCCCGGCCGCGTCCACCACCTGCTCGCCTTCGCGCGGCGTCAACCCGTTGCCGATCTGCGCGATGCGGCCGTTCTCGATGCGCAGGTCGCCATCGAAGGTGCGGCCTTCGTTGACCAGGCGGGCGTTGGTGATGAGCGTGGAGGACATGTCAGTGTTTTCCTGTGCAACGGCAAGAGGGGGCGTTGGGAGATTCCGGCACTGGATCGAAGCCACCAGGATGGAACGGATGGCAGCGGCCCAGCCGCCGCGCCGCCAGCCAGCTGCCACGCAGCGGGCCATGGCGCGAGATCGCTTCCATCGCGTATTCAGAGCAACTGGGTACGAAACGGCAGCGTGGCCCCAGCAGGGGGCTGATGAAGCGCTTGTAGAAGCGCAGCAGGGCGATGAGCAGGCGCGAGATCACCCAGTCATCTTATGCCAGTTGGCATGAAGGCCGCATTTGTGCAGGATGGGCCGTTGGTCGCATGTCGCCAATGGCCTGCGACCGCTCGCGGCACCCTCCAGGTGCCGGACAGGTTCCGTACCGCGCAGGGCGGTCCGTGTTGGTCGGACCGCACCTTGGGCCGTTGTCTCCTGGACTGAATGGAGCGGGCCACCGAGGTTGCTGCTGCGGGTCGGGTAGGCTATAAAGGCCCGCTTTCCCGGGCCCCGGGGAATCCAAGGAAGAGCGTTTCGTGGCTGCTAAAAAAACTGCAAAGAAGGCCGTAACGGCCGCCAAGAAAACCGCCAAGCCTGTTGTGAAGAAGTTGGCGGCAAAGCCCGTTGCCAAGAAGCCGGCCAGCAAGCCGGTGACCAAGGCGGCGTCCTCGCAACCGGCGGCCAGGAAGGCCACCGCAAAGAAAGCGCCGGTGAAGGCAACCAAGCCGGTGGCGAAGAAGGCCGCTGCGCCCGCCAAGGCCAAGCCTGCGGCTGCCAGCAAGAAGGCGCCGGTGGTGAAGAAGACTGCCAGCAAGGCTGCGCCGGTGAAGAAGGCCGTCGCCAAGCCGGTGGTGAAGAAGGCCGCAGTCAAGCCAGCGCCGAAGGCAGTGGTGAAGAAGGGTGTGGCTCCTCCGGTTGCCAAGCCTGCGGCCAAGAAGGCTGCTTCGGCCAAACCGGCAGCCAAGCCTGCTGCTGTAAAGAAAGTTGCCAAGAATGTCGCCGCGCCGGCCGTAAAGCCGACCCCGGCCCCCGTAGTGAAGTCCGCACCGAAGCCAGCTGTGAAGCCGGCTCCGGCCAAGTCTGTCCCGGCCAAGACCGCGGCAGTAGCAGCAGCCCAACCGGCCTCCAAGCCGGCCCCGGCCGCCGCTTCTGCAGCATCGACCGCCCCGCAATCCAAGAATCCCGTGCCCGTTTCGAAATCGCCTGCCAAAACCGCCGTGAAATCTGATTCCGCCCCGAAGACCGTGCCGCGTCCTGTCGGCAAGGTTGCTGTGGCCGTCGCCGCCCGCTCGGCCGCACCGGCCCCGCGCAGCAAGTACAAGGTGGTCGAATACAAGACCGATGAGGCCACTGGCCGCCCGATCCTGCCAGCTGGCTACAAGCCGTCCTCGGAAGAGGAATACATGAGCCCGCTGCAGCAGGAATACTTCCGCCAGCGCCTGCAGAACTGGCGTGCGGACCTGGTGGAGGAATCCAAGCAGACCATCGAGAACCTGCGCGAGGAAGTGCGTGACATCGGCGACGAAGCCGAGCGTGCGACCCGCGAGACCGAGAACTCGCTGGAACTGCGCACCCGTGACCGCTACCGCAAGCTGATCGGCAAGATCGACAGCACCCTGAAGCGCCTGGAAGCGGGCGACTATGGTTACTGCGTGGACACCGGTGAAGAAATCGGCCTGGAGCGCCTGGAAGCGCGCCTCACCGCCGAGCGCACCATCGACGCCCAGGAGCGTTGGGAGCACCTGCAGAAGCAGCAGGGCGACTGATTCCTGATCGTTGTCTGGTCATGCAGAAAACCCGGCCTCGGCCGGGTTTTTTGTTGGGTGGTTCCCAGGTCCGGAAACATTAATCCACGCATGGCGTGGATCTACCGGGCGCCACGCTGCGCCGGTCCCTGCCGCGCCGCCGCGGTCACTGCAGGTCGCGCAGATTCAACTTCCGCAACGTCGGGTTCTTCCATGCCGTGATCCCGGCCACGCTCAGTACCGCGAACCCACCCAGCACCACCGCAGGCACCAGCCCCAGAACCTTGGCCATCGTGCCGGCATAGAACGCGCCGAGCTCGTTGGAGGAACTGATGAAGATGCCGTTGATCGACGATACCCGCCCGCGCATTTCCTCAGGCGTGGCCAGCTGCAGGATGGTCGAGCGGATCACCACCGAGACGCCGTCGAAGGCCCCATAGAACAGCAGGATCAGCGCCGACAGCCAGAAGTGCTGCGACAGCCCGAAGCCGATCACGCACAGGCCGAAGCCCGCTACCGCGAACAGCAGCACGCGCCCGGCATTGCGGTGCAGGGGATGGCGCGCCAGCCAAAGGCCCACGCACACCGAACCTACGGCCGGCATCGCGCGCAGGATGCCGAGGCCTTCCGGGCCATGATGCAGGATCTCATGCAGGAACGCCGGCAGCATCGCCACCACACCCCCCAGCAGCACCGAGAACATGTCCAGCGCCATCGCGCCGACCATGATCCGGTTGCCAACCACGAAGCGTGCGCCTTCGGCGATACTCTTGAAGATCGGCGCAGCGGGGCCGGAATGCACCGGCTCCTCCACCTTCAGTGTGGCCAGGCAGCCCATCGCTACCGCCGCGAAAACGGTCGCTACTGCATAGGACAGGCCCTTGCCGCCGAAACCGACCAGTACGCCACCCAGTGCCGGACCGGCGATCATGCCGGCCTGGAACACCACTGCGCCAAGCCCGGCGCCACGCGCGAACTGATCGCGGGCCAGTACGCGGGCGAACAGTGCGTTGTAGATCGGCGACAGGAAGGCGCGGACCATGCCGGTCAGCGCGATGGCGGCATAGATCGGCCACACGCCGTCGATCGGCAGCCAGCCCATGGCCACGCTGGTCAGCACGATGGCCGTGGCGATCAGCCCGGAACAGGCGACCATGCCCAGCCGGCGGCGTGGCAGGTGGTCAACCAGGTAGCCGGCGAACGGGGCCACGCAGAAGAACGGCAAGACCTCGGCCAGGCCGATCAGGCCCAGCGAAAACGGATTGCGGGTGACTTCGTAGATATGCCAGCCGACGGTGACCGCGACCACCTGGTAGGACAGCATCGCGAAGATACGGTATGCCAGCAGCCTGGCGAAACCGGGCCGGGACAGCAGGCCCAGCGCGGTGTCTTCGGCTGTGCCAGGCTCGCTCACGAGCGTTCGCGCTGCAGCTGCGCCTGCGCGGTCTCGCGGATGAAGGCGAGCATCGCCGCCACGCCGTTGCTGCGGGTCGGCGACAGGTGGCGGGCCAGGCCGATGTCCTGGATGTAGCTGGGCTCGGTATCGAGGATCTCCTGCGCCGAGCGCCCGGAGTACACGCGCAGGGCCAGGAAGATCAGGCCGGAAACGATGGCCGAATCGCTGATGGCGTGGAAGCGCAGCGACTGCGTGTTGCCTTCCGGCACGATCCAGACCATCGACTGGCAACCGAGCAGGCGGTGCTCTTCGGTTTTCCATTCTTCCGGAAACACCGGCAGTTTGCGGCCGAGGTCGATCAGGTACTGGTAGCGCTCGGACCAGTCACCGAAGAAGCCGAATTCCTCGGCGATGGCGGCCTGGGCCTCGGCGGCGGTGGGTTCAAGCGGAAACGGGGAGTCGGTCACAACAGTCTCTACAGTGGGAGCGTGGCCGGCGGGCCGGCCACGGGGCAGGGCAGGTCAGCCGCGCTTGCGCGACCAGCGCACGCCCTGCGGGGTGTCTTCCAGCACGATGCCTTCGGCGGCCAGCTGGTCGCGGATGGCGTCGGAACGGGCGAAATCACGTGCCTGCTTGGCGGCGGCACGCGCGTCGATCAGGCCTTGGATGCGCGCATCGTCGCCATCATCGCCGGCAGCGGTGCCGAACCACTGCGCAGGATCGGCCTGCAGCAGGCCCAGTGCCAGGCCGGCACCGAGCAGTTCGCCCTTCAGGCGCGCCTGTTCGGCTGGGTCGGTGGCACGGCGGGCGTCGGCGGCGATGCGGGCCACTTCGGCCAGTGCCTGCGGGGTGTTCAGATCGTCATCCAGGGTCGCCTCGACCGTAGCCGGGATCGCCACGGTCGCCTCGACCGGCGCCAGCTCGCGCAGGGTGCCGTACAGACGGTCCAGGGTACGAACCGACTGCTCGATGAGCGCGTCGGACCATTCCAACGGCTGGCGGTAGTGCGCCGACAGCAGGGCCAGACGCAGCGCTTCCGGTGGATGCTGACGCACCAGATCGTGCACGCGCTCGATGTTGCCGATCGACTTGCTCATCTTGGTGCCGCCGAAGTTGAGCATGCCGTTGTGCAGCCAGAAGCGGGCGAAGATCTTGCCGCCATGCGCGCATTCGCTCTGCGCCAACTCGTTCTCGTGGTGCGGGAACTGCAGATCGACGCCGCCGGCATGGATGTCGATGGTCTCGCCCAGGTGGGCGGCCGCCATGGCCGAGCATTCGATGTGCCAGCCGGGGCGGCCACGGCCCCACGGCGATTCCCAGCCAGGCAGGTCATCGCTGGATGGCTTCCACAGCACGAAATCACCGGGGTCGCGCTTGTACGGGGCGACGTCGACGCGGGCCCCGGCCAGCATTTCCTCGGGATCGCGGCGCGAGAGCTTGCCGTAACCTTCGAAGCTGCTGACCGCGAACAGCACGTGGCCCTCGGCCGGGTAAGCGTGGCCGCTGGCGATCAGCTGCCCGATCATGGTGATGATCTGCGGGATGTGCGCGGTCACTTCCGGTTCGATGTCCGGCGGGGCCACGCCCAGCGCGGCCATGTCTTCACGGTAGGCGGCGGCGAAACGGTCGGTGATGGTGCTGATCGGCACCCCCTGTTCGCGCGCTGCGTTGTTGATCTTGTCGTCCACGTCGGTGATGTTGCGGGCGTAGCGCAGGGCGCCGAAGCGCCGCCGCAGCAGGTCGGCCAGCACGCCGAACACCACCGGGCCACGGGCGTTGCCGATGTGCACGTAGTTGTAGACCGTCGGGCCGCACACATACAGGGTCGGACAGGCCGGGTCGAGCGGGGTGAACGGTTCGAGCTGGCGGGTCAGGTTGTTGTGCAGGCGCAGGGTCATGGGGCGGTGTCTGGGGGACAAGCCTGCGATTTTAGAACGTGTCGGGCCCCTTTGGGGCGACGCGCTGCCACCGGTGGACCTGAAGCCCGCCCAAGGTGGGGTGGGCAGAAGCGGCGCGGACGGGTAATGTTCAGCCCCTCGCGCTCGCCACTGCCTACACTATTGCCGTGTCCCTGCTCCCGTCGCCAATGAAATCGACCGTGTTGCTGACCCTGGCCTGCCTGTCGGCGTTGCCCGCCGTGGTCCAGGCACAGGAGGCCGAGCCCCGCAACCGGGTGGTGATCGTGGAGAACGTGAAGTTCGACTATGCCCAGGTGCTGAACGTCGAGCCGGTGTTCCAGACCCTGCGCGCGACCCGCACCGAGGAGCATTGCGAGCCGATCTCGACCCGCACCCTGGCCCCGGTCAACGTGACCGGCGAGGAACCCGCCGAAGACAAGGGCCGGATCAGCCGCTTCTGGGATTCGGTGCGCTCGATGTTCAAGCGCAGCGACGAGGAGGGTTCCGAGGAGGCAGCGGCGGAGACGCCGGCCCCGGCTCCCGCCCCGGCCAACAATGGCCCGATGCTGACCCGTGACTGCCGTATCGTGCCGGTCGGGCGTGAGTTCCGCCGGCCCATCGCCTATGACGTGGACTACGTCTACAAGGGCACCAAGTACCGCTCGCGGCTGCCGGAAGACCCCGGCAACCGGCTCAAGATCCGGGTGTCGATCACTCCTTGGATCGGCCCGGAGCAGGGCACTGCCAGCAATCCCTGATTCTGCGACCCTGGCCCCTTGCGCCGGTCCCGGCCGCATGCAAAGATAATCGACCATGAAGCTCACCGACTTCCAGCACGACAGCAGCGCAGCCCGACAGGCGTCTGGCATGACCTCGCGTGCGCGTCGACCGGAACCCCACATCCTCGCTGGGTAACCGGAGCTTTTTGCTGTTCGTCCGAAAAAAACCCAGCCCGCCGGCTGGGTTTTTTCGTTTCCGCGCTTCAAAAATGCATGTTCTGAAAGCTGCAACTGCAACCATTTAGCTCCACCTTTGCTTCCTGCTTTTCCCTTCCACCGCGTCGAACCCGGCGCTGCCACGCAAGGAAAGATGATGTCCCCCAAGCACTTCCTGAACACCCAGGACTGGAGCCGCAGCGATCTTGACGCGCTGCTGACCCAGGCCGCGCTGTTCAAGCGCAACAAGCTCGGCGACCAGCTCAAGGGCAAGTCGATCGCGCTGGTGTTCTTCAATCCGTCCATGCGCACCCGCACCAGCTTCGAACTGGGCGCGTTCCAGCTGGGTGCCCACGCGGTGGTGCTGCAGCCGGGCAAGGATGCGTGGCCGATCGAGTTCAACCTCGGCACGGTGATGGACGGCGATACCGAAGAACACATCGCTGAAGTGGCCAAGGTGCTGGGCCGTTACTGCGACATCATCGCCGTGCGTGCGTTCCCCAAGTTCCAGGACTGGGCCTACGACCGCCAGGACATCGTCCTCAACAGCTTTGCGAAGTACTCGCCGGTGCCGGTCATCAACATGGAGACCATCACCCACCCGTGCCAGGAACTGGCTCACGTGATGGCCCTGCAGGAACACTTCGGCACCCAGGACCTGCGGGGCAAGAAGTACGTGTTGACCTGGACCTACCATCCCAAGCCGCTGAATACCGCAGTGGCGAACTCGGCGCTGACCATCGCCACCCGCATGGGCATGGACGTGACCCTGCTGTGCCCGACCGCCGACTACATCCTGGACGACCGCTACATGGGCTGGGCCGAGCAGAACGTCGCCGAGAGCGGCGGTTCGCTGAAGATCAGCCATGACATCGACAGCGCCTACGCCGGTGCCGACGTGGTCTACGCCAAGAGCTGGGGCGCGCTGCCGTTCTTCGGCAACTGGGAACCGGAAAAGCCGATCCGCGACCAGTTCAAGCACTTCATCGTGGACGAGCGGAAGATGGCACTGACCAACAACGGTGTATTCAGCCACTGCCTGCCGCTGCGCCGCAATGTGAAGGCCACCGATGGCGTGATGGATTCGCCGCAGTGCATCGCCATCAACGAAGCCGAGAACCGCCTGCACGTGCAGAAGGCAATCATGGCCGCCGTTGCCGGGCGCTGAATCAAACAAGGGTAGAGCCGACCGTTGGTCGGCTGCTCCCGCAGCAGCGCATCCAACATTCCAGCCGACCAACGGTCGGCTCTACCGAATTCCCATCCCCAAGTGGACCTGATCCCCATGAGCAACAAAGACGTCGTTCTCGCCTTCTCCGGCGGCCTTGATACCAGCTTCTGCGTGCCGTACCTGCAGGAGCGCGGCTACAACGTGCACACCGTGTTCGCCGACACCGGCGGCGTGGATGATGACGAGCGCGATTTCATCGAGAAGCGCGCGGCCGAGCTGGGCGTGACCAGCCACGTCACCGTCAACGGTGGCCCGGCCATCTGGGAAGGCTTCGTCAAGCCGTTCGTGTGGGCCGGCGAAGGCTACCAGGGCCAGTACCCGCTGCTGGTGTCCGACCGCTATCTGATCGTCGATGCCGCGCTGAAGCGTGCCGCCGAACTGGGCACCAACATCATCGCCCACGGCTGCACCGGCATGGGCAACGACCAGGTCCGTTTCGACCTGGCCGTGAAGGCGCTGGGTGACTACCAGATCATCGCGCCGATCCGCGAGATCCAGAAGGAACACACCCAGACCCGCGCCTACGAGCAGAAGTACCTGGAAGAGCGTGGCTTCGGCGTGCGTGCCAAGCAGCAGGCCTACACCATCAACGAGAACCTGCTGGGCCTGACCATGTCCGGCGGCGAGATCGACCGTTGGGAAGCCCCGGGCGAAGGCGCACGTGGCTGGTGCGCGCCGCGCGCCGAGTGGCCGGAGCAGGCACTGACGGTCACCCTGAAGTTCGTTGAAGGTGAAGCGGTCGAGTTGGACGGCAAGGCCCTGCCGGGTGAGCAGATCCTGGCCCAGCTCAACAAGCTGTTCGCCCCCTATGGCGTTGGCCGCGGCGTGTATACCGGCGACACCGTGATCGGCCTGAAGGGCCGCATCGTGTTCGAGGCCCCGGGCCTGGTCTCGCTGCTGGCCGCGCACCGCGCGCTGGAAGATGCCGTGCTGACCAAGCAGCAGAACCGCTTCAAGCCGGACGTGGCGCGCAAGTGGGTGGAGCTGGTGTACGAAGGCTTCTACCACGACCCGCTGAAGACCGACATCGAGGCCTTCCTGAAGTCCTCGCAGGCCAAGGTCAATGGTGAAGTGGTGCTGGAAACCCGTGGCGGCCGCGTCGATGCGGTGGCGGTGAAGTCGCCGCACCTGCTCAACACCAAGGGTGCCACCTACGCGCAGTCGGCCGACTGGGGCGTGGAGGAGGCTGAGGGCTTCATCAAGCTGTTCGGCATGAGCTCGACCGTCTATGCGCAGGTCAACCGCGGTTGATCTGTGACGGTAGTGCCGGCCGCTGGCCGGCACTTGCCATTGACATCGTTGCCGGCCAGCGGCCGGCACTACCAGGATTGTTGATTCATGCTTGAACAGACGCTCGATCACCTGCAGGCCCTGGTGTCCTTCGACACCCGCAACCCGCCGCGTGCGATCACCACCGGTGGCATCTTCGATTACCTGCGCGCGAACCTGCCCGGCTTCAACGTCGAGGTGATCGACCACGGTGCCGGTGCGGTCAGCCTGTACGCCGTGCGCGGGACGCCGAAGTACCTGTTCAACGTGCATCTGGACACGGTGCCGGACTCACCGCACTGGAGTGCCGACCCGCACGTGATGCGCCGCCTGGACGACCGCGTGGTCGGCCTGGGCGTGTGTGACATCAAGGGCGCGGCCGCTGCACTGGTGGCGGCCGCGAACGCCAGTGAGGGTGATGCCGCGTTCCTGTTCTCCAGCGACGAGGAAGCCAACGATCCGCGCTGCATCGCCGCGTTCCTGGCCCGTGGCCTGCCGTACGAAGCCGTGCTGGTGGCCGAGCCGACCATGAGCGAGGCCGTGCTGGCACACCGTGGCATCAGCTCGGTGCTGATGCAGTTCGCCGGCCGTGCCGGGCACGCCTCCGGCAAGCAGGATGCCGCCGCCAGTGCGTTGCACCAGGCGATGCGCTGGGGCAACCGCGCGCTGGACCACGTGGAATCGCTGGCCTCGGCACGCTTCGGCGGCCTGACCGGCCTGCGCTTCAACATCGGCCGCGTCGAAGGCGGGATCAAGGCCAACATGATCGCGCCGGCCGCCGAAGTGCGCTTCGGCTTCCGACCGCTGCCGTCGATGGATATCGACGGCCTGCTGGCGACCTTCGCCGGTTTCGCTGAACCGGAAGCGTCGCTGTTCACCGAGACCTTCCGCGGCCCCAGCCTGCCGGCCGGAGACATCGCCGAAGCCGAAAACCGCCGCCTGCTGGCGCGCGATGTGGCCGATGCGCTGGACCTGCCGATCGGCAACGCCGTGGACTTCTGGACCGAGGCGTCGCTGTTCTCCGCCGGTGGCTATACCACGCTGGTGTTCGGCCCCGGCGACATCGCCCAGGCCCATACGGCCGATGAGTTCGTGACCCTGGACCAGCTGCAGCGCTACACCGACGCCGTACACCGGATCATCGCCGCCGGCGCCTGATCCACAGACAACGCCGTCGCGCCTGTGCGCGGCGGACCTGCAACGCGGCGACCGCCGCCTGTGACGAAACCGAAATGTCTCCTGCCCTCCAGCCCCACCGCCAGACCCGCCAGACCATCGTGCGCCTGCTTTCCAGCATGGCCAGCGCGAAGGAGATCAGCCAGTACCTCAAGCGCTTTTCACAGCTGGACGCCAAGCGTTTTGCCGTGGTCAAGGTGGGTGGGGCGGTGCTGCGCGACGATCTTGATGCGCTGACCTCGTCGCTGTCGTTCCTGCAGGAAGTCGGCCTGACCCCGATCGTGCTGCATGGTGCTGGCCCGCAGCTGGACGCCGAGCTCTCGGCGGCCGGCATCGAGAAGCAGACCGTCAACGGCCTGCGCGTGACCTCGCCGGAAGCGTTGGCGATCGTGCGCCGGGTGTTCCAGCAGTCCAATCTGCGCCTGGTCGAAGCGCTGCAGCAGAATGGTGCGCGCGCGACCTCGATTACCGGTGGCGTGTTCGAAGCCGAGTATCTGGATGTGCAGACCTATGGCCTGGTCGGCGAGGTGAAGAAGGTCAACCTGGCGCCGATCGAAGCCAGCCTGCGCGCCGGTTCTATCCCGGTCATCACCAGCCTGGGTGAGACCGCGGGCGGCCAGATCCTCAACGTCAACGCCGACTTCGCCGCCAACGAACTGGTGCAGGAACTGCAGCCGTACAAGATCATCTTCCTGACCGGCACCGGCGGCCTGCTGGACGAGCAGGGCAACGTGATCGACTCGATCAACCTGTCCACCGAGTACGACCACCTGATCGCGCAGCCGTGGATCCACGGCGGCATGAAGGTGAAGATCGAACAGATCAAGGATCTGCTCGACCGCCTGCCGCTGGAATCGTCGGTGTCGATCACCCGCCCGGCCGACCTGGCCAAGGAACTGTTCACCCACAAGGGTTCGGGCACGCTGGTACGCAAGGGTGAGAAGGTGCTGCGCGCCACGGCATGGGAGCAACTGGACCTGCCGCGCTTGAAGCAGCTGATCGAATCGAGCTTCGGCCGCACCCTGGTGCCGGACTATTTCCAGAAGACCACGCTGCTGCGCGCCTACGTCAGCGAGAACTACCGCACGGCGGTGATCCTTACCGACGAAGCCGAGGGTGTGTACCTGGACAAGTTCGCGGTGCTTGATGATGCGCAGGGCGAAGGCCTGGGCCGCGCGGTCTGGAATGTGATGCGTGAGGAAACGCCGCAGCTGTTCTGGCGTTCGCGCAACGGCAACCCGATCAACCATTTCTACTACGCTGAATCCGATGGCTGCTACAAGCAGGGTCACTGGAAAGTGTTCTGGTACGGTGCCGATGGCATCGACCGCATCAGGACCTATGTCGACCACTGCGGCGTGCGAGCGCCGAGCCTGGAGGGCTGAACGCGATGAATCATGCTGATTGGACACGGGTTCCCACGCTGGCCGGCGCGCATGCGCGGCTGGAGCCGCTGCAGATGAGCCATATCGATGGCCTGCGCGGGGCATTGGGCGACGGTTCGTTGTCAAAGCTCTGGTACACCCAGGTTCCGGATGCGAAAACCATGACCGGCTACGTGCAGGCAGCGCTGCAGGCGCAGGCCGAAGGCAAGGTGCTGCCGTTCGTGGTGTTCGATGCCAACGACCAGATCGTCGGCACCACCCGCTACTACGATCTGCAGCCGGACGTGCCGCGCCTGAGCATCGGCTACACCTGGTATGACGAATCGGTGCAGCGCACCGGGGTCAATTCGGAGAGCAAGCTGATGCTGCTCAGCCATGCCTTCGAGCGGCTGGAGTGCCTGAGCGTGGTGTTCGAAACCAGCTGGTTCAACTTCGCATCGCGCACGGCCATCGCGCGGTTGGGCGCCAAGCAGGATGGCGTGCTGCGCAACCATCGGCGGCACGCCGATGGCACGCCGCGTGACACCGTCATCTTTTCCATCATCGACGCGGAATGGCAGGGCGTGAAGCGCCACCTGCAGTACCGCCTGGACAGTCACGCATGAACGATTCGACCTTCACCCTGGGCATCGTCGGTGCCCGCGGCCATACCGGCGCCGAGCTGATCAAGCTGGTGGCCGCCCACCCGCGCCTGAAACTGGCCTTCGTGTCGTCGCGCGAGCGCGCCGGGCAGCGCCTGTCCGACCACCATCCGGAATTCCAGGGCGAGCTGCAGTACGAGAACCTGGACGCCGATGCGGTAGCCGCCAAGGGCGTGGATGCGGTGATCCTGGCGCTGCCCAATGGCCTGGCCGCACCGTTCGTGGCTGCACTGGAAGCGGTGAAGCCGGAGACCGTGATCGTCGATCTTTCGGCCGATTACCGTTTCGACACCGGCTGGTACTACGGCCTGCCGGAGCTGACCCGCGGCCGTTACAACGGCCAGAAGCACATCAGCAACCCGGGCTGCTATGCCACGGCGATGCAGCTGGCGGTGCACCCGCTGCTGGACCTGCTGGCCGGTCCGCCGCAGTGCTTCGGTGTATCCGGCTACTCCGGTGCCGGTACCACGCCGTCGGACAAGAACAACGTCGAACTGCTGGCCGACAACCTGATGCCGTATGCACTGACCAACCACGTGCACGAGCGCGAGGTGTCGGTGCAGCTGGGCGTGGCGGTTGAATTCATGCCGCATGTCGCGCCGCATTTCCGTGGCATCACGCTTACCGCCAACCTCTGGCTGAACCGGGTGCAGACCCGCGAGCAGATCGTCGAGCGCTTCCAGCAGGCCTATGCCGGGGAAGCACTCATCGAGGTAGTGGATGAAGCGCCGTGGGTCAGCCGCATCGCCGGTCGTCACGGTGCCCAGGTCGGTGGTTTCACGCTGGCCCCGGGCGGCAAGCGGGTCGTGGTGGTGGCGACCCTGGACAACCTGCTGAAGGGCGCGGCCACCCAGGCCATGCAGAACCTCAATCTCGCGCTGGGCATCGACGAACTGACGTCGATCCCGCACTGAACACGTATTCCGGAGCCCCCATGGCAGACTTTCTTTGGCAGAAGCCCGGCGTCGCTGTCGACGCACAGATCCAGACCTTCCTCGCCGGCGACGACGTGATCCTCGACCGCGAGTTTTTCCTGCATGACATCGCCGCCAGCGCCGCGCATGCGCAGGGGCTGCAGCACATCGGCATCCTCAGCGCCGATGAGCTGGCCGGCCTGCTGCGCGAACTGGAGATCCTGGCGCAGGACTTCCGCGAAGGCCGCTTCGTGCTGGATACGCAGTACGAAGATGGTCACTCGGCGATCGAAGCGCGCCTGACTGAACGCCTCGGCGACGCCGGCCGCAAGATCCACACCGGTCGCAGCCGCAACGACCAGATCCTGGTCGCCACCCGCTTGTGGCTGAAGGAGAAGCTGCTGCGCGTGGCCCAGCTCAGCGCCGACGTGGCCAAGGTCGCGCTGGACCGCGCGCAGGCCGAGAAGGACCTGCCGATTCCCGGCTATACCCACATCCAGCGCGCCGTGGTGTCCTCTGCGGGCATGTGGTGGGCCGGCTGGGCCGAGGCCTTCATCGACAACGCCATCCGTGCCCGCGACACCCATGCGCTGGTCGACGCCAACCCGCTCGGCACTGCCGCCGGCTACGGCGTGAACCTGCCGCTGGACCGCGAGCACACCACGGCCGCGCTCGGTTTCGCGCGCATGCAGATCTCGCCGATCTATGCACAGCTGTCGCGCGGCAAGTTCGAGCTGGCCGCGCTGGAAGCGCTGGGTGGCGCCACCCTGGACCTGCGTCGCATTGCCTGGGACCTGTCGCTGTTCACCAGCGCCGAGTTCGGTTTCGTCGCGCTGCCGGCGCAGTACACCACCGGCAGCTCGATCATGCCCAACAAGCGCAACCCGGATGTGATCGAGCTGATGCGCGCAACCCACGCCAGCGTCGCCGCCGCGCGCACCGAGATCGAGCAGCTGCTGTCGTTGCCGTCGGGCTACCACCGCGACCTGCAGTCGTCCAAGGGCGCCATCTTCCACGGCTTCGGCCGTGGCCTGGCCGCGCTGGAGCTGCTGCCGGCGCTGCTGGCCAATCTGGAGTGGCGTGACGACAGGCTGCGTGCAGCGATCGACTCGGGCATGTATGCCACCGACGTGGCTGTCGAAGCCGCCGTGGCCGGTGTGCCGTTCCGCGAGGCCTACAAGGCCGCCGCGGCGGGTGCCGACAGTGCAGGGCAGGGACGTACCCCGGAAGGCAGCCTGGCCGCACGCGTATCGCCGGGTTCGGCCGCTGATCTGCGCCTGGACGAACTGCGCGCACGCTGGCAGGCGCTGTCCTGATGGCCTCCACCGTGTACCTGGTGCTGGCCATGCGCCGGCCGGACTTCAACGATGCAGCGGTGCAGCCGCACCGTGATTTCCTCGATGCGCTGCAGGCCGAGGGCAAGCTGCAGCTGACCGGCGGTTTCGCCGATGGCAGTGGTGGTGCCTATGTGTTGTGCAACGTTGAGAGCCTGGCGCAGGCACAGGCCATCGTCGCCACCGATCCGCTGGTGACGATGCAGGCCTCCGACTTGACCGTGCACGAATGGAACACCCGCTGAGGCGCACCTGATGACCCTGCACGCCGCCCACGTCGCTTCGCCGTTCCCCGAACAAGCGCTGCCGCCGTGGCGGCGCGCCGTGCTCAAGGTCGGCAGCAGCCTGCTGGCCGCCGATGGCGGTGGCCTGTCGCCGCGTCACGCGCTGGGCCTGGCGCAGTTTGTCTCGGCCAATGTGCTGGCCGGGCGCGAGGTGGTGATCGTGTCGTCCGGCGCGGTCGCTGCCGGGCGCGCGATCCTGCCGCGGGCCGATGAGCCCGGCGCGGCGATGGCGGCGCGGCAGGCGCTGGCCGCGCTCGGCCAGGCACAGCTGATCGGGCTCTGGCAGCGCTTCTTCGAGCGCCCCGTCGCGCAGGTGCTGCTGACCCACGACGACCTGCGCAACCGCCGCCGCTACCTCAACGCACGCGCCACGCTGAGCGAGCTGCTGCGCCTGGGCGCGTTGCCGGTGGTCAACGAGAACGACACCGTGTCGGTGGACGAGCTCAAGCTCGGCGACAACGACAATCTGGCCGCCACCGTGGCGGCGCTGGTCGATGCTGATGCGCTGTTCATCGCCACCGACATCGATGGTCTGTACAGCGCCGACCCGCGTAGCGTGGCCGACGCGAGGCCGTTGCACGATGTGCCGGAACTGAGTGACGAGGTGCTGGCGATGGCCGGCGGCGCCGGCTCACGCGCCGGTACCGGTGGCATGCGGACCAAGCTGGAAGCAGCAGCCAAGGCCGGGCGCCTTGGCATCGAAACCTATCTGTTCAATGGCCGCAGCGGCGACGTGGTGCGTGCGCTGGCGCAGGATCGCCTGTTCGGCACCCGCATCCACGCCGCGCGCAGTCGCGAGGCCGCACGCAAGCACTGGCTGCGGCACGCACCGCTGGCCGAAGGCGCCATCCTGGTTGATGCCGGTGCAGCGCAGGCGATGCGCGAGAAAGGCGCTTCGCTGCTGCCTGGTGGCATCATCGGCGCCGAGGGCACATTCCGTCGCGGCGACATGGTGCAGGTGTGCTGGCATACAGATGCCGGCAAGGTCTGTGTCGCTCGTGGCGTGAGTCAGTACGCGGCCGACGATGTACGCCGCATCGTCGGTCGCCACACCCGCGATATCCAGGCTGTGCTCGGCTACAACTACGGCGGCGCTGTCGTCCACCGTGACGATCTGGTGTTGCCATGAACCCACTGCAGGACATTCCGATGAGCGATATCGAAGCGCAGGCGCGCGCCTGCCGTGAGGCGGCCCAGGTGATTGCCGGGCTCGACAGCGCGGCCCGCCGCACGCTGCTGTTGGCCATGGCGCAGGCACTGGAAGTGAATGCCGGGCTGATCCTGGCCGGCAACGCGCGCGACCTCGCCGCCGCGCGCGAGAAGGGCATTGGCAGTGCCATGCTCGACCGCCTGGCGCTGGACCCGGCACGCCTGTTCGCCATGGCCGAGGCCGTGCGCGAGGTGGCGGCACTGCCCGACCCGGTCGGCCAGGTGACCCGCGATGACGTCCGTCCGAACGGCATCCGCGTGCAGAAGGTGCGCGTGCCGCTGGGCGTGATCGCGATGATCTACGAGGCGCGCCCGAACGTGACTGCCGAAGCGGCCGCGCTGTGCCTGAAGGCCGGCAATGGCGTGATCCTGCGCGGTGGTTCCGAAGCGATCCACTCCAACACCGCCATCGCCCAGGCGCTGGCCGGTGCCCTGAAGGCCAATGGTGTTCCGCCGGCTGCAGTGACCGTGCTGACCGACCTGCGCCGCGAAGCGATGCTGGAGCTGCTGCAGCTGCACGAACTGATCGACCTGGCGATTCCGCGCGGTGGTGAAGGCCTGATTCGTTTCGTTGCCGAGCATGCGCGGGTGCCGGTGATCAAGCACTACAAGGGCGTCTGCCATCTGTTCGTGGATGCCAGTGCCGACCTCGGCAAAGCCATCGATCTGCTGGTGGACGGAAAATGCAGCCGTCCGTCGGCCTGCAATTCGCTGGAGACACTGCTGGTGCACCGCGGCGTGGCCGATGCGTTCCTGCCCCGCGCGGCGCAGGCGCTTGCCGAGCGCGGCGTGCAGCTGCGCGCCGATGCGCTGGCACAGCCGCTGCTGCCGGGCAGCCGGCTGGCCACCGAGGACGACTATGCTGCAGAGTTCCTCGATCTGGTGCTGGCCGTGCGTGTGGTCGACGACCTCGATGCGGCCGTCGCGCACATCCGTGCCTACACGTCCGACCATACCGAAGTGATCGCCACCGAGGACGCCGGCAACGCCGAGCGTTTCGTCAACGCACTGCGTTCGGCGGTGGTGATGGTCAATGCCTCCTCGCGCTTCTCCGATGGCGGCCAGCTGGGCCTGGGCAGCGAGATCGGCATCTCCACCACGCGCCTGCATGCGTACGGTCCGATGGGCCTGGAGGCACTCACCGTCGAACGCTTCGTAGTGCGCGGTGAAGGGCAGACGCGCAAGTAGATCCACGCCATGCGTGGATGCTCTTCGCGGTAAAGCCCAGTGCCGACCAAGGTCGGCACTCACCAGGCCCAAGCGCCGACCAAGGTCGGCATCTACCAAAGCAAGCGCCGACCAAGGTCGGCACCCACCGGGTTGTCGGGCTACACCACCTCGCGGCGGATGCCGATCGGCCGTGCGTGATCATCCATGTGCAGGGTGGCGGCCTTGCAGCCCAGCAGCCGCTCGGCCAGCCCGGTGCTGGCCCCGAGGTCGGCGGCCACTTCGTTGAGGCTGGCCAGCGGCCGCGGCAGGCGCCGGTCGTGGCCGCGGAAGCGAGCGCGGTTGTATTCGGCCCAGCCGATCAGCAGCACGCTGGCGCACAGCAGCATCAGTGGCAACGCCACCAGTACATACGGATCGAACTGGCTCTGTCGTTCGTACAGCTGCTGCCACGCCAGCTGCCCGCCGACCAGCCATGACACCAGGGTTACCAGAGGGGCCCACAGGTAGAAGTAGAAGCCCCAGAACGCCAGGGTGACGAAACCCCATGCAGTGCGCTGGAAGCGTGGCTGGTGATGCGGCTTGCGGATCATCCGTGAATCGAAGCGGTTGGATGGATGTTGAGTGTTCATCGGATCCCCCGGTCAGGGCTGGTCCAGGTGGCGCGCTTGCTGCGACGGCGCAGCAGGGTCTTTGGAAGCGCCACCAGGGTGGTGGAAAGGCTGATCAGCCAGTACGCCATCGGGTACCAGATGACCCAGAAGTAGTTGCGTCCTATCTGTGTTTCGTAACGTCGGTCGATGATCAGGCTGCTGGCGAACTGCAGCAGGCAGACCAGCGCCAATATCACGCCATGCCACTGTGGCAGCAGGCTGGCGATATGCAGTTGCGGCGGCATTTCGAAGAACTTGTCCAGCGCCCACAGCACCACGATGAACAGCATGGTGTAGGCCCAGATCACGCTCAGCACATACTCCAGCAGCACGCCCCACATGCGCCGCTCCTTCCAGTGCAGCAGCGAGCGGGCATGGCGCAGCATCACCTCCACGCCACCCTGCGCCCAGCGCAGTCGCTGCCGCCAGAGCCCCTTCAGCGTTTCGGGCATCAGGATGAAGCACAGGGCGTTGGGCTCGTAGCGGATGTCCCAGTGCGCGCGCTGCAGGCGCCAGCTGATGTCGATGTCTTCGGTCACCATGTCGTCCGACCACCAGCCGACCTGGTGCAGGGCGGTACGGCGGAAACCGGCGATCACGCCGGAAATGGTGAAAATGCGCCCGTACACCCGCTGCGCGCGCTTGATCATGCCGATGATCGAGGAGAACTCGGCTACCTGCAGGCGTCCGAGCAGGGTGGAGCGGTTGCGGATGCGCGGGTTGCCGGTCACCGCGCCGACCCGGTTGCCGCTGACCAGGTGCCAGATCATCCAGTGCAGCGCGTGCTCCTCCAGCATTGCATCGCCGTCGATGCACACCAGGTATTCCGAGCGCGCGGCGAGTGCGCCCATGCGCAGCGCATTGGCCTTGCCCAGGTTGCGGTCCAGGTGCAGAACGCGCAGCCGTGGGTGCTTTGCCGCCAGAGCGTCCAGCCGCGCACCGGTGTCGTCGCTGCTGCCGTCATCGATGGCGATCACCTCGTAGTTGGCCGGGTAGCGCTGCGCCAGTGCCGCACCGAGCGTGTCGTCCAGATTTTCCGATTCGTTGTGGCAGGGAATCAGCAGGCTGGCGAACGGTGGATCAACCATCAACGGCGGATCATTTCGTGGCCGCGAATGCCTTTCACGGCGGAAGTAGTAGTACAACCCACCGGACATCCAGAAAAACGCCATCACCATCGGATAGTAGAAGGCGAACTGGAACAGGACCTGCAGCAACGGGTGCATGTCCATGTCACTTCTCCGGGTACGGGAAGTTGCCGGCGGACATCGCCGCGCGGGCATCGCGGGTGGAAGGCTGGTCGGCGATGAAGTCATCCGGGTACCAGGCGAAGTGGTGCACGCCCTGCGCCTGCAGCTGGCGGATCTGCGCGCGCAGGCGCTCGGCGGGAATCGGCTGTCCGCTGCGCCAATCGACGGTCTGCAGTTCGAACAGGGTGTGCTGCAGCTGTGGGTCGTGTGCACGTACCGCCGCCAGCAGCTGGTCCAGCCAGCGTTCGGGGTGCTTGCTGCCTTCCATCCACGGCATCGCCATCAGTGCGGTCTGGTCGTAGGCCTTGTTGAACAGGTCCAGGCGCTGCGCGAACCAGGCTTCGCTCTGCGGGCGCAGCACCGGTTCGGCGTACAGGTTGCGCACCGTGGCCAGCTTCGGTCGCCAGCGCTGCGCGCTGTTGCGCAGTGCCAGGGTGAAGTCGATCAATGCCTGCGTACGCGCGCTGCCATCGCTGCCTGCGGCCAGTGCGGGCAACTCGGTATCGCGCAGGTAGCCATCATCATGGAACAGCAATCCCTCGAAGTAGGAATTGACCGCCAGATCCTCGTAGAGGTCGAGCATGATCTGGCGTGCTTCCGGGTTGGTGAAATCCAGCCGGTACATGCCATCGGCATCGCCATTGCGGATCGCCAGCGCTTTGCGCTGCGCCGGGTCGGGCAGCTCGAAGCCGAGCACCGGCAGCCATGCGTAGACCTTCACCCCTGCGCGCGATTTCAGCTGCCAGGCAACGCGGCTGAACAGGTCCGCGCGCATCGGCATGTGGCGGTTGGGAAAGTACAGTGCATCGGCGGTGTTGTTGCCGTCCGGGTCGGCGAACGCCTGCAGGTAGACGTGCGTCGGTGCGATGCGCTTGACCCGCTCGATCAGCGCGTCCAGATTGCGCGCCTGCTGCGCGGGGTCGGGGTCGTACACATCATCCAGGTCGATCTGCAGGGCACGGATGCCATCGAGCGCGACGTCGCGGCGCAGCTCGTAGGCCAGCCCCTCCACGGTCGGGTTGTCGCTGACCAGGAAGCGCGCCAGGCCATGCAGGTCGCTGGCCACCGGCGTGCTGCGGCCCTCCAGATCGAAGGACACCGGCATGCCCAGCTGTTCGGCGATGTCGTTGCTCATCTGGTTGTAGGCGGCGTACGGCCAGACGATGGCGCGCGGGCGAACGCCCAGGTGCTGCTCGATGCGCTGCACGCTGCGCGAGAGATCGGCGCGCAGGCGTTGCGCGTACTGCGCCTCGCTCTCGTAGCTGTGCGTGGCCGGGTGGTAGATGCGGGTCACGGCTGCAGGGGTGGAATTTCCCTGCGGGTTGGCAAGCACCCCGTGGTGCAGGTCGTCGGTATGGCTGGCCACCTCGATCAGGCCGCTGTCGTGCATCTGCTTCAGCTGTGCCCAGGTGATGAAGTCGTCGCGGCCGAACGGGCGGTAGCCGTAATCGATGGTGCGGCCCGGTGCCATGTCCACGTAGTCCGTGATCACCGCCACCAGCGCCGGATAGCGGTAGGCCCGTAGCAGCGGGAAGGCCTTGTCGTAGACGCTGCGCAGGCCGTCATCGAAGGTCAGCAGTACCGGTTTCGGTGGCAACGTGGCGCGTCCCTGGGAAGCGTCGATCACCTGCGACAGCGACACCGGGTGGTAGCCGTGTGCCCCCAGCCAGTCCAGATGGGCGGCGAAGTTCTGCGTGCTCACCGCATAGGCATCGGCATCCCCCTTGGCCGCGACCTGGTCGCGGATGTCGTGGTAGCTGAGGATCAGCAGGCCGTTGTCGATGGCATCGAGATGCAGGGCCTGCTGCGCGAAGGCCGGCGGCGCAGCCGACAGCAGCAGGAGCACGATCAGTCGCAGGATGCGGGCCATGTCAGTCTCCCCAGCGCAGTGCGGCTTCGAAACCGATATGGCGTTCGCGATGGCCGTCGTAGACCGGCCGCGACCAGCGCGCGCCATACTCGAACACGCGGCCCTGGCCCAGCTGCCACTCGTGCATGTAGGACACCGACGGCACCAGTGCACTGCCGAAGCGGTCCTGCCAGTAGTCGCCCAGCGAGACCGTCAGCCGGTGGCGGAAGTGACGTTCGTAGTGGCGCCACAACTGCTGGTCGATGCGCAGTCCGATCTCGACCATGCGGTCGCGCTTCGGGTTGAAGTAGGGCGCATCGTCGCGGCTGCCACGACTGGTGTAGGCACTGGCCAGGCCATCGATCAGCCACCGTGGGCGGGTCAGCAGGCGCTGTTCAAGGCCGGTGCTGAACAGTTCGCGATGGTTGCCATCGTCGTAACGGAAGCGGCTGGCGCCGAACATCCAGTGCGTGCGTTCGCTGCGCCGATAGTCGACCTGCGCGCTGACGCTGTCGGCGGTGATGCCGGCAGCGCGCGCCTGCATCGACGCCTCCGGATCATTGCGTGCGGCAATCAGTCCGGCATGCCAGTAGTCGTTGAACTGCCAGCCCACGCTGGCGCGCAGGCCGGTATCGCCGATATGGTCATTGGCACGCAGCACCGCGGCCTCTACATCCAGCCGGCCAAAGCGGTAACGCGCGCCGGCGCCCAGCCACAGCGGGTCGATACGCTGATCCTGGAAATCGACCGAGCGCCGGTCGGCGAAGGCGAACAGCCGCCAGCGATCGTCGAGTACGGGTGTCTGGACTTCCATGCCATAGCGGCGGTCGTCGTTGCCCAGTGGCGAGGTGCCACCACCGCCGGAACTGCGTCCGATGTCGGTCCATGCCTTCAGCTGCCAACCGCGATGTGCGCGCCAGGCCTGATCCATGCGTTCGACGGCGGGCTGGGTGGGGTAGCGTGCGAGCAGATCGTCGTGCAGCGGTCGCGCCAGGTCATCGCGCTGCAGGGCGACGTAGGCTTCCTGCATGCCCAGCCGCGGCTCGATGTCGCGTGGGTCCAGCGCATGCGCCATCTGTTGCCGTTGCAGTGCCCTGCGTGGCCAGCCGCGCATCATGTAGACGCTGCCCAGCGCGCTCTGCAGGCCGCCGTTGCCCGGTGCGATGTCGACCATCGATTCCAGATCGCGCTGCGCGGTGGGCAGGTCGCCGCTGTAGGCGCGCACCATCGCCAGGTTGAGGTCGGCTTCATAGCGCGACCAGTTTGGATACGGCGACTTCCCGTTGCTCCAGCGCCAGGCAGGTTCCTTGTCACGCCACGCCTGCAACAGGTCGACGGCCTTTTCCTGCTGTTCGCTTTCCAGGTAGGCGTAGGCCAGCTCCGAATGTGAGGCGTCGCGCGTGGGATCACCGGCCACGGCTGCCTGCAGCACCGGAATGGCTTCTTCCGGATGCAGGGTACCCATCAGTGAATCGCCTACAGAAGGCAGCACATAGTCGGGCAGGGTGTGGCCTTCGGCCTGCAGCGCCCGTGCTTCCTCGCGTACCTGCGCATGGCGGCCGAGCCGGTTGAGCAGGATCAGCCGATCCATGCGGACGCGCAGCGGCGCCTGTGCGGACGGCGTGCCTTCGCTGCCGAGATAGCGCTGCATGCGGGTCAGGGTGGATTCGGCCTCTTCCAGCCGGCTGTCTTCGCTGCTGCTGTAGGCCAGGCTCCAGACCACCCGCTTGGCCACGTAGTCGGCTTCGATGCGTTGCTTCTGTGCAGCGTCGAACAGCTGCGGGCGCTGCTGGTACAGCTCCCAGGCGCGCCAGGCATTGCCGATGTCGCCCAGCGTGAGTACGCGCAGCTTGAACAGCAGGTCGTCGTTGGGCTGCTGCTGGCTGGCGCGCTCGATCGCGCCGAGGGCATCCAGCCAGCGGGCCTGGTCGCGGTAGCGGCCGATCTCGGCCAGGGCCGCCTCGCGGTCGGGCGGGGCAGCGCTGCTGGCCCAGGCCAGGGCGGTACAGGCAAGGCCGACGCAGAGCGCCAGCCGGCGGTGGACAACCATTGGGGACCCCCTTGGCTTCCGAACCAGACAACCTGAAAAATGTGACGCACATCACATGCCAGATTTTGGGATGGCCGTGGCCTGCGTCACTCCCCTCGAGCACTCCCATCCAGCAGGGATGGGTAGAACCAGGACAGCGACCTGCAATGTCTTGTCTGAAACGAGAGTCCCCCGCGCACCGAGTGGTGGCCTGGGCGGCGCTGCCGCCCCCATGCCCGATGCCGACACGCGGCAAAGATGGGCATTCGTGGGCACTATCCGCCCGGAATTGTCAGCCCGGCGTCAAAATCCATCGGCGGGCTGACGAGCGGTAGGCGGGGCCGTCGGGTGGCCCCGTGGTTACCAGAGGTCTTCCAGCTTGCGCGGCTTGCAGGCCACCCAGGAAGCGCACAGCATCAGGGCGGCGCAACCGAACAGGAAGCTGAATGGGATGGTCCAGCCGTCGCTGACGGTGTGCAGCCAGCCGACCAGGAACGGCCCCAGGCAGCTGAAGCTGTAGCCCACGCCTTGCATGAAGCCGGACAGCGCCGCTGAGCCGGTGGGGGTGCGGGTGCGCAGGTTGATCAGGGTCAGCGCCAGCGGGAAGGTGGACGGACCGACGCCGAGCAGGCAGGCCCACAGCAGCGGCGCCTTCATGGGGGCCAGCAGCAGGCCGGTGAAGGCGATCACGAACGAGAAGAAGCCGATCAGCACCAGCGGGAACGGGTTCTGCAGGCGCACCGCCATCGACGGGATGACCAGCGACGGCAGCAGGCCCAGTGCCGAGAACACGGCCACCATCACGCCGCCGAACGCGGGCGTGCCACCGGCCTCGACCACGATGCGCGGCAGCCAGGTGAACATCGAATAGGTCATCAGCGAGGTCATGCCGAACATCAGCGTCATGCTCCAGCCCAGCGACGTGCGCCAGACCTTGCCATGCGGTTGCGCGGTGGGATCGTTGGCATCCAGCACCGGCTTGGGCGCACGGCGCGCCAGCAGCAGCCAGGGCAGGCTCGCCGCCAGTGCCAGCAGCGCCCACATGCCCAGCGACACCCGCCAGCCGGCTGCGTTGGCCACCGGTACTGCCAGTAGCGCGGGCATCATCGTGCCCAGCTGCAGCACGCTGATGTAAAGCGTGCTCATGGTGCCGACCTTGTTGGCGAAGTAACGCTTCACCAGCGGCGGCACCACCACGTTGCCGATGCCCATGCCAGCCAGTGCCACCACCGAACCGAGCAGCAACGTGCCGACGTTGCCGGCGCTGGAGCGCAGCAGCAGGCCGGCCATCGCCATCACCATCGCCAGCAGGGTGGTGCGTTCCAGGCCCAGGCGCCGCGCCAGTGCCGGCGTGGCCACGCCGAACAGTGCGAAGGAGGCGGTCGGCAGCATGCCCAGCACGCCGGTCATGGTGGTGCCGAAACCAAACTGCTGGCCCAGCACATCCAGCAGCGGGGTGATGGAGGTGACGGCGGTGCGCAGGTTGACTGCCGCCAGCAGGATCGCAGCGAAGGCGAGCACGCGGCCGTGCAGCAGCGACGGCGAATCGGAAGTGGAGGAACTCATCGGTGGTCCTTGCAGGTGTCGCATGCTGACGTGGTGGCATGCAGCGCCGGCATCGGTCTACGCCGAAGCGGCAGGTGGGGGTGGCGGCCATTGTACGTGGCTGGCCAGTGGCGTTGCCGCCAGCCGAGCCGGTCCCGGGCCGCAGGCACAAAAAAACCCGGAGGACAGTGATGTCTTCCAGGCTTCTTGGTGACCACCGAAGTGGTCGGGGAGACAGGATTCGAACCTGCGACCTCTACGTCCCGAACGTAGCGCTCTACCAGACTGAGCTACACCCCGAAGGGAGCCGCCTATTCTAGCAATCAACCCCGATGGCGGCAAGGGGTTGGTGCCGTTTCCTTCACACTGCCGAAGCAGTGCCACTTCAGGGAACAAAAAAGCCTGGAGGACTTCACCAGGCTTCAATGCGACCACTTGAGTGGTCGGGGAGACAGGATTCGAACCTGCGACCTCTACGTCCCGAACGTAGCGCTCTACCAGACTGAGCTACACCCCGAAGGAGCCGCCAAGGATACGGTGTGAAGGCCGTATCGGCAACTCTTTTTTACAGTTTCACTGCACGTCGTTGCCGGCGCGGGCGCTTTCGCGCGCTTCGAACCACATCCCGTTGAGGATGGCTACGACCGAGGCCAGTCCGGCGCCGAGAATCCAGGCGAAATACCACATGCTTACTCTCCTTCATTCCGGGTAGGTGCCGACCGTTGGTCGGCACACGTTCAAGCAATCAATACGCGTTGGGGTTGTCGCCCATTTCCTCGACCGTCGTCTTGCCCTTCAGCACGCGGTACACCCAGGTGGTGTAGGCAATGATGATCGGCAGGAAGATGGCCGTGGCCAGCAGCATCACCCACAGCGTGAGGTGGCTGGACGAGCTGTCCCAGACGGTCAGGCTGGAGGTGGGCTGGCTGGAGGACGGCAGCAGGAACGGGAAGATCGCAAAGCCGACGGTCAGGATGATGCCGGCAATCGAGGCACCCGAGGCGATGAAGGCCAGGCCGCCGCGACGTGCACGCAGCAGCACCGCACTGGCCAACGCACCCAGCAGGCCCAGCACCGGGAACACCAGGGTGGCCGGCATGGAGCTGTAGTTGCGCAGCCAGCCGCCAGCGGCGGTGCCCAGTGCTGCGGTCTTCAGCAGCGGGTTGGTCGGGCCGTCGGTGACCACCTGCGAGGTGATCTGATAACCCGGCAGGCCGAAGGCCACCCAGGCACCGGCGACGGCGAACAGCACGAAGCTGATGATGGCGGCGACGCTGCCATAACGCGCAGCGCGTTCTGCCACCGGGCCGTCGGTCTTGATCACCAGCATGGCCGCACCATGCGATACCAGCATGGCCACGCTGATCAGGCCGGCGATGAGCGCGAACGGCGTGAGCAGGCCGAAGAACGAACCGGTGTAGGTCACGCGCAGGGTGTCATCGAAGTGGAACGGCACACCCAGCAGCACGTTGCCGACGGCGACGCCAGCGATCAGGCCCGGCAGCAGGCCGCCGATGAACAGCACGCGGTCCCAGTTGTCGCGCCAGCGCTTGGACGGCAGCTTGCTGCGGTACTTGAAGCCGACCGGGCGCAGGATCAGCCCGAACAGCATCGCAAACACCGCCAGGTAGAAGCCGGAGAAGCTGACCGCGTACAGCGGCGGCCACGCGGCGAAGATCGCGCCACCACCCAGCACCAGCCAGACCTGGTTGCCTTCCCACACCGGGCCGACGGTGTTGATCACCAACCGGCGTTCTTCATCGGTCTTGGCCACGAACGGCAGCAGCGTGCCGACGCCGAGGTCGAAACCATCCATCACCGCCCAGCCGATCAGCAGGATGCCGAGCAGCAGCCACCAGATCACGCGGAGCGTGGTGTAATCAAGTGCAATGAATTCCATCTGGATTCTCCTGCCTCAGGCCTGGCCGGGGGCGACTGCATTGGGGGAAGCGGGTCGGATATTGGCCTGCAGCGTGGGCAGGATGTCGTCCGGACCCTTGCGGATCGCCTTCAGCATCAGCTTGATCTCGATGACCAGCAGCACTGTGTACAGCCCGGTGAATACCGCCAGCGTGGTCAGGATTTCATGCAGTGCCAGGCCCGATGCGGCGTAGAAGGTGGGCAGCACGCCATCCACCGCCCACGGCTGGCGGCCGTACTCGGCGACGAACCAACCGCATTCGATCGCGATCCACGGTGCCGGCAGCGACCACACGGCCAGCTTGAGGAACCAGCGCTTGTCCTGGAAGTTGTTGCGGCACGAGTAGTAGAAGGCCAGCGCGAAGAAGGCGATCAGGTAGAAGCCCAGCCCGGCCATGATGCGGAAGGTCCAGAACAGCGGTGCCACGCGCGGCACGGTATCCATCGCGGCCTTGGAGATTTCCTCCGGCGTCGCGTTGAGGATGTCCTCGCGGTAGCGCTTCAGCAGCAGGCCATGGCCCAGGTCCTGCCAGTGGCGATCAAACATCTCGCGCGCTTCGAGGTCGTTCTTGTCCTTCTTCACCCGCTCCAGTGCGCCATAGGCGATCTGGCCGCCACGGATACGATGCTCGGCACGTTCCACCAGTTCCAGGATGCCCGGAATCGGCTGGTCCAGCGATCGGGTGGCGATCAGTCCCATCAGGTACGGGATCTTGATCGCGTAGTCGTTGGTGTGGGTTTCCTGGTTGGGAATGCCGAAAGCGGTGAAGTCGGCCGGCGCACGCTCGGTTTCCCACATCGCTTCGATCGCGGCCAGCTTCATCTTCTGGTGTTCGCTGGCGGCGTAACCGCTCTCGTCACCGAGCACCACCACCGACAGCGACGACAGCAGGCCGAAGGCTGCGGCCACCGCGAACGAGCGACGGGCCATGTCCTTGTACTTGCCACGCAGCAGGTACAGGGCGCTGATCGACATCACGAAGATCGCACCGGTCACGTAGCCGGCACTGACGGTATGCACGAACTTGGCCTGGGCCACCGGGTTCAGCAGCACCGCAGCGAAGTCGACCACTTCCATGCGCATCGTTTCCGGATTGAACACCGCACCGGTCGGGTTCTGCATCCAGCCGTTGGCGATCAGGATCCACACTGCCGACAGGTTGGTGCCCAGCGCCATCAGCCAGGTCACGGTGAGGTGCTTGACCGGGGTCAGGCGCTTCCAGCCGAAGAAGAACAGACCGATGAAGGTCGCTTCCAGGAAGAACGCCATCAGGCCTTCGATCGCCAGCGGCGCACCGAAGATGTCGCCTACGTAGTGGCTGTAATACGACCAGTTCATGCCGAACTGGAATTCCATCACCAGGCCGGTGGCCACGCCGATGGCGAAGTTGATGCCGAACAGGGTGCCCCAGAACAGGGTCATCTGCCGCCAGACCTGCTTGCGGGTCATGACGTACACGCTCTCCATGATGGCCACCATGAAGGACAGGCCAAGCGTGAGCGGGACGAATAGGAAGTGGTACATCGCGGTCAGAGCGAATTGCAGCCGCGACAGTTCTACGACTGTCTGATCAATCATGGCCTGGCTACCTCGTTGGATAGTGCCGTTGCAGGTGGCGGGAAGGGTGGTCTACGGGGTGAATGATGTGACCGACTACTTCAAACAGCCTTGATCCAGATCAATGTATGAATGGGTATTCAGGAGGATCGTATGCCAACCCGATGAAGACTGCGACCGCCGGCCGCAGGGGGAGGCTGTTGCCTGCGCCTACAATGCCGTGTCTCCCCTGTTGCCCGTGAAGACCCCTTGAGCGCTGCCGAAACGACCCCTGACGGCCTTTCTACGGAAGCCGAAACGACTCGCCAGCGGCGTGCCCGCACCGCATGGCTGGCCGATCTTGCGCGGTCCGCTCGAGGTCGCCAGCGGTTGGCAGCGCTGTGCATCAGCCTGTCTGGCGCGCTGCTGATCGGCCAGGCCGCCGCCATCGCCTGGCTCGTGCAGCAGGTGCTGGTGGAACGCGCACCGCTGGCGTCGGGCCTGCCCGTGCTCGCTGGACTGGCGGTGATTCTGGTGCTGCGCACGCTGCTGGGCAGCGCCACCCAGGCGGCTGCCGGTGACGTGGCCGATGCCGCGCGGTTGGCGCTGCGCGAGCGTGTGTTCGCGCGCTTGCTTGGCCACGGACCGCTGTGGCTGCGCCAGCGCCGCACCGGCGAGCTGGGCGAACTGATGCTGCATCACGGCGATGCGATTGAAAGCTACTACAGCGGTTTCCTGCCGGTGCGCACCGAAGTGGTGGTGGTGCCGCTGCTGATCCTGGCCGCGGTGGCCTGGGTGGACTGGGTGGTGGCGCTGATCCTGCTGTTCACCGCACCGCTGGTGCCGTTCTTCATGATGCTGGTGGGCTGGGGTGCTGAAGCCGCCGGCCGTGCGCAGCTGGGCGAGCTGGCGCGGATGAGCGGTCACTTCGCCGACCGCATCAAGGGCTTGGGCCTGCTGCGCATCTATGGCCGCGGCGAGGCTGAACTGGAAGGCATCGAGGCCGCCGCTGAAGGTGTGCGCCTGCGCACGATGAAGGTGCTGCGCATCGCCTTCCTGTCGTCCACGGTGCTGGAATTCTTCGCCTCGGTAAGCGTGGCGATGGTCGCGTTGTACCTGGGCCTGAGCTACCTGGGCCTGATGTCGCTGCATGCAGCGGTGCCGACGCTGGGCGCCGGCCTGTTCTGCCTGCTGCTGGCGCCGGAGTTCTACGCGCCGCTGCGGCGGCTGGCCGCGCACTACCACGACCGTGCCAATGCACTGGCAGCAGCGGCCGAGGTTGAACGTCTGCTGCAGTCGTTGCCGGAAGAGCAGGGCCTGATCGAAAACGAGAGTGCGCCACTGGCGGTGGAGCCGGCTGAGGCCGCGTTGCCGCCGCTGCAGGCGCAGGGCCTGGTGCTGCGCCCGCTGGGTGCGCCGCACGACGTGCTGCAGGATCTGGATGTGCTGCTGGAACCGGGCCAGCGTCTGGCCCTGGTCGGCCCCAGTGGATCCGGCAAGAGCACGCTGCTGGAAGCACTGGCCGGATGGTTGCCGCCGCGTGCGGGCAAGCTGCAGCTGCGCCCCGGCGTGCAGGTGGCCTATGCCAGCCAGCGGCCGTACCTGTTCCACGGCAGCATCGCTGACAACCTGCGCCTGGCCGATCCCGGCGCCAGCGATGCGCGGCTGCGCGCAGTGGCCGAGGCCTCGCAGGTGCTGCAGTTCGCGCAGCGCCTGCCACAGGGACTGGATACGGTGATCGGCGAACGCGGCTTCGGGCTGTCCGGTGGCGAAGCACGCCGCATCGGCCTGGCCCGCCTGCTGCTGCGCGACCCGCAGGTGCTGCTGCTGGATGAACCCACCGCGTTCCTTGATGCCGACACCGAAGCGGCGCTGCTGCGCAGCCTGGCTGCCTATGCACGCGGCCGCAGCGTGGTGGTCGCCACTCACAGCCCGGCGGTGATCGCCTGGGCCGACCGTTGCCTGTTGTTGCCGGAAGGCCGCCTGGTTGAGCCGGCACAAGCGGTGCGCGCATGAGCCGTTCGCCTGATTCGCTGCGTGCGGTGTTCCTGCGCCATCGGCCGCGCCTGCTGCTGACCGTGCTGCTGCTGTGGATCACGATGCTGGCCGGCACCGCGCTGCTGGGCCTGTCCGGCGGCTTCCTGACCGCCGCTGCGCTGGCCGGTGCGGCAGGGCTGGCACAGGGCTTCAACTTCTTTTCGCCCTCGGCCGGCGTCCGTGGCCTGACCATGGCGCGCATCGTGTCGCGCTACTTCGAAAAGCTGGTTGGCCACGATGCCACCCTGCGCATTGCCCGCGACCTGCGCGTGTGGTTCTTCCGCCGCGCGCTGCCGCTCGCACCGGCGCGGCTGGGGGCTACGCGTACCGGCGAACTGCTGGCACGCCTGCTGGGTGATATCAATGAGGTGGATGGGCTGCTGGTGCGTGCGATCGGGCCGCTGGTGGCATTGGGCGCGCTGACGCTGGTGGCGATCGCCTCGGCTGCTGTGATCCTGCCGTCGGCGGCGGTATTGCTGGCGCTGCTGGCGCTGCTGATCGCCTTCGGTGTGCCGTGGCTGGGCGTACGTGGTCGCGACGATGAGGAGGCCGACCGCGCCGCACATCGCGCCGCGCTGCGTACCGCGGCCTTCGAAGGGTTGGAAGGCGCGGGTGATCTGGCCGCGCTGCACGCCGATGCAGCGTGGCAGTTGAAGGTACGCGTGGCGGCCAAGCAGCTGGCTTCGCGGGATCGCCGTCGGCGCTGGCGCCTGATCGCGGCCTCGACCCTGCATGGGCTGGTCGCCGGGCTGGGCCTGGTGGCGATGCTGGCATTGGCCCTGCATGCGGCCGAACAGCAGCGCATCGCGCCGGAAATGGCGGCGGGGCTGGTGTTCCTGACCGTGGCGCTGATCGAGCTGTGGGCCGGCATGGGCCTGGCCTGGCAATCGCTACAGTCCGGGCGCATCGCCGCTGATCGCCTGCAGGCCATCGTCGAGCAACCGCCGACGGTGGAGGATCCGCAGGCACCGCAGGCGGTGCCGCAGGCCGCGCGCGTGCATTGGGATGACGTGCATTTCCAGTGGCCGGGTGCCGCGCGTCCGGTGCTGTCCGGCCTGCAGCTGACCCTGGCGCCGGGCGAGCGCATTGCGATTCGCGGCGACAGCGGCAGTGGCAAGACCACGCTGTCGAGCCTGCTGCTGCGTCTATGGGATCCGCAACAGGGACGGCTGACCTACGGCGGCCGCGACCTGCGTGATTTCGCCCAGGCCGACTGGCACCGGCAACTGGCGTGGCTGCCGCAGAACGCGCCGGTGTTTGCCGGCAGTGTGGCGGAGAACCTGCGGCTGGGTGATCCCGATGCCAGCGACGGGGCGTTGTGGGCGGTGCTGCGTCGCGTGCGCCTGGGCGAATGGGCCGAGCGCAACGGCGGCCTGCAGACCTGGGTCGGCGAGAACGGCGCGACCATGTCGGCCGGCCAGGCACGTCGTCTGGCGCTGGCGCGCGCGCTGCTGCGCAATGCGCCGATCCTGCTGCTGGACGAGCCGACCGAAGGGCTGGACGTAGATACCGCACGTGCGTTGCTGCATGACCTTTCCGCGCTGCTGGACGGGCGCAGCCTGCTGATGATCACCCACGATGATCTGCCTGAAGGCGTGGTTGATGCGCAGTACCGGTTGCGTGATGGGGTTTTGATCCGCGAAGCGTGACGACCATACGGTAGCGCCGGCCGCTGGCCGGCACATCCACGCATGGCGTGGATCTACGGTAGCGCCGGGCCATGCCCGGCGGGCGGTTACCGCGAGAACTCGCGCAGCATCACCGCGATCGAGGCCACGTTGGCCAGCACGCACAGCCAGAACACCCATTGGAACGAAGCCTTGCGGTGCTTGTGACGGAACAGCGCCTGGCCCAGCAGTGCGCCCGGCCAACCGCCGGCAAAGGCCAGCAATTGCAATGTGCGCTCGGGAATGCGCCACTGCTTTCGTTGCGCCGCGCGCTTGTCGTGGCCGTACAGGCCGAACGACACCGCGCTGGCCAACAGGCACCAGCCCCCCAGCCACAGCGGCAGCACGCCGCTGATCATCAGCGCGATCAACGCGCCGAACGCGGCCAGCGCGAGATTACGCCGCCATGCCACCTACAGCGCGTCGAGAAAGCCGCGCACGGCGGGGCCGAAACGCTCGAAATCGACAAGGAAGGCGTCGTGCCCCTGTGGCGATTCCAGTCCGATGAAGTGCGCATCGGCGCCGCCGGTGCGCAGGCCGTTGGCCACCTGTTGCTGCTGCTGCACCGGGAACAGGATGTCGGTGTTGGCACCGATTGCCAGCGCCTTCTCAACGCGGATTTTCGCCAGTCCGGCCAGCACGTCGCCGTCGGCATACTCGGCCAGGTCGAACCAGTCCATCGAGCGGCTCAGGTAGAGGTAGCAGTTCGGATCGAAGAAGCGCACGAAGCGTCGTGCGTGGCCTTCCAGGTAGCTTTCCACCTGGAATTCGAGGCCGAACGGATCGTCATCGGTCTGGTCTGAATCCAGCCGCACACGGCCGAAGCGGCCATCCCATTCCAGCGCCGAACGGTAGGTGATCACACCCAGCTTGCGTGCCATGCGCATCCCTGATTCCGGGTACGCATCGTCATCGTAGTGGCCGCCGTTCCAGCGCGGATCAAGGCGGATCGCTTCGCGCTGCAGCGAACGGATCGCGATCGAGAACGGCAGCGCCTGCGCACTGCCGGAAATGTTGACGTGGCTGCGTGCGATGCCCGGTTGCAGCATCAGCACGGCCAACGCGGTCATGCCACCCATTGAATTGCCGACCACGCAGGCCAGTTGCTCGATGCCCAGTGCATGCACCACTTCGATGGCGGCGCGTGCGCCGTCTTCGATCGACAGCTCGGGGAAATCGAGGCGATACGGTTCGCCGCTGGCGGGGTTGATCGAGGCTGGGCCGGTCGAACCCTTGCAGCTGCCCAGCGAGTTCACGCAGACCACGAACCAGCGGTCGGTATCGATCGCCTTGCCGGGGCCGACCATGCCTTCCCACCAGCCCGGGGCCGGGTTGGCGTCGTTGGCTGCCGCATGTGCATCCGGCGAGAGGCCGGTCACGATCAGGATCGCGTTGCTGGCGTCGGCGGCCAGTGTTCCCCAGGTTTCATAGGCCACGCGCGCGCCGTGCAGGGCGCCGCCGCGCTTGAACGGGAACGGCGAGGGCAGGGCGTGGAAGCGGGTGCCGGGCGGAATGAATTCGGTCATGTGGGCATTCTAGCGGGGCCGCATGTGGAGCTGGCGACACGCTGGTTTCCATCGGCGCCGGTATCCACGCATGGCGTGGATCTACTGTAGAGCCGAGCGCGCATCCGCCGGGCATGGCCCGGCGCTACCGAAGGTGCGCGTGCAGGTAGCGCCGGGCCATGCCCGGCGAGCGCAGCGGTAGACCGTTACGGAAACCGCAGCTCCACCACGCCCTCATGCGGCAGGCTCACCTTCACCGGTAGGCTCTGCAGGTCGTCTTCGCTGCGGTTGGCGCTGCCGGTGCGCGAGATGCGTGCCAGCACTTCCACTTCGCGGTGTGCCGACAGCGGTGCGGTCGCCATCGGGCTGTCAGCGTCGCCCAGCCCGACCGTGGCGGGGAAACCGGCCAACGGCAGCTTGCGAGCGGCCACCGGCATCGGCGGCCCACCCGCGGCCCGCGCCAGCACGAATACCTGGGTGCTGGCGGGCCACTCGGCGTTCTCCAGCGCAGGCAGCTGCACGCGCACCTGCAGCAGTGCCGGTGGCGTCGCAGCGGCAGCATCGGGCGCCTGGCCGGCGGCTTCGCGCGCGATGGCGATCTGTGCCTGCAGTGCCTGCGCGGCCCCCGGTTCCAGGCGTGGCAGCAGGCCGCTCCAGACGTCGGCAGCCTCGGCATTTTTCCCGCGCTGGCGCAGGGCGATGCCCAGCAGCCAGCTGGCGCGCTCGGCATCGGGTGCCTGTGCACGCGCCTGCTGCAACCAGGCCATCGCGGTGTCATCGAACTGTTTGCCGGCATCCGCCTGCGCGCGCGCCTGCGCGGCTTCCACCAGCACGCCGGGGTCTTCCGGGGCGAGCGCGGCGGCACGTGCGAAGGCGTCCGCTGCGGCTGCGAAGTTGCCAAGTTCGGCCTGCGACCGGCCCAGCAACGCCCAGCCATCGGCTCGCTGCGGGTCGCGCTTCAAGGCATCCTGCAGGGCCTGCACGCCGTCGCGCAGCGTCGCCACCGATGGCGCCGGTTGCACCTGTGCTGCACGCGGGTCACCGACCAGCAGGTACAGGCAGGCGCCGGCCACACCCAGTGCGAACACGCCCACCACCAAACCGCGGCGCCCATGGTGGCGCAGCGGCCACAGCACCAGCGCTGCCATGAGCGCAGCAACCAGACCGGCCAGCACCGGCAGCCAATGGCTCACCATCCGTCTCCTTCATCGGCCTTGCCGGCCGGTGCGGCACCAACCGCACGACCACGGCGGCGGACAATGCCCAGCACCACCAGTGCACCGGCGCCGAGCACCAGCAGGGGACCGCCCCACAGCAGCCAGGTGCCCGGCTGCAACGGTGGCTGGTAGAGCACGAACTCACCGTAACGGGCGACCAGGAACTGCTTGATCTGTGCGTCCTCGTGGCCCTGCTGCATCAGCTGCAACACTTCACGGCGCAGGTCCTGGGCGATCTGTGCATTGGAATCGGCCAGCGACTGGTTCTGGCACTGCACGCAGCGCAGCTGCGCGGCCAGGTCATGGAAGCGGCGTTCCTCAGCGCTATCGCGGAACTGCAGTGGCTGCGGATCGTGCAACGGCTGCTGCGCCAGCACGGCCAGCGGCAGCATCAGAAGCAGCAGCGCCAACAGCCAGCGCATCGGCTCAGGGCGCCGTATGCAGGGTGCTGCCGGCATTGCCCTGGGCCTTCTCGATCTTTTCCAGTGCCGGGATCAACTTCTCGTCGACCACGCGTTGGGTCATCGCGCCACTGTACTTCCAGCGAACGATGCCGCTGCCATCGACCAGGAAGGTTTCCGGCGCAGCGGTCACGCCCCAGTCGATCGCGGTGCGGCCTTCCACGTCGCTGAGCACGACCATGAACGGGTTGCCCAGCTGTTCCAGCCAGTGCAGTGCATCGGTCGGGTCGTCCTTCCAGTTGTAGCCGATCACGCGAACACGCTTGCTCTCGGCGAACCGGGTCAGCACCGGGTGTTCTTCGCGGCAGGCCGCGCACCAGCTGCCCCACACATTCAGCAGATAGGGCGCGCCGCGCAGGTCGTCGCTGTGCACGATCATTTCCGGATCGTGCAGCACCGGCAGCGCGAACGCCGGCGCCGGCTTGTCGATCAGGGCCGACGGCAGCACATCGCGCTGCGGGTCTCCCGATTTCATCACCCCGTAGATCATCAGCCCAAGCAGGCCGAAGAAGAACAGCACGCCGATCACGATGGCTACCGGCGGCAGCGGGCGGGAGGGGCGCGGGGCGGGGGACTCGGACATGGAAACTCCTACGGACGACGGAAACGGCGGTCGGCGGCGGTGATGAATCCGCCCAGGGCCATCAGCAGCGCGCCCAGCCAGATCCAGCGCACGAACGGCTTGATGTGCACCCGGACCGCCCATGCATTGTTGCCCAGCGGCTCGCCCAATGCCACGTAGACGTCACCATCGATGCGTGCATCGATGCCGGCTTCGGTCATCACCTGGCCACCGCTGGCGTACTGGCGCTTCTCCGGATGCAGCAGCGCCAGCTCGCGGCCGTTGCGGAACACCCGCAGGTGACCGCGGTCGGCGATGAAATTGGGACCTTCGCGATGGTCCACGCCTTCGAAGCGCACCTCGTGGCGGCCGACCACCACCTGCTGGCCAGGCGCCAACGCCACTTCGCGCTGCACGTTCAGTGCTTCCACCAGCAAAGCACCCGCCAGGAACACGGCGATGCCGGCGTGGGCGACGATCATGCCGAGCATTTCGGCGGTGAAGCGGCCATTGCCGCGCAGGCGCTGCCAGACGAAGCGGGCAGTACCCAGCCCGACCCAGGCCGCCGCGGCAACGCCGAGACCGGCCTTCCAGCCGTTCTGCGGCGCCTGCCACCAGGCCAGCGCGCCCAGCAGCACCGCCAGCCCCAGCCAGGGTGCCAGCAGCGCGAACGAGCGCGAGGGCTGGTCGCGCTGCCACTTCACCAGCGGGCCGAACGGCAGCAGCAGGATCATCGGCGCCATCAGCAGCAGGAACAGGCTGCCGAAGTAGGGCGGGCCGACCGAGATCTTGCCCAGCGACAGCGCATCGGCCAGCAACGGATACAGCGTGCCGAGCAGCACCATGGCGCAGGCGCTGGCCAGCAGCAGGTTGTTGGCCAGCAGCAGGGTCTCGCGCGAGGTGGCGGTGAAGCCGCGGCGTGGATCATCGGCGTCCACGCTGAGTTGGCTGGCACGCAGCGCGTACAACAGCAGGCTGCCGCCGATCAGCACCGACAGGAACACCAGGATGAACAGGCCACGCGACGGATCGGCCGCGAACGAATGCACGCTGGTCAGCACGCCGGAGCGCACCAGGAAGGTGCCCAGCAGCGACAGCGCGAATGCGGCGATGGCCAGCAGCAGGGTCCAGCTGCCGAAGGTGCCGCGCTTTTCAGTGACGGCCTGCGAGTGGATCAGTGCTGCGCCGACCAGCCATGGCATGAAGCTGGCGTTCTCCACCGGGTCCCAGAACCACCAGCCACCCCAGCCCAGCTCGTAGTAGGCCCACCAGCTGCCCAGCGCGATGCCCAGGGTCAGGAAGCCCCAGGCGACGTTGGTCCACGGCCGCGTCCAGCGCAGCCAGCGTGCGTCGACGCGACCTTCCAGCAAAGCCGCCACGGCGAATGCGAACGGAACGGCGAAGCCCACGTAACCGATGTACAGCATCGGCGGGTGGATGATCAGCCCTGGGTCCTGCAGCAGCGGGTTGAGGTCGCGGCCTTCCAGCGGCGCCGGGTTCAGGCGCAGGAATGGGTTGGAAGTGAAGATCAGGAAAGCGAGGAAGCCGACGCTGACCAGGCCCATCACCGCCAGCACGCGTGCCTGTACCTGCGCGGGCAGGTGGCGCGAGAACAGCGCAACGGCACCGGTCCACAAGGCCAGCACCAGCGCCCACATCAGCAACGAGCCCTCGTGTGCACCCCAGACCGCCGAGTAGCGGTAGATCATCGGCAGCAGCGAATTGGAGTTCTCGGCCACGTAGCGCACCGAGAAGTCCTTTTGCACGAACGCGGCGGTCAGCACCGCGAAGGCGCCGGCGAGCAGCAGCAGCTGTGCGAACGCAGCCGGTCGTGCCACGGCCATCCACGCCGGGTTGCTGCGATGCGCGCCGACCAGTGGCAGGCCGGTCTGCAGCAATGAGGCCAGCAACGCGCACAACAGCAGGATCTGACCCAGTTCGGGCAACACTCAGCGCACCTCGGGTGCCGTCACCGGCACATCATGCTTGCGGTGGGCATCGCCCATCTTGTCGGCCACTTCCTTCGGCACATACTTTTCATCGTGCTTGGCCAGCACTTCGTCGGCGACGAAGGTCCCATCCTGCAGGCGGCCGCTGGCGACCACTGCGGTGCCTTCGGCGAACATGTCCGGCAGGATCCGCGCGGTGGTCACCGCCAGCTGCGCATCGCCATCGGTCACTTCGAAGCGCGCTTCCAGCGAGCCGACCGGGCGATTGAAAGAACCCTTCACCACCATGCCGCCAAGGCGGAAGCGTGACTGCGCATCGACATCGCCGCGCAGCACTTCCGAAGGCGTGTAGAGGTAGGCGATGTTGCGTTCCAGCGCCATCGCCACCAGCGCGGTGGCCAGCCCGGAGGCGAGCAGGGCCAGCAGTACCCAGACCAGACGACGGCGTTGTACCGGGGTCATCGTTCCAGCTCCGTGGACAGCGGGGTCGCGGCGTCCTGCCGGCCGGCGCGGGTCTGCTGCCGCTGCTGGCGTGCCAGGGCCAACCGGCGTGCCACGCGCAGGCGCAGCCACGAACCGATGGCATCGGCACCGAGCACCAGCACGAACACGGCGTAGGCGCCGATCACATAGGGCAGGTGGGTCATGATTGGGCCTCCCCGGCCGGGCGTACTGCATCCGCGCGGCCGCCGACCCAGGCCTTGCCAGCCTCGCGGTCAAGATTGTCGGCACGAGCCTTGGCCAGCACCGAACCGGCGAACCAGAATTTGGTGCCGATCACCATCCACCACAGGGGCGCGATCATCGCGCTGCTGATTGCCGATTCACCGAACACGTTGATCGACTGGCGCTGGTGCAGGCCGCCCCACCAGTCCACCGAATAGCGGATGACCGGCAGCAGGCTGACACCGACGATGGCCAGCAGGCCGGCCGCGCGCGCGGCGCTGCGACGATCTTCGATGGCGTGGTACAGGCCGATCACGCCCAGGTACAGGAACAGCAGGACCAGTTCGCTGGTCATGCGCGGGTCCCAGTCCCACCAGGTGCCCCAGGTGCCCTTGCCCCAGATGCTGCCGGTCAACAGGGTGATCAGGGTGAAGCCGGCGCCCATCGGCGCGCAGGCCATGGCCAGGATTTCGCAGACTTTGATCCGCCAGATCAGGGCAATGGCGGCATACAGCGCCATCAGCGCGAACACGAACAGGCTCATCCAGGCACTGGGCACGTGGATGTAGAGGATACGGAAGCTGTCCAGCTGTTTGGCTTCCGGCGGTACCACCAGCAGCGCCTGCCACATGCCGACCAGCAGCACCGGCACCGCCGCAAGATAGAACACCCGCGACCAGCGGGCAGCGAATCGGTCGAACGTGGGGGGCGAGCCGAGTTGGTGGAACCAGCGGACAATCGGATTCATGCGTGGTGGCTATCCAGCAGGGGTGGATTGGCTCTCAGCTCGGTCAACTCAGAGAAATACGTATTGCAGCGGCGGTGGCCAGCGGCGCCAGTACCAGCGCGGCCAGCAGGCCGGCGCCCAGCATCAGCAGCGCACCGACCGGATCCTGTCCGCGTCCGGCTGCCGCCAGACTGCCTGCGCCGAATACCAGCACCGGCACATACAGCGGCAACGACAGCAACGCCACGAGAATACCAGAGCGCCGGATGCCTACGGTCAGTGCGGCGACCACGCCACCGATCAGACTCAGCAACGGCGTTCCCAGCAGCAACGATGCCAGCAGCATCGGCAGCTGGTCATGCGGCAGATGCAGCATTTCCGCCAGCAGCGGGCTGACCACGATCAGCGGCAGCGCCGTGGTGGCCCAATGCAGCAGCACGCGCACCAGCACCAGCCAGGCCAGCGGCACCGGTGCCAGCAGCCATTGTTCCAGCGAGCCGTCTTCTGCGTCGGAACGGAACAGCGAATCCAGCGAGAGCTGGCCCGCCAGCAGAACGGCCAGCCACAGCACCGCACCGGCGGTGGCAGCCAGCAGTTGTGGCTCGCGTCCTTGGGCCAGCGCGAACAGCACCACCACCAGCACCGCGAACAGCAGCGGCTGCAGGGCATCGCCGCGACGGCGCCAGAGCAGGCGCAGGTCACGCTTGAGCAGGGCGCCTGCGGTCTGCCACAGGCCCGGTTCGGTACCCGGCGCGATCATGCGGCACCGCCGAGGTCGAGCTGGCGGGTACGTACCGGCGGGGCGGCGTAGGCGCCATGAGTGGTGACCAGCGCAGCGCCACCGGCGCGCAGGTGCGCCGAAATCATCCGGTTGACCAGGGTGATGCCCTCCAGGTCGAGGTTGGCATAGGGTTCGTCGAGCAGCCACAGCGGTGCCGGCGACAGCCAGATGCGGGCCAGTGCCAGTCGTCGCTTCTGCCCGGCGGACAGGTGCCGAACGAGGGTGTCCTCGTAGCCGGCCAGGCCGACGATGGCCAGCGCGTTGCCCGGCATCTGGCGCGCGCGGCGCCCGTGCAGGCCGCACAGGAAGTGCAGGTTCTCCAGCGTGTCCAGATCCGGCTTCAAGGCCGGTAGATGGCTGAGGTAGGCCACATAGCGCGCGCGCTCGGCATTGCTGGCCGGCTTGCCGTCGATGCGCACCTGCCCGGCACCGGGCCGGGCCAGGCCGGCCAGCACGCGCAGCAGGGTGGTCTTGCCGGCGCCATTGCCGCCCTGTACCAGCAGGGCTTCGCCAGCGTCCACATGGAAGTCCAGCGGGCCGAACACCGGCTCGTCATTGCGGGAGAAGCTCAGGCCGCTGGCGGCCAGCAATGCAGGGGTGTTCAAGGGGCAGGGGTCTTCATGCCGGAGTGCGGTGGCAATTGTAGCGGCGAAACCCGTCCCGGTAGCGCTGGGCCGCGCCCGGCGAGCGCGCAGCGCGGCCTGTGATCGGTGCGGCATGTGCAAAGAGCCGCCGGGTATGACCCGGCGCTACCGTCGGTGCCGCAGGCACGGTCGGGATTTCGTACACTTTCAGGCCTTGTTCCTCCACAGCCCAGGCCGATGCAACCGAACACCAAGCTGCCCAAGGTCGGTACCACGATCTTCACCGTGATGTCCCAGCTCGCCGCCGAACACGGCGCGGTCAACCTCGGCCAGGGGTTCCCGGATTTCTCTGCGCCGCAGCGACTGATTGACGAAACCGCCAAGGCGATGGCCGCCGGCCTCAACCAGTACCCGCCGATGACCGGTGTGGCACCGCTGCGCCAGGCCATCGCGCAGAAGGCGCTGGACTGCTATGGCGCGAAGGTCGATGCGGACAGTGAGATTACCGTCACCAGCGGCGGCACCGAGGCCATCTTCAATGCCATCCACGCGGTAGTGCGTGCCGGTGAAGAAGTGATCGTGCTCGACCCGGCCTACGACTGCTATGAGCCGGCGATCGACCTGGCCGGTGCCAAGGCCGTGCATGTTGCGCTGGATCCGCAGACGTTCGCCGTCGATTGGGACCGCGTGCGTGCAGCGATTACCCCGCGTACCCGCATGCTGATCGTCAACACCCCGCACAACCCGTCCGGCGCGATGCTGTCGGCGCAGGACATGCAGGCACTGACCGAGCTGCTGCGTGGCACGCAGATCTACCTGATCTCCGATGAGGTCTACGAGCACATCATCTACGATGGCCGCCGCCACGAATCGGCACTGCGCTATCCGGAACTGCGCGAGCGCGCGTTTGTGATCTCCAGCTTCGGCAAGACCTACCACTGCACCGGCTGGAAGATCGGCTATGCGATCGCACCGCCAGCGCTGACCGCCGAGTTCCGCAAGGTGCACCAGTACAACACCTTCACCAGTTTCGGCCCGGCTCAGTACGGTTTCGCCGCAATGATCCGCGACGAGCCGGAGCATCACCTGGAGCTGGGCGCGTTCTACCAGGCCAAGCGTGACCGCTTCCGCGAACAGCTGGCCGGCACCCGCCTGAAGGCGTTGCCGGTGCCGGGCGGCTACTTCCAGCTGGTCGACTACTCGGCCATCAGTGACCTGCCGGATCATGAGTTCGTGAAGTGGCTGACCATCGAGAAGGGCGTCACCGCCATTCCGCTGTCGCCGTTCTACGAGAACCCGCCGGCCGGCCAGCGCCTGGTGCGCCTGTGCTTCGCCAAGAATGAAGCGACCATGGACGCGGCGATCGAACGCCTGCGCCTGCTGTGAGCGAAGGAGTGGACATGCAGGACCTGCGTATTTCCCTCGTCCAGGGCGACACCCGCTGGCACGACCCGGCCGGCAACCGTGCCCACTACGGCGCGCTGCTGGCACCGCTGGCGGGCAGCACCGACCTAGTGATCCTGCCGGAGACCTTTACCAGTGGTTTCTCCAATGAAGCGATCGCGCAGGCCGAAGGCATGGATGGCCCGACCGTGGCCTGGGTGCGCGAACAGGCGCAGGTGCTGGATGCAGCCGTGATCGGCAGTGTGCAGTTGCGTGATGGCGAGGGCGTCTACAACCGCCTGCTGTTCGCTACGCCCGATGGCGATCTGCAGTACTACGACAAGCGCCACCTGTTCCGCTACGGCGGTGAACACGAGCGCTATGCCGCCGGCCGCGATCGCCTGTCCGTGGAATGGAAGGGCTGGCGGATCAATCCGCAGGTCTGCTACGACCTGCGTTTTCCGGTGTTCTGCCGCAACCGCTACAACGTGGAGCGGGCCGGGCAGATGGATTTCGACCTGCAGATCTTCGTCGCCAACTGGCCCTCGGCCCGTGCCTATGCATGGAAGACCCTGCTGCGTGCACGTGCGATCGAGAACCTGTGCTTCGTCGCCGCGGTCAACCGCGTTGGCGTTGACGGCAACCAGCTGCATTACGCTGGCGACAGCGCGGTGTTGGATTTCCTTGGCCAGCCGCAGGTGGAAATCCGCGAGCGCGAGCAGGTGGTGACCACCACCATCTCGGCCGAAGCGCTGGCCGCGCATCGTGCGCGTTTTCCGGCCATGCTGGATGCCGACGCGTTCCACCTGGACGAGCCGGCCTGAGCGCTGTCGCGCCTTCATTCGCGCCCGCGTCCATGGCGCTGGCGCGCTGCCGCATTCGCTGACCGAATCGATCGTTCCGGACGTCCTGCCATGAAATCAATCTTCGGCCTGCTGCTGGCCCTGGCCGCCGCATCGCTCGCCCCGGCCGCGCAGGCGGCTGGCAATCTTGACTGCGAGCTGCGCTACAACCTGTCCGGTTGGTCGCTGATCTACAAGACCGCCTCCGGCACCGGCACGGTCACCTGCGGCAACGGCGCGAGCATGCCGGTGCGCATCAGGATGAAGGGGGGCGGCCTGACCGTTGGCAAGTCGAAGATCACCCGTGGCCGTGGCAGCTTCACCGGTGCGATGAGTGTCGATCAGCTGTTGGGTACCTACGCCTCTGTCGGCGTGCACGCCGGTGCCAAACGGGCGGGTACCGCGCAGGCGATGACCAAGGGCGATATCTCGCTGGCGCTCTCGGGGACTGGCCGAGGGTGGGACCTGGGCGTGGACGGCACCGCATTCACTCTCAGCCGGCGTTGAGCTGCGGCGGCTGTGCACCCTCCCAGTTGATGCGGATGTAGTGCTGCTCGGCGTCGCTCAGCAATCGTTCGACACCGAAACCATTCTTCAGCAGTTGGGTGACCACGCCGTCGACGACCTGCTCGCTGGCCATCACCTGACTGAAGCCGAACACGATATAGCGGCGGCCATTCTCCGAGCCGATCTGGATCGAGTGATCGAGATCGCGGTAGAACTGTTCGATCGGGCGTTTGGCGGCATCGGCATTGGCGCGGGCCTGGTCTGCGGTGATCGTGATCATGGGCATCTGCTTCGTCGGGGAGAGCGCGCAAGATAGCCAGCACCTTGATGTGAATTCTGGGCGTAGCGCACATTGCCCCCCGTTTGCAGCAATTCCTAACCCAAGTTGTGAACGTCGAGACGCGGCAGGAAAAGTGCCGCGCGGCGGTAGGCATCCTGCATCGACATGAAGTCATCGGGAAGGGATCGGTGCCAACGGCAGCGAAGGCGTGCAACGCCCCGCCCAGAGAGGATCCTGCTGCCATCCGACGCCGCAGGTGCGCAATGCATTCACGTTTCCATGACTTTGCAGTAACCCTGCAATGAATAACAGGGACATCCCAGCGATTGTGCTGGGATCATTGGAGACGCTGGAATGGAGTTCAGAACGTCCTTGCTGCTCGTGGCCCTCATCGCCACGCCCGCCATCGCCCACGCCGAAGTCTGCCTGTCCGACAGCGGAATCGTTGTGTCCTGCCCAAGCCTGTTGCCGCATCCGGTAACAGCCAGGTTCGAGATTGGAACCCTGCCGCGCGTGGCCGGCTCGCCGTCGGAGATCTACATCACGGGCGGTGGCCAGGTGGATGGAACGAGCAATTTCTCGGTCTATGCCAATGGTCAGTTCCTGTGCCGTACCAATGACAATTACGACGGTGGCAACACCACGCCGATCCGCCATTGCACCGCGACCATCGCAACACCCGGAACCTATGTGATCTCGGCGTCGCGCAACAGCCCTGGCAACTTCCTCGCGCCGATGGATGAAGTGATCAACGTCCAGTAACCGGCTGTCCGCTCATCCGGGTCCTGGGGAAACTCCCCGGGGCCTCTGCCGGCATCCGGAGGCATTGCTTGGCAATGTGCTTCGCATCCTGGAACGGGGTGCGGCGTTACCTCCTTAGGGACGAAAACCGGATCTTGTGTCAGGCGGCCCGGCAGCGAGGCCGCTGCAGCCACAAGGCCAACAGCCCGCAGACGATGAGGGGCGGTGCCAGTAGCTGCAGTGCACCGACCAACGCCATCGCCACACCGATCAACAGGTAGTAGAGCAGGCCGAACAGTGCGCCGGCACTGCCGAGGCAGTGCGGATACCCGCGCAGGGCCTGGCCGAGCACGTTGGGGATGGCCAGGCCGAACCCCGCCACTACCGGCAGCATTGCGACCACCACGGCGGGATGGTCATGCAGCAGCGCGGCAAGCACGCCGCCGACAAGAACGAGCATCGAGGCCATGCGGATGCGCGTGGCCGAAGCAATGCCCGCACGCAGCAGGCGGCCATTGCCCCATGCGCCCAGCGCTGAACCCAGCGCCAGCACGGCGCCGCTGGCACCGAACCAACTGGCCGGCCATTGTTGGCGGGCAAACACGAAGGGACCGAGTGCATACCAGCTGTACATCGCCACGTTGAAGGCCATCACCAACAGCGCCTGCGACCAGATCCAGCGATCACACAGCAGTTGCCGCAGCAACGGAAGCAGCGGCGTATGCCCAACCTGGGCAGGGCGGCTCTCGTGCAGCACTGCAAGGCACGCGACCACCAGCAGTGCGGCGATCAGCAGCAGGCCGGTCTGCACACCGGCGTAGCCATTGGCCGTGACCAGTAGCGTGCCCAGCGCAAGACCGATGGCCGGGCTCAGGGCCAGGGCCATGCCGATCCAGGAGAATGCCTGCGCCAGCGCCGGTCCCTGCAGATGATCGCGCAGCACGGTCTGGGTCACTACCGATGCTGCGGCTGCGCCGACCGCGGCCAGTGCCTGGGCCAGCAGGACCTGGCTGAAACTGCCGGCCATCAGGCCGCCCAATGCGGCCACTGCGAAGACGCCGAGGCCACCGAGCAGCGCGGGCCGACGACCGATACGGTCGGCCAAGCGTCCCCACAGCAGCACGCCGACGGCGAAGCCGAACAGATACAGGCTCATCGCCTGACTGGCGGCACTGGGTGGCAAGGTGAAGCGTTCGGCCAGATCGGCCAGGGCCGGGCTGTACAGGGTCTGTGCCAACTGCGGAAACATCAGCAGTGCAATGGTGAGCAACAGCAGGCGGCGCGACATGCGGGCGCTCCGGGAACAGGGCCGCGCATTGTGGTCGCGTCCGCGATGGCGCACTCTGTCTGTTCTGTCATTGAATACATGAAATCAGACATGGCCTGGTTGCAGCCGGACGCGTACTTCGACGCCGATGCCTGGAGCGCCCCGGTGCTGGGGATCGCGGCCTCACTGGCGGATCACGACTCGGGTTGGCACCAGCATGCACGCGCGCAGCTGCTGTACACCCGACAGGGCTGCACGCGCCTCACCTACGGTGATCGCATCAGCCTGCTGCCGCCCGCGCGCGCGGCGTGGATTCCGGGCGGGCTGCGCCATCGCGCGCAGATGCGCCAGGCGGTCGACTACCGTTCGCTGTACTTCGATGCCGTGTTGTCGGCCCGGTTGCCGCAGCAGCCGTCGATCATCGGCGTCGGTCCGTTGCTGCAGGCATTGCTGGAGCCGATCGCGCAGGCGCCGTTCGACCACGACTGGCAGGCGCCGCGCGCGCACCATCAGCTGGCGCTGTGCGTGCTGGAGATCGCTGAGGCACCGGTGGCGCCGATGGATCTGCCGCTACCGCGCGATCCGCGCATCGCGCGTTGCCTGCCACTGGCCGAACAGCTGCCACCCGAACTGGGGGAGCTGGCCGCACGCGCGGGCTTGAGCGTGCGTACTGTCGGCCGGCTGATGCAACGCGATACCGGGATGGGCTACCAGGCCTGGCGTCAGCAATGGCGCCTGATGCGGGCGATGGAGCTGCTGCTGCTCGGCCACCGCGTCGCGCACGTGGCGCAGGACACCGGCTTCTCCGCCGAGAGCCCGTTCATCGCCTTCTTCCGCAGCATGGCCGGCACCACACCCGCCGCCTTCCAGCGACACGCAAAAGGGGATGGAGGGGATTAAGTCGCTTCTGACCCTCTGGCACCAAATACGGCAAAAGCGACTTAATCCCCTCCGTCCCCTTTTTCTGTACGGAAACGAAAAACCCCGGCCGGAGCCGGGGTCTCTTGTTTCAGTCGCGCGGGCGATCAGCCGCCGCGCGGGCCGCTGCGGCGCGGGCCGCCCGGACCACGATTGCCGCCGGGGCCACCCGGGCCACGGTTGCCACCCGGGCCGCCGGGACCACGATTGCCGCCGGGGCCACCCGGGCCGCGGTTGCCACCGGGGCCGCCGGGGCCACCTGCGCCACGATTGCCGCCCGGACGTGCATTGGGGTTACCACCCGGGCGGCCATTGCCGGCCGGACGGGGGCTGCCATAAGGGCTGAAGCCCGGGTTGGCATGATCGGACGGGAAGCTCGGGGCGTTGCCCGGATGGCCGTACGGATGCTTGTTGCCCTGGCCCTGCGAGCGGTTGCCCGCGCCGGCCGGACGACCCTGGCCGCCAGCACCACCGGCGCCACCTCGGCCTTCACCGCCGAAGCCGCCACGGCCCTGGCCGCCACCGGCACCCGCGCCCGGACCCTTCGGCTTGCCGTACGGACGGCCCTGGCCGCCTGCGCCCGGACCCCGTGCGCCGGGGCCACGTGCACCTGGACCGGCATTGCGGTGGCCGCTCGGGCCGGTGCTGACACCATCCGGCACGTACCAGGTACGGAACGCGGCCGGGTTGCCTTCCGGCAGCGAGCGATCATTTTTCGGCGCGCGCTGCTTGAACGGCTTCTGCGACTGCTTGGCTGCAGCTTCACCGCTGACCGTCAGGCCACCCTTGAAGCCGCCGCCCTTGCCACCGCGGCCACGGCCACGGTCTTCGCGGACGTTGTCGAAACGACGCAGCTCGCGACCTTCATCGGCGGTGTTGTGGCCGTTGACGTAGGCGTTGCCACGGCCACCTTCGCGCACGCGTACGGTGGTCTTGGCGGCGCGACGCTGGCCGATCACCGGCTGCAGGGTCAGTGCCGACGGTGCACCTTCTTCCAGCTTCAGCTGTGCACGCAGGGCCTCGACCTGGGTGCTGCCCAGTTCCACCGAATGGCCTCGGGCCAGTTCGCGCGGCAGGGTGACCTTGCCGTAGCGGGTGCGCTTCAGGCGGCTGACCTGGCAGCCCTGCGATTCCCACAGACGGCGAACTTCACGGTTGCGGCCTTCCTTCACCACGACGCGGAACCAGTCGTGCGAATCGGTACCGCCGATGCGTTCGATCTCGTCGAACTTGGCCGGGCCGTCTTCCAGCGCCACGCCGCGGCTGAGGCGGTCGATGATGGCGTCGGAGACCTTCTCTTCGCCTTCCGGGGCACGCACGCGCACCACGTACTCGCGCTCGACCTCGAACGACGGGTGCATCATGGCGTTGGCCAGCTCACCGTCGGTGGTGGCCAGCAGCAGGCCGGTGGTGTTGATGTCCAGGCGGCCGACCGCGATCCAGCGCGCGCCCTTCAGCGGCGGCAGCGACTCGAACACGGTCGGGCGGCCCTCGGGGTCTTCGCGGGTGGTCACTTCGCCTTCCGGCTTGTTATAGACCAGCACGCGCGACGGCTCGGCCAGGGCGGTGGCGACGAAGCCGCGGCCGTCCAGTTCGATCTTGTCGCCGCTCTTGACCGACATGCCGGTCTGCGCGACTTCACCGTTGACCTTGACCAGGCCTTCGGCGATGCGCTGTTCCAGCGCACGGCGCGAGCCGAGGCCGGCCTGGGCCAGTACCTTGTGCAGGCGTTCTTCCAATTTGAACTGTTCGGAGGTGGCTTCGCGCTTGAGCGAGAGCTTGTTCAACGACAGCTTGCGAGGGGTGTCACTCATCAGTTTTGCTCCGGCCGACGGTTTCGGGGTCGGCCTCTGGTTCGGAATCGGCTTGGTCAACAGCCACGGTCGTCATCGCGACGGCGTTGTCTTCGCGTTCGTTCACTGGCACCGCGCGCTCGCCCGGCGCGGAATCGGGGTGCCCATCATCGAGGGGCGAAGGTGCTTGCTCATCGGAGGCCGATGCAGGGGGCGCATCGGCGGAATCGGGGGTGTCACTGCCGGCCAGGCCGGCGTCATCGTTTGCGGCAGCGCTTTCGGCGCCGGCCGAGATATCCGGGCCATCGGCACCGGCCACGGCCGGTGCATCGCGATCCAGGGCCAGTTGCGGGTCCAGCTCGCCCAGGTCTTTCAGTTCCGACAGCGGGGGCAGTTCGTCCAACCGCTTCAGGCCGAAGTAGTCCAGGAAGCCTTTGGTGGTGCCGAACAGCGCCGGCTTGCCGGGCACGTCGCGGTGGCCGACCACGCGGATCCACTCGCGTTCTTCCAGTGCCTGGATGATGTTGCTGCTGACCGCCACGCCACGCACCTGTTCAATCTCGCCGCGGGTGATCGGCTGCCGGTAGGCAATCAGCGCCAGGGTTTCCAGCGTGGCACGGGTGTAGCGGGTCTTGCGCTCGGTCCACAGCCGGCTGATCCAGGCATGCACTTCGCCGGTGACCTGGTAGCGGAAGCCGGAGGCGACCTCGACCAGTTCCACCCCGCGGCCTTCGCAGGCCTCGCGCAGGCGTTCCAGTGCGCGTTCGATGCTGCCCGGCGGTGCCGGTTCCTCTTCCGGGAACAGGTCTTTCAGCTGGGCCAGGGTAAGCGGCTGGCTGGAGGCCAGCAGCGCACCTTCGACAATGCGGTCGATCAGCGATTGATCCATCGGCAGTCAGCGCTCACTCGTTTGCATTGGCGGCGTCGTTGTCGTCGAACTCGCTGCTGAACTGCAGCGGGGCGTTGGTGTTGCCGGCGGCCAGGGATTTCACATAGATCGGCGCCAGCGGCTCTTCCTGGACGATGTCCAGCAGCTGCTCCTTGGCCAGTTCCAGCACTGCCAGGAACGTGACCAGCACGCCCAGCTTGCCTTCTTCAGCGGTGAACAACCCTTCAAAACGATAGAACTTGCCGTCCTCGAGCCGGCTGAGTACTTCGCCCATGCGCTGCCTCACGCTCAAGGCCTCACGCTTGATCGCGTGGCCGGTGAACAGCTCGGCGCGCTTGAGCACGTCGTGCAGGGCCATCAGCATTTCCTTCAGGTCGACCGGCGGCGGCAGTTTCACCGTCGCCCGTTCGGGCATGAAGGCATGGGCCAGGCTGGTATCGCGGTCCTGGCGGGGCAGGGCGTCGATGTCCTCGGCAGCCTGCTTGAAACGTTCGTACTCCTGCAGCCGGCGCACCAGCTCGGCGCGTGGGTCGGCTTCATCGCCTTCCTCACTGACCGGGCGCGGCAGCAGCATGCGCGACTTCACCTCGGCCAGGATCGCGGCCATCACCAGGTACTCGGCCGCCAGCTCGAAACGAAGCTCGTGCATCACGGTGATGTATTCCACGTACTGCCGGGTGATCTCGGCCACGGGAATGTCCAGCACGTCCAGGTTCTGCCGGCGGATCAGGTACAGCAGCAGGTCCAGCGGGCCTTCAAAAGCATCCAGGATGACTTCCAGCGCATCTGGCGGGATGTACAGGTCCTGCGGAATCTGCAGGACCGGTTGCCCATGCACCACGGCCAGCGGCATTTCCTGCTGCTGGGGGGCGGGCGGCCGGGTTGGCGGGTTCGCGTCGAGCGCGAGTTCGGAAGTCATCTAATGGACATCAGGATTGCAACGGACCAGTCGCGGCACCGGATTCACCGGGCCAACGCCACGGAGCCCCAGGGCACCAGACACGCCGGGATCGGCGCGCTTCCACACATATCAAACAGCAGGACGCGCCGCAGGAAACGGCAGCGACGGAACTACGGGGAGGTCGTCTACGTGGCCCCATTGAAACAGCGGGACGGTCGTCGGGGGCTGCGTTGGCCGCAAAAACCGACGGGCTGCTGCATCCAGCCACGTGCAATGGAGTCTAGGGTAAGCCTTTGCCGAGCCAGTGTCCAGTCGGGGCCGGGACAGGGGGCGCATTGGCTAGAATCAGCGGACCGACAACGCAAGCGAGGAAATGCCGGTGTGGTATGTGATTGAAGGATATGACGGCCAGGATGTACTGGCACAACGGCTGCAGGCGCGGCCGGAACACCTGGCGCGCCTGCACGCGCTGCGCGACGAGGGGCGCCTGCTGCTGGCCGGGCCGTGCCCGGCGGTGGACAGTGAAGACCCGGGCCCGGCTGGTTTCAGTGGTTCGGTGGTGATCGCGCAGTTCGAGTCGCTGCTGCAGGCCCAGGCCTGGGCCGACGCCGACCCGTACGTGGCCGCCGGCGTCTACACACGCGTGCAGGTACGCCCGTTCCGCAAGGTGCTGCCGTGAACGCGGAACGGATCGTGCGGATGCGTGATGCACTGCAGCAAGCACTGGCCCCGAGCGTGCTCGAGATCGAGGACGACAGCCATCGCCACGCTGGCCATGCCGGTGCCCGCGACGGTCGCGGCCATTTCAACGTGCATGTGGTCAGCGAACGCTTCGCTGGACTGGGGCCACTGGCCCGGCACCGCGCGGTCTACGCCGCATTGGGGGCGATGATGGATACCGACATCCATGCGCTGTCCATCCGTGCGCTGACACCGTCAGAACAGGGCTGAGCCCTTGTCCCACGCTGTCCTGGCCGGTCCCCGCAGGGGGCGGCACAGACAGATTTCTATGTCCATTTCGGGACATTCGCCTAACGGACTGTTTACAAGCCCAGATGGAAACGCTTACATTCCGCGCCAATGCTGGTAGGTCCAAGCCGTGGAGGGCGGCTTCGTGAACAAGGCAGCTATCACAATCAAAGACGTCGCACGCGAAGCCCGGGTCTCCGTGGCCACGGTTTCCCGCGCGCTCAACGGGCATGAAAATGTCGCCGAACCGGTCCGCCAGCTTGTGCTGGAGGTGGCCGCACGGCTGCGTTACACCCCGCACGCCGCCGCCCGCAGCCTGAGCAGCCGCCGCACCAATACGGTGGGTGTGGTGCTGCCGGATCTGTACGGCGAATTCTTCTCCGAACTGATGCGTGGCATCGACAACGTCGCCCGTAGCCGTCGCCAGCACCTGCTGGTGTCCAGCTATCACGGTGACCAGGAACAGCAGGGTGCGGCCCTGCGCGCCATGCGCGGCCGCGTCGACGGCCTGCTGGTGCTCTCGCCCTATGCCGAGAGCCCCGGTTTCCTGACCGACAACCTGCCGCAGTCATTGCCGACGGTGTTGATCAACACCTATCTGCCCGGGCAGGACCACCCGGTGCTGAGCATCGACGACCATGCCGGTGCAATGGCGATGACCCGCCATCTGCTCGACGCTGGCCACCGCCGCATCGCTTTCATTTCTGGCCCGGATCTCAACTTCGACGCGCGCGAGCGCCTGCGCGGCTTCCGTGACGCGCTGGCGGCTTTTGGCAGTGGCGCCGAAGGCATCGAGCTTCCCGGTGATTTCGACGAAGCTTCCGGTCATCGCGCCGGTCAGGAGTTGCTGGCAGCCGGAGCGCTGCCCGATGCCGTGTTCGCCGCCAACGACATGATGGCCCTGGGCTGCCTGTATGCGTTCACGCAGGCCGGTGTCCAGGTCCCGTCCGATGTCGCGCTGGCGGGTTTCGATGACATTCCACTGGCGCGTTTCGTGCACCCGTCGCTGACCACCATGCAGGTCAGCATCGCCGAACTCGGCGATCGGGCCATGACGCGCCTGCTGCAGTTGATGGACGGCACCTCCACGGACGGGACAGGGGACAAGCAGACCCTGGTTCCCCGCTTGATAGTTCGCGATTCCACCACTCCGCCATCGGGCCATTGAAGCCAGAGGCGTTCCTTCTTTTTGATTGATCGCAGGGACCGCGCGAGCGGTCACCGCCACCCGGAGATTGAGTTGATGATGCACACCACCTTCCGCACGCCGGCACGCCGGCTGCTGAGCACCGCACTGGTCAGCTGCCTGATGCTGGCCGCTGCTCCGAACGTCATGGCGCAGTCGGCCAATGCCAGCCTGCGCGGCCAGGTATCCGGCGCCCAGGCCGGCGCCGAAGTCACTGCCACCAACGTGGCCACCGGCACCGTCCGTCGCGGCAGCGTGCGTGCCGATGGCAGCTACTCGCTGATGGGCCTGGACCCCGGCACCTACAACGTGGTCGCCAATGGCCAGACCCAGAAGGTCACCGTCACCGTGGCCTCGACCGCTACCCTGAACTTCGCCGGCGCTGCCAGCAGCACCCCGGGTACGACCGCAGCCACCAACCTGGACACCGTCAACGTCGTCGCGCCGACCCTGCTGCAGGAAGTGCGCACCTCGGAAGTCGGCAAGACCGTCAGTCTGCAGCAGATCCAGACCACCCCGCAGGTCTCGCGCAACTTCCTGGAGTTCGCTGACGCGGTGCCGGGCATGATCTTCACCCGCGATGCCAAGGGCAACACCTCGCTGCGTGGCGGCGCGACCAACTCCGATGGCACCAACGTCTACATCGATGGCGTGGGCCAGAAGAGCTACGTCAAGGGCGGCGGCATCTCCGGCCAGTCCGGCAGCGCCGGCAATCCGTTCCCGCAGCTGGCCATCGGCGAATACAAGGTCATCACCGGCAACTACAAGGCCGAGTACGGCCAGGTCTCCAGTGCCGCGATCACCGCCGCGACCAAGTCGGGTACCAACGAGTTCAAGGGTGAGACCTTCTACCGTTACACCAACGAGAGCATGCGTGCGATGACCCCGGCCGAACGCCAGCCGGGTAAGAGCAAGGAAGATTCTGCCGAGAAGGAATACGGCTTCGCGCTGGGTGGCCCGATCATCAAGGACAAGGCCCACTTCTTCGTCACCTATGAAGCCAAGCGCTTCGACCTGCCGGTGACCATCGCGCCGGATGGTGCCGTCACTCCGTCGGCCGCCAATCTGCCCGCTGACGGTGCAGCAGGCCTTGGCCCGGCCAGCCAGCCGTTCCAGCAGGACCTGATCTTCGCCAAGATCGATTTCGAGCCGACCGACAACGATCGCATCGAACTGACCTTCCAGGACCGTGACGAAACCCAGCAGCAGTTCAGCGGCCAGACCGCGAAGGTGCACGGCAAGGTCGTGGACAACACCGACCGCCGTTACGCGCTGCGCTGGAACCACAGCGGCGAGCGTTTCTACAACGAGTTGATGGTTACCCATGAAGAGTCCTTCAACAACCCGCTGCCGCTGACCTACGGCAACGGCATCATCTACACCGCGCCGGACTTCGGTGACAAGAACCGGAACACCCCGCAGGAAAAGACCCTCGTCCAGGTGGGCGCAGCCGATGCGTTCGCCTCGCAGGTGAAGGGCCAGAAGGGCTGGGCGATTGAAGACAACCTGACTCTGGATGGCCTGCAGTGGGCCGGCGACCACACCATCAAGATGGGCGCCAAGTACAAGCAGATCGATCTGTATGCCTCCGACGCGGCGCAGATCAATCCGCAGTTCTTCTACACCATCGACAACCCTGCCTTCGCGTCCGGTACCCCTTACAAGGCGCAGTTCACCAAGGCCAGCACCGGTGTCACCGGCGTGCAGTCTGAAGTGCGCGCCAAGGTGAAGCAGATCGGTCTGTTCATCCAGGACGACTGGCAGGTCAACGACCACCTGCAGCTGAACATCGGCCTGCGCTGGGATTACGAAAAGAACCCGGTCTATACCGATTTCGTGACCCCGCCGGAGGTTGTGAACGCACTGTTCTCGCAGGACAGGCACGCACCCCCGGGTCAGACCTATGCGCAGACGCTGGCGCTCAGTGGTTTGAACGTCAACGACTACATCAGCACCGGGCACAATCGCAAGAATTTCAAGAATGCATGGCAGCCGCGCCTGGGCTTCTCGTATGACGTCAATGCCGACGAACGGCACGTGTTCCATGGTGGCGCCGGCCGGTCCTATGATCGCGACCTGTTCGACAACCTCGCGCTGGAAACCACGAAGCTGGCGCTGCCGCAGCCGACCGTGTTCTTCCGCAACCCGGCTACCGGCAGCTGCATGTACGGCCAGACCCCGTGTTTCGACTGGAACCCGAACCTGCTGAACGGCATCGAGAACGTGCAGGCGCTGCTGGGTTCCACCAGCAACGAAGGCATGGAAGTCGATATGCTGAACAACAACATGAAGGTGCCCTACGCGGACCAGTTCAGCCTGGGCATGAGCAATCAGTTTGGCGAGTGGCTGACCGATGCGACGATCTCGCGCACGCTGACCTATGATGGCTTCGCCTTCACCCTGGGCAACCGCTTCAACAACGGCAACTTCTTCGACAACCAGATGCTGTGCGGCGCTGATGAGCCGACCTACGGTCAGCCGTGGGGCTGCAACATCCCGGGCTTTGGCAGCCTGATCATCGGCCAGCAGGGCATCAAGACCCGCTCCACCCAGATCCTGCTGTCGGCACAGAAGCCTTACAGCAAGGAAAGCGGCTGGGGTACCTCGATCGCCTACACCTGGACCAATGCGCGCCACAACCGCAACATCAACGAGCACTACTCGTTCGATCGCGGCACCATTGGTGAGTACCCGACCATCAAGTCCAACGGCGCGCCGCGCCACCGCCTGGTGGTCACCGGCTCGTATGACGGCTTCTGGGGCATCACCTTTGGTGGCAAGCTGACCCTGGCCACGCCGACCCCGGGCAACGACTGGTCCTGCATCGCCCAGGCCGGCAATTCGAACTGCATGCCGACCCCGGCTGCCGGTACACCGTCGGGCAATGGCCACTTCCTGCTCGGTGGCAAGATCTTCGGCTACCGTTCGCTCGACCTGCAGGCGACCAAGACCTTCAAGCTGGCCGGCGATACCGAGCTGTACGCGCGTATCGACATCATCAACGTGCTCAACTTCGACAACTTCTCGAACCTGAACTACGTGAAGAGCGATGGCAAGCTGCTGGTCAGCTACAACGAGACCGGCGACATCATCGGTACTCCGCGCCAGGTCAAGGCTGAGGTGGGCTTCCGCTTCTAAGCGGAACCGCTCGACGCAACATCCCGATGCCACCGCTCCGTCGGCGGCATCGGGCGCGTGAAAACGGCAATGGCCGGCCCCGGGCCGGTCCATTGCCCACGCCGCTGCCGGGCAGGGGGCAGCGGCGTGGGCAATGATCGCGGTGTCATGAACCACGATTTCGTGGTTTTTTCAGACCGCATTTTGTAAACGATTTCAGGTCATTGGACGTTATGCTCTTGGATCGATCAGCCCACCGGAGGAACCGCGCCATGCAGGCACGCCACCTGATGACCGCCGCTGCGATGACCCTGGCCATTGCAGCCTGCAAACCGGCCGCGCAGGAGCCTGCAAAACCGCGGCCGCCGGTGATCCTGATCGAGGCCGACGCACCGCCGCGGCCGATGAAACCGGTGCTGCCGCCGCTGTTCGATGACATCGAGCGCCGTACCTTCCAGTTCTTCTGGGACACCACCAATGAAATCAACGGCCTGACCCCGGATCGTTATCCGTCGCGGCCGTTCGCCAGCATTGCTTCGGTGGGCTTCGCGCTGACCGCCTATCCGATCGGCATCGAGAACGGCTGGGTCAGCCGCAACCAGGCGATCGAGCGCACGCTGACTACGCTGAAGTTCTTCCGCGACGTGCCGATGGGCCCGCAACGCACCGGCAAGGCCGGCTACAAGGGTTTCTACTACCACTTCCTGGACATGCAGGAAGGCCGTCGCTACGACAGCTGGGTCGAATTGTCCTCGGTGGATACCGCGCTGCTGATGATGGGCGTGCTGTTCGCGCAGTCGTACTACGACGGCGACGATCCGCGCGAGAAGGAGATCCGGCAGATCGCCGACACCCTGTACAAGAAGGTCGACTGGCCGTGGCTGCAGCAGCGTGCGCCGCTGATCTCGATGGGCTGGTTCCCCGAGAGCGGCTTCATCGACCACGACTGGATGGGCTACAACGAGGCGATGATGGTCTACATCCTCGCCCTGGGCTCGCCGACGCATCCGGTCAGCCCGGATGCGTGGACCGTGTGGACACGAACCTACGACAATGACTGGGGCGTCTACCAGGGCCAGGAATACCTGTCCTTCGGCCCGCTGTTCGGCCACCAGTACAGCCACGTCTGGATCGACTTCCGCGACATCCAGGACGCGTACATGCGCGAGCGTGGCAGCACCTACTTCCTCAACAGCCGCTCGGCCGCACTGGCCCAGCGCGAGTACGCCATCGCCAACCCGATGCAATGGAAGGAGTACGGCGAGAACGTGTGGGGTCTGACCGCCAGCGACGGACCGCAGAACACCACCCAGGACTATCGCGGCGAGCAGCGCCAGTTCCGCCATTACTCCTCGCGCGGCGCCGGCCTGCGCGAGAACTTCGATGACGGCACCATCGCTCCCACCGCTGCGATCGCGTCGGTGGTGTTCGCCCCCGAGCAGGTGATCCCGGCCACGCTGGAGATGCACAAGCGCTTTGGCGACTACATCTATTCCAGCTACGGCTTCCTGGATTCGTTCAACCCCAGCTTCAACTACGACATCCCGATCAAGACCGGCCGCCTGGTGCCGGATCGCGGTTGGGTCGCCAGCGACTACATCGCCATCGACCAGGGCCCGATCCTGACCATGATCGCCAACTACCGGAATGATTTCGTGTGGGAAGTGATGAAGAAGAATCCGTACATCCGCAAGGGACTGGAGCGGGCCGGGTTCAGTGGTGGCTGGCTGGCGCCGGAAGGCTCGTTCCAGCCGCTGGAACTGCAGAAAGACGAAAAGGCCGCGGCGGCACGCGCGGTGGGTATCGCCGAATCACGCGCGGCTGCCGCGCAGGAACAGAAGAACAATGCCAACCGCACCACAGGCCAGGGCAAGTAACCCGATGCCGAACTGGATCGACCGCCTGCGCCGCTGGGCGCTGCCTGCCCTGGCCGCATTGGCCGTGGCCGGCTGCGCCCGTACCGAACCGGGCACCACCACCGTACGTTTCTGGGCGATGGGCCGCGAGGCGGAGGTGGTCAGCGAACTGATCCACGAATTCGAAGCCGAGAATCCGGGCATCAAGGTGGATGTGCAGAACATCCCGTGGACGGCCGCACACGAGAAGCTGCTGACTGCGTTCGCCGCCGACGGCCTGCCCGATGTATGCCAGCTCGGCAACACCTGGGTACCGGAGTTCGCCGAGCTTGATGCGCTGACGCCGTTGCAGCCGTTCGTGCAGCGTTCCGCCGTGGTCGACCCGAAGGATTACTTCCAGGGCATCTGGGATACCAACGTGATCCACGGCGAGCTGGTCGGTGTGCCGTGGTACGTCGATACCCGCCTGATCTACTACCGCAAGGATCTGCTGGCCAAGGCCGGCTACGACCACCCGCCGCGCACCTGGCAGGAGTGGGACGAACAGATGGCGGCGATCAAGCGCATGCAGGGTCCGAACCGCTATGCGGTGCTGATGCCGATCAACGAATTCGAGCAGCAGCTGTCGCTGGCGCTGCAGCAGCCCGATCCGCTGCTGCGCGATGATGACACCCGTGGCAATTTCGCCAGCCCCGGGTTCCGCCGCACGCTGGCCTTCTACGCCAACATGTTCGAGCAGGGCTGGGCGCCGAAGATGTCCGAGACGCAGATCTCCAACGTCTGGGACGAGTTCTTCCGTGGCTTCAACGTGTTCTATATCTCCGGCCCCTGGAACATCCGCGAGTTCAAGAAGCTGCAGCCCAAGGAACTGGAAGGGCAGTGGGGTACCGCTGCGCTGCCGGGTCCGGACGGTCCGGGTGCCGGTATTGCCGGGGGCACCAGTCTGGTGATCTTCCGCAAGTCGCAGCAGAAGGAAGCCTCCTGGAAGCTGATCGAGTTCCTGTCGCGGCCGGAGATCCAGGCGCGCTTCCATTCGATCATCGGCGACCTGCCGCCACGCCGCAGCACCTGGAGTGCGCCGTCGCTGGCCAACGATCCGCTGGCCGCTGCCTTCCGTGACCAGCTGGAGCGGGTCAAACCGACCCCGAAGGTGCTTGAATGGGAGCGCATCGTGCAGGAAATGCGCATCGTCACCGAGAAGGTGGTGCGCGGTGGCCTGCCGCAGGACAAGGCCGTGGAAGAACTGGACCAGCGCGTGGACAAGGTGCTGGCCAAGCGCCGCTGGATGCATGAACAACAACGCCTGCAGCAGCGCGTGCCGTCGCCGCAATCGAGCAGTGCCGTGGCCGCCGGGAGCGCGCAATGAAACGTACTTCGCTTGCCGGCTGGATCTTCGCCGGCCCCTCGCTGATCGTGCTGGGCATGTTCTTCGGCCTGCCGGTGGCTTCGGCGCTGGCGCTGAGCGTGACCGACTTCGATCTGTATGCCCTGGCCGACAGCAGCAACCTGCGCTTCGTCGGCCTCGGCAACTACATCGATCTGCTGCAGACACCGATGTTCTGGAAGTCGCTGTGGAACACCACCTATTTCGTGCTGATCGGCGTGCCGTTGTCGATCGGCGTGTCGCTGGGCGCGGCGATGCTGCTCAACGCACCGGCCGCGCGCTTCAAGGCGCTGTTCCGCACCGCGCTGTTCGCGCCGGTGGTGACCACGCTGGTGGCGGTGGCAGTGATCTGGCGCTACCTGTTCCATACCAGCTATGGCCTGGTGAACTACGGCCTGGGGCATCTGGGCATCAGCCCGATCGACTGGCTGGGTGATCCCAACTGGGCGATGCCGACCATCATGCTGTTCGCGGTGTGGAAGAACTTCGGCTACAACATGGTGATATTCCTGGCCGGCCTGCAGGCGATCCCGCATGACCTGTACGAGGCCGCCCGCATCGACGGCGCCTCGCGCTGGAAGCAGTTCCTGCACATCACCCTGCCGATGCTTGGCCCGGTGCTGCTGGTGGTCGGGGTGATTACCGTGTCCGGCTACTTCCAGCTGTTCGCCGAGCCCTACGTGATGACCCGCGGCGACCCACTGCAGAGCACCGTCAGCGTGCTGTATTTCATGTTCGAGGAAGGCTTCAAGTGGTGGAACCTGGGACGCGCCTCCGCAGTGGCGTTCCTGCTGTTCCTGATCATCCTGGCGGTGACCACCGTGATGCTGCGTTTCGGCCGCAAGAGGCAGTTGGTATGAGTCGTGAAATCGGCCAGTCGCGCTGGTACCCGTGGTTGATCAATGGTGCGTTGCTGGTGCTGGCCCTGGTCAGCCTGGCACCGCTGCTGTGGATGCTCTCGGTGTCGTTCATGCCGCAGGGCGAGGCCACCCACTTCCCGCCGCCGCTGCTGCCTTCCAGCATCACCACGCGCAACTACCATGAGTTGTTCGCGCGCACCGGCATGGGCGGCAACTTCGCCAACAGCCTGCTGGTATCGGTTGGCATCACCCTGGGTTCGCTGCTGCTCAACACGATGGCCGGCTATGCCTTCGCCAAGCTGAACTTCGTCGGCCGCGAGCGCCTGTTCCAGGTGCTGATGGCGGCGCTGGTGATCCCGGCACAGGTAGCGATGCTGCCGCTGTTCCTGCTGATGAAGCAGCTGGGCCTGGTCAACAGCTTCGGTGGTGTGATCGTGCCGGCGCTGGCCAGCGTGTTCGGCATCTTCCTGGTGCGCCAGTACGCGCGTTCGATTCCGGACGAACTGCTGGAAGCGGCGCGCATTGACGGGGCAGGGGAGCTGCGCATCTTCTTCCAGATCGTGCTGCCGATGCTCAAGCCGGTGCTGGTGACCCTGGCCATCTTCACCTTCATGGGCGCATGGAACGATTTCATGTGGCCGTTGATCGTGCTGACCGATCAGGAGCACTACACTTTGCCGGTGGCGCTGGCCACCCTCTCGCGCGAGCACATCATGGACGTGGAAATGATGATGGCTGGCGCGGTGGTCACCGTGGTTCCGGTGCTGGCGCTGTTCCTGGTGCTGCAGCGGTACTACATCCAAGGTCTGTTGCTGGGGAGCGTCAAGGGATGAAGCGAGCGATCGCCGTTGGATTGGGCCTGTTGTGGACCTCCCTGGCGATCGCCGCACCACCGGCGCTGCCGGCGCCCAAGGTGCTGGACGACTTCGATGACAGCAGCGCGTGGAAGCTGGTGCTGTCCGATCAGGTCAGTGGTTCGCTGCGGCCGGTCAGCGGTGCCGGCGGTGGTCGTGCACTGTGCCTGGACTATGACTTCCATGATGTCTCCGGCTACGTCGGCATCCGCCGCGCGCTGAACATCGAGTACCCGGTCAATTACCGCTTCGGTTTCCAGCTGCGCGGCGATTCACCGGGCAACGACCTGCAGTTCAAGTTGATCGACGCCAGCGGCGACAACGTCTGGTGGGTCAACCGTCCCGGCTATGCTTTCCCCAAGGCGTGGACACCGGTGGAGTACCGCCGCCGCCAGATCGACAAGGCCTGGGGCCCGTCGCCCGAGAAGGAGATGTCGCGCAGCGCCGCAGTGGAGTTCACCCTCTACAGCAAAGTCGGTGGGCGCGGCACGGTGTGCTTCGACAAGCTGACCCTGCAGGGCCTGCCGCCGCAGGATGATTCGGCGCTGGTGCCGTCGGTGATCGCCGATACCGCGATGGCGCTGCAGGACCGCATGATCGATGGCAAGAGCGATACCTTCTGGATCAGCGGCGGGGTCAAGCAGCAGACCATCAGCCTGGACCTGCACAAAAGCCGCGAGATCGGTGGCGCGGTGATCGACTGGTTGCCGAACCTGGAGGCCCGCCGCTACACCGTGCGCACGTCCGAGGATGGCCGGGACTGGCGCACCGTGCGCGAAGTCATCAGTGGTGCCGGTGGCCGCGACTGGCTGGCACTGCCGGATACCGACGCGCGCTACGTGCGCTTCGATCTGCAGGACGGCCCGAACTGGCGTTACGGCATCCGTGATATCGCGCTCAAGCCCTTGGCTTTCGCCGCGACCCCGAATGCGTTCCTGTCTTCGGTGGCTGCCGACCTGCCGCGGGGTTCGCTGCCGCGCGCTTACGTGGGCGAGCAACCCTACTGGACGCTGCTGGGTCTCGATGGCGGCCAGGAGCAGGCGCTGATCAGCGAGGATGGTGCACTGGAGCCTGCGAAAGGCAGCTTCAGCATCGAACCGTTCATCCGTCTCGACGGCAAGCTGCTGGACTGGTCCAAGGTGGCTATCACCCAATCGCTGCAGGATCACTACCTGCCGATCGCCAACGTCGACTGGGTGCATGAGAAGGCCGGGCTGGCGGTGACCAGTTTCGTGCAGGGCACTCCCGAGCGCGCGCAGCTGATCGGTCGCTATCGACTCAGCAACCCGGACAAGGTCGCGCACGAGTACACCCTGGCGCTGGCGATCCGTCCCTGGCAGGTCAACCCGCCTACCCAGTTCCTCAATACCGTCGGTGGCTTCAGCCGCATCGAGGCGTTGGATGTTGGCGAACAGCTGGTGCGCGTCAACGGCGAGCCGCGCATCTATCCGCTGCAGGTGCCGGACGCGCGCTTCGCCAGTTCCTTCGACAGCAAGCTGGATGCGATGCATCTGGCGGAGGGGAAGTATCCGGCCACCACGGCGGTGAAGGACAGCACCGGCATGGCGTCGGGTGCGCTCATGTACACGTTCAAGCTGGAGCCGGGCCAGAGCCGTGAAGTGGCGGTGGTGCTGCCGCAGACCGGTGGCTGGGCGCCGCAGGCACTGGACGTGGCCAAGGCGCAGGCGCAGGTGGCCGAACTGTGGCGAAAGAAGCTGGGTGTGGTCTCGCTGCAGGTGCCCGCCGCCGGCCAGGCACTGGTTGATACTCTGCGCACCGCGGTCGCACACATGCTGATCTCGCGCGTTGGTCCGCGCCTGCAGCCGGGCACGCGATCGTATGCGCGCAGTTGGATCCGCGATGGCGCGATGATCTCCGAGGGCCTGTTGCGCATGGGCCGCAGCGATGCCGTGCGTGACTACATCAACTGGTATGCGCCGTATCAGTTCGAGAACGGCAAGGTGCCGTGCTGCGTCGATGCACGCGGCAGCGATCCGGTGCCGGAAAACGACAGCCATGGTGAGCTGATCTACAGCATTTCCGAGTACGGACGCTACACCGGCGACAGCACTTTCACCGAGCTGATGTGGCCGCATGTGCAGGGCGCCTACGGCTACATGGAGCAGCTGCGCGCCAGCGAACGGACCGAAGAGAACCGTGCACGCAATCCGGCCTTCTACGGCATGATGCCCGCCTCGATCAGCCACGAGGGCTATTCGGCCAAGCCGATGCATTCGTACTGGGACAACTTCTGGGCACTGCGCGGCTACAAGGACGCGGCGCTGCTGGCGACCCAGCTGGGCAAGGTCGAGGCGATGCAGATCGCCGAATCGCGCGACCAGTTCCGTGATGATCTGCAGGCGTCGCTGCTGTCCGCGATGCAGCAGCACAACATCGACTATCTCCCAGGCTCGGCCGAGCTGGGCGACTTCGACGCGACCTCGACCACCATTGCGCTGGCCCCGGGCGGTGAGCAGGGCCGGCTGCCGCAGCAGGCCTTGGATGCGACCTTCGAGCGCTACTGGAACGAGTTCGTTGCCCGTCGTGACGGCAAGCGCGAGTGGAAGGACTACACCCCGTACGAGTGGCGCAACGTGGCCGCGTTCGTGCGCCTGGGCTGGCGCGACCGCGCCTGGCAGGCCACCGAGTTCTTCTTCAAGGACCGCGCGCCGCAGGCCTGGAACCAGTGGGCTGAGGTGGTCTCGCGCACGCCGCGCAAGCCGTTCTTCGTCGGTGACCTGCCGCACGCGTGGGTGGCCTCGGACTTCGTGCGCTCGGCCCTGGACATGTTCGCTTATAACCGCGACATGGACGAAGCGCTGGTGCTGGCCGCCGGCGTGCCGAGCGCGTGGTTGCAGGGCGAAGGCATTGCCGTGCAGGGTCTGCGTACCCCGCAGGGACAGCTGAACTACCGTCTGCAGCGCAGCGACAAGCAGCTGGTGCTTGAGCTGCAGCCAGGCCTGGTGCCGCCGGTCGGTGGCGTCGTGCTGCCGTGGCCTTACGCCGGTGAACCGGGTGAGGCGACCATCAACGGCGAAGCGGCCGAATGGGTCAACAAGGAACTGCACGTGCACCAGTTGCCGGCGCGGGTCGAGATTGAAGTGCCGAGCGCGGTGCGCCGCGCCGAACGCAAGGGACAGTAGCAATGAAGCTGCAGGGGGCGAGGGTGCGCACGTTGGTGCGTGCCCTGGGGCTGGCAATTGCATTGGCATTGCCGGGTGTGATGATGGCGGCCGAACCGGCTGCCGCGACCGCAGCGCCCGACGTTGCCAGTGCGCCGGGCATGAGCATGGTCACCTTCAACCTGCACCATGACCGCGAAGACTGGCCGAGCCGCCGCCGCACCATCCTGGCCGAGCTCAAGCGCCTGCAGCCCGATGCGATTGCCCTGCAGGAGGTGATCCAGCGGCGCACCGTGCGCAACCAGGCGCAGTGGCTGGCCAGCCAGCTCGGCTACAAGTACGTGTTCGTGTCCACCGATCCGGTCGGTGCACCCAAGCGCTACGGCAATGCGCTGCTGACCCGGCGGCCGATCCTCGCCCAGGGTGATCATCTGCTGCTGCCGTTGGACGACTATCGCACCGTCGCTCACCTGCGCATCGACGTCGATGGCAAGCCGGTCAACATCTATGCCACGCATCTCAACGAACGCAGCGATGAGAATGGGCAGCGCATCCGTCGTACCCAGGTCGAGGATCTGCTGCGCTTCATCACTGCGACGTCTGCCGGGGCACCGGTGGTGATCGCCGGCGATTTCAATGCACTGGTGGATGCAGGTGACCTGAGCGAACTGCGCAGTCACTATGGCGACAGCTACGGCAGCGTACACGTCAACACCGACCTGGCTGGGGTCAGTACGCTCAACCGCCACTACTACCAGGCGCCGTCGCGGATCGACCACATCTTCTTCCAGCAGGATGAAATGGTGGCGCGTGAGGCGAAGATCCTGTTCGACCAGCCCGACGACAGCGGGCGCTGGGCCTCGGATCATTACGGTGTGTGGACCCGCCTGCAGTTCGCGCCGAAACCCTGACGCAGACACGCTCCGGTAGCTGCCAACCTTGGTTGGCACGGGCGCTGCCGCATGCACTCAATCAACGGCGCCAACCAAGGTTGGCCTCTACCAAAGCGAAGCCAGCACCAAACGCACAAATAAAAAACGGCGGGGATCATCGATCCCCGCCGTTTCGTTTTCACGCGATCAAAGAGCGATCAGTTCGCCGGCGGCGTGCGCTTGGCGGCCTCTTCGTCTTCTTCATCGGCCTTGGCTTCTGCAGCCTGGGCGGCAGCGTCGGCATGGCCATCGGCGACCGGGTCGATCGACGGCGTCACCGCCGCTTCGGCGACCGGGGCAGCGGCTTCGATCGGCGCGGCTTCCACCGCCACCGGAGCGACCGGCTGTTCGGCGACCACGATGGGCTCGACGACCGGCTTGGCTTCAACCACCGGCGTAGCCTCAACGGCCACCGGCTTGGCTTCTACCACCGGAGCAGCTTCAACGATCGCCGGCTTGGCTTCAACCACCGGCGCAGTCTCAACGGCCACCGGCTTGGCTTCGATCACCGGAGCGACTTCAACCGCCGGGGTTGCTTCAACCGCGACCGGCTTTGCTTCGGTCACCGGCGCAATGGCTTCGATCACCGGCGCGGCAGCGGCTACCGGCTGGGCCGGGGTCGCGGCGTCGATGGCATCGAGCATGCTGGTCTGCACCGGCGAGGACACCGCTTCGGTCTTCGCAGCAGCTTCGATCGGGGCCACTTCCGCCACGACCGGTGCGGCGGCTTCGACCACAGCGCTGCTCACCACTGCGACCGGCGCGGCGGCGACGGCTGCGGCGGCACGAACCGGCTTCCCGGCTTCGACGGCGGCCGGTTCGGCTTCGTCATCGAAGTCGAACTCCGGCTGCGAACGTGCAGGCTGAGTGGCAGCGGCCGGAGCGATTTCACCTGCGTTGTCGAGGTTCGGCTCAGTGCCGTCGGCGTCATCGCCGTCGTCACCGTCGTCCTGATCGTCGCCCAGGGCGTCGCTGCCGGTGGCGTTCTCGGCGCCACCGCGACGGCGGCGGCGGCCACCACGACGGCCTCGACGACGACGGCTCGCGCCTTCGCCCGTCTGGTCGCCCGTGGCATCGGTCGTGGCCTCTTCAGCGGTCACGACAGCGGCCTCTGTCTCAGTGGTTGAGGCAAGAGCGGTCTCGACCACCGGTGCAGCGTCCACCGGAGCGGCGGCGGCAATCGGTGCAACCGGTGCGGTGGCTTCCTGCGCGGTCACGGTGTTGGCCACGACAGCCGTCGCGGTCACCGCGGCGGCGGTTGCCACCTCGGTAGCTGCTTCGGCGGCGCTGCGCTGCGGCTTCTCGGCCGGCTTGTCGCCGTCCTGCTGCGGACGCGGCTGCCGGGGCTGCTTCAGCTTCGGCTGCTGTGGGTTCTGGGCCTGCGGCTCGTTGCGCGGCTTGTTCTGCTGCTGCGGCTGCTGCTGACCGTCCTTCTGCTGATCCTTCTGCTTACCCTGCTGCGGCTGCTGGGCATTGCCGTTGGCCGGATTGCCGCCGTTGCCACCCTGGCGGCCGTCCTTGCGCTGCTCGCCGCGATCCTTGCGGTTGCCGCCGTCCTTCTGCTGCTGCGCATTGCCATTGCCGCCGTTGCCACGGCTGTCCTCGCGACGGTCCTTGCGGTCCTTGTTGCGATCCTTGTTGCGGTCACGACGGCCGCCATCCTGCTGCGGCTGACGGGCGGCGGGTGCCGGAGCAGCGGCCGGGGCCGGTTCGCCACCGAAGATGCGCTTCAGCCAACCGACGACGCCGCCGCTGGCGGCCGCAGCCGGGGCAACGGCCGCAACCGGTGCCGGTGCGGGTGCCGCGGCCGGCTCCACTTCCTCACGCACCGGGGCGGGGGAGTTGTGCTTGACCTGGGTCACCATCGGCGGCGGGATGTTCAGCTGGCCCTTGGTCAGCGCGTGCACCGGCAGCTTGCGCGGGGTGCCGCGCTGGTAGCTCGGTCGGCCGCTTTCCTCGCCCAGCTCGTTGTCGCGCAGGCGGGTGACGGTGTAGTGCGGGGTATGCAGCTGCTCATCGGCGACGATCACGATCGGCGTTTCATGGCGCTGTTCGATCTCGCGCAGGGCGCTGCGCTTTTCATTCAGCAGGTAATTGGCGATCTCCACCGGGGCCTGTACCAGCACCTGCCCGGTGTTCTCCTTCATCGCATGCTCTTCAGCGACGCGGATGATCGACAGCGACAACGATTCCACGCTGCGCATGCGGCCATGGCCATCGCAGCGCGGGCAGACGATCTGGCTGGATTCCCCCAGGCTCGGGCGCAGACGCTGGCGGCTCATTTCCAGCAGGCCGAAGCGCGAGATTCGGCCGACCTGCACGCGCGCACGGTCGTACTTCAGTGCGTTGGCGAGGCGGTTCTCGACCTCGCGCTGGTGCTTGTTGGAGGCCATGTCGATGAAATCGATCACCACCAGGCCGCCCAGGTCGCGCAGGCGCAGCTGGCGGGCCACTTCCTCAGCCGCTTCCAGGTTGGTCTGGAACGCGGTGTCCTCGATGTCGCTGCCCTTGGTGGCGCGCGAGGAGTTCACGTCGACCGCAGTCAGGGCTTCGGTCTGGTCGACCACGATCGAGCCGCCCGACGGCAGGCGCACGTTGCGCTCGTAGGCGCCTTCGATCTGCGATTCGATCTGGAAGCGGTTGAACAGCGGGATGTCGTCCTTGTAGTGCTTGAGCTTGCGCAGGGTCTGCGGCATCACCTGCTGCATGAACTCCTTGGCGTGCTCGTACATCTCCTCGGTGTCCACCAGGATCTCGCCGATGTCGGCGCGCAGGTAGTCACGCAGGGCGCGCACGATCAGGCGCGATTCCTGGTAGATCAGGAACGGGGCCGGCTTGCTCAGCGCAGCTTCGGCGATCGCACGCCAGACGTTCAGCAGGTAATCGAGGTCCCACTGCAGTTCTTCCGCATCGCGGCCGACGCCGGCGGTACGGATGATCACGCCCATTTCATCGGGGATGTTCAGCTTGTCCAGGGCGTCCTTCAGGGCGGCCCGGTCTTCGCCCTCGATGCGACGGGAGACACCGCCGGCGCTGGGCGAGTTCGGCATCAGCACCATGTAACGGCCGGCCAGCGAGATGAACGTGGTCAGGGCGGCGCCCTTGTTGCCACGCTCTTCCTTGTCGACCTGGACAACGATCTCCTGGCCTTCCTTCAACAGCTCGCGGATACCGGCCTTGTTGTGGTCGACACCGGCCTGGAAGTAGTCGCGGGAGATTTCCTTCAGCGGCAGGAAGCCATGGCGGCCGCCACCGTATTCAACGAAGGCCGCTTCCAGCGAGGGCTCGATGCGGAAGATCCGGCCCTTGTAGATGTTGGACTTCTTCTGTTCCTTCGACGGCTGTTCGATGTCGATGTCATACAACGACTGGCCATCCACGATGGCAACACGCAGCTCTTCAGCCTGCGTGGCGTTGATCAGCATTCGCTTCATTGTTGCGTTCCTCGCAAGCGGCTACCGCGCGGAACGCCATGGGGTTTCGCCTCTGGACACGGTTCGCCGCCCATTCGCGCAAGCGCGGGGAGGGCGGCTTGGGTTTCCAGCGCTACGACACCACGGCAGGCCGCGGGAGCGCTTCACTCTTATGGGTTTTGGGGTGTTACAGGCCGCAGGCAGCTGTCAGCCAGGCTGGAGCGCCACGCGGGACATGTTCAGCACGGTTGTGTGTCAGACATCCGGCGATGGCCGGGAAGGCCGGTGAGCCGCTAACATGGCCGCCCCGCGGGCGGTGGTCGCGCACTGTGCCGGATTCGTCGGAAGCTGGGCTTCTGGCCCTGAGTAACTTCCAACGAAATCAATCCCTTATATCGCCCCCCGAGTGTAACAGAATAAACAGCCTGATGACCGCCCAAGACCCTACCAAGCCCGCTGGCGACAAGCCTTCCGTGCGCATGATCACCGTTCCCGCCGACCGCGCTGGCCAGCGCCTGGACAACTTCCTGCTCGGCCAGCTGAAAGGCGCCCCTCGCAGTCTGGTGTACAAGCTGGTGCGCAGCGGCCAGGTACGGGTGAATGGCGGCCGCGCCAAGGCCGAACGCAAGCTGGAAGCGGGCGACGAGGTGCGGATACCGCCGGTCCGTCTCAGTGAGGAAGGAGACAAAGCCGGTCCGCCGGAGGCGTTCATGCGCCGCCTGGAACAGGCCATCGTCTTCGAGGATGCCCGCCTGCTGGCCCTGAACAAGCCCTCCGGCGTGGCCAGCCACGGCGGCAGCGGCATCAGTTTCGGCGCCATCGAGACCCTGCGCGCGCTCCGTCCGGGCCAGACCCTGGAGCTGGTCCACCGGTTGGATCGCGACACGTCGGGCCTGCTGATCGTGGCCAAGAAGCGTTCGGCCCTGAGCGAGCTGCAGGCGCTGCTGCGTGAGGACCACGGCGCCGGCATCCGCAAGCGCTACCTGACCCTGTTGGCCGGGCGAATGCCCGACGGCGTGATGACAGTCGACGCGCCACTGCACGTAGGGTTGCGCCAGGGCGGCGAGCGCCACGTGCAGGTCAACGCGATCGGCAAGGAGTCGATCAGCCACTTCCGGGTGCTGGAGCGCCGCGGTGGCCATTCGTACTGCGAGGTGCGTATCGAGACCGGCCGCACCCATCAGATCCGCGTGCATGCCCAGCACCTGGGGCATTCGGTCGCTGGTGACGATAAATACGGCGATCCGGCCGTCAACAAGCGACTTCGTGAGCAGATCGGGCTGAAGCGCCTGTTCCTGCATGCGGCGTCGCTGGAGTTCGCACTGGACGCGGGGAAGACGCCGTATGTACTGAACGCGCCGCTGGCTGAAGAGCTGGTCGAGGCGCTGGACCGGCTTCGCTGAAGATAGCGCTGGGCCGTGCCCGGCGGATGCTGGAAGAATTGTCGCCAGGCATGGCCTGGCGCTACCTGGGTCCGGTAGATCCACGCCATGCGTGGATGCGCCCTTCGGGGGCCCTCACCACTTGAACAGCACCAGGCTGATCGCCAGCGTTCCCATGCCCGCCACCAGACCGTAAACCGTCTCGTGGCCCTTGGCATAGCGCTTGGCCGCCGGCAGCAGCTCATCCAGCGCCAGGAACACCATCACCCCTGCGATCAGCCCGAACACCCAGCCGAACGTTGCATGTGACAACGAGCCGGACAGCAGCACATAGCCGATCGCCGCGCCCACCGGCTCGGCCAGGCCCGACAACAGGCTGGCGGTGAACGCGTAGAGCTTGTTCTGGGTGGCGAAGTACACCGGCACCGCGATCGCGATGCCCTCGGGAATGTTGTGGATGGCGATGGCGAAGGCCAGCGGCATGCCCACCGATGGGCTTTCCAGGGTCGCAAAGAACGTTGCCAGGCCTTCCGGGAAATTGTGCGCGGTGATCGCGATCGAGGTCAGCAGGGCAACCCGCTTCAGGTACTCGCGGCTGTTCTCGCGGAACGCGGGGTCCTGCTTGTCCAGGCTGTCGTGCGGGTTGGGAATGAAGTGGTCGATCAGCACGATCGTCACCACGCCCAGCAGGAATGCCAGGGTGCCGTAGGTGAAGCCGGTGCGCTCGCCATACGCCAACGCGAATGAAGCAATGGACTTGTTGAGGATCTCCGACAGCGACACATAGACCATTGCGCCGCCGGCGAAGGCCAGGCCGAAGGCGAGCAGGCGTGGATTGGGCCGACGCGAGAACAGCACCAGCAGGCTGCCAATGGACGTGGCCAGGCCGGCGGCGAGAGTGACCGCCAGCGCGATCCAGATGTTTTCGGGGGGAATCTGCAGCATCTACCGACGCGGTCCTGGTCAACAGACAACCGCCCCGGGCGGGGCCGGGGCGGCAAGGGCGAGGCGGGCGTCGGCTGGCCTCGTCGGAGGGCGGGCGATCAGCCCCCGCTGCGCAGGCGCTCTTCGATCGCGAAGCACTGGTCCGGCTTCGGCTGCGGCGGGTTGAAGCTGACCGGCACCTGGATGGTGGCCGGCACCGGCTGGCCATTGCGGGTGGCGGCGTTGAACTGCCAGCCCTGCACCGCGGTCTTGGCCAGTTCGTCCAGCTGCGGGTTGCCGGCCCCGGTCAACAGCGCGACCTCGCTCGGCTTGCCGTCGGTACCGATGGTCACCTTGAAGGTACTGGTCCCGCCTACGCCCATGCAGGCAAGCTCGAGCGGGTACTGCGGCGGCGGCGTCTTCACTGCGGCCACTTCGGTGGGTGGCGGCGGTGGCGGTGCCGGCGGTTCGGACGGGCCACAGCCGGCCAGGCCGGTCGCAGCGATCAGGGACAGGCTCAGCAAACGTACGTTCATGGCAGTTGCTCCGTCAGGGCCGAAGTCTTGGCCGCGCAGATGAAGTCGTTCTCGCTCAGGCCGCCCACGTCGTGGGTGGAGAAGCGCACGACCGCGCGGTCGTAGTGCACGCCCAGGTCCGGGTGATGGTCCTCGTGGTGGGCAATCCAGGCCAGCGCGTTCACGAAGGCCATGGTGGCGTAGTAGTTCTTGAAGCGGAAGGTGCGCAGCAGCGCCTGTCCCCCCTCGCTCAGCTCCCAGCCGGGAATCTGTGGCATCAGTTCGGCCAGGCGGGCTTCGCCGAGCTTGTGGTCGCTGCCTTTGCGCGGCACGCAACGGGCCTGGGCCAGCGGAATCAGGTCGGCCATGGGAATCTCCACCTCGTGTTGACTGAACAATGCGCCGGACGGTGTATAAACCGAATGAGCGGCTGACGCTTACTTGGCTAGAATAGCCTGATGATCCAGATCTCCGACACTGCCCAGACCCATTTCCGCAAGCTGATCGAACGCGAGGGCGCGCCCGGCATGGGCGTGCGCCTGAGCGCGGTCGATCCTGGTACCCCGCGCGCCGATGCCCGGCTGGAGTTCGCCGAGCCGAGCGACCTGCTCGGTGACGAGTGGGCGGTGGACTGCGACGGCTTCACCCTCTACGTCGATGCAGCCAGCGTGGGCTGGCTGGACGGTGCCGAGATCGACATCGTCGCCGGCACTGCAGGCGCCCAGCAGCTGACCATCAAGGCACCACGCATCAAGGGCGAAGCGCCGGGTGATGCCGCCTCGCTGGTGGAGCGCGTGCACTGGGTGGTGGAAAACGAAATCAACCCGCAGCTGGCGTCGCATGGCGGCAAGGTGGCGGTGCAGGAAGTGTCGGCCGAAGGCGTGGTGCTGCTGCGCTTCGGTGGCGGCTGCCAGGGCTGTGGCATGGCCGATGTCACCCTCAAGCAGGGCATCGAGAAAACCCTGATGGGCCGCGTGCCGGGCGTGACCGCAGTACGTGACGCGACCGACCACGACAGTGGCCACGCGCCGTACATCCCTCGCGGCAACGCCGCCTGATCGCTGACGCGTGCCTCTGACCCGGGCCGAGCAACTCATCGACCTGCTGCTGGCGCGCCAGCAGCCACGTGCCGTCCTCGAGAAGACCACGCGCCTGCCATACGGCTGGGCGCTGTGGCTGCGCACGCTCGGCCCGTTGCCAAGGCCGTTGCATGCCCGCGACATCATCGCGGTATTGCTGCCACGTCCGCTGCCCGGCCCGTCTGGGCGACTGCCTGCGTTGTCCCCTTGGCAGGCACTGCGCCGCCTGTTCTGGCAGGACTGGGATGCGGCACCGCGTGATCAGCGCTGGATGCGCTGGACGTCTGCGCTGGTCAGCGCGCTGCTGCACCTGTTGTTCTTCGTATTGTTGTTGTGGGTCGCGGTGATCCGCACCACTGAGCCGAAAGCAGAGGGCGCCGAAGGTGAGCGCACGCAGGTGGAATTCGTAGGGCGTGCGAGTCAGGAGGGCGGCGGCGATCAGCCGGGCGCCGAAGCCGCCGCGGCAGCACCGGCCGGCCGGGTTGTGGCAGGCCAGCAGGCCGGCGCAGCGACGGCGCCCGAGCCGCGTCCTGCGACAGCGGCCGCCCAGGCGTCCACGCCGGCGTCGGCCCCGACTGCGAACGTCCCACCGCCGCCTGCTGAAACCGAACCCGCACCGGTTGCCGCGCCGCCGCCGTCGCCGGTGCAGGCCACCGAAGTGGCCCAGGCCAGCACCGATTTCGTGGTGCCACCGGTCAGCGTGCCGCGCACCGAGGTCAGCATCGTGCCGCGCGACACCGCGCCCACGGTACGCGAGCGCAGCGTGCAGCCAGTGCAGGCTGCGCCGACGCCCATGCCGGTGCGGGCGCCTCAAGTTGCGGTGCGGTCGCCCCAGTTGCGCGAGATCCAGGTGCAGGAGCGCGAAGTCAGTACGGTCGACGCGGCGGTTGCGCCGCAGCCGCTGCGCACGGCCGAGGTGCAGGTGCGCGTGCCGCAGCGGGACCTCCAGGTGCGCGAGCGCGAAGTGCAGGCCGTTGTGGATCCGCAGGTGCGGATGGCGACGGTGCCTGGCCGCGAGCCGAGCGTGCGTGCCGCTACCGGACGCGATGTGCCGGTACGCGAGCGCGAGGTGGCGTCGGCACCGGTGGCCGCCGCTTCAGCCGCCAGTGGCAGCGCCCCGGCGGCAACGCCCGCGTCAGCCGCAAGTGGCAATGTGGCGACTGCAAGCAGCACCGCTGCGCGTCCAGCAGCGTCCAGCACGACGCCGGCCCAGGCTGGGGCGCGCCCCGCGCCCAACCCGGGCAACTGGGCCACGCCTGCCAAGGGCGATGACTGGGGGGCTTCCAGCCGCAATCGGGATGGGGCCAGCAACGGCGCCAGCCAGGCAAGCAACGCGGGCAAGGGCGCGGGCCTGTTCAATGCCGATGGCAGCGCGCGCGTGCCGGGTCAGCAGGGCGAGGGGCCTGCCGAGCGCGGCGCGCCCGGTGGCGCCAATGATGGCTGGAGCAAGGAGCGCATTGCCCAGTCCGGCAAGTGGTTGAAGCGTCCGCCGTACGACTACACGCCCACCTCGTTCGACAAGTACTGGGTGCCGCAGGAGTCGCTGCTGGCCGAATGGGTGCGCAAGGGTGTCAAGGCGATGGAGATCCCACTGCCGGGCACCAGCACGAAAATATCCTGCGTGATCTCGATCCTGCAGGCCGGTGGTGGCTGTGGCCTGACCAACCCGAACATGCAGGACCAGCCGGCGGTGGCGCGACCGCCGCCGGACATCCCGTTCAAGAAAGAGCTGCAGGAAGATAACGGCAGCCGGTGAAGCGGCGCTGCCCGCGTCTGCCCTCATCCACGCATGGCGTGGATCTACCGATTGGTCCCGGGTAGCGCCGGGCCATGCCGGGCGGGGGTGTGCATGCCGCGACGGGCGCTCGCCGGGCGTGGTCCTGTGCATCCAGCTGCGCCGGGTAGATCCACGCCATGCGTGGATGATCCAGGCGGGGACACGCCCATGCCGACCAAGGTCGGCCTCTAACACGGCAGTGACCTTACGCGCTCTGCGACAGGAACACCCAGAACGGCACGTCGCGGCCGACCCAGTCGCGGCTGGCTTCGTCAAGGATGTCCAGCAGCGTGTCGAACTCCTTGCCTGCACCGGCGCGCAGGGCATCCACATCGGCCAGGAACAGCGCATAGCCGGTGGCCGGCAGCCACTGCAGGTCGCGCAGATTGTCCGACAGCGCATCCCAGTTGCCGCCGAAACCCGCCGGGAAATCCAGCTGCGCCGCCAGGCGGGCAAGCAGGGTGCGCTTGTCGATCACCCCATCCAGGTCGATGCGGATCACTTTCAGGCCGGCATCGCGCATTGCTGCGGCCAGCGCATCGATATCTTCGCTGTCGATGGCGTAGACGCCTGCATTGTTGATGTCATGCAGGCCGAGGCCGAAATCATCATGGCTCATCACTGCGCTCCCTTGGCCGGTACGCTGAAGCTGCGGAACGACGCATAGTGGTCGTCGGTGTAATACCACGCCTCGGGCGGATCACCGCCGGTAACGATGCGGCGCGCGCCACGGGTGCGTGCGCCGGGAGTGTCGACGGTGTATTCGCGGTAATAGCCGCGCGCCCGTTGCGGCAGTTGCTGCTCGCGGTTGCCGAACGTACTGCCGTCCTGACGGTGCGGGAACGGGCCGCCGCGCTGGATCAGGGCGATGGTCTGTCGTGCTTCGGCGGGCAGGAAGGCCGGCAGGCCACTGTCATCGCTGCTGCGTGCAGTCGGAGCACGTGCCGCGGGCGCGCTTTGCAGGTCCGGTGCGAACTGCGGCGCCGGAGGCCGCTGCATGAAATGGTTGACGACCAGGCCGAGCACGAGCAGGGCGATGGCGGTGATCAGCAGCCGGGGGTTGCGCATGGGCAGGACTGGCGAGGGTGGTACATGCACTTTAGCGCCTGCGCGCTGCACCGTGCATGAGGAGGACGCTGCGTCACCGCTGCGTAACAATTGCCGTCGTGCTCACTGGCAGGACGCAATTTCCTTTACATCCCCCTTGGTAATCTGGCGCTCTGTCCCCATCATTCACCGCGCAACGCCCGACACCGTCGGGTGCCCTCGCAATCAGGAGATGCATCATGGCCTATACCCTGCCCAAGCTGTCCTACGCCTACGACGCGCTGGAACCGCATATCGATGCGGCGACGATGGAAATCCATCACACCAAGCATCACCAGACCTACATCAACAACGTCAACGCGGCGCTGGAAGGCACCGAGTACGCTGACCTGCCGGTCGAAGTGCTGGTGAAGAAGCTGAAGTCGCTGCCGGAGAACCTGCAGGGTCCGGTGCGCAACAACGGTGGTGGCCATGCCAACCACTCGCTGTTCTGGACCGTGATGGCTCCGAATGCTGGCGGCAACCCGGTGGGCGACGTGGCCAAGGCCATCGACAAGGACCTGGGCGGCTTCGACAAGTTCAAGGATGCCTTCACCAAGGCCGCGCTGACCCGTTTCGGCAGCGGCTGGGCGTGGCTGAGCGTGACCCCGGACAAGAAGGTCGTGGTCGAGAGCACCGGCAACCAGGACAGCCCGCTGATGGAAGGCAACACCCCCATCCTCGGCCTGGACGTGTGGGAACACGCGTACTACCTGAAGTACCAGAACCGTCGCCCGGAATACATCGGCGCGTTCTTCAACGTCATCGACTGGAACGAAGTCGAGCGCCGTTACCAGGAAGCGATCGCCTGATTTCAGCGACAGGTTGAATTGAAAGGCCGGGGGAAACCCCGGCCTTTTCTGTTGCAGCATTCATTGGGTAGTGCCGGCCGCTGGCCGGCAACCGTATGGTGCCGGGGAGCCGGCCAGCGGCCGGCACTACCTATTCGGCCGTGGCCGTATCACCCTGCAGGCGCAGGGTGGCCATCACGCCCAGCCTCAGGCCGGGCAGGTCGCCGTCGGCCGGCAGCAGGATCGGCTGCTGGCGGATGCCGCCGAAGTGCTTGACCTGGAACAGCACGTCCAGGCCATGGCCACTGGCTCCGCCGCCACTGGCCGCAGCCTCGGGACGGCCGCCAGGGTTGCGTCGGGCCGGTTGGAACCCCGGCGTGCTGCGCACCAGTTCCACCGTATTGGCCGAGAAGTCGCCGGCGATCAGGCTCGGCATGCCCTCGGCGGTCGCGCCGATCCAGGTCATCAGGTCGCTGGTCTGGTGCTGGCGCGCAATGGCATCGTCCGGGTCCGGCCGCAGCCGCGCCACATAGACATTCACCCGTGCCTGGCCCAGTGCCAGCCGCATCATGCCGGCCGCGCTGAATGTACCGGGCGGGTGCAGCAGGGTCACGCCGTCCTCGCTGACCGGTAACCGGGTCAGCATCGCGTTGCCGTGCCGCAGCGGTTGGCTGGGCGGGTCGGCGGTAACGAAGTCGCAGCTGTAGCGCAGACGGCTGGCCAGCCAGCAGGCCGGGTTGCGGCCCTGTTGCTGCAGCACCTGCTGCACCGAGATCACGTCCGGCTGCAGTTCGGTCAACAGCTGGGCGACCTGTTCGCGGCGCAGCTTCCACTGTGCGTCGTCGCGGCTGGGCAGTTCCAGCGCGGCCACAGTCAGTTGCCGTGGCTCGCCATCGCTGGAGGCGGCAGCCGGTGCCTGTGGTCGCGCCTGCGCCTGCCATGCCAGCAGCGCAAGGCAAGCGAGCAGGAGGGGGGCGAGGGCAGGGGGGCGCATAACGATAAGTTTACGCTTTTGTCGTGCAGGTTCCGTGACTTCCGGCATGGCATGCGGTGTCTGCCATGGATTGGCACCGTTGTCATGCAGCCCTGCAGCGTGCTTCGCAAGCCCTGCTTCCGGTAATCTTGCGCCTTTCGCTTTGCAGGAATGCCTTACAGGATGAGCCACGACGCAGTTGCCCCCATCGCCGGCCAGGGAAAGATGCCGCGCCAGATCCCGTACATCATCGGCAATGAGGCCTGCGAGCGGTTCAGTTTCTACGGGATGCGCAACATCCTGGTGCAGTTCCTGATCACCTCGCTGCTTCTGCAGGAAATCACTGCCGAAGGCCGTGCCGGTGAAGCCAAGGACATCATGCACAGCTTCATGATCGGCGTGTATTTCTTCCCGCTGCTCGGTGGCTGGCTGGCCGACAAGTTCTTCGGCAAGTACCACACCATCCTCTGGTTCAGCCTGGTCTACTGCGCCGGCCACCTGTGCCTGGCGCTGTTCGAGAACAGCCGCGAAGGCTTCTTCCTTGGCCTGGGCCTGATCGCGCTCGGTGCTGGCGGCATCAAGCCGCTGGTGGCCTCGTTCATGGGCGATCAGTTCGACCAGGGCAACAAGCACCTGGCCAAGCTCGTCTTCGACGCCTTCTACTGGATCATCAATTTCGGCTCGCTGTTCGCCTCGCTGCTGATCCCGCTGGTGCTCAAGAACTGGGGCCCGCAGTGGGCGTTCGGTATCCCGGGCATCCTGATGTTCATCGCCACCTTCGTGTTCTGGCTGGGCCGCAAGCGCTACGTGCTGGTGCCGCTGCCTCCGAAGGATCCGCATTCGTTCGCCAACGTGGTGCGTACCGCGCTGACCGCGCGCGTGGCAGGTCAGGGCCGTCCGGGCCTGGTGATCGCCGTGCTCGGTCTGGTGCTGGCGGCAGCCTCGTTCGGCCTGGTCGGTTCGCTCGGCATCGTGATCTGCCTGTGCCTGGCGCTGGTGTCGATCCTGGCAGGCATCGGTGGTGGTACCTGGCTGCAGCTGGACCGCGCCCGCGGCCAGCATCCGGCCGAAGCCGTTGAGGGCGTGCGCTCGGTGCTGCGCGTGCTGGTCATCTTCGCGCTGACCACCCCGTTCTTCTCGCTGTTCGACCAGAAGGCCTCGACCTGGGTGCTGCAGGGCCAGCAGATGCAGATGCCGAGCTGGTTCACCGCCTCGCAGATGCAGGCGCTGAACCCGCTGCTGGTGATGATCCTGATTCCGTTCAACAACCTGGTGCTGTACCCGGCCCTGCGCCGCTTCGGCTTCGAGCCGACCGCGCTGCGCCGCATGACCGCCGGTATCGCCTTCAGCGGCCTGGCCTGGATCGTGGTCGGTGGCATCCAGGTGGTGATGGACGGTGGCAACGCGATGTCGATCTTCTGGCAGATGCTGCCGTACGCACTGCTGACCTTCGGTGAGGTGCTGGTTTCGGCCACCGGCCTGGAGTTCGCCTACAGCCAGGCGCCGCAGGCCATGAAGGGCGTGGTGATGAGCTTCTGGAACCTGACCACCACCATCGGCAACCTGTGGGTGCTGCTGTCCAACGCCGCCGTGCGCAACGACACGGTGACCCACCAGATCGCCGGGACAGGCCTGAGCGAGGCGGCGTTCCTGATGTTCTTCTTCGCCGGTTTCGCTTTCATCGCGGCGTTGGCCTTCGGTTGGTATGCGAAACGCTATCGTATGGTCGACAACTACCGTAGCGCCTGAGCCTGACATGACCCCCGTCAATCTGCTGTTGATCGCCGTCACCGCCATCCTTTCGTGGATGGCGTTCAACAACCGCAAGCTGGCCGACCGCCTGATCCTGTGGCCGCCGGCCATCGACCGTCACCGCCAGTACGACCGGCTGGTGACCTATGGCTTCATCCACGCCGACTGGTCGCACCTGATCTTCAACATGATCACCCTGTTCTTCTTCGGGGGATTCATCGAGAGCGTGATGGTGCAGCTGACCGGCAGCTACCTGACCTATCCGGCGTTCTATATCGGTGCGCTGGTGGTTTCGATCCTGCCCAGCTACCTGAAGAACCAGAAGAACCCGAACTACCTCAGCCTTGGTGCATCCGGGGCAGTGTCGGCGGTGCTGTTCGCCTTCATCCTGATCAAGCCGTGGTCGATCATCCTGGTGTTCTTCATCCCGGCACCGGCCATCGTCTATGCCGCGTTCTATGTCGGCTACAGCATCTGGATGGACAAGCGGGGCGGCGACCGCATCAACCATAGTGCTCACCTGGCCGGCGCGGCGTTCGGCGTGATCTTCATGCTGGCCATGCAGCCGAGCATCTTCAGCCATTTCCTGCGCGAACTCTCCAACCCGACCTTCCGCCTCGGCGGCGGTTGAGGCGGGGAACGGGGCGGATCGGCATCGATCCGCCCCAGCCGGTTCAGGCCGTGGTCTGCCGTCCGTAGGTGTCCAGCAGGCGCGAGAACACTTCCTCGCCGATGCGCTGGAAATCCTGGTCTTCGGTTTGCCCTTCCACCGCCAGTTGCAGCAGGCCCTCCAGCAGGGCGCGGTCGGTATCGGAATGGGTATCGCTGGGGTGCATGAGAGCCTCCGCGGTGGTGCGCATGGTCAACGGTCGCAAGGGTCGTGCCAGCGTGGCCGTACCCCTCCACAGGCGATAGCGGCCGGCCGCCCTCCAGCTTGAGGGTCGGAAACTGACGTGAATGGATCGGACTTGCCCCTGTTCAGGCTTCACGCGATCATGGCGCCCGGCTGCGCACCATCCACGCAGTCGTCGCAGGAGACAGTTCCATGGCTTCGGTCACGCCCCCCGGTCTGGCCTATGAGGTCGAACACGATCTGGCCAGCCACCGCTTCACCGCCCGCGTGCGAGGACAGCTGGCGGTGCTCGACTACCAGATCAAGCGCAGGCGCATGGTCATCACCCACACCGAAGTGCCCGAGCCGATCGCCGGTCGTGGCATCGCCGGTGAGTTGACCCGCGTCGCGCTGCGTTTCGCCCGCGAACAGAAGTACAAGGTGGTGCCGGCGTGTTCGTATGCCGAGGCCTTCCTGCAGCGGCATGAGGAGTATCACGATCTGCTCGTTGGCTGAATGCCAGCGGGTCACGCTTCAGCCATGGCAGGCGATGATGTACAAACATGAACAGGGGATCCCGATGAAGATTGGAAACAACCGGCCGCTGCACGGCAGCGTGCTGGCCGGCGTGGTGGGCGTGCTGTTGCTGGCCGGTTGCCAGCGTGAGAGCGAGCCGGCACCGGCGACCGACGCGGCGCCTGCCGCCGAGGCCACTGCTGCGGGTGAAACGCCGGCCACGGAAGCGCCGCTGGACCTGCGCGATGTGATCGAGAACAACGAGCGCGAAGTGGTCGGCATCAGCTATCCGGCCGGCATCGACCGTTACCCCGGCCTGGCACGCGCGCTGCAGAGCTACGCCACCAGTGCACGCGGCGACCTGCAGCAGGCGCTGGACGGGCTGGGCAATGACAAGCCGACCATGCCCTACGAGCTGTCGCTGAGTTTCGAGAAGCTGCTGGAAACCCCGCAGCTGGTGGTGGTCAGTGCCGATGGCAGCCGCTACACCGGTGGCGCCCACGGTGAACCGCTGGTTGCGCGCTTCGTGTGGCTGCCGGCGCAGCAGCAGATGCTCAGTGCCGACAAGCTGGTGGTCGATGCCAAGGGCTGGAAGGCGATCAGCGATTTCGTCGCCGACCAGCTGCGCGAACGCGTGGCCACGCGGCTCAGCGGCGAGGACATGGACCCTGCCCAGCTGCAGGAATCGCTGCGCAACGCATCGCGCATGATCGCCGACGGTACCGGACCGCAGGCCGACAATTTCAGCCAGTTCCAGCCGCTGACCGACGACAAGGGGCAGATCACCGCGCTGCGCTTTGTTTTCCCGCCGTACCAGGTGGGTCCATACTCGGACGGCACCCAGACCGCCGACGTACCGGCGGCGGTGCTGTTGCCACACGTGGCCAAGGACTACGTGGCGCTGTTCGCACGCGGTTGACCGCAGTCGAGGAGGTGGCGTGGATACAGGGTTGCAGGAGCGGGTTACCGGCCTGCTGCAGGAAGCCGGGGTCCGCATCGGTGGTACCCAGCCACAGGATATCCAGGTGCATGACCCGCGCTTCTTTGCGCGGGTCATGGCGCACGGCTCGCTCGGCCTCGGCGAGAGCTACATGGACGGCTGGTGGGATGCCAACGTCCTCGACGAGTTCCTCGTCCACCTGATGCAGGCGCACCTGGACGAACGGGTGCACGGTTGGCGCGAAGTGGCCGACGCGCTGAAGGCGCGCCTGTTCAACCTGCAGGTCGGGCAGGGCAGCTACGAAGTCGGTCGCCGCCACTACGACCTCGGCAACGATCTCTACCAGGCCATGCTCGGTCAGCGCCTGGTCTACAGCTGCGGTTATTGGCGCAATGCCGATGATCTCGACGCCGCGCAGGAAGCCAAGCTGGACCTGGTCTGTCGCAAGCTGGGCCTGCGCCCTGGGCAGCGCGTGCTGGACATCGGCTGTGGCTGGGGCGAAGCCCTGAAGTTCGCTGCCGAGCGTTACGGCGTCAGCGGCGTCGGCGTGACCATCTCGCAGGAACAGGCCGAGTTCGCACGCGACCTGTGCGCTGGCCTGCCGATCGAGATCCGCCTGCAGGACTACCGCGAACTGGACGAACCGTTCGATGCGATCTTCTCGATCGGCATGTTCGAGCACGTCGGCGACAAGAACTACGCCAGTTTCTTCGAGGTGGCCAGGCGCTGCCTGTCGCCGCGCGGCCTGCTGCTGTTGCACAGCATCGGCACCAACATCTCGCGGCATCGCACTGATCCGTGGATCGCGCGCTACATCTTCCCCAATTCGATGCTGCCGTCGGCGGTGCAGATCAGCAAGGCATTCGAAGGACGTTTCGTGCTGGAGGATTGGCACAACTTCGGCACCGACTACGACCTGACCCTGCAGGCCTGGCGGCGCAATGTGGAAGCAGCGTGGCCACGGCTGGACGCGGGTTACGACGAGCATTTCCGCCGCATGTGGCGTTTCTACCTGGCCGGGTCGATGGCGACCTTCCGTTGCCGGCATGCGCAGTTGTGGCAGCTGGTGCTGTCGCCGGAAGGCGTGCCGGGTGGGTACGTGGCGCCGCGCTGATCCGGAAGAGCATCCACGCATGGCGTGGATCTACTGCGACCACGCAATCGTATGGTGGATCCGCGCGATGCCTGGATGGACGGATCCGCGCGATGCGTGGACGGGTAGATCCACGCCATGCGTGGATGGATGGATCCACGCGATGCATGGACGAGTAGATCCACGCCATGCGTGGATGACCCAACAAAAAAACCGCCCGGTTTCCCGGGCGGTTTTCGTTTCAGGCTACTGCATTGCCGATCAGTTGCCGGTGCCGGTCAGGCCACGCTTTTCCAGCAGCGGTTCGATCTGCGGCTCGTGGCCGGCGAAATCGCGGAACAGCTGCATCGCATCCACACTGCCACCCTTGGACAGCAGGGTCGCGCGGAAGTGGTCGCCGTTCTTGCGGCTCAGGCCGCCATTGTCGTTGAACCACTTCTGGGTGTTGGCGTCGAGCACTTCCGACCAGATGTAGGCGTAGTAGCCGGCCGAGTAGCCGCCCATGATGTGGCTGAAGTACGGCGTCTTGTAGCGCGGCGGAACCGGCGCGTAGTAGATGCCGTCCTTCTCCAGCGCGGCGCGCTCGAAGGCCATCACGTCCTTGGCGGCCGGCACCTGGTCCGGGCCGATCTGGTGCCAGCGCTGGTCAAGCATGGCTGCGCCCAGGTATTCGGTGGTGGCAAAGCCCTGGTTGAACTTGGCCGCGGCCAGCACCTTGTCCAGCAGCGCCTGCGGCATCGCCGAACCGTTCTGGTAGTGCTTGGCGTAGTTCTTCAGGATGGCGGGGTTGTCCGACCACATTTCATTGACCTGCGAGGGGAACTCGACGAAGTCACGCGGCACCGAGGTGCCCGAGAAGTACGGGTACTTCACGTTGGAGAACATGCCGTGCAGGGCGTGGCCGAACTCGTGGAAGGTGGTGTTCACCTCATCCCAGGTCAGCAGGGTCGGCTGGCCCGCCGGCGGCTTCGGGATGTTCAGGTGGTTGGCCACCACCGGCTTGAAGCCGGTCAGCTTGGACTGCGAGACGTAGGAGTTCATCCACGCACCGCCGCGCTTGGAGGCGCGTGCATACGGGTCGAAGATGAAGATCGCCAGCTGGCTGCCGTCAGCGTCGAACACGTCGTAGACGGTGACGTCATCGTGGTAGACCGGCAGGTCGGTACGCTGCTTGAAGGTCAGGCCGAATTCCTGGCCAGCCGCGTAGAACACGCCGTTCTCCAGCACGTTCTTCATTTCAAAGTACGGCTTCAGCTGCGACTCGTCGAAGTTGTACTTGGCCTGGCGCACCTTCTCGCTGTAGAAGGCCCAGTCCCACGGTTCCAGCTGGAAGGTCGGCTTGCGTGCGGCCTTCTGTTCCTTGTCGATCATCGCCTGCAGGTCGGCGGCTTCGCGCTTGGCGTTGGCCACGGCGGCCGGGGCCAGCTTGCCCAGCATCGCATTGACCGCTTCGGGGGTCTTGGCGGTCTGGTTGGTCAGGTTGTAGGCGGCGAAGTTCGGGAAGCCCATCAGCTTGGCCTTGTCGGCACGCAGCTGCATGATGCGCGACACCAGCGCGGTGTTGTCGAACTCACCGCCACGGCTGCCACGGGTGGTGGAGGCTTCGTAGATCTTCTGGCGCAGGGCGCGGTTGGCCAGGTTGGTCAGCGGCGGCTGGCCGGTGGTGTTGAGCAGGGTGATCACGTACTTGCCGTCCAGGCCACGGGCCTTGGCGGCTTCGGCGGCGGCAGCGATCTGCTCCTTGGACAGGCCGTCCAGCTCCTTGACGTCGTCGACGGTGATCGCCGAGGCGTTCACTTCCGACTGCACGTTCTGGCTGAACTTGGTGCCCAGGTTGGCCAGCTCGGCGTTCATTTCCTTCAGCTTGGCCTTGTCGGCCTCGGACAGCTTGGCGCCGGCGCGCACGTAGTTGTCGTAGTACTTCTCGACCAGGCGCACGCCTTCTGCGTCCAGGCCCAGGGTAGTGCGGCTGTCATACAGTGCCTGGATGCGCGCGAACAGCTTGCCGTTCAGCGCGATCGCATCGCTGTGCGCGGCGAACTTCGCCGAGTAGTCGGCCTGCAGCTTCTTGCGGGTGTCGTTGGTATCGGCGCCGACCAGGCTGAAGAACACGGTGGTCGCACGGTCCAGGGTGTCACCGCTCTTTTCCAGGGCGATGATGGTGTTGTCGAAGGTCGGCTTGGCCTTGGTGTTGGCGATGGCCTCCACTTCCTTCAGCTGCTGCGCCATACCGGCGTCGAAGGCCGGGGCGAAGTCGCTGTCCTTGATCTTGTCGAACTGCGGGAAGTGCAGCGGCAGCGGGCTGTCGGCGAAGAACGGGTTGGCCTGCTGCGCGGCGCTGCTGGCAGCCGGGGTGGCGGCACCGGCCGAGTAGGCGGGCAGGGCAAGGCCGAGGGTCATGGCCACGGCAAGGGCAAGGCGAGTGGTCAAGGTAGTAGCTCCGGTAAGGCAAACAAGGGCCCGAGGGTAACCCGGTCCGGCGCGGCTGCACTTGTGTCAAAAGGCATGTTGCCGAAGCCGGGCCCGGGTACCATGCAACGACCCTCCAAGGCCCGTCGCCATGACCACCGCCTACGATTTCAGCTTCCGTGACCTCGACGGCCAGCCGCAGGCGCTGGCCCGGTACCAGGGCCACCCGTTGCTGCTGGTCAATGTCGCCAGTCGCTGTGGCTTCACCCCGCAGTACACCGGGCTGGAACAGCTGTGGCAGGACTACCGCGAACGCGGGCTGATGGTGATCGGCTTCCCGTGCAACCAGTTTGGCGCGCAGGAGCCGGGTGACGCTGCGCAGATCCGCCAGTTCTGTTCGCTGGACTACCCGGTCAGCTTTCCGCTGTCGGAGAAGATCGAGGTCAACGGCGAGGGTGCGGATCCGCTGTGGGCATGGCTGTCACGCGAGAAGCGTGGCCTGCTCGGCAGTGCCCGCATCAAGTGGAATTTCAGCAAGTTCCTGGTCGATCGCCAGGGACGGGTGGTGTCGCGTCATGCGCCCACCACCAAGCCGAAGCAGCTGCGCGAAGAGATCGAAGCGCTGCTGTGACATGCCGCCGTTCGTGCCGGGTGCCTGTGCTCAGCGCCCCAGCGCCGCCGCTCCTGCTTGGCGGTTGCGCACATCTTCGGGCAGTGCTTCGATCACCTGTTCCAGGATCTTCGGCAGGCTGGCCTCGCTGTAGCCACGGTGCGCGTGAGCGATGGTGCCATCGCGGCCGACGACGAACATGTGGGGTACGGCAACGATGCCGAACTGCTCGGCAAGCGCGCCGCCGGGATCATGCAGGTATTCCAGCTTTGGCCAGTCACGCTGGCGGATCAGGCGGCTGACTTCCAGTCGCGGTTCGCCCCAGTTGACCGCATAGACCTTCAATGCGTCCTCGCCGACCACCTGCTGCAGATGGGCCAGGATCGGCAGTTCCTTGCGGCAGGGCCCGCACCAGGAGGCCCAGAAGGTCACGATCACCACCTTGCCGCGCTGCTCGGCCAGATTGACCGGATTGCCCTTGCGGTCGTTGCCCAGCGCCTGCGGCGGCACTTCGCCGCGGGCGGGCGGCGCGGCCCATGCCGGAACGGCCGCCAGCAGCAGGCTGGCAATTGCCAAGGCCCGCATCCAGTGCGGGATCCATGTGTTCATCATCCGTGAATTCCCCAGCAGGGCCATCGGCCCCTGTGAGGAGGACGATGCCGGTAATACGCAAGGTACGCAACAGGCCGCGTAAAAAGGGTGGGGCGGTTGCCCCACGTCTTACTTCTCGACGAACGCGCGCTCGAACACGTAGTGGCCCGGCTGGCCGATGCGCGGCGAGACCTGGAAGCCACGGGCATCGAGCACGCTGCGCAGGTCGGCCAGCATCTGCGGGCTGCCGCAGATCATCGCGCGGTCGTTCTCCGGGTTCAGCTCGGGCAGGCCGAGCGTGCGCTGCATCTCGCCGCTTTCCATCAGCTGGGTCAGGCGGCCCTGGTTGGCGAACGGCTCGCGGGTGACGGCCGGGTAGTACAGCAACTTGTCGCCCACCATCTCGCCGAGGAACTCGTGCTCACGCAGTTCCTTCTCGAAATAGTCGCGGTAGGCCAGGTCCTTTTCGTAGCGCACGCCGTGGCACAGGATCACCTTCTCGAAGCGCTCGTAGGTTTCCGGATCCTTGATCACCGACAGCCACGGTGCCATGCCGGTGCCGGTGCCCAGCAGGTACAGGTTCTTGCCCGGATGCAGGTCGCTGATCAGCAGGGTACCGGTGGGCTTCTTGCCGACCAGCACTTTGTCGCCCGGCTTGATGTGCTGCAGGCGCGAAGTCAGCGGGCCGTCCTGCACCTTGATGCTGAAGAACTCCAGATGCTCTTCCCAGTTGGCGCTGGCGATGGAATACGCACGCAGCAGCGGCCGCGCCTCGGTTTCCAGGCCGATCATCACGAACTGGCCGTTCTCGAAGCGGAAACCGCTGTCGCGGGTGAGGGTGAAGCTGAAGTAGGCATCGGTCCAGTGACGGACCTCAAGCACCGTTTCGGCGCCAAAAGCGGAGGACATGAGCGTATCTATCGAAAGTCGTCGGGGGTGATTCTATCTCAAATGAGACAAGTTCTCATTGGGCGGAACGAGAGGCGTTCTCAGCGGTAACCGGCCGCCTGCAGCTCGAACAGCTCGGCATAACGGCCGCCCTGCGCCATCAGCTGCGCGTGGGTGCCACTGGCCTCGATCCGTCCATCGGCCAGCACCAGGATGCGATCAGCCATGCGTACCGAGGAAAAACGGTGGGAAATCAGCACTGCGGTGCGATTATCCGCCAGTTCCCTGAACCGCTGGAACACCTCGAACTCACTGCGCGCATCCAGCGCCGCAGTTGGCTCATCCAGGATCATCACCTGCGCATTGCGCATCCATGCGCGGGCGATGGCGATCTTCTGCCATTGGCCGCCGGACAGGTCCACGCCCTGCTTGAAGCGGCGGCCGATCAACTGGTCGTAGCCGCCGGGCAGGTCGTCGATCACTTCCTCGGCCATGCCGCGCCGTGCGGCGTCAGCGATACGTGACTGGTCGTCCATTGCCTCGACCTGACCGACGCCGATGTTCTCGCCGGCGCTGAGGTTGTAGCGCACGAAGTCCTGGAAGATCACCCCAAGGTTGGCGCGCAGGTCGTCCAGGTCGTAATCGCGCAGGTCGCGGCCATCGAGCAGGATGCGGCCTTCGTCCGGTTCGTAGAGCCGCGCCAGCAGCTTCACCAGCGTGGTCTTGCCCGCTCCGTTCTCGCCGACCAGAGCCAGCACTTCGCCGGCCTGCAGCTGGAAGTCGAGATGGCGGACAGCCCAGTGCTCGGCGTCGGGGTAGCGGAAACCGACGTTCTCGAACACGAAGCCCTGGCGGATCGGCTGTGGCACCCGGACCGCACCCTCGCGCGAATGGATTTCCGGCTGGATCTGGAAGAACGAGAACAGGTCGTCCAGGTACAGCGCCTGGCTGGCCACCTGCGAGAAGCCGATCAGCAGGCCCTCCAACAGCTGGCGCAGGCGCAGGAAGCTGCCGGCGAGAAAGGTCAGGTCGCCGATCGAGAAGTCGCCGCGCACCGTGCGCCACGCGATGTAGGCGTAGGCGGTGTAGTACCCCAGCGTGCCCAGCGCGGCCAGCAGCGTGCCCCAGAACGCGCGGCGCCGGGCCAGCGCTCGGTTGGCCTGGAACAGCGCCACCGACAGCCTGCGATAGCGTTCCACCAGGAAGCGATGCAGGTTGTAGATCTTCACTTCCTTGGCCGTTTCCACGCTGGCACCGAGCTGGCGCAGGTAGTCGAGCTGGCGGCGTTCGGGGGTCCACTGGAAGTTGAGGCTGTAGCCAGCCGCGTTGAAGTGCGATTCGCCGATGAAGGCCGGCACCAGCGCCAGCACCAGCAGCAGGATCAGCCACGGCGCGTACACCAGCAGGCCGATGGCCAGACTGGCCACGGTGATCGCATCCTGGACCTGGCCGAACAGCTGGCTCATCAGGTTCATCCGGCCCATGGTCTGGCGCCGCGCACGGTCCAGCTTGTCCTGCAGGTCCGGGTCCTCGAAGTCCTCCAGATCCAGCGTTGCCGCGTGTTCCATCAGCCGGATGCTGGTGACGTTGGCGAACAGTTCCGAGAGCAGGGCATCGGCGTAGCTGACCAGCCGGCCGAGCAGGTCCGAGGCGATGGCCAGGCCGAGCTCCAGCGCCAGCAGGCCCAGCAGCGGATTGAGCACGCCGCTCGACAGCGCCTCGCCCAGCGGCGGGAAGCCGGCATCGTGCTGGCTCAGGTGCAGGGCACTGTCGATGATCAGCTTGCCGACGTACAGCATCGCCACTGGCAGCAGCGCACGGATCAGGCGCAGCCCAAGGCTGGCGAGGGTGAGCGCGGGGCTGGTCTTCCAGACCATGCGCAGGAACGGCGGCAGGTTGCGCATCGCCTTGAAGCGCTGGCGCAGGCTGGGTTTCTTCGCGGCGGCAGCGCCAGCGGTGGGGGTAGCAGGCATGCCCGTATTGTGCGCGCCTGATACGTGCAGATGGGGTCAGTGCAGCCGTGTGGCCGGCACCGGGGTCAGATCCCTTTGCGCGGCAAAGGGCTCTGACCCCAGCGACCTACATCGGGTCAGAGCCCTTCGCGAAGCGAAGGGATCCGGCCCGGCCCATCCACGCATGGCGTGGATCTACCGCAGATCGTGGCGATCGGGTGGGGCACCTTTACGGCAGCGGCGGCAGCAGCCCCGCGCCCAGCCGGTTCCAGGCATTGATCACCGCAATACCCATGCTCAGGTCACTGATGCCCTTCTCATCGAAGTGCGGTGCCAGTGCATCGAACGCGGCCTGCGACGGCGCACCGTCGGTCAGCCGGGTCAGTGCCTCGGCCCAGCCCAGCGCCGCACGCTCGCGGGCATCGAAGAAGCGGCTTTCGTGCCAGGCGGGCAGGGTGTCCAGCTTGCGCGGCTCGATGCCGCCTTTGCGCAGCGTGGTGGCGTGCATGTCCATGCAGTAGCCGCAGCCATTGAGCTGGGAAACACGCAGGAACAGCAGCTCCATCAACGTCGGGTCGATCGAGCTTTCGTGCACCGCCTTGCTGGTGGCCAGCAGGCCCTTGAAGGCCTCGGCAGCCAGGCGGGTATAGGGAACGCGGGGAGAGGCATGGTTGGACATCTTCAGCTCCACGGCGGCCACGATGGCCGCCTTTCATCACAAGGACGCCGCAGCGTCGCCGCGCGTGACAACGTCCGGCAACTTTTCCGGATTCAGCAGGCTGTACACGTTGGCGATGCGGCCATCGACCACTTCGATGGTGGTGATCGAGTGCAGGCGATCGCCCTGGAAGCGCAGGATCGCCGGCTCGCCGTTGACATAGCCCAGCTGCGCCGGATGTGCCGCACCGCGGCGGGCGATGGCCCAGAACAGGCGGCCGATACGCTCGGCGCCCAGCAGCGGGCGGATGGCCGCGGTAACCACGCCGCCACCGTCGGAGACCAGCAGCGCGTTGGCGTGCAGCAGCGCCTGGATCGCCTCGCTGTCGCCGCGCTGCGAGGCGTCCATGAAGCGGGTGAGCAACTGCCGGTGCTGGCTGGCGTCGGCGTTGAAGCGCGGTCGTCCGGCCTGCAGGCGCTGCCGGGCGCGGTGCACCAGCTGCCGGCAGTTGGCCTCGCTGTGGCCGATCAGGTCGGCGATTTCGCGGTAGTCGTGGTCGAACGCCTCCTTCAGCAGGAAGGCGGCTCGCTCTTCGGGGCCGAGCTGTTCGAGCAGTGTAAGGAAGGCCACCGAGACATCGTCGGCCAGCGCATGCAGCTGCGCCGGGCCAGGCGCCGGATCGGGTTCAAGGGTGACCGCCAGCGGCTCGGCCAGCCACGGCCCTACGTAGTGCACGCGCTCGCGCTTGGCCGCGCGCAGCCGGTCCAGGCCCAACCGGGTGGTGGTGGTGACCAGCCACGCCTCGGGGTCGCGGACGGCCGCCGGGTCGGCGCCGGACCAGCGCAGCCAGGCATCCTGGACCACGTCTTCGGCGTCGGCGCGGCTGCCGAGCAATCGGTAGGCCAGGGCCATCAGGCGCGGGCGGTGGGTCTGGAAGGCAATTTCGGCGTTCATGTGGGCAAGGACGCCGCAGCGGGCAGGGACGTGACACGAATGTACAACGGCACCCCCGGTGGCAGAGGGGGTAAAATGAGCGGATTACCCCGCCAGCCTTCAGCAAGCGAGCAATCCGTGACATCGATCAAGCAGGAAGACCTCATCCAGTCCGTCGCCGACGCGCTGCAGTACATCTCGTACTACCACCCGGTCGACTACATCAAGAACCTTGCCGCCGCCTACGAGCGCGAGGAGTCGCCGGCCGCGAAGGAGGCGATCGCACAGATCCTGATCAATTCGCGGATGTGCGCCGAAGGCCACCGTCCGATCTGCCAGGACACCGGCATCGTCACCGTGTTCCTGGAAATCGGCATGGACGTGCGTTGGGATGACGCCACCATGGGTGTTGAGGACATGGCCAACGAGGGCATCCGTCGCGCCTACCTGTACCCGGACAACAAGCTGCGCGCCTCGGTGCTGGCCGATCCGGCCGGCAAGCGCATCAATACCAAGGACAACACTCCGGGCGTGGTCAACGTCAAGGTGGTGCCGGGCAACACCGTCGACGTCATCGTCGCCGCCAAGGGTGGTGGTTCGGAAGCGAAGACCAAGTTCGCGATGCTCAACCCGTCCGACTCCATCGTCGACTGGGTGCTGAAGACCGTGCCGACCATGGGCGCCGGCTGGTGCCCGCCGGGCATGCTCGGCATCGGCATCGGTGGCACTGCCGAAAAGGCGATGCTGCTGGCCAAGGAAGCGCTGATGGAGCCGATCGACATCACCGAACTGCAGGCCCGTGGTGCGTCCAACCGCATCGAAGAGCTGCGCCTGGAGCTGTACGAGAAGGTCAACGCGCTGGGCATCGGTGCGCAGGGCCTGGGTGGCCTGACCACGGTGCTCGACATCAAGATCAACGACTACCCGACCCACGCGGCCAACCTGCCGGTGGCGATGATTCCGAACTGCGCGGCCACCCGCCATGCGCACTTCACTCTGGATGGCAGCGGCGCGGTGATGCTGGACCCGCCGTCGCTGGAAGACTGGCCGAAGCTGACCTACGACGCGTCCAAGGGCACCCGCGTGGACCTGGACACGATCACGCCGGAAGACGTGGCCAACTGGAAGCCGGGCCAGACCCTGCTGCTCAACGGCAAGCTGCTGACCGGCCGTGATGCCGCGCACAAGCGCATGGTCGACATGCTCAACAAGGGCGAGGCGCTGCCGGTCGATCTGAAGGGTCGCTTCATCTACTACGTGGGCCCGGTCGATCCGGTGCGCGACGAAGTGGTGGGCCCGGCCGGTCCGACCACCGCGACCCGCATGGACAAGTTCACCGAACAGGTGCTGAGCGAAACCGGCCTGCTGGGCATGGTCGGCAAGGCCGAGCGCGGCCCGGCGGCAATCGAGGCGATCAAGAAGCACAAGTCGGCCTACCTGATGGCCGTCGGTGGTTCGGCCTACCTGGTGTCCAAGGCGATCAAGGCGGCCAAGGTCGTCGGCTTCGCTGACCTGGGCATGGAAGCGATCTACGAGTTCACCGTGGAAGACATGCCGGTGACGGTGGCGGTCGACTCCACCGGTGAATCGGTGCACAAGACCGGCCCGCGCGAATGGCAGGCCCGCATCGGCAAGATTCCGGTGGTGGTGGAGTAACTGCTCCCGTTCCAGTTCGGACAACGGCGCCCTCGTGGCGCCGTTGTTGTATGCGGCCTGCCCGTGGGCGACGTGCTCTGCTAACGTGCTGGCTGACGCATTGGAAGGGAGTCCATCGTGCTGAAGTGGTCGCGTGTTTTCGTGTTGCTGGTCGCTGCGCTGGCGTGCAACGCCTGCGGGCCGCGTTACTTCGTTGAACCGCCAACCCACGAAGCGGGGAAGATCTGCGCGTCGGTCTGCGAGAGCCGGAAGGCGACGTGCGACTTCCACAACCGCGCCCGCGGCGAGTCGGAACAGCGGAGCTGCGAACGCGAGAAGAGCCGGATCATCAGCCGTTGCAGTGGTATCGCCGACGACAAGCAGCGGCACAACTGCGAAGGAGGCAACGGTGCCGGCAACTACTGTGGTCCCCCGGCGCTTCCTTCATGCAGTGCTCCTTATGCCCAGTGCCTCCTCTCCTGCGGCGGCACCGTGAATGAAGTCCGCACCGACACCGGTATTCCCGTGTACTGATCGGGGCGCACCGGTGCATGCAGGAGCAACCGTGGTCTGCTAGGGTCGACACACCCCCTGCACTAGGATGTGCGCATGCGCCTGCATCGATCCCTCGCGGCTGTGTTCCTGCTGGTCCTGGCCGGCTGCAGCACAACGTCGTCCTACGAAGGTGCGGATTTCTCCGCCTCCTCGCAGTGCCGCATGCAGTGCCAGGCCAGCTACCGCAGCTGCATGGCGAAGGGCAGCATCGGCAGCAGCGACTTCAGCTGTGAACAACAGATGGTGCCGGCGCCGGACAAGCGCTGCAAGGACGTTGCCAATCCCGAACTGCGGCGCTCCTGTGAACTGAAGACGCACGACTGCGCGATCCGCACACCGATCATGTCCTGTAGCGAAAGCCGCGATACCTGCATGAGCAGTTGCGGCTGAGCAGCGACAGCCCGTGTGGGCGCATAATCGGCCGATCCATCCACACAGGATCCGCGCATGAGCACCACGCTGTATGGTTCAACCAGTACCGCCGCGCTGGTGGTGCACTGGCTGCTGATCGAGCTGGGCATCGAGCATGAACTGGTACTGCTGGATTTTGACGCGCGCGAGCAGAAGTCGGCGGAGTACCTGGCACTGAATCCGGCCGGTGTGGTGCCGACGCTGATGATCGATGGCTTGGTACTGACCGAAGCGGCGGCCATTGCGTTGTACCTGGCCGATCGCCATCCGGAAGCCAACCTGCTGCCCCCGGTAGGTACACCGCAACGTGCCGATGCCTACCGCTGGATGTTCTGGTGTGCCAATACGCTGCAGCCGGCCTATCGTGCCTGGTTCTACCCGCATGAGGTGGCGGGCGAGGCGAATATCGAGGCGAGCCGCGAGATGGCACGTCAGCGGCTGGAAGCGGCCTGGCAGCATGCCGCCACGCACCTGCAGGCGCACGGTCCCTACCTGCTGGGCGCCACGCCCTGCGTGGTTGACTACATGCTGGTGATGCTGATGCGCTGGTCGCGCAACATGCCGAAGCCCAGCGACACCTGGTCGGTGCTCAAGGCGCATGCCACCACAATGAAGGCACGCCCGGCGTTCGCCGAGGTGTACCGCCGCGAAGGCATCACCGACTGGCGATAACCAGAAAAGGGGACGGAGGGGATCAAGTCGTTTGTGCACAAACGACTTGATCCCCTCCGTCCCCTTTTCCGTTACAGGATCTCCAGCACCGTTTCCGGTGGGCGGCACAGCCGTGTGCCCTTGGCCGTGCGCACCACGGGGCGGTTGATCAGCCGCGGGTGTTCGGCCATCGCGGCCAGCAGCGTGCCCTCGTCCGAATCTTCCAGGCCCAGTTCGGCGAACTGCGCTTCCTTGCTGCGCACCAGCTCCCGCGCGCTCAGGCCCGATTCGAGCAGCACCTGGCGCAGCGTGGCCACGTCGGGTGGGGCGCCCAGGTACTCGATCACCTCCGGCTCGAAGCCTGCATCACGGATCAGCTTCAGTGCGCCGCGTGAATTGCTGCAGGCCGGGTTGTGCCAGATCGTCACCTGCATCAGAACCACTCCAGCAGGGACACGCCCACGCCCACGTAGGTAGCCTTGTGGTTGTAGTCGATCAGGCTTTCGCCGTAGCCGTCGAAGACCTGCACATGGCCGCGCAGCAGGTTGCTGATCGGGAAGCCGTAATCCAGCTGCAGGGCACCGTGCGAGCGGCTGCCGGTGCGCAACGAATGGCGCGCCATCAGCGAGACCTCGTGGCCGTTGCGGTTCCAGGTCAGGGTCGCATCACCGCGGCCCATGTAGTCCTCGATGTCCGGATTGTTGTCGTCGCTGCGGGTCTCCGGAATGCGGTACCACGGGCGCAGTACCAGTGCCCAGTTCTCGCGATCCAGGCCGATGTTGAGCATCACCCGGTTCCAGCTGCGCGACAGCGGATCAGCGCGGCCATTGGACTGGTGGTTCAGGGCGATGCCGGTCATGCGCCCGCGCCAGCCACCGATCGAGTAGCCGTTGCGGAACACCATCATTACTTCCGGCTCGTAGTTGGTTTCGCGGAACGGGCGCGAATCCTCGCCGTTGTAGGCCTGCCAGCGCGAGCTCTGGGTGTAGCCGGCCCAGACATCGCCGTTGTCGCCGAACAGGTTCTCGGCAATCTTGGTCTTGAAGCTGATCTGGAACTTCAGCTCGGCGCTGTCCAGCACCTGCGGGGTGGTGACTGTGTTGGCCGGGTTCGGCGAATGCGGCGTGGTGTTGCGGTCGCTGGTCCAGAAGGCGGGCAGCAGGTACACCGGCTTGTAGGCGCGCAACTGGAACGGGCCCAGCTTGGAGTCTTCGGCCAGTTCCCAGCGGCTGTCCAGCAGCGATCCGCGGCCAGCGTTGGCCAGCGCGCTGTCCGGTGCTGCCGGACGGAACAGGTCGCTGACCCGCTCGCGTAGTTTTTCCTCGCCCTGGCTTACGCGCGCGGTCTGGCGCTCTTCGCGGCGTGCCAGTGCGGCGGCTTCGGCAGCGGCGTCGGCAGCGGCCGTGGCCTGCGGGGTGTGCGCGAACAGACGGTCATAACAGGCCAGGCGCGCGGCGTCGGTGTTGATGGCCGCACAGGCGGCCGGCGAGGTGTCGGCGCCGGGCGCGAACTCCTGCGCAGCCAGCGGGGCACTGGCCAGGGCCAGCGCCAGCGGTGCGAGACGGGGAAACAGCGTGGGGAGGGTCATTGCAGCAGGCCCTTCGGTGAAGACGGGAATCGCACAGTGTGGCGGCTGTACCGCATCGCGGCCAGCCCCCACGGTTTATGCACGGCCACCGCGTGCGCGGGGCGTGAAGGCGGCGGCGGTCACAGGAACCAGGCGAAGGCGAACAGGCCCAGCATCGCGATCACCACGGCCAGTTTCAGCGCCAGGCCCAGCAGGATGCCGAGCCAGGTGGCCAGACCGACCTTGGTTGACCGGCCCAGTTCACGGGTATGCCAGTACTCGCCCAGCAGCGCGCCGATCAATGGCCCTGCGAACAGGCCGATCGGCATGAAGAACATGCCGACGATGCTGCCGACGAAGGTGCCCCACAACGCCTTGCGACTGGCGCCGACCCGCTGCGCGCCGACCACGGTGGCCAGCACGTCGGCCAGCAGAGACAGCAGGGTCAGTACGCCCAGAGCCACGAGCGTGGGCCAGCCGACGTGCGCGAAGCCGTCGGCCCAGGCCGCCAGCAGCAGGCCGATGAACACCAGCGGGATGCCAGGCAGGGCCGGCAGGATGATCCCGGCGATGCCGATCAGGACAAAAATGACCGCTAGCAGATATAAGATGAATGAGAGTCCCATGCTGTCCCGTATGGTCGCCGTTTTGGGGTTGACAGTGAAAGATTTTGCCAGTTGATTTTTCGTTTTGGGCGGGTTAAGTTGCAGTCGCTGAGCTTGGCAAGGTCACCGTGGATCGTGGCCTGATGAAGCAAGATCTTCCCGATCCGCTGCATCGATGCACCTCGCTTCCCCCTTGCTTGTCAGCCGCCCAACAGGCGTTTCCAACAACAAGAGAGAGTCAAAGGGAGTTAGTGAGATGGCTGAGCGCGAGAACGGTACCGTTAAGTGGTTCAATGATGCGAAGGGCTTCGGCTTCATCAGCCGGCAGAATGGCGAGGACGTGTTCGTGCACTTCCGTGCCATCGAGACCCAGGGCTTCAAGAGCCTCAAGGAAGGCCAGGCTGTGAGCTTTGAAGTCGTGCAGGGCCAGAAGGGTCTGCAGGCTGACAAGGTACAGCCGGTGTAATACAGGCCGCCAGTCGGCATGAAAAAGGCCCGCGCAA
>NZ_JBLYPK010000007.1:0-316042 GCF_051861585.1 Stenotrophomonas sp. ATs4 | reverse complement strand
GCTGCGCTCGCCGGGCATGGCCCGGCGCTACCGATACAGGATCTGCTGTGGTGGGTGCGAACCTGGGTTCGCACCGCTTCCGCTGCTGCGCTCGCCGGGCATGGCCCGGCGCTACCGATACAGAATCTGCTGTGGTGGGTGCGAACCTGGGTTCGCACCGCTTCTGCCGCTGCACTCGCCGGGCGTGGCCCGGCGCTACCGCATCATTCGTTCGGCGGCGTGGTCGCCTTGGCCTCGCTGCCGAAACTGCCATCGGCTTCCGCCGCCAGGTACGCGAACACGGTATACGCGGCTACGTTCTGCGCCAGCGCCTTCGGGTCGATCTTGTCCAGCGTGTCGTCGGCGGTGTGGTGCAGGTGGAAGTAGTCTGAGCCATCCTGCGCCAACCACGCCCATGCACCGCCCTTGGCGGCCAGCGGGCCGACGTCCGGGCCCGGGCCACCCTTGTCGGCCTGGTATTCGATGCCCAGCGGCTTCATCACTTCGGCAATCTGCTTGGTCGCTTCGCGCGAACCTTCCGGGTTCGGCGAACCGGTATTGAACGCGTAGATGCGGCCAGCGCCGAAATCGCTCTCGGCGGCCAGCTGGTGCAGGGCCACGTCCTTGGCGTGCGCTTCGGCATAGGCCTTGCCGCCGTACAGGCCCTGTTCTTCGTTGGCGAAGGCGATCACGCGGATGGTGCGCTTCGGCGCCTGCTTGAGCTGGCCGATCAGATGGCCCGCAGCCATGGTGATGCCCACGCCCGCGCCGTCATCCACCGCGCCGGTGCCCAGGTCCCACGAATCCAGGTGACCGCCGATCACCACCACTTCCTTTGGCAGGCTGCGGCCGGTGATCTCGCCGATCACGTTGTACGAGGTTGCCGTGCCATCCCAGCCGCAATCCAGCGCCACCTTCACCGTGGTGCTGCCACGCGCCAGAAGGCGGGCCAGCTGGTCGGCATCAGGCACCGAAAGTGCTGCTGATGGCACCGGGGTCAGGCCGTCGTCGAAGCGGGTGATGCCGGTGTGCGGCACGCGGTGCGAGTCGGTACCGGCCGAGCGCATCAGGAAGCCGACTGCGCCCTTGCGGATCGCTTCGGACGGGCCCTTGCTGCGGATCGCGCCGCCACGGCCATAGTCGCGGCCATCGCGGAACGGCAGCATCTGGTAATCGACGAAGGCGATCTTGCCCTTCAGCGAACCGGCCGGTGCGGCCTGCAGTGCGGCCAGGTCGGCGAAGCGGACCACTTCGGCTTCAACGGTGCCGCCCGGGCTGCCGCCCAGCGCAGTGATCTGCAGCGGCTGCGGATTCCTGCCGGTCACGGCGGCGTGTTCGCTGCGGCGCTCCCACTTCGGGAAGGTCACCGGTTCCTTCCAGACCTTGTCGAAGCCGAGTGCCTTGAACTTGGCTTCGGCCCAGGCCACGGCACGGGCGTCGGCTTCGCTGCCGGCGATACGCGGGCCGATTTCGGTGGTCAGTGACTCGACCACCTTCCAGCCGGTGTCGTCGGCCAGCGCCTGGTCGCGCAGCTGCGCGGCGGTGGCCAGCGAGGCCGGGGGCAGGGTGGTGGTGTGCGGCGCCGCGAAGGCCGGGGCGGCCAGCAGGGCGAGGGAGGATGCGATGGCAAGGACGCGGCGACGCATGGACAGCTCCGGGAAGGGACCAAGCCTTGGAGCTTAACAGTCGTTCAGGCCTGCGCATGGGCGGGAGGTCATGGCTGGCGCGAACGCTGTTTTCCGCCACGACCAGCAAAGCGAAAGCCCCGCCGGGGCGGGGCTTTCGTGTGCTGTTGCGGTAGCGCCGGGCCATGCCCGGCGAGCGCAGCGGCAAGATGGCGTTCCGCCGGGCATGGCCCGGCGCTACCCTCTTATTTCCTCAGGCTGTCGCGGATTTCGCGCAGCAGCACCACTTCCTCGGCCGGAGCGGCCGGAGCGGCGTCCTGCTTGCGCGACAGGCGGTTGATCACCTTGATCACCAGGAAGATGGCGAAGGCCACGATCACGAACTGGATCAGCGTATTGATGAAGTCGCCGTAGCCGATCACCACGGCCGGGATTTCCTTGCCGTCGGCACCGATGCTGGCCGGTGACAACGTCCACGCCAACTGCGAGAAATCCACCTTGCCGATCAGCATGCCCAGCGGCGGCATGATGATCTTCTCGACCAGCGCGGTCACGATCTTGCCAAAGGCCGCGCCGATCACCACGCCGACGGCGAGGTCGATGACGTTGCCGCGCATCGCGAATTCCTTGAACTCGGTGAGCATTCCCATTGTTGTTTTTCTCCGGTGGGGGAAGTGGACAGCGCGCAGGGTAGCGCAGGTGATGTCAGCCGGCGATCACGCCGTGGCGCTCGGCCACGTTTTCCAGGCGGGCACTGAAGCGGTCGCCGGGCTTCAGCGCGGCCACCCCGGACGGGGTGCCCATGAACACCAGGTCGCCGGCACGCAGCTGCCACAGCTTGGACAGCTCATGCAGGATCTCCGGTACGTTCCAGATCATCTGGTCGAGCAGCGCCTGCTGACGCACTTCGCCGTTGACCTCCAGCGACAGGTTCAGGGCGGCCAGGTCGCCGACTTCCTCGGCGTGGACGATCTCGCTGATCGGCGCCGAGGCATCGAAGCCCTTGGCCGCATCCCACGGATGGCCCTTGTCCTTGGCAGCGGCCTGCAGGTCGCGGCGGGTCAGGTCCAGTCCCACCGCATAGCCATAGACCAACGCCTCGGCATCAGCCGTGGCCAGTTCGCCGGCGGGCGCATCGCGGCCGATCGCCACCACCAGCTCCACCTCGTGGTGCAGGTTGGCCGTTGCCGGAGGATAGGGGATGGCATCGTCGTGGCCGACCACGATCGCATCGGCCGGCTTGCTGAAGAACATCGGGCGGCCACGGTCATCGGCCGCCGGCACCGCCGCGCCCATTTCGCGGGCATGGTCGGCGAAGTTGCGGCCGACGCAGTAAATGCGGTGCACGGGGAAGCTGCCGCCACCCACCACCGGCACACGCGGCTGGGCTACGGCAGGGATCACATCGGAGACATCGGACATGCGGGCATCCAGGAAGGGCATGCCCGCAGTCTAGAACGCATGGCGCCCGCCGTCAGCGGGCGCGGAGCGCGTAGATCAGTGCGAGGCCGGCAGCACCGGCTTGCGCACCACGCGGAACTCGCCCTCGACCACGTTCGGGTCGAGCGGACGGGCATTGACCGGCTTACGCGACGCCAACAACTTCCACGCCAGGCCGACCAGGATCATCGCCGCACCGACGAACACGCCGATGAACACCATCGCGGCCAGGATTGCCAGGCCAAGCAGGCCCACGGCAACGCGCACCAGCGGGTGACGCGGCTTGCGCGGCGCGAACAGGGTGCGGAACTGGTTGAAGGCGGATGCGCGATTGAACATGGCGGCTCGATAAGCTGGGATCAGCGAAACCAGAGTATCGGGACGCGCCACTGTCATTGAGTGAAAAACTCGTTAAATATAGCCTGTGCTTATTACGAATCAATGACTTGTGTTCATGTTGCAGCCAGTCACCTGAGTGGGCATGCGACAATGCGGGTTTACTGTCCGAGCCTTCGCCATGACTGCCGCTGCTGCCCTGATCGCCCTTGATGCCATTGCCGATGGCGCGTTTGCCGAGGTCGAGGCAGTGGTCGATGGCGATGCAGAGTCGCTGGTGCTTTACCGCGACGGCGTGCAGGTGCGGGCGTTCCTGAACATCTGCCCGCATGCCGGCCGCCGCCTGGACTGGGCCCCGGGCCAGTTCCTGAAAAGCCGCGAAGGCCATCTGGTCTGCGCCGCGCATGGCGCCTCGTTCGCCCTGGACAGTGGTGACTGCATCGCCGGTCCCTGCAAGGGCGACCGCCTGCGTGCGGTGCCAGTCGATATCCGCGATGGGCAGGTCTACCTGGCCTGAGGCATCGGTGTGCGGACCAAGGTTGGCACCCACAGGATCAATGGGTATCCAGAGATTCATCCACGCATGGCGTGGATCTACTGTGTCGACCAAGGTCGACACCCACCAACAGCCGCACCCGCCCCGCCATCCCCCAGGAAACCCGCTTTTGCTGTTGCTTCGGCTTCTGCGGGTGCAGGGCGCAGCCCTGCCAACAAACCCAACCCTCAGAACATCAGGTTGATCATCAGCACCACCACGCAGGTGTAGATCAGCGACAGTGGGCCGCCGACCCGCCACATCTCGCGCGGGGTGTAGTTGGCCGGGCCGGTGATCATCGAAATCACCGGGTTGGAGGCCGTCATCAGATTATTGGACGCCGACAGCGCCACGATCAGCGCGAACGCGGTCGGGTTGCCACCCGCCGCCAGCGCCAGGTTCACCGCAATGGGCACCATCACGATGGTTGCGCCCACATGGCTGATCACCAGTGAGAACGCCGTAGTCAGCAGCGCCAGCGCCACTTCCAGCACCCACACCGGGATGCCGGTGGGCAGTTTGTCGATGGTGTGGCCGGCCACCCACGCCGCCGCGCCACTGGAGTCCATCGCCCAGCCGAGCGGGATCAGCCCGGCCATCATGAACACCGTCTTCCAGTTGATCGAGGCATAGGCCTCGTCCATGCGCAGCACGCCGGTCAACAGCATGCCGGCCACGCCGGTCATCAGGGTCAGCGCCACCGGCAGCTTGCTGGTCAGCGCGATCAGGATGGTCAACGCGAAGATCGCCATCGCGATCTTGAACTTGTGCGGGCGTTGTTCGCCGGTCGGGTAGTCCGTCACCACCACGAAGTCGCGACTCTTGGCGGCCTGTGCCAGATCGGTCCAGATGCTGTGGAACACCAGCATGTCGCCGGCACGCAGCTGCACGTCGCGCACGTCCTCGCGGATCACCTGCTTGTCGCGGTTGATCGCCAGCAGGCTGATGCCGCGCTCCTTGCGCAGGCGCAGGTCGGCCGCGCTCTTGCCGATCACATTCGAGGTGGGTGGCACCACCGCTTCGGAAATGCCGGCACGGCTGGGATTGAACAGGTCACCCAGGTGCTTCAGCCGCGAGGACATGCGCAGGAACTGGTTCTGTGCGAAATCGTGGATCTGCTCGCGCGGGCCCATCGCCCCCAACACGCTGCCGACCCAGATGCGCATCTCCGCCGGCGGTGCCAGGCGGGTGTCGTTGCCGGTTTTCAGCGCCAGCAGCAGCGGCGCGTCGTGCAGGTTTTCGGCCTCGCCCAGGGTCATGCCTACCAGCGGGCTTTCGGCGCTGACCACCAGTTCGAACACATCGCCTTCGATGCCATAGGTCTTGGCGAAGTAGCTTTCGGTGCGTGCCGGAGTGACCCCGTCGTTGACCAGGCTTTCTTCTTCCACCAGCTTGCGGTCGCCGTAGTAGCGGAAGTACAGCAACGAGGCGATCAGCAGCGCTACGCCGATCGGCAGCGGCGCGAACATGCGCAGCGGCTCGATGGTGGCCAGGCCCGAAGGCAGGTTGTTGTTGGCCGAGGCCAGCAGATCGTTCAGCAGGATCAGCGGCGAGTTGCCGACCATGGTCAGCGCGCCGCCCATCACGATCGCCGCCGAGATTGGCAGCAGCAGGCGCTGCATGGTCAGCCCGGTGCGCGCCGCCAGTCGCGACGCTACCGGCAGGTACAGCGCCATCACCGACGGGTTCTGCATGAAGGACGAGTTCAGGCCGGCGATGGCCGTGGTCATCATCAGCAGCCGTTGTTCGACGCCATGGCCGCGGCGCAGCAGCCAGGCGGCCAGCCGGTTCAGCGCGCCGGTGCGGTCCAGGCCCGCACCGAGGATGGTGGTGGCGATGATGCTCATCACCGCGTTACCGGAGAAACCGCCGAAGATTTCCTCTGGCGCGATCAATCCGGTCACGCCCAGCACCACCAGCACCACCAACGCGACCACGTCGGCGCGGATGCGCTCGAACAGGAACATTGCCATCGTGAAGCCGACCAGCCCGAGTACGAGCTTCATGTCGTTGGTCAGCGTCAGCGCGGTATCCATGTGGGGCGCAGCGTCCTCAGGCGATCATCAGGTGCGGTCGTACAACAGGTCCCAGACACCATGGCCGAGCTTCTGGCCGCGGGTCTCGAAGTGGGTCTGCGGCCGCCAGTCGGGGCGCGGCACGCTGCCACGCGGACCGGCACGATTGACCAGGCCAGCAGTGGCGTCGAGCACGTCCCACATCTGCTCGGCATAGTCTTCCCAGTCGGTGGCGCAATGCAGGCGGCCACCGGGGCGCAGCTTGCGCACGATCAGTTCCGCGAACGCCGGCTGCAGCAGGCGGCGCTTGTTGTGGCGCTTCTTGTGCCACGGGTCCGGGAAATAGATGCGCACTTCATCGAGCGCGCCATCGGCGATCTCGTTCTGCAGCACTTCCACCGCATCGTGGTGATACAGGCGCACGTGGTCGGCGTTGTCATCGGCCAGCGCGTTCAGCAGGCGGCCCACGCCCGGGGCGTGCACCTCGATGCCGATGTAGTCGCGCGACGGATCGTGCTCGGCGGCGAAGCGAATGGCCGCGCCGTTGCCAAAACCGATCTCCAGCACTTTGTGCGCGGGGCGGCCGAAGGTCGCGTCCAGGTCACGCGGCTGGCCGGTGTAGTCCAGGCCGAAACGCGGCCAGCGCTCGTCGAACGCGCGCTGCTGGGCGGGCGTGAAGCGGCCCTGGCGCAGCACGAAGCTGCGGACTTCGCGGCGGCCTTCGCTGACGGTGAAGGGCTTGGGCGGGGCCTTGGAGCCGGCGCTGTCGAAAGGATTGGTCATCAGCCGATCAACCCGTCAATCGGCGACGATGCACTGGCGTAGCGCTTGCGCGGGATGCGCCCGGCCAGGAACGCCTCGCGGCCGGCTTCGACGGCCTTGCGCATCGCGCTGGCCATCAGCACCGGGTGGCGCGCGCCGGCAATGGCGGTATTCATGAGCACGCCATCGCAGCCCAGTTCCATCGCGATCGCCGCATCCGACGCGGTGCCCACGCCAGCGTCGACGATGATCGGCACCTTGGCGTCTTCGATGATCTGCAGCAGGTTGTACTTGTTCTGGATGCCCAGGCCCGAACCGATCGGCGCGGCCAGCGGCATCACCGCAGCGCAGCCGATCTCTTCCAGGCGCTTGGCCAGGATCGGATCGTCGGAGGTATAGACCATCACCTCGAAACCGTCCTTGACCAGCTGCTCGGCGGCCTTGAGGGTCTGCACCACGTCCGGGTACAGCGACTTCTGGTCGCCCAGCACTTCCAGCTTGGTCAGGTTGTGGCCGTCCAGCAGTTCACGGGCCAGGCGGCAGGTACGCACCGCATCTTCGGCGGTGTAGCAGCCGGCAGTGTTGGGCAGGATGGTGTAGCGGTCCGGCGGCAGCACGTCGAGCAGGTTCGGCTCGCCCGGGTTCTGCCCGATGTTGGTGCGGCGGATGGCCACTGTGACGATCCGGGCGCCCGCTGCCTCGGTGGCCAGGCGGGTTTCTTCCAGATCCTTGAACTTGCCGGTGCCGGTCAGCAGCCGCGAGCCATAGGTCTTGCCGGCGATCACCAGCGAATCGGGGGAGACTTGAACGTTCATGGCGCGATTATCGCTTATCCGCCTGAAGATGGGGTCACGCGATGGCGTGCCGGCCGTGGATCGATGTGGGTAGTGCCGGCCGCTGGCCGGCAGATGCGGGGCGTTGGACAGCGCCGGATTGCCGGCCAGCGGCCGGCACTACCCGGGCAGGTCTCAACCCCCACCCAGCGCGTGCACGATCTCCACCACGTCGCCTTCGGCCAGCGCATGTTCGCCATGGCGGCTGCGGCTGACGATCTCGCCGTTGACCTCCACCGCCACCCGGCGCTGCAGCAGCTGCTCGGCCTCGAGCAGGTCGTGGAGGGTCGCCGAAGCGGGCAGGGTGCGGGGTTCGCCATTGAGCTGGATGTTCATCCGCGCATTGTCGCCGATGGCCTGCCAGGATCGGAATGCTTGCAACTTCCTCAGGACGCCAACGCTGGCACAGCATGCTGTCAGGCGATCAGGCGACAATTCATGCGGCGGCGCAGCGTGAGCAAACGGCGGCACGGTGAAACCATTCACCGTGCGCCGGCGTACGTGCGCCGGATTCATCTCTATTTTCCCCACAGGAGTTTCTACATGCAGCTCAGCAAACACCCGATCCGCTCCCTGATGGCGGCCGCGATCGCGCTGGCCGCGCTTCCGGCCATGGCAGGCGAAAACCCGTATTCGAAGGCCGTGTTCTTCGGCGACAGCCTGACCGACGCGGGTTACTTCCGCCCGCTGCTGCCGCCGGCCACCCAGGGGCTTTCCGGCCAGTTCACCACCAACCCGGGCTGGGTGTGGTCGCAGCAGATCGCCAACTACTATGGCCTCAACAAGGATCCGAACGGCAACGGCCAGAACGGCGACAACTATGCCGTGGGCGGTGCGCGCGTGTCGGTTGAAGGCAGCGGTGGCCTCGGCCCGATCCCGTCGCTGAAGTCGCAGGCGGCCCGTTACCTCGCCGCCAACGGCGGCAAGGCCGACCGCAACGCGTTGTACACCGTCTGGGGCGGCGCCAACGACCTGTTCGCCGCGGCCGGTGCTGCCGGCGCGGGCGCGCCGCCGGCCCAGGTGCAGGGCATCATCGGCGCGGCGGTCACCGACCAGATCGCGCTGGTCGGCGCCCTCAAGCAGGCCGGCGCCCAGTACGTGCTGGTGCCGAACCTGCCGGACGTGGGCATCACCCCGCAGTTCCGCGGTCCCAACGCGGCGTCGGCCACCGCCATGTCGGTGGGCTACAACAAGGCGCTGTACGGCGGCCTGAAGCAGGCCGGCATCGAGTTCATCCCGCTCGATACCTTCAGCATCCTGCGTGAAGTGACTGCCAACCCCGGCATGTACGGCTTCACCAACGTCACCGGCACCGCCTGCAAGATCAACCCGGCCGACACCACCGCAAGCATCATCGGCTGCAACCCGACCAGCTATGTCAGCCCGGATGCCTACCAGACCTACCTGTTTGCCGACGGCGTGCATCCGACCGTGACCGGTCACCAGCTGCTGGGCCAGTACGCCGTTTCGGTGCTGGAAGCGCCGCGCCTGCAGCAGGTGCTGAGCCACTCGGCACAGACGGTCGGCCGTTCGCGTGCCGACCAGGTCAGCAACCATCTCGGCGCCCGTCCGGCCGATGGCCTGTCGTGGTGGGGTGGCGTGCGTGGCGATCTGCAGCGCTATGACCACGCAGACCTGTATGACGGCCTCGCTCCGGCTGGCCTGTTCGGTATCGACTGGGCACGCGACGGTGTGGTGGTCGGCGGCTTCGCCGGCTTCGGCCGCCTGAATGCCGACTTCGGCAACAGCCGTGGCGATTTCACCCAGAAGGACACCACCGCCGGCCTGTTCGCGGCATGGTACGGCGACCGCGTCTGGGTCAACGGCCAGGTCAGCTACACCTGGCTGTCGTATGACGTGAACCGCAAGGTCCAGCTGGGCCCGGCCACCCGCGAACACGGTGGTTCGCCGGACGGCAGCAACCTGACCGCTGCTCTGAACGCCGGTTACGAGTTCGGCGCCGAAGGTGGCTTCCGCCACGGCCCGATCGCTTCGGTGATCTGGCAGAAGGTCAAGATCGACGGCTACACCGAAAGCGCTTCGGCCGGCACCATGGCCACCGCGCTGGGCTACGACCGTCAGAACGTCGACTCGACCGTCGGCCGCGTCGGCTGGCAGGCCCGCTTCGATGGCGGCACCGTCAAGCCCTACGTGCAGGTGACCTACGACCACGAGTTCGAAGACACCAAGCAGGCCAGCGCCTGGCTGCAGACCCTGCCGGAACTGGGCAGCTACCGCGTGCCGGGCCTGGACTTCGACAAGAACTACGCCACCGCCGTTCTGGGTGCGCGCATGGACCTGTTCGGCCTGCAGGGCAACGTTGGCCTGAGCACCACGGCTGCGCAGAAGCGCGCCCGCGATGCCTCGGTCTTCGCCACCGTCAGCGGCAGCTTCTGATCCAGAACGGGGTCGGATCCCTTTCCGCAAGGAAAGGGCTCTGACCCCGTTGCTGCTTGGCAGGATGCACCGGCCACCATTGCGCAACACCGGCCGCTCCGCATAGACTTTCATCCGCAATGCGGGCGTAGCTCAATGGTAGAGCTGTAGCTTCCCAAGCTACTGACGAGGGTTCGATTCCCTTCGCCCGCTCCATGTCTCCAGGGTATTCACCCCAAGCAGACGCGGCGCAATCGTTGAACCACACCGAAGTCCAGCGTGTGGCGGCAGCGCCGGAACCTCTTTCCCCAGTAAGCTGGACTGTGGCTCCTTCGAACCACAGCCCGAGTGGCTTATGCGCCTGCTTGCACCGCCGCGTCATTCGCCGCTGACGTTACCGAACTCCCGAATCCGGTATAGCTCGTCCCATTGCAATGCAGATATGCGCGGAACACGACGCCATTCAATTCGGCATTGTCGAAATAGCAGTGCTTGCCTGTTTCGGATGACTTCTTTACAAGACGCATTGCAATCGCGTTTGAATCATCGACGCTGGAGCCAATGCCAGCCACGCTCCAGGCCTGTCCTGTGCGATTGCAGCTGTAGGGATACCTGTAACCGTGTGCGGCGCCGTAGTAGTAATCAACGTTGCACCAGGCCTGGGTCGCAGCCAGGTTGATGGCCAGTTCAAGCAGATTCCGCCCGGCAGTGGTGGTCGTCAAGCCGTATGCGGAAAGGGAGTGGGAACCGCACTGCCCCTTGATACCCACACCGGGTGCCGCGATGCTGACATAGGGATCACGCGCGGAGACGCCGCAGACAAGGCCCTGTTCGGCAACGGCAAGCAGTCCATTCGTGTTGGCCGTCGCATCATCGATATTGCTGCCGACTCCCGCGACCGTACCATTCTTGCCACAGCGCCGGATCAGCACCCCTCCGCCGTTCGGCAGCATGTCCATTCCGGGGTCGCAGATACCCGGCCCGATCGAGGACGTTCCCACGTGCCCGGTGTATTCACGTTCCGCGCCGGGGGCTACCGATGCCTGGGCGGAAAGCAGTGCAACCAACAGTGAAAAGGAAATCGCAGCCATGCAGAACCTCAAATCCATGAGTGAGCAATGACGCTAGCAGAAGCGTCATTCTGGAAAACTGGAACTCAACCAATCCGCCACTTCGGCAAGCCAGTGATTCGATTCAGAATGCTCACGGTCATGGAAATGTGCGGTAGCTCGCACCTGGTCTATGGCTGCGCGGCTGCCGCGGCCGGCTCAGGCAACCTCCGCTGTCTGCTCGAGCCGCCTGGCCGCAGGGTTCAGTTGGTGCTGGGCTTGGGGATGCTAAAAGATCGTTAACCGTTGACTCCCCATCGTCCGCTGCCCGGAGCGTGAATGATTGCCGCACTTGTGCCCATCAGGCGTTGCTTTGATTTTTCAGGGCGGTCCAATAGGCAGGAGTTCTGGTCGTACTCCCTGCTTGCTGCGCTTGTGGTGGCAGTGAGCTACACCTTGATGGACGGCGGATACTGGCTGACGGGCATCGTGCTGCTCGATTGGGAGGCCGTCGAGCCCTTCCGGACGCTGGGAGGTGTCATGACGGTTGGCGCTGTCATCGTCCTCCTCCCGCCGATGCTGGCCCTGGCTGTTCGACGACTTCATGACATCGACGAGTCGGGCTGGTTCGTCGTGATCGCCTTCATCCCGTTGGGTGTATTCGTTCTGTTCCCTGTCATGCTGCTGCCGGGCAACGAGGAAGAAAATCGATTCGGCGGAATGCCTGGAGTGCCGGGCGCTTGAATCAGCGTTCTGGTGCGCAGTCGCAGCCACGATGCCCGCATGACCGTTGATCGAATCGCTCTCCGCCGTTTCACCCAGTGGCTGCCGTTCCTGGTCCTGGTCGCCATCTGCGTGGCCTGGTGGTCGCCGCTGGGCGTGGTTGTCGCCCTTGCCGCGTGCCTTGCAGTGGGCGGCGTGCTGCAGCGCTTCGATCTGGTCGGTGATGCCGCAGGCGGCGCACTGCTGCGCTCGCGGGCGAAGCTGCCCTTTGCCACCCGGCCGCCCACGCATGATGTCCTGTTGGATTGGGGCGAGCTGGGCATGGGAGGGCCGGCCTACGGCACCCAGATGCTGCGCGATGGCGCCATTGTCGAGGGCGTATCCACCGGAGGCAGCCACGATGCCAGTGGCGAGTGGCAGGCGTTGGCGGGAAGCGCGCTGCGTGTGGCCAGTGGCTACATTGATCGCAGTGAAGCCGTGATCGTCTACGACGAAGCGGACAAGAGCGTGATGCACCTGCAGGCGATTGTTCCCAGCCTGTTCTGGCAGGAACTGCACGAGCGCCGGCAGCTTGGCGGGGATGTCGAAGCCGCGATGTGGTTGCGGGATCTTCCCAGTCGATTGACCACGCTGCGCCCCTGTCGAGGTCTATGGCTGGAACAGGAGCATCCGGCGCTGGCCGCCGGGTTGCCGCAGGCATTGCGGCATGTCCTGCCTGATGCACGGGTGCTGCAGGCCATCCCGCTGCTTCCAGACGACCTGCGCCTGACCGCGCATCCGACCTTGTTCGCGCGCATCTGCCCGTACGCGCTCTGTCTTGATGGCGAGCCCAGTGACCGCCACGCCTGCGATCTGGAGACGGTGGTCACCAGCCCATCCGGGCGATGCGTGGTGGTGGCGGGCAGTGTGCTTGATGGGGATCTGCGTCCCATCGAGGGCGTATGGCTCGTCCACTGGCAAGGGCGTTGGCAGGCCGTCGGCCGCCATGCCATGGGCGGCAGCGGCAAGGCCCGGAGTGGAGCCTGGATCAATGTCATCGCGGTTGACGATGAGGGGGCGCTCCACTGCGAAGCCTATGAGGAACAATGGACGTTCGAAGCGATCACACGCATCCCCACGCCACACACGGCACTCGCCCTGCCTGTGGAATGGCGGGAAACCGCACTGGCCGTGCGTGTCCGCGAAGGACGCTTCTCGTTGCGCCTGCCCCAGGCTGATCAGTGGTTGTCAGTCACAGGTTAGACTGCGTCGAATCAAACAAGGAGGTTCCGGCATGCGTCGTCTTTCGTTGGTGATCGCGGCAACCCTGGTCGGCTGCGCGACCAGTCCCAAAGAGCTGGAGCGACCGGAGTATGCCTCGGCATTTACGCTCGATCAGGGATACCAGATGACGCTGAAGCAGATTGTTGCAGCAATGGAGGAGTGCCGTCCTGTGCAGCTCCTGCCTGTTGGCCAGGCAATCAACGACGTGCAGAACTACAACGATCTGAAGGAAGCCAGGATCGTCCAGGGGGCATCAGGAGTGGGTACCCAGATCTACAAGGTGATCGTGCTCAAGGAAGTGGAAGGCATCACGACGGTCACGTTGTATACCAAGATGCATGCCGGGAAAGAGCTGGAGAAGTTGAAGAAATGGGCTGCGGGCAGTACTGAGTGCGGATGACTCATGTGCCTGCCGCCTGCATCAGCTGCGCATACTCCTCGGTAAACAGCCCCGACAACGCCCGGCGCTGCTCCGGATCGATCGCGCGTGAGGCGTTGGTTGTGTAGTCGAAATGCACCATCACGCAGCGCCCGTTGGCCACCAGAGCCTCGAACTGGAACGCCTCCTGCACGATCGACAGCGAGGAGCGGCCGATGTTCTCGATGCGGGTCTCGATGCGCACTTCGTGTCCGGCCTGTATCTGCTTCAGGAAGTCGATCTCGTAGCGGCGCAGGATCAGCGTCAGGTCGCGCATGCTGGCCTCGCGACTGAAATGCCGGAAGATCTCCTGGCGGCCTTCCTCGAACCAGACGGGCAGGGCGGTGTTGGTGACGTGGCCGAGTACATCCACTTCGGAGAAGCGCGGAAGGATCGTCAGCGGCATGAAGTCTCCGGGGCGTAGTGGGTGGATTCTCCGGCGACAGTGCGGCCATCGCCGGAGACGGTGCGGCGGCTACCGGCTGTCAGTCAGAGTAGAAGCCGTTGCCGAGGGTGCCGGGCAGGCCGGGTTCCGGCCACGGCATCAGTGACGTGCAGGCGTCATACAGCGTGCAGAAGTCCTGCCGCAGCTGGGCAGGTACCCAGCCGCCGTAGGAAACGTCGGTCGAGTCGCCCTGGCAGGCGTAGGAAACATCGATCCAGCGGGTATTGGCGTGTGAGGCAACGCCCTGGTGCTGTGTCTTGCCTGTGCAGTAGCGCAGGCCCTGGCCGATCAGGGTGTTGTTGGCATCGAAGTAGAGCCGGGAGACTGCATGGGTCGGTGCAGCCTGCACATCTGCGGCGCCCCCCACCAGGCCAAACAGCAACAACAGCGGAATTCCCATTCGCATCTGTGGTTCTCCTTGAGGTGTGTAAACCGGCCGTGTCCTGTCCAGTGGCCGGCAGCGGCATCTTCGCACAGCCCCGCCAGGCCCGCAGATGCAGCTGTCTGCACGGCATCATCCACCCGCCACACGCCCGCGCTATGCTGCGCGCCTGCCGTCCGATCCTGCCGCGATGAAGCTCGCCATCCTGTCCCGCAACAGCACCCTGTACTCCACCCGCCGGCTGGTCGAAGCTGCGCGCGGGCGCGGCCACACCGTGCGCATCCTCGACCCATTGCGCTGCTATATGCGCATCGCTGCCGATGGCTTCTCGATGCATTACAAGGGCCGGCCAATGACCGGTGTGGACATGGTCATCCCGCGCATCGGCGCCTCGATCACCCGCTATGGCACCGCCGTGCTGCGCCAGTTCGAACTGATGGGGGCGCGCACGCCCAATCCGTCCGACGCGATCCTGCGTTCGCGCGACAAGCTGCGCGCCCACCAGTTGCTCGCGGCCAAAGGCATCGACATGCCGGTCACCGTGTTCGGCGACAACCCCGATGACACCGTCGACCTGCTGTCCATGCTGGGCCCGCCGCCGCACGTGGTGAAGCTCAACGAAGGTACCCAGGGCCGTGGCGTGATCCTCACCGAAAAGGCCAGCGCCTCGCGCGGCATCGTCGAGGCGTTGCGCGGCCTGTACGCCAACTTCCTCATGCAGGAGTTCATCGGCGAGGCCAAGGGCGCCGACCTGCGCTGCTTCGTGGTGGGCGACCAGGTGGTGGCCTCGATGCAGCGGCAGGCGCCGGAGGGCGACTTCCGCTCCAACCTGCATGCTGGCGGTACGGCAGTGGCGGCCAAGGCCAGCCGCGCCGAGCAGCAGGTGGCGGTGCGCTCGGCCAAGGCGCTGGGCCTGTCGGTGTGTGGGGTGGATCTGATCCGCTCCGCGCGCGGGCCGCTGGTGCTGGAAATCAACTCGACGCCGGGCCTGGAGGGGATCGAGGCGGCGTGTGGGGTGGACGTGGCGACGCGCATCATTGAACACGTCGAAAAGCTGAAAAAAACCTGATAATTCAGTTTCTTGTGATTCTCATGGGCAAATGAGATCAGCTTTAACACGCCTTTAATCGGCGCCGGCGTAGCCTTCAGCGAACCGCAGCTCTGCCTCTCAGCAGGATCGGTATCGGGATACAACTTCAAACCCAGGCGGGGGCACCGCCTGGGTTTTTTTTGTGCCTGCCGAAGGTAACTTGTGGAGGCGGTGTGACGGCCGTAGAGTGACCGCCATCGTTCCTGGATGGATCGGAGGCTGGTGATGTACCGCATCACAATGATCGCGTTGTTGCTGGGCCTGTCTGGCGTTGCATCCGCCAAGGCCGAGAAGACCGCCATGCAGATGGACCGGCAGGCGCCGGTAGCCCAGCAGATCCACCAGGTGGAAACGGCCCTGGGTACCCCTGAATACGCCGAGCTGTCCATTGATGACCGAGGTCGCGTGCAGCAGTCTCTGGAGCGGATCCGCCAGCGGATGGGCGATCGCCAGACCGTGCAGGAACTGCCGCCGCAGGTGCAGGCCGATGTCTTCAACGAGCAGGAGCAGATCAACACCCTGCTGGCCCGTGGCCATGACGACAGCCGCCAGATCTGCACCTACCAGCGCAGCACCGGCAGCAACATGCCCAAAGGCCGCTGCCTGACCGTGGCCGAGCGGCGCCGGATCGAAGAGAAGGGCAAGGCGCTGATCAACGACCAGCGAAGCTATAGCAATCTCGTGCCACCTTCAGGGCGCTGACCATCGTGTCCTGCATCCTTCCGGACGATCCGCATGGACGCCTCGGTAGGCACCCGTTTCCAGCAGTTCAATCACGGACGAACATGGAGGTAGTGATGCAACGCATGACCCCGATGGCCCTGGTGCTGTGCCTGGGCCTGGCCGCAACTGCGCAGGCGAAGTCTGAAAAGAGTGAAGTGAAGTTCGACGCCAAAGCACCGGTGGCCGAGCAGATCCAGACCGTCGAAAAGGCGATCAGCTCAGAGAATTACAGCGAGATCGGCCTGGAGGACAAAAGCCGGGTGCAGCAGGCGCTGGGGCGGATCAAGCTGGCGCTGGGCAGCCACGAACGCGTGGACCAGCTCAGCCCGCATGACCAGACCCAGATCTTCAACGACCAGGAAGTGATCAACACGATCATGACCCGGGCCCACGCCGACAGCCGCATGGTCTGCCGTCGCGAGCGCAGTACCGGCAGCAACATGCCGCAGAGTGTCTGCCTGACCGTCGCTCAGCGCCGCAGGGCGCAGGAAGACAGTCGCAAGTCGCTCAACGACACCCAGCGTTTCAACAACTTCAAGCCTGGTTCCTGATCGCACGGCATCGCCAACGGTCACCCTGCCGAGCGTCCCTTGTGGGCGCTCCGGCGGAGTCGTAAAGTTGGCCCCCATTCATGGAAGAACCTGGAGTGCGTTATGTACCGCAAGACCACGCTGGCCCTGATGCTGTCCCTGGGCCTGGTTGCCACCGCACATGCCAAGGCTGACAAGCCCGCCGTGCGCATGGACACGGCCACGCCGGTCGCCGAGCAGATCCGCCACGTCGAAACGGCCTTGGGCAGCGAGGATTACAGCGAGATCGGCCTGGAAGACAAAAGCCGGGTGCAGCAGGCGCTGAACCGCATCAAGATCAAGATGAATGGCCGCGAGAAGGTCGATGAGCTTGCGCCGCAGGAGCGCAACGACGTCTTCAACGAGCAGGAGATCGTCAATACGATCATGACCCGTGCCCAGGCCGACAGCCGCATGATCTGCCGCCGCGAGCGCCTGACCGGCAGCAACATGCCGCAGAGCGTCTGCCTGACCGTGGCCCAACGCCGCAAGGCCCAGGAAGAGAGCCGCCGCGCGATGACCGACCAGCAGCGCACGAGCCGCTGACCGGTAACAGGTGCCGGCGTCGCGGCGCCGGTACGAAATGTTAAGAATGGAACCTGTATCGTTCAGCAGGTAGACGTCGCGTCCACTTCTGCAGGTCCATCCTGCAGGGGTGGGCCTGGCCCCCCGACGACCCTTCAAGAACCAGAGGTCCCAGTGCGCATTCTCGTAATCGAAGACAACAGCGACATCGCCGCCAATCTTGGCGACTACCTTGAAGATCGCGGCCACACCGTGGACTTCGCGGCCGATGGCGTAACCGGCCTGCACCTGGCCGTGGTGCACGAGTTCGACGCGATCGTGCTGGACCTCAACCTGCCCGGCATGGACGGCATCGAAGTGTGCCGCAAGCTGCGCAATGAAGCGCGCAAGCAGACCCCGGTGCTGATGCTGACCGCTCGTGATTCGCTGGACAACAAGCTGGCCGGTTTCGATTCCGGTGCTGATGACTACCTGATCAAGCCGTTCGCGCTGCAGGAAGTGGAAGTGCGTCTGAATGCCCTGTCGCGCCGTGGCAAGGGCGTGCAGACCCGTGTGCTGGAAACCGGCGACCTGGAATACAACCTGGATACGCTGGAAGTGCGCCGCCAGGGCAAGCTGCTGCAGCTCAACCCGACCGCGCTGAAGATCCTGCAGGCGTTGATGGAAGCGGCCCCGGCCGTTGTCACCCGCCAGGAACTGGAAACCCGCGTCTGGGGCGAGGAACTGCCCGATTCGGATTCGCTGCGCGTGCATATCCATGGCCTGCGCGCGGTGGTCGACAAGCCGTTCGAAGTGCCGCTGATCCAGACCCGCCATGGCATCGGATACCGCATCGCCACCCCGGAAGCCTGATTCCGTGGCAGCCAAAGGGGAGCGCCGACGCACGCCGTATCGGCGACGCCTGCGCAGCCGCATCATCGTGTCGTTCGTGTTGTTGGGCTTCTGCCTGACAACACTGTTCGCGTTCGCCACCAACTGGGCCCGCCTTCGCGTGGAAAACCAGTTGGTGGAAGAGCTGATGAACCGAAACATCGATGAATATGCCCGCCGCTATTACGAGCACCCGGGCCACAACCCGGATGCGCCGGTATTGCAGATCCGGGCGTATGCCTACTCCAAGGACAAGTTCGACCGGGTGCGCGAGGAGCGCGCGCAATGGGCGGGCTTCTCCGATGGCATCCATAGCGTCAGCGGTGACGAACACGGCGAGGCGTATTCGTACAAGCTGGCGGTACGCAAGACGCCTGACGCCTGGTTCTTCCTCGCCTATGACATGACCGACAGCGTGCGCGGCGGCAAGCAGCTCAACCGCGCGCTGGTGCTGTCGGTGCTGGTGTTCAGCGTGTTGTCGCTGGTGCTGGGCTGGTGGTCGGCGTCGAAGGTGATGAAGCCGGTGTCGGACCTGGCCGCGCGGCTGCGCGCCTACCGTGGCGGCACCAGTGATCCCGAGCCGTTGGCACCACGCTTCCCCGACGACGAAGTGGGGCAGCTGGCACAGGCGCTGGACGACTATTCCTCGCGGCTGACCGAAGTGGTGCAGCGCGACCGTGAGTTCAATGCAGACGTCAGCCACGAGCTGCGCACGCCGCTGGCGGTGATCCGTGGCGCCACCGAGCTGCTGCTGACCCGGCCCGGCCTGGACGAGAAGGTGCTGCAGCGCCTGCAGCGCATCCAGCGTGCAGAGCAGCAGTGCAGTGACTTGATCGGCGCGTTGCTGCTGCTGTCGCGCAACGAGCGCGGGCAGGGCACCAGCAACGTCGCCCGCGTAGCCGAGCAGCTGTTGGACGCGCATCGCGCGCAGCTGGGTGGCAAGCCGCTGGAGCTGCTGCTGGAAGGCGAGCGCAATCTGGTGATCGATGCGCCCGAGGCGGCCTTGTCGGTGGCACTGGGCAACCTGATCGGCAACGCCGTGAAGTACTCGCAGGACGGCGAAGTGCGCGTGTTTGTCGGCACCAATTCGGTGTCGGTGACCGACAGCGGCCCGGGCCTGAGCGAGGAAGACGCGGCCAAGCTGTTCCAGCGGGGCTACCGCGGTACGCATGCCGGCCATTCGCAGGGCGGCGGCATCGGCCTGTCGATCGTCAGCCGCCTGTGCGACCTGTACGGCTGGCAGGTGAGCGTGCGTCCCGGCGGCCAGCGTGGCGTGATCGCCACCCTGACGTTCTCGCCGAAGCCGTTGTAAGCGAAGCATGGGCCCGGCTCTACAGTAGATCCACGCCATGCGTGGATGTATTTCGGTAGTGCCGGCCGCTGGCCGGCAACCAGACCTCAACTCCCGGCCAACCCCAGATACCGCGCATGCAGCTGTTCCACCTGCACCTGCAGGTCCTCCGGCTGCCCATCGTTGATCACCACATCATCGGCCAGCGCCAACCGCTGCGCGCGGCTGGCCTGGGCGGCGATCATCCGGTCGGCCAGTGCGGCGTCGATACCATCGCGCCGCATCAATCGCGCATGCTGCACGGCCTCGGGTGCATCCACCAGCAGCACCCGGTCCAGCCACGGGTAGGCCTTCCGCCCACCGACCTCGGTCAGCAGCGGTATGGCAGCGATCGCATACGGGCTGGCGGCCTGCTCGCACTGCTGTTGCATCAGCAGGCGTATGGCCGGGTGGGTGATGGCTTCCAGCGCCGCCCGCTCAGCCGGGTCGGCAAAGACGTGGGCGCGCAGCCGGGCCCGGTCCAGGCTGCCATCGGCCAGCAGCATGTCGGCGCCGAAGCGCTCGGCAATGCGGTCCAGGGCCGGGCTGCCGGTAGCCACCACCGCGCGTGCGGCCAGATCGGCGTCGGCCACCACGATCCCCAACGCTTCGAAGCGCCGGGTCACTTCGCTCTTGCCGGAGGCGATGCCGCCGGTCAGGCCAACCACATAGCGGCTCATGGGGACTCCCCTCAGCGCAGCCCGCTCATCACCATGTACTGCTCCACCAGTGGCGCACCCCACATGAAGTAGAGCCAACCGGCGATGGCCAGATAGGGCCCGAACGGGATGGGGGTGGCACGGTCACGGCCCCGGCTGTACAGCCAGATCGAGCCGATGATGGCGCCCAGCACCGACGACAGCAGGATGATCGGCAGGATGCCTTTCAGCCCGCACCAGGCACCCAGCGCCGCCAGCAGCTTGAAGTCGCCGTGGCCCATGCCTTCCTTGCCGGTCAGCTGCTTGAACAGCCACCAGACCGTCCACAGCGACAGATAGCCCACCGCCGCACCCACCAGGGCGGGCTTGGCCGGCATGTACAGGTTGTCGATGCTGCCGATCAACCCCAGCCACATCAGCGGCAGGGTCAACTGGTCGGGCAGCAGCTGCGTGCGCAGGTCGATGCCGGACAGGGCGATCAGGAAGCAGGTCAGCACGATGGCGCCGAAGCCCTGCCAGCCGAAGCCGAACTGCCAGACGCAGGCCAGCACCAGCACCGAGGTCAGCGCCTCCACCAGCGGGTACTGCAGCGAGATCGGCGCCTTGCAGTGGCGGCACTTGCCGCCCTGGATGATCCAGCTGAACAGCGGGATGTTCTCGTACCAGCTCAGCTTGTGCTTGCAGTGCGGGCAGTGCGACGGCTCGACCACGATCCCCGGTGGGGGTGGTTCATAGAAGTCCGGTTCCTCCAGGACTTCGCGCGCATCGCGCTTCCACTGCCACTCCAGCCGCTTGGGCAGGCGCAGGATGACGACGTTCAGGAAACTGCCCAGCAGCAGTCCCAGGGCGGCCGCGGCGGGGTAGCCGAGGCCGGGATGCTGGTCGAGAAAAGCCATGTATGTGTTATCCGACGACGGCGCCGAGTTTGAAGATGGGAAGGTACATGGCAATCACCATGCCGCCAACAATGGTACCAATGAACACCATGATCATTGGTTCCAGCAGGCTGCTCAGGGCATCCACCGAATTGTTGACCTCCTGCTCGTAGTACTCGGCCACCTTGAACAGCATGGCGTCCAGCGCACCGGCCTCTTCGCCGATGCCGGTCATCTGGATGACCATGTGCGGGAACAGGTTGGTCTGCTTCATCGACATGTTCACCGGGTAGCCGACCGAGACGTCGTCGCGCATGCGCAGCACCGCCTCTTCGTACACGGTATTGCCGGTGGCGCCGGCCACGATGCCCAGCGCCTCCACCAGCGGCACACCGGCCTTGAAGGTCACCGCCGTGGTGCGCGAGAAGCGGGCGATGGCGCTGTTGTGCATGATCTGCCCGATCACCGGCACCTTCAGCACGAACCGGTCCATCGCATGCTGCATCTTCGGCGAGCGCTTGTAGGCCATGACCAGGCCGACCGCGGTGCCGATTGCCGCCAACAGCATCAGCCACCACCATGTCACCATGAACCGTGACAGGTTCACCACCATCTGGGTGAAGGCGGGCAGCTCGGCGCCGAAGCTCTTGAACACGTCCTCGAACTGCGGCACCACGAACACCAGCATGATGCCGCTGACCAGCATGGCCACCACCACCACCATGATCGGGTAGAACAGCGCCTTCTTGATCTTGCCCTTCAGCGCTTCGATGTTTTCCTTGTAGGTGGCCACCGTATCCAGCACGGTCTCCAGCACACCGGCGCCTTCACCGGCCCGCACCAGGTTGCGGTACAGCTCGTCGAACTGCACCGGGTGCTTGCTGATGGCTTCGTACATCGAAGAGCCGCCCTCGATGTCGGTGCGGATGGTGTCCACCAGTTTCTTCATCCGCGGGTTCTTGTGCCCGCTGGCGATGATGTCCAGCGACGATACGATCGGCACGCCGGACTTCATCATCGTGGCCATCTGCCGGCTGAAGAAGGCGATGTCCTTGGCCTTGATGGCGCTGCCGGCGGCGCCGAACAACGGTTTCGACTTCAGCTTGACCTGGCCTGGATTGATGCCCTGGCGGCGCAGCTCGGCACGCAGCAGGTTGGCGTTCTTGGCCAACTGCTCGCCCTTCATCTTCACGCCCCGCTTGTCGGTCCCCACCCAGACAAACGGCTGCAGTTCCATGGTGGCACGCGCCACCGGTTCTTTCTTGATCGCACTGCGACTGACAGACATGTTGGCTCCCCGGCCCGCCATCCCCAGGCAGGCATCCAGTCGCCGATGGTAGCCGGTTCATTGCCGTCTGGGCAGTTGGCGGGCAGGCCGGATTGCAATTTCGTGCCGGCGGCCGGCCAAAGGTGACGTACTGCGTCACATTGCCGCGTCCATCGCAGATTCGGATGCGGGGGGTTCCCATCCGTGAAATTGCTGCCATCATGGGCGCGGGGAAATCCAGGGGGAGGCGTGCCGGGGTTGGCACGCAACCTGCGTTGATCCACCCGCAGGGTATGGGGCCCGCTCAACCGGCACTGTCCGGTCCGATCCCGTGCACTGAACTCAACCACCACTATCTTGGGGATGTACCAATGAAGAACCAGAAGGGCTTCACCCTTATCGAACTGATGATCGTCGTCGCGATCATCGCCATCCTGGCTGCCATCGCACTGCCGGCTTACCAGGACTACACCTCGAAGTCGAAGGTCACCGCTGCGCTGGCCGACCTGGCCTCGCACAAGACCCAGTTTGAGATGGAAATCAGCAACGGCAACAAGCCGACGCTGGCAACCGCTGGCTTCCAGAGCAAGGAAACCGGTAGCTGCAGCGCTATCGACGTGACGGAAGGTGGCATGAAGTGCACCATCCGCGATCCGGGCCGTATTGGTAAGGATTCCACGATTGCGCTGAAGTACACGCAAGCGTCTGGTGAAGGCGATGCAGCAGTGGCGGGTGGTTTCGTTTGTGAGACCACGACTGTTGATGCCAAGTTCATTCCGAAGGGTTGTAAGTAATCCTTCAGGCCCACGAGGCTTGGTAGTTTAGGTTTGACCTAAGCTCTCGTGAGTAGACACAAGGCCCGCTTCGGCGGGCCTTGTGCTGACTGGAGTACGAATCCCGGTCAGCACGCAGCAATGGGGATTGCTGGATCAAACAGGGGGAGTCATGAACACGCAGAAGGGCTTCACGCTCATCGAGCTGATGATCGTGGTGGCCATCATCGCCATTCTGGCGGCCATCGCGACGGTGGCGTTCCAGCCGTACATCATCCGTACCCAGCTGACGGCCGCGCTGGCCGACATCAGCCCGGGCAAGTTGCTGGTTGAAACGGTCGTCTATGAAAACCGCTCGGCCAGTCTGGTCACCCCCGAGTTCATCGGCGGCGCCCAGAACGCCCACTGCTCCAACGTCGAGGCCGAACTCAGCGACTCCGGCGTCGGCCACATCAGCTGCACCTTGAAGGGACACAGCGCGCTGGAAGGCAAGGACCTGATCCTGCGCCGCTCGGCCGAGGGCATCTGGAGCTGTGACGGCAGCGCCTTCGAAGCACGCTATCGCCCGACCGGCTGTTGATCACACTTCCGCGCTCCGATGGGATGCTGGCCGACCCTTGACGGGGCTATCATCACCGGGGGAGTCAGGATCGTGCCTGCCGGGTAGGGAGTGCCAGGCAAGGCAGTGTTGCTCATGGATTGGCGATGCCGTTGGCCGTTGGCTGCGGCAGGTTCTGCTGCCCCGTGCGGTGCCCGTAAAAGGCGCACGGCAGTGCACGACCCCATGAGCCAAGGATTCATATGAACGCTGTAACCACCGCCAATCTTGTCGGCATCACTGGCCTGGCCCGACGCCTGGTACAGGACGGCGCCCTGGACGAGACCACGGCCCGCGACGCCATGGCCAAGGCCGCCGCCGCGCGCCAGCCGCTGCCCACGTGGTTCGCGCAGAACAAGCTGGTCAATGCCTCGCAGCTGGCCGCCGCCAACGCGGTCGAGTTCGGCATGCCGCTGTTCGACGTGTCCACCTTCGATGCCAGCCAGAACGCGATGAGCCTGGTCAGCGAGGAGCTGCTGCGCAAGCACAACGTGCTGCCGCTGTTCAAGCGTGGTGGCAAGCTGTTTGTCGGTACCAGCAACCCGACCCATTCGCTGGACGAGATCAAGTTCCACACCAATCTGGTGGTCGAGCCGATCCTGGTCGACGAGGACCAGATCCGCCGCACCCTGGAACAGTGGCACGCCAGCCATGACACCATCGGCGACGCCCTGGGCGGTGACGACGACGGCATGGGCAACCTGGATGTGGCTGCCGGTGACGAGGATCTCGGCAGCAGCGGCAGCGACACCGGCATCGACGCCAAGGGCGATGACACCCCGGTGGTGAAGTTCGTCAACAAGGTGCTGGTCGATGCCATCCGCAAGGGCGCATCGGACATCCACTTCGAGCCCTACGAAGACGACTACCGCGTGCGCCTGCGCATCGATGGCCTGCTGAAGATGGTGGCGCGCGCGCCGGTGAAGTTGAACCAGCGCATCGCTGCTCGCCTGAAGGTGATGGCGCAGCTGGACATCGCCGAAAAGCGCGTCCCGCAGGACGGCCGCATCAAGCTCAACCTGTCCAAGAGCAAGCAGATCGACTTCCGCGTCAGCACGCTGCCCACGCTGTTCGGCGAGAAGGTGGTGCTGCGTATCCTCGATGGCAGCGCGGCCAAGCTGGGCATCGACAAGCTGGGCTACGAGCCGGACCAGCAGAAACTGTTCCAGGATGCCATCCACAAGCCGTACGGCATGGTGCTGGTGACCGGCCCGACCGGCTCGGGCAAGACCGTGTCGCTGTATACCGCGCTGGGCATCCTCAACGACGAGACGCGCAACATCTCCACTGCCGAAGACCCGGTGGAAATCCGTCTGCCGGGCGTCAACCAGGTGCAGCAGAACAACAAGCGCGGCATGACCTTCGCCGCTGCGCTGCGCTCGTTCCTGCGCCAGGATCCGGACATCATCATGGTCGGCGAAATCCGCGACCTGGAAACGGCCGAGATCGCGATCAAGGCGGCGCAGACCGGTCACATGGTGCTGTCCACGCTGCATACCAACGACGCGCCGCAGACCATCGCCCGCCTGATGAACATGGGCATCGCGCCGTACAACATCACCAGCTCGGTGACGCTGGTGATCGCCCAGCGCCTGGCGCGCCGGCTGTGCGGCAACTGCAAGCGGCGGTCGAACCTGCCCGAGCATGCACTGCTGGCCGAGGGCTTCACCCAGGCGCAGCTGGACGCGGGCATCGAACTGTATGAAGCCGTTGGCTGCGATGAGTGCACCGAGGGCTACAAGGGCCGCACCGGCATCTACCAGGTGATGCCGATGACCGACGAAATCGCCACCATCGTGCTGGCCGGCGGCAACGCACTGCAGATTGCCGACGCGGCGCAGCAGATCGGGGTGAATGATCTGCGCCAGTCGGCGTTGAAGAAGGCAGCGGCGGGCGTGACCAGCCTGGCCGAGATCAACCGCGTGACCAAGGATTGAGGTAGATCCACGCCATGCGTGGATGCCGCGATGCATGAGGTTGCCGGCCAGCGGCCGGCACTACCAGGTTGGTGGGTAGATCCACGCCATGCGTGGATGCCCCGCGATACCGGTAGATCCACGCCATGCGTGGATGTCCCGCGACACCCAGTAGATCCACGCCATGCGTGGATGATCCCGCCCAACCTCGGGTCAGAGCCCTTTCCTGTGGAAAGGGATCCGACCCGCGGCCCTTACTCCATCCCCAGCTTCTTCAACTTGTAGCGCAGCGCGCGGAAGGTGATGCCCAGCTGTGCGGCGGTGCGGGTCTTGTTCCAGCGGTTCTCTTCCAGCGCGCGCTGGATGGCGCTGCGTTCCAGCTGCTCGATGTACGAGGGCAGGGCGGCGCTGCCCGGCTGCAGGTCGGCCACGGCTTCGGCGGGCGCGGCACTTCCCGGCGCGCGCGGGGCATGCTGCGGCAGCCGCAGGTCGTCTGCGCCGATGCAGTCTTCCTCGGCCAGCGCCAGCGCCCGTTCCAGGATGTTCTCCAGTTCACGCACATTGCCGGGGAAGGCGTAGTGGGCCAGTGCCTCCAGCGCCGACGGCGCCAGCAGCGGGGTGGTGCGGCCGTGGCTGCGGGCCAGCCTTGCCAGCACCGCCGCCGCCAGCTCCGGCAGGTCCTGGCGACGCTCGCGCAGCGGCGGCACCCTCAGTTCGATCACGTTGATGCGGTAGTAGAGGTCGTGGCGGAAGCGCCCGTCTTCGACCAGCTCGGCCAGGTCGCGGTGGGTGGCCGAGAGGATGCGCACGTCCACCGGTTCTTCGTTGGCCGCACCCACCGGCCGCACCGACTTTTCCTGGATCGCACGCAGCAGCTTCACCTGCATCTGCAGCGGCAGTTCGGCCACTTCGTCCAGGAACAGGGTGCCACCGTGCGCGGCTTGGAACAGGCCGGGCTTGTCGGCGTGGGCACCGCTGAAGCTGCCCTTGCGATGGCCGAAGAACTCGCTCTCCATCAGTTCGCCGGGAATGGCGCCGCAGTTGACCGGAATGAACGGTCCGGCCGCGCGCGCGCCCTGGGCGTGGATGGTGCGCGCGACCAGTTCCTTGCCGACCCCGGATTCACCAAGGATGTAGACCGGGGCCTGGCTGCGCGCGACCTTGCCGATGGTGGTGCGCAGCACGTCCATGGCCGGCGAAGCACCGAGCAGGCGCGCGCCTTGTTCGGCGTTGGGGCCGGGCAGGGGGCGTTCGGCGTTGTTGAGTTCCAGTGCGTGCTTGACCAGCCCGCGCAGCACGGCGATGTCCACCGGCTTGCTGACGAAGTCGAAGGCACCGGCCTTCAGCGCTTCCACGGCCAGGTCCATGCTGCCGAAGGCGGTGATCATCGCCACCGGCGTGCGCGGGTAGTGCTGGGCGATCTCGCTGACCAGCTCGATGCCGTTGCCATCGGGCAGGCGCATGTCGGTGATGCACAGGTCGTACGGGTTGCTGGCCAGCAGCTCGCGCGCTTCGGCAAGGTTGGCGGCGGTACTGATACGCAGCCCCATGCGGCCGAGGGTCAGTACCAGCAGTTCGCGGATGTCGCGTTCGTCGTCGACGACGAGGGCGCTGCGGGTTTCGTTCATGGGCGTGAAAGATAAACGAGGGGGCTGGAAGCGACAAATGTTTGACGCACAGAATCGGAATCAGGTGGGCAACAGCGTGTGTGGGCCGGGCAGCACCAGGCGGAAGCAGGAGCCGCCGGCCGGTACCGGAATGTAATCGAGCCGTGCCTGGTTGGCCCGGCACAGCTCGCGGGCGATATACAGGCCCAGGCCGGTGCCATGCTCGGAGGTGGTGAAGAACGGCCGGAACAGCTGCGCGGCCACACTCTCGGGAATACCCGGACCGCGGTCCATCACGTCGATCACCGCGCTGCGCTCGTGTTGCGCAACGCGCAGGCGCACGCGTGCGGGCTGCTGGCCGATGCGGCCGTACTTCAGCGCGTTGTGCACCAGCACGGTCAGCATCTGGTACAGATGCTTGGTGTCGACCTGGGCCATCACCGAGGTGTCGCTGATGATCGGCTCGATGCTGTCGGTCTCCAGCGTCTGGCCCTGCTTGTACTCCAGCACGAAGCGGCGCACGAAGGCGGCCAGGTCCACGTTCTCGGGCGTGGCGCGCTCGCGCCGGGCCAGGCCCAGTACGCTCTCGACGATGCCGTTGGTGCGCTGGCACTGCTGGCGGATGATCTGCAGCAGGCGGCGGTCGCTTTCGTTGAATCCGGTGCCTTCCTCCAGCAGCTGCACGGCGTAGTTGATCGCCGCCAGCGGATTGCGGATCTCGTGTGCAAGGCTGGCCGAGAAGCGGCCCATCGCCGACAGGGTGAGCGATTCGGCGCGGCGCGAGACCACGCTGGAATCGTCCAGGAACACCAGTGCCAGCTCGCTGCCAGCCAGCAGGCGGGCGAAGCGCGGTTGTACTTCGGGCTGGTCGGGATTGAGCTGCAGTGGCAGTTCGTCCTGCGCCCAGCCGTTGCGCCAGCGTTGCAGGCGACGGGCCAGTTCCGGCGCGGCGCTGGTCAGGTCCAGTCGCCCGCTTTCGCCGTTGCCATCGCTGTCGCCCAGCAGCATCGAGGCGGCTTCGTTGGCCAGGGTGATGCGGCTGTCGGCATCCACCACCAGGACACCGGTGCGCATGCGGCGGATGATCAGTTCGTTGATCTGGAACAGGTTGGCCACTTCATCGCCGCGCTGGTTGGCCAGCTGCTGGTTGCGGCGCGCGCGGTTGCCCACCTGGAAACTGATGAAGGCCAGGGCCAGGTAGCTGGTGGCGAACATGGCCAGTTCGGCCAGGGTGCGGGTGGGATCGCCCCCTTCCAGCAGCTTCCAGGTGTATTCCACGCCGGTGGCCAGGCTGGCAGCCAGCGCCAGGCCCAGGCCCAGGCTGAGCGGCAGCAGGGTGGCGGCGGCGGCGATGTTGAACAGCAGCGACATCGAGATGCCGGCGCTGGCACCAGGCAGCGCGTGCGACAACAGGGTGGCCGCGACGATGTCCACCAGCACGCCGCTGACCACGATCGGACGCAGCCAGCGTTCGTTGCGGCCGATCACCAAGGCCAGCAGCGACAAGCCCAGATAGATGGCAGCGACGGTATCGGCCAGGCGCGGGTGATGGGCTTCGCCGACCATGGCCGACAACGGGCTGTACAGCAGGGCGGCGATGACCGCGGCGATCAGCACCCGGTACAGCGCGAAGAAATACAGCTCACGCCGCGGAATCGATTCGATGCGGTCGATCAATGAAGCACTGGGTGACACGCCGGAACTCCCCTTCTGGCTGCCTGGGTCTGGAATCTGCGGCGGCCCCGTCTGGCGTCCCCTGAAGCCGGGCGGGTACGTCGCTTCTCTATGGTCTGCAGTGGACGCGGTCGAGCAGGCTCGACTCTACATACTCTGGCTGACCAGTATAGGCCCCCGGGCCGGGCGCCGCCGGAGATGGTCGGTCGCGCATTTGGCCCGCTGCGGACACCGGTGGCCAGCGCCGGCCCGGGCGCAACTGCCTGAATGACGGTGGAAATCTGGCCGGGTCTGGCGTTTTGTACAGACTTCTTTGCGCCCCGGCGCTCGCTCGGCCACAATAGTGGGCCCGCCGCGGTCCATGCCGGCGCCCCGCCGGGGCCCTGAGGAATTGCGTGCGGTCGTTCCTATTCCCACGGTGACGCATGAATTTCCACGAATACCAGTCAAAACAACTGCTTGCCGAATACGGCATCCCGGTCCCGGCCGGCAAGGTCGCTGCGACCCCGGACGAAGCGGTTGCCGCTGCCAACTCCCTGGGCCAGGGCCCCTGGATGGTCAAGGCGCAGATCCACGCTGGCGGCCGCGGCAAGGCTGGCGGCGTCAAGTTCTGCAAGACCACCGACGACGTGAAGGCCGCTGCGGCCAAGATGCTCGGCACCAAGATGGCCACCTACCAGACTGCAGGCGTTGAACTGCCGGTCAACCTGGTGCTGGTGACCACCGCTGGCGAGATCGTCAAGGAACTGTACCTGTCGGTGCTGGTTGACCGTGGCACCAAGACCATCACCTACATCGCTTCTTCGGAAGGCGGCGTGGAGATCGAGCAGGTCGCTGCTGAAACCCCGGAGCTGATCCACTCGCTGAACGTCGACTTCGTTGAAGGCGTGCAGGGTTACCACGGCCGTGATTTCGGCTTCAAGCTGGGCCTGACCGCCAAGCAGGCCGGCCAGTTCGCCAGCATCATGGTGAACCTGTACCGCCTGTTCAACGAAAAGGACCTGGCCCTGGTTGAAATCAACCCGCTGGCCATCCTGGACGACGGCAACCTGTACGCGCTGGACGGCAAGTTCGACAGCGACGACAACGCCGCGTTCCGCCAGAAGGCCCTGGTCGCCATGCGCGACAAGACCCAGGAAGATCCGACCGAAGTGATCGCTTCGGAACTGGACATCAACTACGTCACCATGGACGGCAACATCGGCTGCATGGTCAACGGCGCAGGCCTGGCCATGGCCACCATGGACGTCATCAAGCTCAACGGCGGCGAGCCGGCGAACTTCCTGGACGTGGGCGGCGGTGCCAACAAGCAGCGCGTCATCGAAGCCTTCAAGCTGATCCTGTCCTCGGACAAGGTCGAAGGTATCTTCGTCAACATCTTCGGCGGCATCGTCCGCTGCGACATGATTGCCGAAGGCATCATCGCCGCTGTGAAGGAAGTGGGCGTCAAGGTTCCGGTCGTGGTGCGCCTGGAAGGCACCAACGTGGAAGAAGGCAAGCAGCTGCTGCGTGACAGCGGCATGGCCATCATCCCGGCTGACAACATCAACGATGGCGCCAAGAAGATCGTTGAAGCTGTCAAGAACGCCGCCTGATACCGACACCAAGGAATTCCAATGTCTGTTTTGATCAACAAGAACACCAAGGTGATCGTGCAGGGCTTCACCGGCCAGCAGGGCACCTTCCACGCCACTCAGATGATCGAGTACGGCACCCAGGTTGTCGGCGGCGTGACCCCGGGCAAGGGTGGCACCACCCATATCGACCTGCCGGTCTTCAACACCGTTGCCGACGCCGTGCAGAGCACCGGCGCCAACGCTTCGGTCATCTACGTGCCGCCGCCGTACGCGGCTGACGCGATCCTGGAAGCCGCTGCTGCCGGCATCTCGGTCATCGTCTGCATCACCGAAGGCATCCCGGTGCTGGACATGCTGCGCGTCAAGAACGTGCTGACACGCGCCCATCCGGACACCGTGCTGGTCGGTCCGAACTGCCCGGGCGTCATCACTCCGGGCGAGTGCAAGATCGGCATCATGCCGGGCCACATCCACATGCCGGGCAAGATCGGTATCGTGTCGCGCTCGGGCACGTTGACCTATGAAGCGGTCAAGCAGACCACCGAAGTTGGTCTGGGCCAGTCCACCTGCATCGGCATCGGTGGTGACCCGATCAATGGCCTGAACTTCGTCGACTGCCTGAAGCTGTTCAACGAAGATCCGCAGACCCTGGGCATCATCATGGTTGGCGAAATCGGCGGCGACGCTGAAGAAGCCGGTGCCGAGTACATCAAGGCCCACGTGAAGAAGCCGGTTGTCGGTTTCATCGCCGGTGCGTCGGCTCCGGCCGGCAAGCGCATGGGCCACGCCGGTGCGATTGCTTCGGGCGGCAAGGGCACTGCAGAAGGCAAGTTCGCTGCAATGGAAGCTGCCGGTGTTGTCACCGTCCGCTCGCCGGGCGACCTGGGCGCTGCCATCGCCAAGCTGGTGAAATAAGATCGACTGCCTCGGGCAGACGATTGTGTAGAGCCGGCCGCTGGCCGGCTGCTTGAAACAGAAAAGCCGCCTCCGGGCGGCTTTTCTGCGTCTGCATTGGGGTCAGATCCCTTTTGCGCAGCAAAAGGGATCTGACCCCGGACCGAGCGCCATCCACGCATGGCGTGGATCTACTGGGCAGGGCGCGCACATGGCGCGGCGCTACAATGTGCGTATTGCAACCACAGGCTGGATTCCCATGGCTTCGATCCGCATCGCGATGGCGCAGTTCGACTTCCCGGTCGGCGATGTCGCCGGCAACACCGAGCGCATCATCGAGATGATCGGCCAGGCGCGCGACGAGTACGGCGCCGAGCTGGTGATGTTCCCCGAGCTGGCGGTGAGCGGATATCCGCCGGAAGACCTGCTGCTGCGCCCGGGCTTCCTGTATGAGTGCGAGCAGGCAATGACCCGCATCGCCGCGGCCTGCCGTGGCATCACCGCCGTGGTCGGTTGGCCGCAGGCCGCCGGTGCGGTGGTCTACAACGCCGCCAGCGTGCTGCGCGACGGCCTGGTGGAGCAGACCTACCGCAAGCGCGAGCTGCCCAACTACGCGGTGTTCGATGAGCGTCGCTACTTCGACGTCGACCCGGATGGTGGCAGCTGCGTGTTCGAGGTCAATGGCGTGCCGGTGGGCCTGCTGATCTGCGAGGACCTGTGGTTTGCCGAGCCGCTGGCCGACACCGTGCGCCAAGGTGCGCAGCTGGTGGTGGTGCCCAATGCGTCGCCGTACGAACGGGGCAAACACGCCCAGCGCGATGCCGTGCTAGCCGCACGCACCCGCGAGAGCGGGGCAGCGATCGCCTACCTCAACGTGGTCGGTGGCCAGGATGCGCTGGTGTTCGACGGCGCCTCGGTGGTAGCCGATGGCGACGGTACCGTGCATCCGGCCGCCGCCGCCTTCGTCGACCAGTGGCTGGTGGTGGAGTACGACGGTGAAACCCGCCGCTTCATGCCGCACGTGTGGATGGACGACGGCGACGAGAGCATGGACGCGCTGGCCTGGCGCGCGGTGACCCGTGGTATCCAGGACTACTGCCGCAAGAATGGCTTCAAGAAGGTGTGGCTGGGCCTGTCCGGCGGCATCGACTCGGCGATCGTGCTGGCCATGGCGGTGGACGCGATGGGGGCTGAAAACGTCACCGCGGTGCGTCTGCCATCGCGCTACACCGCCGGCCTGTCCAATGATCTGGCCGCCGAACAGTGCCAGGCGCTGGGCGTGAAGCTGGAGGCGGTATCGATCGAGCCGGCGTTCAAGGGCCTGATGGAATCGCTGGCGCCGATGTTCGAAGGCACGACCCCGGATGTGACCGAAGAGAATCTGCAGTCGCGCAGCCGTGGCGTGATCCTGATGGCGCTGGCCAACAAGTTCGGTGGCCTGTTGCTCACTACTGGCAACAAGAGCGAGTACGCGGTGGGCTACGCCACCATCTACGGCGACATGTGTGGTGGCTATGCGCCGCTGAAGGACCTGTACAAGACCGAGGTGTTCGGCCTGTCCAAGTGGCGCAATACCGTGGGTGGTGCGCCGGTGATCCCGCCGGCGGTGATCAGCCGCCCGCCGTCGGCCGAGCTGCGCGAGAACCAGCTGGACCAGGATTCGCTGCCGGCCTATGACGTGCTGGACGGCATCCTGTACCGCTACATCGACCAGGAGCAGTCGCGCACGGAGATTGTTGCGGCCGGTTACGACGCGGCTGTGGTCGACCGTGTGCTGCGCCTGGTGCGCATCAGCGAGTGGAAGCGGCACCAGGCTGCACCGGGCCCGAAGGTTTCGCGCCGGGCGTTCGGTCGCGAGCGTCGTTACCCGATCAGCAACGGCTACAAGGGCTGAGGGTACGTCGCCGGGCATGGCCCGGCGCTACCGGCCCATCCACGCATGGCGTGGATCTACTGGGCTTCGTCGAGCAGCTGTTCGAGGCCGGCGGTTTCGACAGCTTCGTTGAAGTGGCCCTCCCCCAGCCGTGCACGCACGAACGCCAGGCCATCGGCCGCTGCCGCATCCAGCGTGCCGCGGTGGTCGACCGGATAGCGCCGGAATGCCACGGGCTCGCCGCGCAGTGCCAAGCCTGCGGCATAAAGCAGGGTGGTCAGGTATGGCACGTCGCGGTCCTGGCTGCCATGGCCCAGCATCAGCGGCTGGCTGAAACCGCGGCGCGGTACGCCCAGATAGTCATGCAGCAACGCCCAGATGCCTGCCACCTCCGTCAGCGGTGCCGTGAACATCGAGCCGGTATCGGCCCCTTCCAGTGTGGCGGCCAGTTCGCCCAGGCATTGCTTGCGTGCCAGCGCGACGCGCGAACGCCCCTCATCGCTGAGCACGCGATCAATCTGCGGCGCAACCTGCAGCAGGCCGTCCAACAGATAGGCGTGATACGCGTTGAGCGCGCCAGGGTTGGCGGTGCGGTTGTCCGGTTTCATCACCAGCGCGGTCAATTCGACGGCGGTGGGCGTACCGGTGGTGAAGCTGCCTCGGTAGTGCAGGGAAGGCCCAGCATAGGTGGGGGCGATGTGGCCCGCTGTGAGCGCGGCGGCACCACCCTGCGAATGGCCGACCGAGACCCAGCGCGGCGACAGCGTTGCGTTGCCCAGGTACTGGCGGCTGGCTTTGACGAGGTCGATGGCGTTGCGCGCGGCAGTGCGCACATGCAGATAGGCATGGTCACCTGGACTGCCGAGGCCCTGGTAGTCCGCGGCAACCACTGCATAGCCCTGGGCCAGGAACTGATCGAGGAAGCGGCCGTCGCGTTCGGGCTGGTAGGGGCCGGACACCGAGGGTGCACAGCGATCCGCGATGCCCTGAGTGCCATGTGCCCAGGACACCACCGGCCAGCCGCCTGCTGGAGCCGCACCGGCCGGCAGGTACAGCAGACCGGTGCCTTCGGCCAGCTGGCCGCGGTGGTCCGGGGTGCGGTAGTGCAGCTTGTAGGCCTGCGCGGCCGCCGACGGTACCCAGCTGGCGCGATAGGGCGCTGCGGAAAGCAGGTCGCCGGGTGCGGCCGGTGCAGCAGCCAGGGGGCCCGAAGACAGCGCCAGCAGGGCGGTGGCGACGAGGCAGGCGAAGGGCCGGAAACGGCGGGGCGGTGGGGACATGCGGCGCTCCTTGTCGGCCGGGATGGCCGTTGCGCCGCAGTGTGGAGGGCCTTGCCCGCGCCGATTGGGACCGGCGTCGCAACCGCCGGGGATTCGGAGAATTCCTAGTGTCGTGGTCCATTGGCGCACGAACCATCCACGCATGGCGTGGATCTACCGACAAAGAAAAGGCCCCTTGCGGGGCCCTCTTTTACTTCTTTTCCAGTCGCGCGTTGCGCTGGCCGGTGCTGGCGGACTTCTCGCCGGCAAACGGGTTCAGCTTGCGGATCATCCACGGGTACTTCGGCCACTTGCCTTCCAGCCACGGGTGGTCCGGCTGGTTCAGCTGCAGGACGCGGCGGGCGTCGTCGGCCAGGGTCTTGTTGCCCAGGTGGGTGTAGGAATCGGCCAGCACGGCGACGGCGTCGTACTGGAAAGCGCTCTGCGGGTAGGTTTCCAGCAGGTAGTTGGCGCGGCCGGCGGCCGAGACCCAGGCGCCGCGGCGCATGTAGTACAGGGCGTTGTCCAGCTCGTGCTGGGCGAACACGTCACGCAGCTCCAGCATGCGCTGGCGCGCATCGGCGGCGTAGCGGCTGTTCGGGTAGCGGTCGACCACGATGTTGAAGTCCGAATACGCCTGGTGCGGCGTGGACAGATCGCGGCGGCTCGCATCCAGCGACCATACGCGGCGCAGGAAAACCGTACTGCGGTTGGAGTTGGCCAGGCCGCGCAGGTAGTACAGGTAGGCGATGTTGCGATGGGTCGGGTAGGTACGGATGAAGCGGTCGATGCTGGACACCGCGTCATCGTGCTTGCCGGCCTTGTACTGGGCATAGGCGGTTTCGATCATCGCCTGTTCGGTGTACGGGCCGTACGGATACTGGGCCACCAGGCGGCGGAAGCTGCCTTCGGCGCCGCTCCAGTTGCCACCCTGCATCAGCTTGTGGCTCTTCTCGTACAACTGTTCGACCGGCGTCCCTTCATCGGGGCGGTCGCCCTTCTTGGCACCACGGTGGCAGCCGGTGGCGGCGATGACCAGCACCAGCAACAGGGCGGTGAGGCGGACGGGCGCAGAGAGCATGGCGGAGCGTCGGATCATGGGGTCGAGGCGGGACGCGGCTGGAATACGAAGGGTCGATGATAGCCTAGTGTCCTGTCCAGCGACTGAAACCGGCCGCCGGGACCCCAAAATTTCAAAGAATGCCCCCTGCCATGTCTGAACAACCCTCTGAATCGGCCCGCCAGGCCATCGTCCCCGACACCTCTGCCGGCCGTCGTTTCGACGCGGTCGTGGCCGAATTGTTCCCCGAATACTCGCGTTCGCGCCTGACCGAGTGGATCAAGACCGGCGATGTGCTGCTGGACGGCGCCCAGGCGCGCCCGCGCGACCCGCTGCGCGGCGGCGAGGTGGTCACCCTCACCGTGGTGCTTGAAACCCAGACCGATGCCCTGCCGGAGGACATCCCGCTGGACGTGCTGTTCGAGGACGAGCACCTGCTGGTGATCAACAAGCCGGTCGGCCTGGTGGTGCACCCGGGCGCTGGCAACCACAGCGGTACCCTGGTCAATGCCCTGCTGTTCCGCGACCCGTCGGTGGCGGTGCTGCCGCGTGCCGGCATCGTGCACCGCCTGGACAAGGACACCAGCGGCGTGATGGTGGTGGCCAAGACCCTGGAAGCGCAGACCGCGCTGGTCGAGCAGCTGGCCGCACGCGACGTGCACCGCCAGTACCTGGCCATCGTGATGGGTGCGCTGGTGGCCGGCGGTACCGCTGATGCCCCGATCGACCGCCACCCGCGTGACCGCCTGAAGATGGGCGTGCGCGAGGACGGCAAGGAAGCGATCACCCACTACCGCCTGCGCGAGCGCTTCCGCGCACACACCGCGCTGGAATGCCGCCTGGAAACCGGTCGTACCCACCAGATCCGCGTGCACATGGCGCACATCCGCCACCCGATCGTGGGTGACCCGCTGTACGGCGGTGCGCTGAAGCTGCCCAAGGGCGCCAGCGACGAGCTGGTGGCCGCGCTGCGCGGCTTCAAGCGCCAGGCGCTGCATGCCGAAACGCTGGAGTTCGTGCACCCGATCACCGGTGAGACGGTGCGCAACACGGCACCGGTGCCGGCCGACATGCTGCACCTGCTGAAGGTGCTGCGCGAAGACAGCGACGCCTTCGCCGCACGCGAGCGGGACCGCTGGTGATGAGCACCGCGCTGCCGCTGCTGCAGGCCGACTGGCCGGCACCCCCGGGCGTCCGCGCGCTGACCACGCGGCGGCATGGCGCGGGCATCTCGCCGGCGCCGTTCGCGCAGTTCAATCTGGGCAACCGTCACGCGGCCGATGGCGACACGCCGGCCAACGTCGAGCACAACCGCCAGTTGCTGCAGCAGGGGCTGGCGTTGCCGTCGGCCCCGCATTGGCTGCGCCAGGTGCACAGCAGCACCGTGCTGCGCTTCAACGCGCCGCCGGTGGCGGGTGCCAGCGAACCGGTGGCCGACGCCGCAGTGACCTCGGTGCCCGGTGTGGTGCTGGCGATCCTGACCGCCGACTGCCTGCCGGTGGTGTTTGCCGCCGTCGACGGCAGCGAGGTTGGCGCCGCGCACGCCGGCTGGCGCGGGTTGGCCGACGGCATGCTGGAGGCCACCGTGGCCGCCATGCAGACCCCGCCGGCGCAGCTGCGGGCCTGGTTGGGCCCGGCGGCCGGGCCGGCCGACTACGAGATCGGCGAGGAGGTCTACCACGCCTTCGTCGGGCACGACCCGGCGGCCGAGGCGGCCTTCGTGGCGACCCGACCGGGCCACTGGAAGGTGGACCTGTTCGCGCTGGCGCGGCAGCGGCTGCAGGCGGCGGGCATGGACCCGGCGCAGGTACACGGCGGTACGGTGTCGACCATGGCCGATCCGGACCTGTATTCACACCGGCGCGACCGTCGTACCGGGCGCATGGCGACGCTGGCCTGGATCACGCCCTGACCCCGCCGCTGTTCGCGCGCGTGCTGGGGCCGGCTTTCGCCACCCTGGCAGGGCCGGTGCAGGCGCTGCATGCCGCGCCGCTGCCCTGCCGCTATGTGGGCCAGGCGCGGATCCAGCGCGGACGGCACTGGCTGGTACCGCTGCTGGCTGCAATGGCGCGATTGCCGAAGAACGGCGAAGCCCTTCCCACCGAAGTCGCCTTCAGTGCACACGGTCAGGGCGAGCGATGGGCACGACGGTTCGGCCGCTGGCCGATGGTGTCGCGGCTGTGGCTGCACGAGGGGTATCTGCGCGAGCAGCTGGGCGCGGTGTGTTTCGAATTCGACCTGCAGGCCCGCGACGGTGGCATCGACTGGTCGGTACGGCGGGTCTGGGCATTCGGGCTGCTGCCGCTGCCAAGGCGCTGGTTTGGCGGCGTGCGTTGCCGCGAAGCGTGGCACGGCCAGCGTTACACTTTCCGGGTCGATGTGACGCTGCCCTGGGTGGGAGCCCTGATCCGCTATGAAGGCTGGCTCGAACCGCAGTGAAGCCGGCGGTGCGGTGATCGTGTTCGACGGTGTATGCGCGTTGTGCAACGGCTGGGTGCGCTTCCTGCTGCGCTTTGACCGCAAGGGGCGTTACCGCTTCGCGGCGATGCAGGGGGCGCAGGGCAGCGCGATGCTGCGCGCGCACGGGCTGGACCCGCAGGATCCGATGTCGTTCCTGTTGCTGGACGAACAGGGCGCCTGGACCGATACCGATGCCATCCTGCGCGTGCTGGCGGGGTTGGGCGGTGCATGGCGCCTGACCGGTGCACTGCGCGCGCTGCCGGATAGCTGGCGCAACGCGGCGTACCGCGTGCTGGCGCGCAACCGTTACCGCTGGTTCGGGCGGCATGACGCCTGCTACCTGCCCGCACCGGAGCAGGCCGCGCGATTCCTGGATTGAAGAAAAAGGGGACGGAGGGGATTAAGTCGTTTGTGCACAAACGACTTAATCCCCTCCGTCCCCTTTTTCCCTCAGCCTTCCAGCGCGTCCAGGTAGCTGCGGCGCCAGTGGTTGATGTCGTAGGTGCGCAGGTGCTCCATCATCGCGTGCCAGCGTTCCTTGCGCCGGTGCAGCGACATGGTTGCCGCCGTGGCGATGGCATCGGCGACGCCATCAAGGTCATGCGGGTTCACCAGCAGTGCCTGTTTCAGCTCATCGGCGGCGCCAGCCAGCAGGGACAGCACCAGCACGCCGGGATCTTCCGGGTCCTGTGAGGCCACGTATTCCTTGGCCACCAGGTTCATGCCATCGCGCAGCGGCGTCACCAGTCCCACCGCCGCAGCCCGGTAGAAACCGGTCAGCGTGGCGTGGGTGAAGTTCTGGTTGACGTAGCGCAGCGGCGTCCAGTCGGGCTCGGCGTGACCACCGTTGATATGGCCGGCGATCTGTTCCAGCTGGCTGCGCAGCTGCCGGTACTCGGTGACGTCGCCACGCGAGACCGGCGCGATCTGCAGGTAGGTCAACGAACCTCGCTGGTCGGGGTGGCGCTGCAGGTAGCGCTCGAAGCCGAGGAAACGCTCGGGCAGGCCCTTGGAATAGTCCAGCCGGTCCACGCCAATGGCCAGTTGGCGGTCACGCAGGCTGCCGCGCAGGTTCTTCACCGCCGCTTTGGTGGCAGCGGTGCCGGCCTGGCGCGCAATCAGCTCGGTGTCGATGCCGATCGGGAACGGGGCCGCGCGGAAACGGCGTCCTCCCGGTGCTTCCAGTTCACCGTTGTCGAGTACCTTGCCGCCACCGAACAGGCGCAGGTAGGTCTGGAAACGGTCGGCATCGCGCTGGGTCTGGAAGCCGACCAGATCGTAGGCGTACAGCGCCGAAAACAACCGCAGGTGGTCGGGCATTGCCTGCAGCAGGTCGGCCGATGGCATCGGAATGTGCAGGAAAAAACCGATGCGACAGCCGATGCCACGTTCGCGCAGCATCGCGCCCAGTGGAATCAGGTGGTAGTCGTGGATCCAGACGATGTCGTCCTCGCGCAGCAGCGGGGCGAGCTTGTCGGCAAACAGCGCATTGACCTTGTGGTACGTCTCGCGGGTGCCACGATCGTAGTCGACGAGATCAAGACGGAAATGCAGCAGTGGCCACAACGTGCGGTTGGCGAAGCCGTTGTAGTAGCCATCGACCTCGCGCTTGCTCAGATCCAGCGTGACGAACTCGATGTCGCCGTCCTTCTGCGTGTGCAGCGTACCGCTGCCGTCGCGCACGCTCTTGCCGCTCCAGCCGAACCACATCCCGCCGCGTTCCTTCAACGCGGCCAGCAGGCCCACCGCCAGGCCACCGGCGCGGTTCTCGCCCGGCACGGCCACACGGTTTGAAACCACTACCAGACGACTCACGATGCCTCCTGCCAGGACCGCGACAGGCGCATCGCGGCGGTGATCAGGCCGACGTGCGAATAGGTCTGCGGGAAATTGCCCCAGGCCTCGCCGCTGTCGAAGGCCAGATCCTCCGACAGCAGGCCCAGGTGGTTGCGCTGTTTCAGCAACAGCTCGAACATCTCGCGTGCCTCATCCATGCGTCCGATCGCGGCGAGTGCATCGATGTACCAGAACGTACAGATGGTGAAGCTGGTTTCCGGTTCGCCGAAGTCATCCGGAGCAACGTAGCGGTACAGCGAATTGCCATGCTTGAGGTCGCGGCCGATGGCTTCGACGGTGGCGACGAAGCGGGCGTCCAGTGCATCGATGAAGCCGATGTCGGCCAGCAGCAGCAACGAGGCATCCAGGCGATGGCCGCCGAAGGTGTCGGTGAAGTGGCCGAGTTCCTCGCTCCAGGCTTCGGCCATGATGCGCGCATGGATGGTGTCGGCGCGCTCGCGCCAGTAATGCGCCCGGTCGTCGCGCTTCAGGCGCACGGCGATCTTGCACAAACGATCGCAGGCCGCCCAGCACATCGCACTCGTGTAGGTGTGCACTTCGGTGCGGCCGCGGAATTCCCACAGGCCGGCATCGGGCACGTCATGCAGGGCGAAGGCCTGCTCGCCAAGAGGTTCCAGGCGGGAGAAAGCATGGCTGTCACCCGGGTCCTGCAGGCGCCGGTCGAAGAACAGCTGGGTGGAGGCCAGTACCACGCTGCCATAGACATCGTGCTGGCGCTGCACCCAGGCAAGGTTGCCGCGGCGCACCGGGCCCATGCCACGGTAACCGGACAGGCTGGGCACTTCGTCCTCGTCAAGCTTGGCCTCGAAGCCGATGCCATACAGCGGCTGCAGCGTGCCGTCGGTGGTCGCCAGGTTGAAGATGTAGCCGAGGAACTGTTCCATCGTGCGCGTCGCGCCCAGGCGGTTCAGCGCACGCACCACGAAGGCGGCATCGCGCAGCCAGCAATAGCGGTAATCCCAGTTGCGCACGCTGCCCGGTGCCTCTGGAATGGAGGTGGTCATCGCCGCAATGATGGCGCCGCTGTCTTCGTACTGGCACAGCTTCAGCGTGATCGCGCTGCGGATGACCGCGTCCTGCCATTCCAGCGGAATGGAGAGGTAACGCACCCATTCGCGCCAGTAGTCGCGGGTGCGCTGGAAAGCTTCCTGTACATAGCCGCTGATCGAACGGTTGAGGGATTCATCCACGCCCAGGATCAGGTGGATGGGGTGGTTGAGCACGAACGGCAAGCCCTCGCGCACCATGCGCACCGGCACGTCGGTGGTCAGCCGCAGCACGTGCTCCGGCAGGATCCAGCGCACGTGGTTGCTGCCCCAGGTGGACTCGGGCACGCGTGCGCCCCAGTCCGCCAGCGGCCGGGCGCGTACGGTGATGCGCGGGCTGCCGGCCAGTGGACGCACTTGGCGGATCAGGCTGACAGGACGGTAGAAGCGGTCGTTCTGCCGCCAGCGCGGAGCGAAATCGAGAATTTCCAGCGAACCGCCGTGGCTGTCGTGCAGCACGGTACGCAGGATCGCGGTGTTGGTCAGGTATTCCTGCTCACTGCTGCTGAAGTCCTCCAGCTCGATGGCGAAATCGCCGCCGGTCTGCTGGTTGGGGCCGAGCAGGGCGCAGAAGGTGGGGTCGCCATCGAAGGTGGGCAGGCAGCTCCAGACAACGCGGGCATGTTTGTCGACCAGGGCGCCGAAGCTGCCGTTGCCGACCACGCCCAGATCAAGATCGGGTTGGGTCATCACGCGGTACATCTCGGTTGCGGCCGTGGGGTTGGCCGGGTCAATAGGCATTCTCACGCAGCCAGGCGTGCACGCTGCGTATGTCGGGCAGTGCGAACACCGCCGAACTGGGCTCGCGTTCACCCACCAGCACACTCCAGCCATGCTGGCCATTGGCAGCGTCGAAGCCGAATTCATCGGTGAGATCGTCGCCCATGAACACGGGCAGGCGGCCACGGAAGGGCAGGTACTGCATCATCCGCCGCACCGCGCGGCCCTTGTCGGTGCCAACCGGCACGAACTCGACCACATGGTCACCCGGTTGCAGGCGATGGCTGTTGCGACCGCGCAGATGGCGTTCGGCGAAGGCGCGTACATCGCTGGCGGCATGCGGTGCGCCGCGCCAGTGCAGGGCCAGGCCGACGCCCTTGTCTTCCACCAGTACGCCGGGATGGCCGTGGGCGAAACGCATCGCCTGCTGGTGCAGCGCGTGCAGCCAGTCTGCGGTGTCGTCATCATGTGTGTCGCGCAGCACACGACCATCCTCGCCACGCAGTTCGTGGCCATGCAGGCCGGCGGCAGGCAGTTGCAAGGGGGCGAACAGTTGATCCAGCTGTTCAAGCGGGCGACCACTGACCAGTGCCACGGCACCTTCCAGGCGGTCGCTGATGCGGCCGATGGCTTCACGCACATCGGGCAGCAACTGCACGGCGTCCGGGCGCGCAGCGAATTCGATCAGGGTGCCGTCGACATCGAGGAACAACGCACAGGCGTCGTCCAGCAATGGCGGTGGCGGACGCAGGGGGAGCGGTTCAGCCATGACGCCCAGCTTGCCAATGTGGGCGTGTACGTGGGGTCGAGGGCAGGCTACGAATCAGGGTAGTGCCGGCCGCTGGCCGGCAACTTCATGGTCCATGGATGCACCCTGCGGTTGCCGGCCAGCGGCCGGCACTACCCTGTCGTGCGGACCAACGGTCCGCACCCACCCAAAGCAGATCCGCACCCGGATCATGCGGTTGCCGGCCAGCGGCCGGCACTACCGGGCTGGCGAATCAGAACGTATAGCGGACGCGACCGTAGTAGTACGCGCCGTTGCTGCCAATCGGCGACAGTACGTCGTACGGGAGGTTGCCGAAGTAGTGGATATCGCTGTTGGATCGATCCGGGTAGTTGTCGGTCAGGTTCTGGCCGCCGATGGCCACGCTCCACTGCGGCGTGATGCGGTACTCCACTTCGGCATCCAGCTGCCACTCGGCCTGGTAGGTCTGGCGCGGGATGTAGCCATCACCGAAGTTGAATACGCGAGTGGCGCTGCCATAGCGGTTCACGCGGCTGCTCAGCGACCAGTGGTCATTGCTCCAGGCCGCCGAGAAACTACCGCGCGTGCGCGGGGTGGCATCGGTGAGCGTGTTGGTCTCTTCGATGCCGAACAGCACGTAGTCCGGGTTCAGCGCACGCAGCTGCGCTGGCGTGGCCAGGACGTTCTTCAGCGTGGTCTTGGTGTACGCATAGGTACCGGTCAGCAGCAGCTGGCCATCGCCCAGCGACTGGCGCCAGTTGCTGACCAGCTCGGCGCCACGGGTGCGCGTATCGGCAGCGTTGACGAAGAAGCTGGCGCTCTGCAGGCCACTGACGCCGTAGTTGGTCGCCACGTAGTCGGTCAGTGCGTCGCCGGTGATGCTCTCCGACAGCGCGATGCGGTCGTCGATGTCGATCTGGAAGAAGTCCAGCGACAGATCGAAATGCTCGCCGATGCGGCTGGTGAAGCCCAACGAGGTGTTGATCGACTTTTCCGGCTTCAGATTCTGCGCACCCAGGCCACGCGCGATTGGATTGTTGACCGACAGCAGGCGGCCCTGCACCAGCTGACCGCCGGCGTTGTAGCCGGTGGAGGTGGATTCGTAGCCGATCTGCGCCAGCGACGGCGCGCGGAAGTTGTTGGAGATGGCGCCGCGCAGCGCGAACGCCGGAGTGAATTCGTAACGCAGGCCGAGCTTGCCGGTCAGTTCGCCGCCGAAGTCGTCGTTGTGCTCGTAGCGCGCGGCCAGATCGGTGGAGAACTTCTCGCCGAACTGGCTGGACAGGCTGGCATAGGCGCTGGCGACATCGCGCGACAGGCGGGCCGCGTCCTGCGGGGTCAGGCCACCACCGGCCTGCGAACCGGTCGGGCGGTCGGTGTACGGGCCGGCCGCGTAGCTGGCCGGGTCGCCCGGACGGGTCTGGTAGCGCTCATGGCGTGCTTCCACGCCCAGGCCCAGAGTGTGGCTGATGCTGTCGCTCTGGGTGAACACACGGCTCAGGTCGAGGTTGCCCACGGTCTGTGCGTATTCGTAGTCGGCGGTCTTGAAGCGGGTCGGGCTGGTCGGACCCAGCGAGGCATTGAGCGAATCACGCAGGCGGTAGGTGAAGTCGTTCTGGCCGTAGTCCAGGCTGCCGTCGTAGCTCCATTCGCCCCACTGCCCGCGCACGCCGGCCACGGCCTGCACGTCGCGGTTCTCGCCTTCGGAGATTGGCCGGTAGCCGTTCGGATAGACCTGCTTCCAGTTGGCATCGCCATCGGGATAGCGGAAGTAGTTCGCGCCTTCGGTATCACGCTGGTTGAAGGTGCCGAACGCATAGAACGTCGAGGTCTGGCCCACCGGGATCTCGGTGTTCAGCCACAGGTTGATGTCCTTGCTCTTGCCATCGCCCAGCACATAGTTGCGCTTGCCCTGCAGCGCCAGGTTGCCCGGGGTCTGGTCCCACGGCGGAATCTGGTCGAAGCCGGCGCGGTTGGTGCCGTTGCGGTGCTTGTACTCCAGGCCCACGCGCAGGAAGCCACCGTCCTCGCCCAGTGAAGTGCCGACCTTGGCGCTGATGTTGCCGGTCTGGCCGTCGGTGAGGGTGCGGCCGATCGGCTTGAGGTCGGTGTGGTTGGCACCGTAGCTGGCCTCGATTTCGCCACCGTCACCGCCGTTGTCGAGGATTACGTTGATCACACCGGCCACCGCATCCGAGCCATACAGCGCACCGGCGCCATCACGCAGCACTTCGATGCGCTTGATCGCGCTGACCGGAATGGAGTTGAAATCGACCGGGGTGGTGCCCTTGCCGATTTTGCTGTCGGTGTTGACCAGCGCGGTGTGATGGCGGCGCTTTCCGTTGATCAGCACCAGCACCTGGTCCGGCGACAGGCCGCGCAGCTGTGCCGCGCGCACGTGGTCGGCGCCGCCGGAGTTGGACTGGCGCGGGAAGTTGAACGACGGCAGCAGTGCCTGCAGCGCGCTGCCCAGTTCACCGTTGACCACGCCGGCCTTGCGGATGTCCTCGGCGGTGAGCACGTCCACCGGCGAGGTGGATTCGAGCACGGTGCGATCGGCGGCACGGGTGCCGGTGACGATCACCGTGTCCAGGTTGGTGGCGTCCTGGGCCAGGGCGGGGACGGCGGTTGAGGAAAGCGCGAGGGCGATGGCGAGGCCGAGCGGCGACGCGGGCAGGCGGATGGACATGGGGGCTCCAGCAACAACGACGACGGGAAGGGGGAGATGGTTTCACTTACATCCATCCGGATGAAGCGATATATTATCTTCGCGTGATGGCCGGTGCCGATGCAAGTCCCTGCCGGTCCGGCATGAGCTGATGCCCGGTTGGCATCAGTACGCTGGGCTGGTGGCGCTGTACGCTGCCGGCTCGCCTTGTCCCCCCTTCCCCGGAGCTGTACCGATGAAACACCTTGGCCTCGTCTTCGCCGTGCTGCTGGCCACCAGTGGCTGCGCCAGCCTCTCTTCGCAGGCGCCCAGCGCCTATGCCACGGCCACCACTGCCGAACTGAAGGGTGATGCCGCACGCCCGTCCGCCGGCCATGGCTGGGTGCGCAGCGAGCTGTACTTCGGCGTGGGCGAGGAGCAGGGCGCCGGCAACCGCCCGCAGGCCGACACCATCAGCGAGGCGCAATGGCGCACTTTCCTGGACAAGGAAGTGACCCCGCGCTTCCCGGACGGACTGACCGTGTTCGATGCCTACGGCCAGTGGCTGTTCCGCGGCGATGCCTCGCCCAACCGCCTGCGCACCAAGGTGCTGGTGGTGCTGCACGAAGACACCCCGCAGCGTCGCGCCGATATCGAAGCGATCCGCCTGGCGTGGAAGCAGCAGACCAAGCATCAATCGGTGCTGTGGTCGCGGCAGCCGGTCGAGGTATCGTTCTGAGTTGAAGGTGCCGCCGCGGTGCCGCAGGGAGCAATGATGAACTACAGGGAATGCATGCTGGGCCTGGTGATGGCAGGCGTGCTGGCACCGTCGGCGCAGGCCAGTGGGGACGAGGGAGAAACGCTGCGCTTCCAGGTGGCCGCTCACGTGCAGGCGCACGCCGATCCCCAGCAGGATGACAGCATCGCGGTGCAGCTGTCGCCGTCGGGCAAGCGCCAGACGCTGGCGGGCGCGGCGGATGCCGACGGCAATTCGCGATGGAGTCTGGAGGACATCGATTTCGATGGCTATCCGGAACTGATTGCGCGTGCATCGGTGGGCATGGTCAACGAAGCGGTGACCGTGTACCGGTTCGATCCGGCCAGTGCAGGTTTCCGCGCGCTGCAGGCCGAAACCCACGGCAAGGACAGTTGCGGTGACCTGATGGGGCTGACGGTCGATCGTCCGAGCCGCACCCTGACCAGCAGCTGCCGCAGCGGCCCGATGTGGTACACCGACCAGTACCGGTTTGCAGGCGCGAAACTCTATCTGTACCGCGCCGAGAGCGTGTTGATGCTGGGCGATACGTTGAACGCCGCGCTGCATTGGGAACAGACCGACGAGCAGGGCCCGCTGGCGGTCTGGCGCACCTATGACCCCGCCGGTCGTGTGCTGGAGAGCGCCATTGCCGATGGCCTGGGCGCACCGCCGGATGGACCGCTGCGTGGTCAGCAGGCCTCTGTGGTGCCCGCGCGGCTGTTCCTGTTCGACCGGCCTGGTGCGTCCAGCACCAAGCGTTATCTGGTGCAGGGGGATCGCGTGGAACTGCTGGATGAACAGGACGGCTGGGTGAAGCTGCGCTATCGCAACCCGAAGCAGGGCGAGGTGCTGGGCTGGATCAACGTCAACGATTGAAAAAAGGGGACGGAGGGAATTAAGTCGTTTGTGGCACACACGACTTAATTCCCTCCGTCCCCTTTTTTTGCGGAGGCATCACTTCTACGGGTCTAGCCTCGGACGTTCCCCCGTTCGAGGATGTATCCGATGAGCAAGCGCGTGGCCGAAATCGTGGTGGACGCCCTGCAGCAGGCCGGTGTCCGCCGTTGCTACGGCATCGTGGGCGATACGCTCAACCATGTGACCGATGCGATGCATGACAGCGAGATCGCGTGGGTGCACGTGCGGCATGAGGAAGTGGCGGCCTTTGCCGCCGGTGCCGATTCGCTGGTAAGCGGCGAACTGACCGCCTGCGCCGGTTCCTGCGGGCCTGGCAGCCTGCATTTCATCAACGGCGTGTTCGAGAGCAACCGCAACCGTGCGCCGATGGTGCTGATCGCCAGCCAGGTGGTGACCAGCGAGCTGGGCATGGAATTTCCTCAGGAAGTGGACTTCAAGGCGGTGTACGCCAGTTGTTCGGTGTTCTGCGAGCAGGTGCACAGCGCCGAGCAGGCACGGCGCGTGGTCACGCTGGCCTGCCAGGCCGCGATCAGCCGCCGCGGCGTGGCGGTGGTGATCCTGCCGGCCGATATCAGCCAGGCTGAAGTGAAGCACGATGTGCCGTTCTCGGTGCACTACACCCAGCCGGTGCTGCGTCCTTCCGACGCCGAACTGCAGCGCATCGCTGACCTGCTGGGACAGGGCAAGCGCATCGGTGTCTACGCTGGTGCCGGTTGCCAGGGCGCACACACGCAGCTGCTGGAGCTGGCCCGGCGCCTGCAGGCTCCGATCGCGCACACCTCGCGCGCCAAGGACTTCGTCGAACCGGACAACCCGTACAACATGGGCATGACCGGCATCTTCGGCATCGAATCCGGCTTCCACACGCTGATGGAGTGCGACACGCTGCTGCTGCTCGGTGCCGATTTCGCCTGGGGGCAGTTTTACCCGGACAAGGCCACGATCATCCAGGTCGATCGCGATGGCAGCCACCTTGGCCGCCGCCACCCGGTGAACCTTGGCGTGGTCGGTGATATCGCACCGACGCTGGATGCCTTGCTGCCGATGCTGCCGCCGCGCGAGGACAGCAGCTTCCTGGATGAATGCATCGAGCGTCGTGACAAGGCGCTGAAAAAGCGCGAGAAGGAAGAGCAGCCCGGTGAGGGCGAGCTGATCCATCCGCAGCACCTGACCGCGCTGCTGTCGAAGCATGCCAGCGACGATGCGCTGTTCACCGCTGACGGTGGTTCGCCGATGGTGTGGGTGCTGCGGCATATCCGGGTGAATGGCCGCCGCCGCACGTTGACCAGCCTGCTGCACGGCACGATGGCCAACGCGATGCCGCAGGCGCTGGGCCTGCAGAAGGCGTTCCCGGGCCGGCAGGTGATTTCGCTGTCCGGCGATGGTGGCCTGGCGATGCTGCTGGGTGACCTGCTGACCGCGGTGCAGGAGAACCTGCCGATCAAGGTGGTGGTGTTCAACAACGGCTCGCTGAACTTCGTCGAGCTGGAGCAGAAGGTGGAAGGCCTGCTGGATAACTACACCGACCTGAAAAACCCGGACTTCGGCCGCCTGGCCGAAGTGATCGGTTTCCACGGCCGCACGGTGACGCGCAGCGAGGATCTGGAGGAAGCGGTGCTGGACTTCCTTGCCCAGCGTGGCCCGGCACTGCTGGACGTGCATACCAGCCGCGCCGAGCTGGTGATGCCGCCGCAGATCGAGGCCAAGCAGGTGGCCGGTACGGCGCTGTATGCGGCCAAGGCGGTGTTGAACGGCCGCTTCGACGACGTGAAGCATCTGCTGGTGGACAACTTCCTGAAGAAGTAGGGGGGATGCAGGGCTGCGCCCTGCACCCGCGGTAGTGCCGGCCGCTGGCCGGCAACCTCAAAAGCAAAGGCGGCGTTCTGCTCTGGTGGGTGTCGACCTAGGTCGACACGGTAGATCCACGCCATGCGTGGATGAATTTGATTCGATATCTGACAGATCTCATCCACGCATGGCGTGGATCTACTGCCCGCCGGCCCGCCGGCCCGCCCGCCCGCCCGCCCAGCCGCCCAGCCGCCCAGCCGCCCAGCCGCCCAGCCCAGCCGCCCAGCCCAGCCGCCCAGCCCAGCCCAGCCCAGGATCCCGCTCCCACGACCAATCCAGCCACGAGGGGCCCCGCCGTTGGCTGGAACCCATCATTCCACGCGGGAATTGGCGCGCCGGCCCTGCTGGGCCTACCATCGGCGGTCCCCACCCCCACCGCCCCTTCCATGTCCGCTCCCGCTTCCGCCGCACCGCGTCGCTGGTTCGTCGCCGGCGACTTCAACGGCTTCTTCGGCCTGGTCGTCGACAACCTCTCCATCCTCGGCTTCATCGCCATGGCTCTGGTCGGGATCTTCCAGTTCCCTGCCGATGTAGTGTTCGGCCGCATGTTCCCCGGCACCGCCTTCGGCGTATTGGTCGGCAACCTGCTGTACACCCTGATGGCGCGCCGGCTGGCCGCGCGTACCGGCCGTGACGATGTCACCGCCATGCCACTGGGCCTGGACGCACCGACCAGTATCGGCATGGCCCTGCTAGTGCTCGGCCCGGCCTTCCTCGCCTTCAAGCAGCAGGGCATGGACCCGCACGCAGCAGGCATCGCTACCTGGCAGCTGGGCATGGCCGCGCTGGTCATCATGGGCGTGCTCAAGTTCGTGCTGTCGTTCTTCGGCGAAGCGGTCACCCGCGCGCTGCCGCGTGCCGCGCTGCTGGGTTCCATCGCCGGCATCGCGCTGGTGCTGATGGGCCTGCTGCCGCTGCTGGAAACGCTGCGCTCGCCGCTGGTCGGCTTCACCACACTCGGCCTGCTGCTGTATGTGCTGATCGCCAAGGGCAAGCTGCCGGTGCGTGGCCCGGGCGTGCTGCTGGCCTTCGTGTTCGGCACCGTGCTGTATTACGGCCTCGGCCTGGCCGGGCTGGGCGCGCCCGGCTTCCATGTGCCGGAGTGGGTGCCGCCGCAGGTGGTGCTGCCGCTGCCGACGCTGGGCTTCCTCGACGGCCTGCCGACCGCGATGACCTACCTGCCGCTGCTGCTGCCGTTCGGCCTGTTGATGGTGGTCGGTGGCATCAATGTGTCCGAGAGTGCGCGCGCGGCCGGCGATGACTACCGCACCCGCGACATCCTGCTGGTGGAAGCGGTGGCCACGCTGGTGGCCGGCGTCTGCGGCGGCGTGGCGCAGACCACGCCGTACATCGGCCAGCCGGCGTACAAGCACATGGGGGCGCGCAGCGGCTACACGCTGCTGACCGGCCTGTTCGTCGGCATCGGCGGCATGCTCGGCATCATCTCCGGGCTGGTGCAGTGGCTGCCGTTGGCGGTGCTGGCACCGATCATCGTGTACGTGGCCATCGACATCACCACCCAGGCCTTCCAGGCCACGCCGCGCCACCATACCGGTGCGATGGTGTTTGGTTTCCTGCCGTCGGTGGCGTACCTGCTGGCGATCAAGGCGCCAGGCTGGATCGCCCCGGATCAGCTGCCGCAGCTGCTGACCAAGCTCGACGGTCACGGCCTGCCGGAGCTGGCGGTGATCTTCACCCTCGGCAATGGTTTCATCATCACCTCGATGCTGTGGATCTCGGCGGTGGCGGCGATGGTCGATGGCCGCCTGCGCCGTGCCTGCGGCTTCCTGCTGGTGGCGGCGGTGCTGACCCTGTTCGGCCTTATCCACTCGGTGGATCCGCGCGGCGGCATCTACCTGCCGTGGGATCTGGACGGCCTGGCGCGCATCATCAGCTGGCAGTTCGCAGGCGCCTATGTGGCGCTGGCCATCCTGTTGGGGCTCCTATCGTTGCAGAAGCAGCCGGTGAAGCCGCTGGGTGAAAACAGCTGACCCCACGGTAGTGCCGGCCGCTGGCCGGCAACGCGGTGGGCTGCAGACGCATCATGTGGTTGCCGGCCAGCGGCCGGCGCTACCGTTCTGAATCCAGCTCTGGGTAATGCCGGAAGATGCCGTTGGTGTTGAACGCCAGCCGCCGTTCCGAGCCCAGGTAGGCGGCGATGTTCGGCCGCTTCGCCACCCGCTCCTGCAGCGCACGCAGCAGGGGCAGGGTGGGGCCGAGCGCCTGCATGCGGCGAGGGAACATGTAGTCCAGCCCGCTCAGCAGTTGGAACAGCGACAGATCCACATACGAATGCTCGCGCAGTGCGTGGCGGCCACCATTGGCGGCCAGTACCTGCTCGAAATAGCCGAGGAACTTCGGCAACCGCTCGCTGCGCAGTGACGCGGCACGAGCCTTGGCTTCGGTCTTCTGGTCTTCGTAGTACTTCGATGCAGCGATCGGATGATGGGTGTCGTGCACCTCGGCCACCAGATCGGCGATGGTCAGCTGCAGTTGCAGCGCCTGCATCCGTCGCGAGGCCGCCTGCGGCACCAGGTCCAGCGTCGGGCCGAGGAAATCCAGGATGGCCGCGACCTGTGCGATGACCTGGCGGCCCGCCTTAAGGAACGGCGGTGCGAAGGGCTGCGCACCTTCACTGCTGCCATCGAGAAACGGCTGCATCACTGCATCGCCGTGCACCCGCGCCATGTCGATGTAGTCGGCGCCGGCATCTTCCAGCGCCAGGCGCACGAACTCGCCACGGCCCTGGATGCCGGTCCAGTAATACAGCGCGTACTGCATGGCAGTTCCTCCACAGGACAAGACCCACAGCGTCGCGCGGGGCGTGCAAAGCAGGCGTGAGCGCGGTTCTGATGCAGGCCCGAACCCGAACGGCAGCGGAACAGGTGGGGAACCCGTTGGAATCGGTGGGGTCACACCTTCTCCATGCGTGTGAAACGAGGTGCTGCATCATGCAGAGTGGAAAGGCGGTATGGCCCTGGGTGTTGGGTGTGGTGGTGATCGGTGGCGCGGGTGGTTGGTTGTTCCGCGATCAGCTGAAGAGCCTGGCAGACGGTGTCTCGGTGCCGGTGCAATCAACCCCCGCCAGTACCAGTACACCGCCACAACCGAAGGCGGCGGCAGAGCCCGCACCAGCACCACCGCCGATCAAGCATCCGCTGGATGCCGAGGCCGCAGCCGACCCGGCGCTGCCGAAGCTGGCTGACAGCGATGCGGACGCCTGGGGTGCATTGAGCCAGCTGTTCCAGGGCGAGGGTCCGCTGACCCTGCTGCTGCGCGATCACCTGATCCAACGCTTGGTCACCCAGGTCGACAACCTGGACAAGCCCAGCGTGCCACCCACCGCGCTGGCCGCGCGGCCGCTGCCGGGCAGCCTGCAGGTCGAGCCCGGTGAGGGCGGCGAACGCATCGCCGCCAGCAATGCGGCGCGTTATGCGCCCTACGTGCAGGCGTTTACCGCGCTGGACCCGGCGGCGACGGCCACGGCCTACAAGCGCTTCTATCCGCTGATCCAGCAGGCCTACGTCGACCTGGGCCGGCCGGAGGGCTATTTCAACGACCGTCTGGTCGCGGTGATCGACCACCTGCTGGACACCCCGGAACTGGCGCAGGCGCCCTTGGTGGAGCGCGATGAGCGCGGCCGTTACCGCTTCGTCGATCCCGGGTTGCAGGCGCGTTCGATCGGACAGAAGGCCCTGCTGCGCATGGACGTGACGCAGGCCCGGGCGGTCAAGCAGCAGTTGCGCGCGATCCGCACCGCGATCGCCCGCTGAACCCGTCCACCGCGCATGACTGATCCGGATCAACGCGCCGACCACACCCGCTCCGGCATGCTGGCCGCAGGCTGACTGGCCTCGGGGTGCAGTCGCAGCCACCCTTGAAACCGGGTGGGGCAACCGCATCTTTCCAGCATCGCCGGCGCGGGCCGGCCCAGATCACCGATGAGGTTTCGCAATGCGGATGGACAAGCTCACCTCGCGTTTCCAGCAGGCGCTGGCAGACGCACAGTCGCTGGCCGTGGGCCGCGACAACAGCATCATCGAACCGGTTCACCTGTTCAGCGTACTGCTGGACCAGCAGGGCGGCAGCACGCGCCCGCTGCTGGCCCAGGCCGGGGTGAACGTGCCGGTGCTGCGCGAGCGCCTGACCGAGGCGCTGGATGCACTGCCGAAGGTATCCGGCCAGGCCGGCAACGTTTCGATGGGCAATGACCTCGGGCGCCTGCTCAACCACACCGACAAGCTGGCCCAGCAGAACGGCGATGCCTTCATCGCCAGCGAGTGGTTCGTGCTGGCCGCGCTGGAAGACAGTGGCACGCTGGGCATGGCGCTGCGCGCCGCCGGTGCCGACAAGACCCGCCTGCAGGCCGCGATCGACAAGCTGCGTGGCGGCGAGAACGTGCAGTCGGAAAATGCCGAGGAACAGCGGCAGGCGCTGGAGAAGTACACCATCGACCTGACCGCGCGCGCGGAGAGCGGCAAGCTCGATCCGGTGATCGGTCGCGATGAAGAGATCCGCCGCACCATCCAGGTGCTGCAGCGCCGGACCAAGAACAATCCGGTGCTGATCGGCGAGCCGGGCGTGGGCAAGACCGCGATCGTCGAAGGCCTGGCCCAGCGCATCATCAACGACGAAGTGCCCGAGGGCCTGCGTGGCAAGCGCGTGCTGTCGCTGGACATGGGCGCGTTGATTGCCGGTGCCAAGTTCCGGGGTGAATTCGAGGAACGCCTGAAGGGTGTTCTCAACGACCTGGCCAAGAGCGAAGGGCAGATCATCCTGTTCATCGACGAGCTGCATACCATGGTCGGCGCCGGCAAGGCCGACGGTGCAATGGACGCCGGCAACATGCTCAAGCCCGCACTTGCACGTGGCGAGCTGCACTGCGTGGGCGCCACCACGCTGGATGAGTACCGCAAGTACATCGAAAAGGACGCCGCGCTGGAGCGCCGCTTCCAGAAGGTGTTCGTGGGCGAACCGTCGGTGGAAGACACCATCGCGATCCTGCGCGGCCTGAAGGAAAAGTACGCGGTGCACCACGGCGTGGAGATCACCGACCCGGCCATCGTGGCGGCGGCCACGCTGTCCAACCGCTACATCACCGACCGCCAGCTGCCCGACAAGGCCATCGATCTGATGGACGAGGCCGCCTCGCGCCTGCGCATGGAGATCGACTCCAAGCCGGAGGAACTGGACCGCCTGGAACGCCGGGTGATCCAGCTGAAGATCCAGCGCGAGATGCTGAAGAAGGAAAAGGACGAGGCTTCGCGGCAGCGTCTGGCCGACCTGGAGAACGACATCGAGGGGCTGGAGCGCGAGTTCTCCGATCTCAACGAGATCTGGAAGTCGGAGAAGGCCGCGTTGCAGGGCGCCACGAAGATCAAGGAGCAGGTCGAGCAGGCCAAGCTGGAGCTGGAAGCCGCACAGCGCCGCCAGGATTTCGCCAAGATGAGCGAGATCCAGTACGGCCTGCTGCCGCAGCTGGAAAAGCAGTTGGCCGCCGCGCAGGAAATGGACAACAAGGACTTCAAGCTGGTGCAGGACCGCGTCACCGACGAGGAAATCGCCGAGGTCGTTTCGCGCTGGACCGGTATCCCGGTCAACAAGATGCTCGAAGGCGAGCGCGACAAGCTGCTGCGCATGGAAGAGGTGCTGCACAATCGCGTGGTCGGCCAGGAAGAGGCGATCAAGGTGGTGTCAGACGCGGTGCGTCGTTCGCGTGCCGGCCTGTCCGACCCCAATCGGCCGGGCGGTTCGTTCCTGTTCCTCGGCCCGACCGGTGTGGGCAAGACCGAGCTGTGCAAGTCGCTGGCCGAGTTCCTGTTCGACAGCGCCGACGCGATGATCCGCATCGACATGAGCGAGTTCATGGAGAAGCACAGCGTCGCCCGCCTGATCGGTGCGCCCCCGGGCTACGTGGGCTACGAGGAAGGTGGCTACCTGACCGAGGCGGTGCGTCGCCGTCCGTACTCACTGATCCTGCTGGACGAAGTGGAGAAGGCGCACCCGGATGTGTTCAACATCCTGCTGCAGGTACTGGACGATGGCCGCCTGACCGATGGCCAGGGTCGCACCGTGGACTTCCGCAACACCGTCATCGTGATGACCTCGAACCTGGGCTCGCACCAGATCCAGGACATGAGCAGCGATGACAGCCCGGAAGCCTATACGCAGATGAAGGCAGCGGTGATGGGCGTGGTGCAGGCGCACTTCCGTCCGGAGTTCATCAACCGTTTGGACGACATCGTGGTGTTCCACCCGCTGGACAAGCAGCAGATCAAGCAGATCGCGCGCATCCAGATGCGTGGCCTGGAGAAGCGCCTGGCCGAGCGTGGCTTGAAGCTGGTGGTGTCCGATGCAGCGTTCGACCTGCTGGGCAACGTCGGCTTCGATCCGGTGTACGGTGCGCGTCCGTTGAAGCGCGCGATCCAGGCACAGCTGGAGAATCCGCTGGCCCAGAAGATCCTGTCCGGCGCCTTCGTCAACGGCGACACCATCGAAGTCGGCAACGACGGCGGCCATCTGGTGTTTGCCAAGGCCTGAGTCACACGGGGCGCTGCTTGACCGCAGCGCCCTGTTTCCTTCGGAGTACGCCGGGCCATGCCCGGTGCTCACTCAGAAGCGGTGCGTGTAGCCGCTCATCAAGCCAAACTGGTTTGCCTTCTGCACGATCGGGCTGTCGGCTGCATCGCCGAGCAGGCGCGTGCCTTCGGCCGAGATGTACCAGTTGCCATTGCGGCCCACGCGGTGGCTCCACTTCAGGCCGACCCCCGCGCTGACCAGTCCGGCCTTCGGCTTGTGCTCGGCAAAGCCGGTGCGCGCCGCCTGTTCGGGGCTGACGCCGTACCAGGTCTGCATGTAGCCACGGTTGCCGTATTCGGTGGAGACGCTGCCGCTGACCACGCCACCGGCCAGATCGAACAGCGGCATCGTCAGGTTCAGATGGATCTGCTGGGTGGCCAGGCCGTTCTCGGCTTTGTCCTCGTCCTTGCGGGTGAACTGCCAGGAACCGCTCAGCACGGCTTCGCCCAGCGTATAGCCAGCCGAGAGGCCGACCAGGGGACGGGTATCGATATCCCCCATGCCGCGCAGGAAGTCCGAACCGCCAAGCAGCGAATCCTTTTCGCGGCGGATCCCACTGCCACCCACGTAGGCACGCACGCGGGTGTGCTCGCCGATGGACGTGCCCCAGCCGATGCCGCTGGTGCCCAGAAACCATCCCCCCGGCGAGGTGACATCGAACGACAGCGATGGCGTTGCGCGGTACTCCTCGCTGCCGCTGTAACGTGGCGTCACGCCGGCACCGGCGGCGACTTCGAAGGTCCAGTGGTCATCCTTGGCGTGGGCGATCGGGGCAGCGAACAGCGGCAGCAGGGCCAGGCAGAGCAGGGCGGGGGAACGGCGAAGCTGGGACATGGAAACTCTCGACAATGGGAGGAAAGCAGCACGCGCATCCGGCGAGTGCTGCAGGGTTGCCAGCGTGGCGAAATGCCGGCGACCGATCCCTCCGCAGTTGTGCGGGAGTTGTAATCAACTGTAAACGCGCCCTCGGGCGTTCAGCTGGCAGCCAGTGGCCAGTGCATTTCCAGGCGCGCGCCGCCCAGCGTGGCGCGGCTGATATGCAGCTCGCCGCCGTGGCGCGCTGCGATGCGACTAACGATGGCCAAGCCCAGCCCGAAGCCGCCGGTATCGCGGCTGCGGCTGTCGTCCAGGCGGGTGAATGGCCGCATCACCTTTTCCCGGTCAGCTTCGGCGATGCCGGGGCCGTCGTCGTCCACGCGCAGGCAGACGCGGCCGCCGACCCCCACCAGCGAGACTTCCACCTGCGAACGCGCATGGCGCAGCGCATTGCCCACCAGATTGCTCAGTGCCAGCTGCAGCAGGCGCGGCTCGGCATCCACCCGCGGCAACGCACTGGGCTGCACGCGCAGGACCACACCGGCACGTTCGGCATCACGGCGTGCATCAGCCAGGCAGTCCTGCAGCCAATCGTTGGCTTCGATACGCTGCATCGGCTCGCCTTCGCTGGGATGCTCCAGGCGTTCGTAGGCCAGCAGTTCGCTGACCAGACGGTTGAGTTCGGCCAGGTCACCGTGCAGCCCCTGCGCCAGCCGTGCGCGGCGTTCGCGATCTTCGCTGTCCTGCATCAGGTCCAGGCCGAAGGCAACGCGCGCGATCGGCGTGCGCAGTTCATGCGAGATCGCATGGGTCAGGTCGCGTTGACGCTGCACCAGTTCGGCCACGCGCGCAGCCATGCGGTTGGAATGGTCGACGATGACCCGGATCTGCGAACGTGGCGAGACCTGTGCGCGCGCCTGCAGGTCACCGGCACCGATGCGGTCGGCGTGCAGGCGCAACGCTTCGAGGTCGCGCCAGAGCAGGCGCACCCAGGCATACAGGCTGGCGCCCACCAGCAACAGGATGCTGAGGTAGGCGGCAATGGTCATGTACGTTGTCATCTGCACCGCGCCAGGCAAGCGCAGGTGCAGCCAGCGGCCGCCGATGCCCTCGATGGGCAGCAGGACCTGCTGGTACTGATCGCGCACGATGAAGCCATCGGCCTGCACGGCCGCTTGTTCCTGCGGGTCGAGGGCGGGAGGAGTGTCGAGCAGGGTCAGGGCGATGCCGTAGTGTGGCTGCCACTGCTGCAGGCGCTCACGCTGCTGGTCGGTGTCCAGGCCAGCCAGGCCACTGCGCAGGGCGTACACCTGGCCGCGCACCTGCTGGACGAAGACGCGATCCTGCACGGGCGTGTAGATGCCGTCCAGAAGGTGGTTGAGGAAGAACACCGAGGCCAGGAAACAGGCGCCGGTGACGAACCACAGCCACAGGAACAGCCGCTTCATGCGGCCCAGGCCGACGGGTTGAACTGGTAGCCACGGCCCCACACGGTCTTGATCCGCCGCGGTTCGCGCGCATCGTCGCCGAGCTTGCGACGCAGCTTGCCGATGCTGACATCGACACTGCGGTCCAGACCGTCGAAGCCGATGCCGCGCACCGCCTGCAGGATCTGGTCGCGCGACAGGATCTGCCCGGGCTGGCTGGCCAGCAGCCACAGGATCTCGAATTCCGTGGTGCCCAGTTCCACTGGCTGCCCGTGCAGGTGCACCTCGCGCTGCATGCGGTCGATCAGCAGCCCACCGTGTATCAGCCGGCACGGCGAGCTGGTGTTGCCGCTGCCATGGCGGCGCCGCAGCAGGGCGCGCAGGCGGGCCAGCAGCAGGCGCGGTTCGATCGGCTTGTGCACGTAATCGTCGGCGCCCGATTCCAGGCCCAGCACCTGTTCGATATCGTCCTCGCAGGCGGTCAGCATCAGGATCGGTACATCGGAAAAGCTGCGGATCTGCCGGCACACGTCGATGCCGCCGAGGCCCGGCAGCATCAGGTCCAGCACCACCAGTTCCGGCGCGTGCTGGCGGCAGGCCGCGCCGGCCAGGTCGCCGCGCGCGACGTGCTGCACGGCGAAGCCGTGTTCGTGGAGGTAGTCGCTGACCAGTTCGGCCAGGCGGCGATCGTCTTCCACCAGCAGGACCTGGGTCGGGGTGCCGCTGGCGGTGGGTGTCCAAGGGGAGGGTTGCATGCGCGTTGGGCTTCCGTGCCCGGGCAGGAGCGCCCGGCGGCGAAGCCTAGCAACGCGCCGTGACCGCTGCCTGAATCGCGGCCAACCTGATAACCGGTGGTACGGCCATCATCGCCAGCGGTTTTCAGTGGTGCGCGCGGGCTGGCCTATGGTGGCGGTTTCCCGGATGGAACCTGGTGCAATGAGCGACCCGCAGTGGCAACTGGAAACCCTGGCCGTGCACGGCGGCTATCGTCCCGACCCGACCACCCGCGCGGTGGCGGTGCCGATCTACCAGACGGTGGCGTATGCCTTCGATGACACCCAGCACGGTGCCGACCTGTTCGACCTGAAGGTGCCGGGCAACATCTATACGCGCATCATGAACCCCACCACCGATGTGCTGGAGCAGCGCGTTGCGGCGCTGGAAGGCGGCATTGGTGCGCTGGCGCTGGCCTCGGGGCAGGCGGCGATCACCTATGCCATCCAGACCATCGCCGAGGCCGGTGACAACATCGTCGCCTCCAGCGCGCTGTATGGCGGCAGCCTCAACCTGCTGGCGCACACGCTGCCGCAGTACGGCATCCAGGCGCGCTTCGCCGACCCGGCCGATCCAGCGGCGTTCGCCGACCTGATCGACGAGCGCACCAAGGCGGTGTTCATCGAATCGATCGGCAACCCGCGCGGCAACGTCACCGACATCGCTGCGATCGCCGAGGTCGCGCATGCCGCCGGCGTGCCGCTGATCGTGGACAACACGGTGGCCACACCGTTCCTGCTGCGCCCATTCGAGCATGGCGCCGACATCGTGGTGCATTCGCTGACCAAGTACCTGGGCGGCCATGGCACCAGCCTCGGCGGCGCGATCATCGATTCCGGCCGCTTCGACTGGGCCGCGCAGCCCAAGCGCTTCGCGCGCCTCAATCAGCCTGATCCCAGCTACCACGGCGTGGTCTACACCGAAGCGCTGGGGCCGGCGGCCTACATCGGCCGCGCACGCGTGGTGCCGCTGCGCAATACCGGCGCAGCGTTGTCGCCGTTCAATGCGTTCCTGATCCTGCAGGGCATCGAGACCCTGGCGCTGCGCATGGAGCGCATCAACGCCAATGCACTGGCCGTCGCGCAGTACCTGAAGGCGCACGACAAGGTGGCCTGGGTACGCTACGCCGGACTGGCCGACGACCCGGAGCACGCTGCCGCGCAGCGCTACCTGGGTGGGCACGGCTCGGGCGTACTGACCTTCGGCCTGCCCGGTGGCCGCGAAGCCGGCGCACGCTTCCTCGATGCGCTGAAGCTGTTCACCCGCCTGGTCAACCTGGGCGATGCGAAGTCGCTGGCCACCCATCCAGCCTCCACCACCCATCGCCAGCTGGATGCCGCCGAACTGGCCAAGGCCGGCGTCAGCGAAGACACCGTGCGGCTGTCGATCGGTATCGAGCACATCGGCGACCTGCGTGCCGACCTGGAGCAGGCCTTGGCTGGCGCCTGATAGCCACACGCTTGGTCGTCATCGCCACAGGCGATCACCACCGCCGCCGCGATGCGCTACGGTGGAACTGCCTCTCCAAGGCATGGCAACGTGGCGATCCAGATCCCCGGTCGATGCGGGTCGACCGGGGATTTTTTTGTTCCCCATGCACCAATGGCCGGCATCAAACCCGGTAGATCCGCGCCATGCGTGGATGCTCTTCGATGAACTGTCGGAATGTTCGATTCTGATGGTCATCCATCCACGCATGGCGTGGATCTACTGCAGATCGCAGAAATCTGTCGAAGGCGGGGTGGATCCAGTTGCGGGAGTGCCCGCGGTATGTCACACCACCGGAATGCTGTGCTGCCCGAGATTCCGGTACGGCGGCGTGGCCATCACCATCTCGGCCAGCGAATAGGCCAGCTCGCGTTCGGCCATCACCGTACCGTCGGCGCCGTGCTCCAGCAGGTGCTTCACCTCGGCATCGCTGTGCGCACGCGCCAGCAGGGTCAGGGTCGGGTTCAGCGCGCGCAGCTTGGCCAGCGTCTCGCCGGCCTCCAGGGGTTGCGGAATTGCCAGTACGGCAATCTTGGCGCGCTCGGGATGAGCTTCGGCCAGGACCTTGTCCGAGGCGGCACTGCCGCGGATGCCGGGCAGGCCGGCTGCATGCGCTTCAGCGACATGCTCTTTGTTGTCGTCGATGATCATCACCGGCACACCACGGTCGCGCAGCACCTGTGCCAGTGCACTGCCGACACGTCCGTAACCGATGACGATGGCGTGGTCATGCAGATCCAGCGACGGGCCGGGTGGCAGCTCGGTCTCCACCGCGGCCGGGGTCGCTTCCTGGTGCTTCAGCAGCCAGCGGTCCAGCAGGCCGAATACCAGCGGGTTGAGCATGATCGAGATCAGCGCGCCGGCCAGCACCAGGGCCTGACCGGTGGGCGGCAGGATCTTCAGGGTCACGCCGAGGCCGGCGATGATGAAGGCGAACTCGCCGATCTGCGCCAGGCTGGCCGAGATGGTCAGCGCGGTGCCGGTGGGGTGGCCGAACGCACGCACGATGAAGAAGGCGGCCGCCGACTTGCCGAACATGATGATCGCAGCGGTGGCCAGCACCTGCCACGGATGCTCGATCAGGATGCTGGGGTTGAACAGCATGCCCACCGAGACGAAGAACAGCACTGCGAACGCATCGCGCAGCGGCAGCGAATCGCTGGCTGCCTTGTGGCTCAGTTCCGATTCGTTGAGCAGCATGCCAGCGAAGAACGCGCCCAGTGCGAAGGACACGCCGAACAGCATGGCCGAACCGAATGCCACGCCCAGCGCGATGGCCAGCACCGAAAGCGTGAACAGTTCGCGCGAGCCGGTGCCGGCGATGCGCTCCAGAATCCACGGAATGACGCGGCGGCCGACCACCAGCATCACCGCCACGAACAGGCCCAACTGCACAAAGGTCCAGCCGATGCTGGCCAGCACGCTGCCGACGGTATGGGTTTCGTTGGCCGCGTCGGGCCCGAACACGCCCGCCAGCACCGGCATCATCACCAGTGCCAGCACACAGGCCAGGTCTTCGACGATCAGCCAGCCGACGGCGATCTTGCCGCGCTGGGTTTCCAGCAGGCGCCGTTCTTCCATGGCCCGCAGCAGCACCACGGTACTGGCGGTGGCCAGCGCGAAACCAAACACGATGCCGTGGATGACCGGCCAGCCCATCAGCGCTGCCAGGCCCCAGCCCAGCAGGGTGGCGACCAGGATCTGGCCGACCGCGCCGGGAATGGCGATGGCCTTGACCGCCATCAGGTCTTTCAGCGAGAAGTGCAGGCCGACGCCGAACATCAGCAGCATCACGCCCAGCTCGGCCAACTGGTTGGCCAGCGCCTGGTCGGCGACGAAGCCGGGGGTGAACGGGCCTACACAGATGCCAGCAACCAGGTAACCGACCAGCGGAGACAAGCGCAGCTTGTTGGCCAGCGCGCCGAAGATGAAGGCGAGCCCCAGGCCAACGGCAACGATGTTGATCAGGTCGGTGTCATGGTGCATCGGCACTCGCAGGAAATCGGGGGGATATCCCGATTTTCACCTAATGCGCCAGATGCGGCAAACCCAGCTGGTGGAATGGAAGGTTGCGGCGTGCAGGGTCCGATGGGTTCGGATCCCTCTCCCGCAGGGGAGGGATCCGAACCTTTTGGCGAGGAGGGGCTCTCCTTCAGATGCGGCGTGGGTATGCCGGCCAGCGGCCGGCACTACCGCTTACCAGGTGTACTTGATGCGGCCGTAGACATACGCGCCGTTGAAGCCGAACGGCGAGTAGTTGCTGTAGGGCAGCATGCCGAAGGTCGAGTTCTGCAGGTCTTCGGTGCGGTCCGGGTACTTGTCCAGCAGGTTGTCGGCGCCCACGGTGAGGGTCCAGTTGCTGCTCGGCTTGTAGCTGGCCGAGGCGTCCACCACCCAGGCGTCGCCGTAGGTCTGGTCGCGCAGCGCGGTGGCCGAGTTGCGCACGGTGAACTTGCCGTAACGGGTTGCGGCCAGGCCCAGTTCCCAGTGGTCCGAACGCCAGGTGCCGCTCACGATCGCCTTGTCGCGCGGGTAGCTGTCCTCGATGCGGCCGATCTCATCGCGGCCGATCAGCGATTGGTTCAGGCCCAGCGTGCCGAACACCGCCGGGGTGCCACCGACGCGACGTACTTCGGTGTCGTTGTAACTGTAGGCCGCGGTCAGCTCCAGGCTGCTGGCGCTGAACGGCACGGTGTAGCTGGACACGAAGTCGACGCCACGGGTGCGCGTATCCAGGCCGTTGGTGAAGTACGAGAACGCCGTCACCTGTGGCAGGCCCAGGCTGGTCAGCAGCGCGCTGCTGGCCGCGTTGGTGGTGATGCTGGACGACAGCGCGATGCGGTCATCGATGTCGATCTGGTACGCATCGACGGTGATGTACAGGCGGTCGACCGGCTGCAGCACCAGACCCACGCTGTAGGAGGTGGAGGTCTCGGCCTTCAGCGGCGAGGCGCCCAGTGCCTGCGCGGCCTGGCTGGTGGTCGGGAAGGTGCCGCGTTCGACGAACACGCCGTTGGTGAACTGGCTGGTCACCGCCTGGTAGCCCTGCTGGGCCAGCGACGGCGCACGGAAGCCGCTGGATGCAGTGGCACGCAGCGCGACCTTGTCGGTGAACGCGTAACGCGCCGACAACTTGCCGGAGAAGCGGTCACCGAAGTCCGAGTAATCCTCGTAACGGCCGGTGATGCCAGCCGAGAACTTCTCGGTCAGATCCGCTTCCAGGCCTGCGTAGACCGCGTAGTTGTGGCGGTCGGCATGCACTTCATTAGTGGGCGTGAAGCCACCGAAGCCCTGCGCACCGCTGCCGGTGTACGAGTTCAGTTCGCCCGGCTTCTGGTCCCACTTTTCCTTGCGGTATTCACCGCCGAAGGACAGCGTGACCGGGTAGGCCAGGCCCCAGTCCAGCGACTTGGTCAGATCGGCATTGAAGATGTCCTGCTGGTACTTCAGCGTGCCGTCGTAGAACGAGCGCGGGCTGGTCGCGCCCAGGCTGTAGTTGATGCTGTTGCGGGTGTGGAAGTCCAGGGTGTTCTCGCCGTGGTTCAGGCTCAGGTCCCAGGTCCAGCCGTTTTCGGTGTTGCCCTTGACCCCGGCCACCAGCGAGCGGTCCTTGGAGTACTGGTTGATCTCCGGCACGAAGCCGTCCGGGTAGGTCTGCGCCAGCAGCGCGCCCTGGCTGTTGTGGTTGCGCGAGCGGTAGAACGCGAACGAGGTGATGTCGCGGTTGCTGAGCAGTGCGCTGGCGTAGCCGGTCACCCGGTCGCTGAAGTCGAAGCTGGTGTTGACCGAGGCGGCGGTGGCATCCACGCGCGGGTCGCCGACGATGAAGGTCTTCTGGCCGATGCTGGGGAAGTTGCCGGTGTTCGGCGTAGTGCCCCGGTACGGGCCGGCGCGGTTGCTCTCGTCCTGCTGGCTGATCTGGCCGGCCACGTGCACGCGGCCACGGCCGTTGCCGAACTCGACGCCGGTATCGCCGGAGAGCTGGTACTTGTTGCCATCACCGGCCGAGTACTGGCCGTAGTCAACCGCCAGGCTGCCGCCACTGCCGCTGCCCTTCAGCACGATGTTGATGACGCCGGCGATGGCATCCGAACCGTACTGTGCCGACGCACCGTCACGCAGCACTTCCACGCGTTCGATGGCGGCGATCGGAATCGCATTGATGTCCACGGCCGACGAGCCGCGGCCGATGCTGCCGTTGACGTTGATCATGGCCGAGGTGTGGCGGCGCTTGCCGTCGACCAGCACCAGCACCTGGTCCGGCGACAGGCCACGCAGCTGCGCCGGGCGCACGCCGCTGGTGCCGTCGGTCAGCGCAGGGCGCGGGAAGTTCAGCGAGGGCAGGGCGCGCGACAGCGCGGTGGCCAGTTCGCTGGTGCCGGTGGACTGCAGGGCTTCGGGGGTGATGATGTCGATCGGCGACTGCGATTCGGCGACCGTGCGGTCGGCCACGCGGGTGCCGGTGACGATCACCGTGTCCAGGGTGTTGGCAGCGGTGCCAGCCTGCTGGGCAGCGGCAACGAACGGAGAGCCACCGAGTGCGACAGCGACGGCGGCGGCGATCAGGCTGGTCTTGCGGGTCATCGGGATGGGGCTCCGGTTGGCGGGGGCGGCACCGGAATCGACATCACGGGGGTGAGGCGGACGGCGGTTGTTGCGGTGCGCAATACAGGAATTAACGGGATATTCAGCGCCTGTCAAATGCCGGTCATCAGAAAAAACGTTGCAGCAGCAACCATTTAGCCCGGATCGACACTGACGGGGGAGGGGACCCGGGAGGCGCGCGGCGAGGACGTGGGAGAGAGAAACGCCGGCCGCTGCGCATCCCGGGGCCCGTCAAGTATTCGTTAACGCTAGAATTGCGTCGCAGGAACAGTGCTTACCAGCACATTCCATCTGGTTATATGGACCCCTCCCCCGATGATCTCCCTTCGTAATTTCGCCTTGCGCCGCGGCGAGCGGCTGCTGTTGTCCAATGTCGACCTGACCCTGCATGCCGGTTACCGGGTGGGTGTGGTCGGCCGCAACGGTGCCGGCAAGTCCAGCCTGTTCGCGGCAGTGAAGGGCGAGCTGGAGGCGGACAAGGGCGACGTCGATCTGCCCGGCAAGGTGCGCATTGCCAGCGTTGCCCAGGAAACCCCGTCGCTGCCCGACCCGGCACTGAGCTTCGTGCTGGGCGGCGACATCGAAGTGGCTGCGGTGCTGGCCGCCGAGGCCGACGCCACCGCCCGCGAGGACTGGGAAGCGGTGGCCGAAGCGCATACGAAGATGGCCGAGCTCAATGCCTATGACGCCGAAGCGCGCGCCGGCAAGCTGCTGCACGGCCTCGGCTTCCCGGCCGAGACCCATCACCGCGCGGTGTCCTCGTTCTCCGGTGGCTGGCGCGTTCGCCTGAACCTGGCCCGCGCGCTGATGATGCCCAGCGACCTGCTGCTGCTGGACGAACCGACCAACCATCTGGATCTGGACGCGGTTTATTGGCTGGAACAGTGGCTGTTGAAGTACCCGGGCACCCTGCTGCTGATCTCGCACGACCGCGAGTTCCTCGACAACGTGGCCACCCACACCCTGCACCTGCACGGTGGCGGCGCCAAGCTTTACCCGGGCGGCTATACCGACTTCGAGCGCCAGCGTGCCGAACAGCTGCGCCAGCAGCAGATCGCGCACGACAAGGAACAGGCCGAGCGCGCCCACCTGCAGAGCTTCATCGACCGCTTCAAGGCGCAGGCCAGCAAGGCGGCGCAGGCGCAGAGCCGCATGAAGCGTCTGGCCAAGCTGGCTGGCACCGAAGCGGTGCGTGCTGAGCGCGAGTTCCGCATCGAGTTCGCGCCGCCGGCCAAGCTGCCGTTCTCGCTGATCCGCTTGAACCACGTCGAGGCCGGCTACGGCAAGGATGCGGTGATCCTGCACAACGTCGGCTTCGGCCTGGAAGCGGGCCAGCGCATTGGCCTGCTTGGCCCGAACGGTGCCGGCAAGACCACGCTGGTGAAGACCCTGGTGGGCGAACTGGCGCCGATCGTCGGCGAGCGCATGGCGCACCCGGACCTGAAGATCGGCTACTTCGCACAGCACACGGTGGAGTCGCTGCACGAGGGCCAGTCGCCCATGGAGCACTTCCGCGATATCGCCCCGGATGCGCCGAACCAGTCGTTCCGCGATTTCCTCGGCAAGTGGAATTTCCCGGGCGACCGCGCATTCGAGCCGGTCGATGGCTTCTCCGGTGGCGAGCGCGCGCGCCTGGCATTGGCGCTGATCGCCTGGCAGCAGCCGAACGTGCTGCTGCTGGACGAACCGACCAACCACCTTGACCTGGAAATGCGCGAAGCGCTGGCCGAAGCACTGGCCGATTTCGAAGGCGCAATCGTGATGGTTTCGCATGACCGGCACCTGATCGGCCTGGTCTGCGATACCTATTGGCGCGTGGCCGATGGCGTGGTCGAACCGTTCGATGGCGACCTCGATGCCTACGCCGCGTGGCTGCGAACCCGTCCGCAGGCGCAGGGCACCAAGGCACGCATGGAGCAGGTGGAAGAGCCGGTGGTGGTCAAGACCGAACCGGTTGCACAGGTGGTGCAGAAGAAGCCGGTGAACCCGCACAAGCTGGCCGCTGCCGAAGCCAAGGTGGCCGAGCTGGAAGGCACGCTGGCCGAGCTGGACCGCCAGCTGGCCGACCCGGCCAACTACGCCGATGCCACCCGCATGGCGGTGATCGGTCGTGACCGCGAAACCGCCGCTGCCCAGCTGGAAAAGGCTGAGGCGGCGTGGATGGAACTGCTGGAGTCCTGATTCCATCGGTAGCGCCGGGCCATGCCCGGCGGCTGTTCCCATCCGCTGCGCTCGCCGGGCATGGCCCGGCGCTACCCACGTCGCGTGTGTTTCATGCCTGCGCCTGCAACCACTCGCGGAACCGCTTTGCCGGCTCACGCTCGGCACGCGAGCGCAGCCGCGTCAGCCAGTAGCGCCCCAGCTCCAGTGTGGTACCGAACGGCTGCAGCAGCCGGCCTTCAGCCAGCTCCTGCTCGAACATGCGCAAGGGCAGCAGCGCCACGCCCGCGCCACCGACTGCGGCCATCGCCACGGTCAACGACGAATCGAACACCGGTCCGCGCGCTTCCACACCGCTGACGCCGGCTGCCTGCAGCCAGCGCGGCCATTCGTCGCTGCGGTACGAGCGCAGCAGCGGCAGCGTGCCCAGGTCCCGCGGTTGTTTCAGCCGCCGCGCCAACGCCGGTGCACACAGCGGTGCGAAGGGCGCATCGAGGATCGCCGTGCAGGCCTGGCCCTGCCAGTCGCCATCACCGAAGCGGATGGCCAGGTCCAGCCCTTCGCCGGCCAGGTCGATGCGGTTGTTGTGGGTCTGCAGGCGCAGCTCGATATCGGGGTGCGCGGCCTCGAACGCGGCCAGCCGTGGCAGCAGCCAGCCAGTGGCGAAGGTGCCGACCACGCCCAGCGTCAGCACCTCGCGGGCCGGGCCACCGGTGTAGCGCGCGATGCTGGCCGAGATGCGTTCGAACGATTCGTTGAGCACCGGATACAACGCCGCGCCTTCGTCGGTGAGTGCGACGCCGCGCGGCAGGCGATGGAACAGGCGGATGCCGAGCCGGTCCTCAAGCCCACGGATCTGGTGGCTCAGCGCGGCCTGGCTGACGCACAGTTCCAGCGCGGCGCGGGTGAAATTCTGGTGGCGGGCCGCCGCCTCGAAGGCACGCAGTGCGTTCAGTGGCAGAGTAGGGTGCAGCATCGGGAGTCGTGAGCCAGGATGATGGCTGATCCTACCTTCTCAATGTCCAGTTCAGGAGAATTAAGGGGTTTATTACGACAGGCATTAATAAATCTAATGCCTTCCGCTGATTTTTCGCGCTGGTCGCCTGCGCGGGAGGCTTCAATAATCGAAAGGTCCCCCAGGAGAACCCCGCATGCTCGCCCGTCGCCGATTCCTGCAGTTCAGTGGTGCCGCCGTGGCTTCCTCGCTTGCCCTGCCGTTGCTGGCACGTGCGGCAGGCGCCCCCCAGACCGGCGCACCGACCGATGCCGCCATCACCGCCGCTGTCGACTTCGCCGCGCTGGAAAAAGCCTGTGCCGGGCGCCTCGGCGTGACCCTGCTCGACACCGCCAGCGGCCGTCGCTTCGGCCATCGCCAGGACGAGCGTTTCCCGATGTGCAGCACCTTCAAGAGCGTGCTGGCGGCAACGGTGCTCAACCAGGCCGAGCGCACGCCGGCGTTGCTGGACAGGCGCGTGCCGGTGCACGAGGCCGATCTGCTTTCGCACGCACCGGTCACCCGCCGCCATGCCGGCAAGGACATGACCGTGCGCGACCTGTGCCGGGCGACGCTGATCACCAGTGACAACACCGCCGCCAACCTGCTGTTCGGCGTGGTCGGCGGTCCGCCGGCGGTGACCGCCTTCCTGCGCGCCAGCGGCGATGCGGTGAGCCGCAGCGACCGGCTGGAGCCGGAACTGAACAGCTTCGCCAAGGGCGACCCGCGCGACACCACCACGCCGGCGGCGATGGCCGCGACCCTGCAGCGCGTGGTGCTGGGTGAGGTGCTGCAGCCAGCGTCACGGCAGCAGCTTGCCGATTGGCTGATCGACAACGAAACCGGTGATGCCTGCCTGCGTGCGGGCCTCGGCAAGCGCTGGCGGGTGGGCGACAAGACCGGCAGCAATGGTGAGGACGCGCGCAACGACATCGCTGTGCTGTGGCCGGTGGCCGGTGGCTCGCCGTGGGTGCTGACCGCCTACCTGCAGGCCGGGGCGGTCAGCTACGAGCAGCGCGCCATGGTGCTGGCACAGGTCGGACGGATCGCCGATCGCCTGATCGGCTGAGGTAACCGGGGTCATTCAACCGTGGCTTGCCGGATCGGTTCGGCGCGCGCATCCTGCGCGCCTTCGAACCACACGGAAGTCCCCCATGAGCCATGAGCTGATCTACCTGCTGCTGATCTTCGCATTGCTGGTGATACCGCGCGCGCTGCAGCGTTTCAGCCTGCCGGCGCCGCTGACCTGCCTGCTGTTCGGCATCATCGGCATGCTGTGGCTGGGTGACCAGGCGCACGACGCAGTGATCGGTCTGCTGGCCACGCTCGGGATCTCCTCGCTGTTCCTGTTCGCCGGCCTGGAAGTGGACCTGCAGGCGCTGCGCCGTGGCATGTGGCCGCTGCTGGCGCACCTGGTGATCCGCAGCGCCACCCTGTTCGGCGTGGGTTGGCTGGCCTGGCGCTATGCAGGTCTGCCATGGCAGGCCGCCGGGCTGCTGGCGCTGGCGCTGCTGACCCCGTCCACCGGCTTCATCATGGATTCGCTGTCGCGGCTGGGCCTGAGCGAAGACGAGCGCTTCTGGGTTACCAGCAAGGCCATTGCCGGTGAACTGCTGGCGCTGGCCGCCTTGTTCATCGTGCTGCAGGCGGGCGATCCGGGGCATATGGCGCTGTCCAGCCTGGCCCTGCTGGCGATGATGATCGGCCTGCCGCTGCTGTTCATCGCGCTCGGCCGCTGGGTGGCGCCGCATGCGCCGGGTTCGGAGTTCTCGCTGCTGGTGATGGTCGGCATGGTCGCGGCCTACATCACCTATCTGCTGGGCGTGTACTACCTGGTGGGCGCGTTCATCGCCGGCCTGGTCGCGCGCCTGCTGCATCAGCGCATGCCGCTGCTGGCCTCGCACGAGAACCTGCACGCGCTGCGCCTGTTCGCCTCGTTCTTCGTGCCGTTCTACTTTTTCAATGCCGGCACCAAGGTCCCCGCCGAAGCGCTCAGCTTCGAGGCGCTGGGGCTGGGCATCGTGATCACCCTGGTGGTGCTGCCGTTGCGCATCGGCGTGGTCTGGCTGCAGCGCCGGGTGATGTTCGGCGAAAGCTTCCGCAGCAGCCTGCGGGTCTCGCTGGCGCTGGCACCGACGCTGATCTTCACCCTGGTGCTGGCGGCGATCATGCGCGAGCGTTTCCAGATCCCGGCGGTGCTGTTCGGTGCACTGCTGCTCTACGCGGCGTTGACCACGCTGCTGCCTTCGCTGGTGTTCCGCACCCCGTTCGATGTCGATCCGGTTGAACAGGAGCCGGCGGGCGAGGGCGAGGCGGCGCCGGTGGCAGCCACCGAAACGCTGCCGGTGGCGCAGGCAGCTGAACGTTGAACGGGTAGCGCGTGCGGTTTGCGCCCACCGGCCATGGCCGTTAGGGTTGGGGTATGAAACTGCCCGCCGCCGTCACCGCTTCCGTCCTCCTGCTCAGCCTTGCTGCCTGTACGCAGCGCTCCGACACGGTCGCCCATGATCTGGCGACCGCACCGGCCGATGCCTTCATGGCCGCCATCGCCGCGCACTGTGGCCAGGCTTACGCCGGCACCGTAGTGGAAGACACGCCGGCACCGACCGGGAAGGACCCGTTCGCCGGGCAGCGCCTGGTCATGCACGTGCGCGGCTGTGCCGACCCGGCACATGAGTTGCGCATCCCGTTCCATGTCGGTGATGACCACTCGCGCACGTGGGTGCTGACCCGCACTCCGAACGGCCTGCGCCTGAAACACGATCATCGCCATGAAGACGGCAGCGCCGACGCGATCACCCTGTACGGCGGCGACAGCACGCCGCCGGGAACCGCCGAGCGCCAGCAGTTCCCGGCCGATACGGATTCGGTGGCGATGTTCCGCCGCGCCGACATGCTGGCCTCGACCCACAACACGTGGGCGATGGAGATCGATCCCGACCAGACCTTCGTCTACGAACTGACCCGGCCAGACGGCCGTCGCTTCCGCGTGCAGTTCGACCTGAGCAAGCCGGTTGACCTGCCGCCCGCACCGTGGGGCGACGAAAAGGCACCCGCGCCGTGATCGCGGGGTCGGATCCCCAGTAGATCCACGCCATGCGTGGATGCGGGATACCTGACCGGGGTCAGAGCCCTGGCCATCGGCCAGGGATCCGGCCCCACGCTCAACGCGTGCCGAAGCGTGCGCGGCAACCGTTGCTCACCCACACCTGACCACGCGCGTACCCCCAGCTGCGGCCTTCCTGGCAGGCGCTGCCTGACAGTTGCTGCTGCAGTACCGGTCGGCCCTGGCGCTCATCCCAGTTGCAGGTCTGCGAACGGTTGTTGTTGCTGCTGCAGGTGACGGAGTAGTTGCGGTCACCGCCGCCGCCCCAACCACCGCCTCCACCACCGCCCCAGCCGCGGGCCTCGGCGAATTCGGCGCGGCAGCCGCCGCTGACCCAGATCGCGCCATTGCGCACGCCCCAGGTGCGGCCTTCGTCGCAGGGGCTGCCGGACAGCTGGCGGACCAGGCGGGCATTGCGCCAGCCGACCTGGCAGCTGCGCTCGCGGTTGTTCTGGCTTTCGCAGCGGATCGTTTCGCCCGGGCGGCCATTGTTGCCGCCCCAGCCACCCCCGTTGCCGCCGCCCCAGCCGCCGCGGGCCTCCACGAATTCGGCACGGCAGCCGTTGGTGACCCAGATGCTGCCATTGCGGCTGCCCCAGGTGCGTCCTTCATCACAGTCCGAGCCGGACAGCTGGCGCACCAGCTGCGCATTGCGCCAGCCGGTGTTGCAGACCCGTTCGCGGTTGCTCTGGCTTTCGCAGCGGATGACGCCGTTCTGCGCAGCGGCGTGCGGGGCGGGCAGGGCAAGGGTGCCCAGTGCGCTCAGGGTGAGGCTCACGGCCAGACTGGCCAGGGACAGCGGTTTCATGGCGGCATCCCATACGGTGGCAGGTGCCCGACTATAGGGAGGGAGGCGATCAAGCCGATGTGACTGGCAGGATTTGCCCCGGCCGGGGCCTCGGCCGCAGAATACGAGGCTTTCCGGCCCCCATCGGGCGCCGGCGTTCTCCAGCGGAGCTTCCCCCCATGCGTACCCACTTCTGCGGCCTGGTCGATGAGACCCTGATTGGCCAGACTGTCACCCTCGCCGGCTGGACCGACGTGGCCCGTAACCAGGGCGGCGTCTGCTTCATCGATCTCCGCGATCATGAAGGCATCGTGCAGGTGACGGTGGAGCTCGACAACGCCGAAGTGTTCGCCGTGGCCGCCAGCCTGGGCTACGAGGACGTGCTGCAGGTGGAAGGCGTGGTGCGTGCCCGCCACGCGGTCAACGACAAGCTGCGCACGGGCAAGGTGGAAGTGATCGCCACCGCCATCACCGTGCTGAACAAGGCGGCGCCGCTGCCGTTCCACGCCCACGAGAATCCGGGCGAAGAAACCCGCCTGAAGTACCGTTACCTGGACCTGCGCCGCCCGGAAATGCAGCGCATGCAGCGCACCCGCATCAAGCTGGTGCAGGCCCTGCGTCGCCACCTGGACGAAAAGGGCTTCCAGGACATCGAAACCCCGATCCTGACCAAGGCCACCCCGGAAGGCGCACGCGACTTCCTGGTACCGGCGCGCATGCACCCGGGCGAGTTCTACGCCCTGCCGCAGAGCCCGCAGCTGTTCAAGCAGATCCTGATGGTGGCCGGCTTCGACCGCTACTACCAGATCGCGCGCTGCTTCCGCGATGAAGCCCTGCGTGCCGACCGCCAGCTGGAATTCACCCAGCTGGACATGGAGTTCGCCTTCGTCCGCGAGGCCGATGTGCAGGACTTCGTGGAAGACATGATCCGCGGCATCTTCAAGGAAGTGGTCAACGTCGATCTGGCGGCCAGCTTCCCGCGCATGACCTGGGCCGAGGCGATGCGTCGCTACGGTTCGGACAAGCCCGACCTGCGCATCGCGCTGGAACTGGTGGACGTGGCCGAACTGGTCAAGGACAGCGAATTTGCCGTGTTCACCGGCCCGGCCAATGACGCCGAAGGCCGTGTGGCCGCACTGCGTATCCCGGGCGGTGCATCGCTCAGCCGCAAGCAGATCGACGAGTACGCCGCGCATGCCGCCAAGTACGGCGCGAAGGGCCTGGCGTACATCAAGATCGCCGACAACGGCGAAGTCAGCTCGCCGATCCAGAAATTCTTCAGCGAAGAGCGCTTCGCCGCCCTGGTCGCGCACGTCGGTGCCGGCAACGGTGACATCGTGTTCTTCGGTGCAGGCGGCTACAACAAGGTGTCCGACTTCATGGGCGCGCTGCGCCTGAAGGCCGGCAAGGACTTCGGCCTGGTCGCCGACGGCTGGGCGCCGCTGTGGGTCACCGACTTCCCGATGTTCGAATGGGACGACGAAGACCAGCGCTACGTCGCCCTGCATCACCCCTTCACCGCGCCGGCCGTGGACGACATCGCCGACCTGCGCGCCAACGCCCGTACCGCCGTTTCGCGCGGCTACGACATGGTGCTCAACGGCAATGAAATCGGCGGCGGTTCGATCCGTATCCATCGTCCGGACATGCAGAGCGCGGTGTTCGAGCTGCTCGGCATCGGTGCCGAAGAAGCCCGCGCCAAGTTCGGCTTCCTGCTGGACGCGCTGAACTACGGCGCGCCGCCGCACGGTGGCATCGCCTTCGGCATCGACCGCATCGCCGCGCTGATGGCCGGCACCGAGTCGATCCGCGACGTCATCCCGTTCCCGAAGACCACCGGTGCACAGGATCTGATGACCGATGCGCCGTCGCCGATCGTCGACGTGCAGCTGGCCGAAGTGCATATCCAGGTTCGCCCCAAGACCAACTGATCAGGAGATCCAGGCAATGACCGAGTTTGCGTTTTCGCTGGAGTGGGAAAAGCTGGGCAATGAAGGCTCCGAGGCCACCCTGGTCACCGAGCGTGCACGCGTGTTCGGTGGTTGGCTGGTCCGCGTCGGTACCAACCCTGCGGCGATGGCCCTGACCTTCGTCGCCGACGGCGAAGGCCGTTGGGACGGTGAAGACTTCGGCGTCGAGGACTACGAGGACGACGAAGAAGAAGAGTACGACGAGGACGAGGAAGGCGAAGAAGAGGAAGACGGCGAGGAAGAAGAGGACGACGAGGAATACGAAGAGGACGAGGAAGAAGACGAGAAGGCACCGGCGGAACGGGCTTGACCCGAACCGTTGTCCTGACGTCAACTCGCCCCATGTATTCGATCCGCCGCGCTACCGTGGACGACGCGCCGACCCTGTCGGCGCTGGCCGCCCGCACGTTCACCGAAACCTTCGGACATCTTTATCCGCCGCAGGATCTTCAGGCCTTCCTGGATGAGTCCTATACGGTTGAGCGCCAGCGCACGATCCTGGCCCACTCCGACTACGCGGTGTGGCTGCTGGAGCTGGACGGGGAGGCGGTCGGCCATGCCGCCGCCGGCCCCTGTGGCCTGCCGCACCCGGACGTGAAGCCCGGCGATGGCGAACTCAAGCGCCTGTACCTGATCAAGACCCAGCAGAGTTGTGGCTGGGGCAGCCGCCTGCTGGAAACCGCGCTGGCCTGGCTCGAACAGCAGGGCCCGCGCACGCTGTGGCTGGGCGTATGGTCGGAAAACTTCGGCGCGCAACGCTTCTATGCCCGCTATGGTTTCGAGAAGGCCGGCGAGTACCTGTTCCCGGTCGGCGATACCCACGATCTTGAATTCATCCTGCGCCGCGCACCGCGCGAGGCCTGACGTTCACCGCCGCTTGCTGCGCGCGCGTGTTCAATCACCGTACGTTCCTGCCCCGCTGACTGCCAGGCTGTTTGCATGACTCCCCCCGTATTGCTGCTGCATGGCATCTGGAACGCCCGTGCCTGGGTTGGGCCGCTGGCCTGGCGACTGCGCGCGCGCGGCTTCCAGGTGCATGCCTTTGGCTACTCCTCGGTGTTCGGTGGCCCGGATGTGGCGGTGCCGCAGCTGCTGGAGCGGCTGGCCGATGCCGGTCCGCTGTCGCTGGTGGGCCATAGCCTGGGCGGCCTGCTGGCACTGGAGGCATTGCGTCGCAATCCGCAGTTGCCGGTGCAGCGCGTGGTCTGCCTGGGGTCGCCACTGCGCGGCAGCGGTACGGCGCGCTCGCTGTCCGAGCATGGCTGGGGGCTGGCGCTGGGCCGCAGCAGCGAACTGCTGCTTGATGGCCTGCCGGACTGGCAGGGCAAGGCTGAGGTGGGCCTGATTGCGGGCTCGGTGCCACACGGGCTGGGCAGTCTGCTGGGGGCCATTGACGATGCCTCCGACGGTACCGTGGCGCTGGCCGAGACCCGCCTGCCGGGCCTGGCCGACCACTGTGTGGTGCGGACCAGCCACAGCGGCCTGGTGGTGTCGCCGGATGCCGCACGGCAGACCGCGCACTTCCTGCGTCACGGCCAGTTCCAGCACGGCCGCGACGCCGTCGCAGCGTAATGCGGTTCGCCGGGCATGGCCCGGCGCTACCGGCCTGCCTGGGTGGGTGCGAACCGACCTGCCTTGGTGGGTGCGAACCGTTGGTTCGCACGCTCTTGGCCCGGCCACGCCCGGCGGCATCCTGCCGTCCTCGACACGGTCACGGGGTCCGATCAGGTAGAATCCGCGGCCTTATCCATCAACGCACGTACGGAAAGACCCATGGGTAGAGGCCCCTCCATCGAAAACCGCAAAAACGCGTCTGACGCGAAGCGCGGCAAGATTTTCACCAAGATCATCCGTGAGATCGGCGTTGCCGCGCGCGGCGGTGGAGGCGACCCCAACAACAACCCGCGCCTGCGCGTGGCGATGGACAAGGGCCTGACCGCGAACATGTCCAAGGACGTGATCGAGCGCGCCATCAAGAAGGCCACCGGTGAGCTGGAAGGCGTCGAGTACGAAGAGATCCGCTACGAGGGCTATGCCCCGGGTGGCGTGGCCGTCATCGTCGACTGCCTGACCGACAACCGCGTGCGCACCGTCGCCGACGTCCGCCATGCGTTCAGCAAGTGCGGCGGCAACATGGGCACCGAAGGCTCGGTGAGCTTCATGTTCAAGCGCGTGGGCGTGCTGCATTTCGCCGCAGGTGCCGATGAGGACGCCATCTCCGAAGCGGCCATCGAGGCCGGTGCGGACGACATCGTGGTCTATCCCGAAGATGGCGCGATCGACGTGCTCACGGCCGCCGACAGCTACCACGCGGTCAAGGAAGCGATGGAAGCGGCCGGGCACACGCCGGATCATGCGGAACTGACCTTCCGTGCTGACAACGACATCAAGGTTGAAGGCGACACCGTCCTGCAGGTCAAGAAGCTGCTGGACATGCTGGAAGACCTCGACGACGTGCAGGACGTGTATTCCAACGCCGACCTCGGCGCGGACGCTTACGCCTGAACGGACGCATCGCCGGTCGCCTTTGGCGGCCGGTGAGCGGACAATGCGCACCATGATGACCCCAGCCGTTTCCTGCCATTGCCGCCGCCAGCGTCCGTCCCGGGCCTTCGGCAGCCGCGCGTGTGCCGCATGACCCGCATTCTCGGCATCGACCCGGGTTCGCAGCGGACCGGGGTCGGCATCATCGATGTCGATGCCACCGGCCGGGTGAGCCATGTCCATCACCAACCGCTGGTGCTGCTGGGCGCCGATGACTTCCCGCAGCGGATGAAGCTGCTGGTGCTGGGCCTGGCCGAGTTGTGCCAGCAGTTCCAGCCCACCGAAGTGGCCATCGAAAAGGTGTTCATGGCGCGCAACCCCGATTCGGCGCTGAAGCTGGGCCAGGCCCGCGGTGCGGCGATCTCGGCCGTGGTGCTGCGTGACCTGCCGGTGCACGAATATGCCGCCAGCGAGATCAAGCTGGCCGTGGTCGGGCGCGGTGGCGCCGAAAAGCAACAGGTTCAACACATGGTCGGGCTCATGCTCAACCTGAAAACCAAGCTGCAGGCCGACGCGGCCGACGCGTTGGCCGTGGCCATCACCCATGCCCATGTGCGGGCAACGGCCAACCGCCTGGGGCTGACTGCCCGCCAGGCGTGGGGCCGCAAATGAGGAGCTGCACGCAATGATCGGTCGACTGCGCGGCATCGTCGCCTACAAGGCGCCGCCGTGGCTGGTGGTGGACGTGAACGGAGTGGGCTACGAACTGGAGGCGCCGATGAGCACCTTCTACGACCTGCCCGAGCTCGGCCGCGAGGTCACCCTGTACACCCATTACTCGCAGAAGGAAGACAGCGTCTCGCTGTACGGCTTCCTGCGCGAGGGTGAGCGCAGGCTGTTCCGCGATGTGCAGAAGGTCAGCGGCATCGGCGCGAAGATCGCGCTGGCCGTGCTGTCCGGTGTCACCGTCGAGGAATTCGCGCGCATGGTCCAGGCCGGCGACATCACCGCGCTGACCCGCATTCCCGGCATCGGCAAGAAGACTGCCGAGCGCATGGTGCTGGAGCTGCGCGACCGTGCTGCCCAGTTCGGCGCCGGTGGCGCGCTGCCGACGGGCAGTGGCCCGGCCCCGGCCGATCCGCTGTCCGATGCCACCGTGGCCCTGCAGCAGCTGGGCTACAAGCCGGCTGAAGCGGCGCGCATGGCCCGCGATGCCTTCAATGAAGGTGACGAAGTGGCCACCGTGATCCGCAAGGCGCTGCAGTCGGCGCTGCGCTGACCCGCATTCCTTTCCCCCAACCAACCGCCTGAGCTTCGCCAGGAGTCCCATGTCCAGCAGTCAAACCCCGCACGCAGCCGCCCCTGGCGGTCATGGTCACGCCCCTCCAGCCGGAGGCCTGGCGCTGATCATCGGTGCGATCGGCGTGGTGTTCGGCGATATCGGTACCAGCCCGCTGTATACCCTGAAGGAGGCGTTCTCGCCGCACTACGGGCTTACCAGCGACCATGACACGGTGCTGGGCGTGCTGTCGCTGGCGTTCTGGGCGCTGAACATCGTGGTCACCCTGAAGTACGTGACCATCATCATGCGTGCCGACAACGATGGCGAAGGCGGCATCATGGCGCTGATGGCGCTGACCCAGCGCACGTTGCGCAATGGTTCGCGCTCGGCCTATGTGGTCGGCATCCTCGGTATTTTTGGTGCCTCGCTGTTCTTCGGCGATGGCGTGATCACGCCCGCGATATCGGTGCTGGGTGCGGTCGAAGGCCTGGAGGTTGCCGCGCCGGGACTGCACGCCTTCATCGTGCCGATCACCGTGGTGGTGCTGCTGGCGGTGTTCGCGGTACAGCGCTTCGGCACCGCGAAGATCGGCAAGCTGTTCGGGCCGATCACCTCGATCTGGTTCATTTCGCTGGCGGCGATCGGCATCTACAACATCGTCGATGCACCGGAAGTGCTGAAGGCGTTCAACCCGTGGTGGGCGATCCGCTTCTTCATGGAGCATGGCTGGCACAGCATCTTCATCCTGGGTGCGGTGGTGCTGGCAGTCACCGGTGGTGAGGCGCTGTACGCCGACATGGGCCACTTCGGTGCCAAACCGATCCGCCACGCCTGGTACTTCTTCGTGCTGCCGTGCCTGGTGCTGAACTACCTGGGGCAGGGCGCGCTGGTGCTCAACCACCCCGAGGCGGTGAAGAACCCGTTCTTCGAAGCGGTGCCGTCGTGGGCGCTGTACCCGATGATCATCCTGGCCACCATGGCGGCGGTGATTGCCTCGCAGTCGGTCATCACCGGTGCCTTCTCGGTCTCGCGCCAGGCCATGCAGCTGGGCTACATCCCGCGCATGCGCATCAAGCACACCTCGCACGACACCATCGGCCAGATCTACATCCCGGGCATCAACTGGGGCATCGCGGTGATGGTGATCGGCCTGGTGCTGGCCTTCCGCAGCTCGTCCAACCTGGCCGTGGCCTACGGCATCTCGGTGTCGGCCACGATGCTGATCGATACTCTGCTGCTGGCGCTGGTGGCCCGTTCACTGTGGCCGAAGGCGCGCAACTGGATCCTGCCGCTGTGCGTGGTGTTCTTCGTCATCGATCTGGGCTTCGTCATCGCCAACGGTGCCAAGCTGCTGCAGGGCGCCTGGTTCCCGGTGGTGCTGGGCATCTTCCTGTTCACCATGATGCGTACCTGGCGCCGAGGCCGCGAGCTGCTGCGCGATGAGATCCGCAAGGACGGTATCCGCATCGATACCTTCCTGCCGGGCCTGATGCTGGCACCGCCGGTGCGTGTGCCGGGCACCGCGGTGTTCCTCACCGCCGACCCGACCGTGGCCCCGCACGCGTTGATGCACAACCTCAAGCACAACAAGGTGCTGCATGAGCGCAACGTGTTCCTGCACGTGGTGACCCTGCCGGTGCCGTATGCGGCGGAGGGCCAGCGCTTGAAGATCGAATCGGTGGGTGACGAGTTCTACCGGGTCTACGTGCGCTTCGGCTTCATGGAGACCCCGGACGTACCGCTGGCGCTGATGCGCTCGTGCGACCACGGTGGCATCTATTTCGACCCGATGGACACCACGTTCTTCGCCAGCCGCGAAACCATCGTCGCCACTGCCAACCGCGGCATGCCGATCTGGCGCGACAAGCTGTTCGCGCTGATGCATCGCAACGCCGCCCCGGCAACGGGCTTCTTCCGGATTCCGGGCAATCGCCTGGTGGAACTCGGCGCGCAGGTGGAGATTTAATCTCCACCTGGACCCCATGTTCGGTTCGTTTCATCCAGCGCCATCCACGCATGGCGTGGATCTACCGTGTCGACCAAGGTCGACACCTACCAAGAGCAGGCCATGCCATCCAGACAGGTCGCGGCGATCTGTCGAAGGCGGGGTGGGTCCGGTTGCGGGGGTGTCCGCGGCATGGATGCCGCGGCCAAGCCCCCAAGGACGGGTTCACGGCGTCCCCCGCGACCGGACCCACCCCGCCATCCCCAGTAGATTCGCATTTGACGTTGACGTTGCCTCTGCGGGTGCCGGGCGCAGCCCGGCCGAAACCCGTACTTTTGCCGCATAATCAGCATATGACCGACGACCGCATCATCGGCGCCGGCGCCACCCGCGAGGATGACGCCGCCGACGCCAGCATCCGCCCCAAGCGTCTGGCCGACTACCTCGGCCAGGTGCCGGTGCGCGAGCAGATGGAGATCTACATCCAGGCCGCCAAGGGTCGTGGCGATGCACTGGACCACGTGCTGATCTTCGGCCCGCCCGGCCTGGGCAAGACCACTCTGAGCCATGTCATCGCCAACGAACTGGGCGTGGCCCTGCGCGTGACCTCCGGCCCGGTGATCGAGAAGGCCGGCGACCTGGCCGCGCTGCTGACCAACCTGCAGCCGCACGATGTGCTGTTCATCGACGAAATCCATCGCCTGTCGCCGGTGGTGGAAGAAGTGCTGTACCCGGCGATGGAAGATTTCCAGATCGACATCATGATCGGTGAGGGCCCCGCCGCCCGCTCGATCAAGATCGATCTGCCGCCGTTCACCCTGATCGGCGCCACCACCCGTGCCGGCCTGCTGACCGCACCGCTGCGCGACCGCTTCGGCATCGTCCAGCGCCTGGAGTTCTACAGCGTTGAAGAGCTGACCCGCATCGTGCGCCGCTCGGCCACGATCCTGGCCATCGACTGCACCGCCGACGGGGCAGGGGAGATCGCGCGCCGCGCGCGTGGCACCCCGCGTATCGCCAACCGCCTGCTGCGCCGCGTGCGCGATTACGCCCAGGTCAAGGCCGGTGGCCACATCGACCAGGCTGTGGCGCAGGCCGCGATGCAGATGTTGAAAGTGGACCCGGAGGGCTTCGACGAACTCGACCGGCGCCTGCTCAAGACCATGGTCGACTACTTCGATGGCGGCCCGGTCGGCATTGAATCGCTGGCCGCGGCGCTGTCCGAAGAGCGTGGCACGCTGGAAGACGTGGTGGAGCCGTACCTGATCCAGCAGGGCTTCCTGGTGCGCACCGCGCGCGGCCGCATGGCGACCCACAAGGCCTACCGGCACATGGGCCTGAAGCCGAAGAACCCGCCGCAGGACCTGTTCGCCGAGGTTCCCGATGTCGGTTGAGCCCCGATTCAGTTGGCCGACACGCATTTACTGGGAAGATACCGACGCAGGTGGCGTGGTCTACCACGCCCGCTACGTGGCCTTCATGGAACGGGCCCGGACCGAATGGATGCGTGCGCTGGGCTACGGCCAGGAGCGCATGCGTGCCGAGCACGGCATGGTGTTCGCGGTGCGTTCGATGCAGATGGATTTCATCAGGCCGGCACGGCTGGATGACACCCTGCAGGTGAGCGCCACGCTGGTCCAGCTGAAGAAGGCCAGCATGGCCTTCGACCAGCAGATCCTGCGCGACGGCGAGCTGCTGCTGTCGGCCCAGGTCCGAATCGCCGCATTGGAAGCGGCCAGTTTTCGCCCGCGTGGCATGGACGATGCCGTCCTTGCCGTGCTGAAACCCCACCTCCACCCCGAATCCGAACATTGAGGAACAACGGATGATCGCAACGCTCCTGGCCCTGCAGGCCACGGTCACCGAGGCATTGCCGGCCGACGTCAGCAACGCCGCGACACAGACCCTTGCCCAGGCCACCACCGGCGGCGGCATCAATTACCTCGAACTGATGGCCAAGGCCAGCCTGCCGGTGAAGATCATCGTGCTGCTGCTGCTGGTCGGCTCGTTCGTCAGCTGGGTGATCATTTTCCGCAAGGCCCGCGTGTTCAAGCAGGCCACCCGTGAAGCGGACGAGTTCGAGAACCGCTTCTGGTCTGGTGCTGATCTGGGCAAGCTGTACAGCTCGGCCACCGACCGCAGCCGCAATGTCGGCGGCCTGGAAGCCATCTTCGAAGCGGGTTTCCGCGAGTACTCCCGCCTGCGCGACAAGCGCCGGCTGGATGGCCGTGCGCAGCTGGAAGGCGCGCAGCGCGCCATGCGCACCACCTACACCCGCGAAGTGGACCAGCTCGAGCGCAACCTGGAACTGCTGGCCAACATCGGTTCGACCGCCCCGTACGTGGGCCTGGTCGGTACCGTGTTCGGCATCATGGTGACCATGCACGACATGATCAGCAGCGGTGCCCAGGCCGGCATCGCCGCGGTCGCGCCGGGCATCTCCGAAGCGCTGTTTGCCACCGCCATCGGCCTGTTCGTGGCGATCCCGGCGGTGTGGGCCTACAACCGCTTCACCACGCGCGTTGAGCGCATGTCGGTGCGGTTCGAGACCTTTGCCGACGAGTTCAGCTCCATCCTGCAGCGCCAGAGCGCTGGCGACGAGTAAGCGACTGACCCGGGAGTCCAAGCCATGTCCGCTGCCATCGGTCGCCGCAAGCGCCGCAAGCTGAAATCGGAAATCAACGTCGTTCCTTACATCGACGTCATGCTGGTGCTGCTGATCATCTTCATGGTCACCGCACCGCTGCTCACCCTGAGCTTCGACGTCGACCTGCCCAACTCCAACGCCAAGGCGCTGGAGAGCAAGCAGGACCCGGTGATCGTCTCGGTGCGCCAGGACGGCCAGCTCAGCCTGAAGCTGCCCGACGCCAAGGAGCCGACCGCCGTGTCGGCCGAGGAACTGGAAGGCCGCCTGGCCGGCATCGCCGCCCAGGACAAGGGCGTGCGCGTGATCGTCGCCGCCGACCGTGCCGTGGCCTATGAAAAGGTCATTGCCGCGATGGATGTGATCAAGCGCGCCAAGGTAGACAAGGTAGGCCTGGCCACCGATGCACGCTGACGCCCTGCCACCCTCGCATGAGCGCGAACCCGGCTGGGGCCTGCCCCTGGCCCTGGCCGTGCTGGTGCATCTGCTGGTCGCGCTGATTTTCATCGGCGCCTGGCTGTGGTCGCCCCAGCGCAACACCGATGCCGCCGCCGGCGATCCGTCGGTCGAGGCCAGTCTGGCGCTGTCCTCGTCCGAGGCCGCTGCCGCGCGCCAGGCGCTGCGCCAGTCGGAGAAGCTGGAAGACCTGCCGCCGCCGGTCGCCGAGCCGATCCCGGTGCCGGAAGACACCATTCCGCCGCCGCAGCCGATTCCCGAACCACGCCCACAGGACGCGCCGACGCCGCAGCAGCAACAGGCGCAGGAACGCGTCGCGCAGCCCGATACCAAGGATCAGGAGGCAGTGAGCGCGTTGGCCATCTCGCAGGAGAAGGCCAAGCAGGAACAGGAAGCCAAGCGCCGCCAGGAGCAGATCGACCTGACCGAACGCAAGCGCCAGGAAGATGCCGAGCAGAAGCTGCGCCTGGCCAAGCAGCAGGAAGCGGACGAGAAGAAGAAGCAGGCCGAGCAGGAGCGCGTGGCGGCTGACAAGGCCGAGGCCGAGAAGCAGAAGAAGATCGCCGAGATCCGTGCCCGCCGCGAGCAGGCCGAAAAGGAAGCCAAGCTGGCCGAGCAGAAGCTGCGCCAGGTGGCTGCTGCGCAGAACGCTGTCGGTAGTGCGGCTGCCGGTACAAGGGGTGCCTCCCAGCCGGCCGCCGGTGGTGGTGGCAACAGCGATGATCTGACTGCCAAGTACGCTGCGGCGATCCAGGCCAAGGTGCGTGACACCTGGACCCGCCCGGACAGCGTGCCGCTGGGGCAGAGGTGTCAGGTGACCATCACCCAGATCCCGGGTGGACAGGTGCTGCAGGCCAAGGTTGGTGCAAATTGCCCCTATGACGAGGCCGGCAAGCGCTCGATCGAGGCCGCCGTGCTCAATGCCCAGCCGCTGCCGTACCGGGGCTTTGAGTCGGTGTTCAACCGCACGCTCAACCTGACCTTTACCGCGCAGGACTGACGGCATGGTGGACGCCCATTCCCAGCGTTGTGACGGACCTGCCACGAAGGCGGTTCTGCGGCTGTGTGCATTCGCCTTGTTGCTGCCGGTGGCGCTGTCGCTATCGGCAGCAGAGCCGTCCGCCGCTACCCGCAATGACGATCCTGCATTGAAACGGGCCTACGCCGAGTCCATTCGCTCACGCGTCCTGGAGAACTGGCTGCGTCCTGCTTCGGTGCTGCCCGGCCAACACTGCTCCGCGCGCATCGTGCAGTTGGCTACCGGCACCGTGATCAACGTCGAAACGCAGGCGGACTGTCAGTTCGATGCCGTCGGGCGGACATCCTTGGAAGATGCCGTCCGCAGAGCCCAGCCTTTGCCCACCAAGGGATTCGAGCGTGTCTATGTGCGGGATCTGCTGATGACTTTCATCGCGGAGTAGCCGCGAGAGGGTACATTTTTGTTAAAAGCTCGTGATTGACATTTCCCGGGTGACTCTCCTTTCACGTACCCTTGGTTCATGATTGCGAAGCGGTTCACTCCCGCTTTGCTATCCCTCGTTCCGGTTTCCCCCTATTGAGCGCTCCATGAAAAAGATGCCTCGCTGGCTTGCCGTGTTTGCGGCCCTGTTGCTGCCCTTTGCTGCCGTCGCGCAGCAGAAGGGGCTGGATATCGACATCATCGGTGGTAATGCCTCCGCGCTGCCGATCACCGTTGTGCCGATGCCTTACCAAGGGTCTTCGGCCGCACCGCAGACCGACGTCGCTGGCGTGGTCCGCGCCGACCTCGAACGTTCCGGCCAGTTCCGCACGCTGCCGGAAGCGCAGATCGTTGAAAAGCCGGTGCGCGGTGGTGACATCCAGTTCGCCACCTGGCGCGCGCTGAAGCAGAACTACATCGTGGTCGGCCGCGTGCTCGACGCCGGTGCCGGCGCCTACCGCGTCGAATACGAACTGTTCGACGTGCCCAAGGGCGAACGCCTGCTGGGCCTGGCGATGACCGCCCGTGGCAACGCCATGCGTGACGTCGCCCACCAGATGGCCGACGCCATCTACGAGAAGATCACCGGTGTCCGTGGCGCCTTCTGGACCCGCATCGCCTATGTGACCGCCAGCGGCAAGGGCGACGCCATGCGCTATGCGCTGATGGTGGCCGACTCCGATGGTTTCAATCCGCAGACCATCGTACGTTCGGCCGAGCCGCTGCTGTCGCCGTCGTGGAGCCCGGATGGCAGCAAGCTGGCCTACGTCAGCTTCGAGCGTGGCAATTCGGCGATCTACATCCAGAACATCGGCACCGGCGCGCGCGAACTGGTCACCAGCTTCCGCGGCATCAACAGCGCCCCGGCCTTCTCGCCGGACGGCCGCAAGCTGGCCCTGACGCTGTCGCGTTCGGGCAACCCGGAAATCTACGTGATGGACCTGGGCAGCAAGCAGCTGGCGCAGCTGACCAACCACTTCGCCATCGACACCGAGCCGACCTGGGCGCCGGACGGCAGCGCGGTGTACTTCACTTCCGACCGCGGCGGCCGTCCGCAGGTCTACAAGGTCGGTGCCGGCGGCGGCAGCGCCGAGCGCGTGACCTTCCAGGGCAACTACAACGCCAAGCCCTCGGTGTCCTACGATGGCAGGAAGATCGCCGTTGCCCAGGGCTCGGGCAACAGCTACAAGATCGCGATGATGGACAGCTCGCTGGGTTCGCCCCGCTGGAGCACGCTGTCCCCAGGTTCGCTGGATGAGTCTCCGAGCTTTGCGCCCAACGCAAGCATGGTGTTGTACGCCGCCCGCGAGGGTGGCCGTGGTGTGCTGTATGCCGTTTCGGCCGATGCGCGCGTGCGCCAGCGGTTGGTTCTGGCCGACGGAGATGTGCGCGAACCGGCATGGTCCCCATACCGTACCCAGCGCTAAAAGAGTGTTAATATTTTCGCTGTCTTGATCCCCTCATCGGCCTAGGAGCCACAAAGGTATCGCCATGAACAAGTCCACCCGCGTTCTGCTTGTTTCCCTGCTGTCTGTGGCCGTCCTGGCCGGTTGCTCGAAGAAAGTGAAGGAAGAGCCGGCAGCCCCGGTCGACACCGGCACCTCGACCACCACCCCGACCGCTCCGTCGACCTCCGGCCTGTACGGCCCGGGCGACCTGGACACCGACGCTTGCCTGCGCCAGCGCGTTGTCTACTTCGACCTGGACAAGGAAGACGTGAAGTCGGAATTCCAGGCCATCATGGCGTGCCACGCCAAGTACCTGCGTGATCGTCCGTCCTCGCGCATCACCCTGCAGGGCCACACCGACGAGCGCGGTTCGCGCGCGTACAACCAGGCCCTGGGTGAGCGTCGTGGCAACGGCGTCAACTCGGCCCTGCAGGCCAACGGTGGCTCGGCTTCGCAGCTGACCGTCGTGTCCTACGGTGAAGAGCGTCCGGTCTGCACCGAGTCGAACGAGTCCTGCTGGTCGCAGAACCGTCGCGTCGAAATCGTCTACACCGCGCAGTAATCCATGCGCATTGGCATCAAACTGATGCTGGTCGTTGCGGCAGCCCTCGTGGCTGCCGCACCGGCGCATGCACAGCGACAGAGTCTGGCCGACCGTGTCGGCGCGATCGAGCAGCAGATGTACAACAACAGTGCCAACCAGGACCTGTTGAACCAGATCAACCAGCTGCGGCAGCAGGTCACCAGCCTGCAGGCCTCGATCGAGCAGTTGCAGCACGACAACGCCCAGCTCAAGCAGTCCGCCCAGGACCAGTACCTGGATCTGGACAGCCGCCTGAACCGGTTGGAAGGGGGCAATGCCGCCCCGGCCCTGCCGCCCGTTCCGGCGAGCGCGCCGAAGGCCGCTCCGGCCCCGGCAAAACCCGCAGCGGCGGCCCCTTCCGAGCGGCCGCCTTCGGTCCATGGTGATGCCGGCAGCCTTGCCGCCACCGGCGACGAGCGCACCACCTACAACGTCGCCTTCGATTCGCTGAAGGCCGGCAAGTACGATGACTCGGCGCAGCTGTTCCTGAGCTTCCTGCAGCTGTACCCGAACGGCGTTTACGCGCCGAACGCGCTGTACTGGCTGGGCGAGAGCTACTACGCCACCCGCAATTTCCCGATGGCCGAGACCCAGTTCCGTGAACTGCTTTCGCGCTATCCGACCCACGACAAGGCCGCTGGCGGCCTGCTCAAGGTCGGCCTCTCGCAGTATGGCGAGGGCAAGGTCGACCAGGCCCAGCAGACGCTGGAGACCGTCGTGGCGCAGTACCCCGGCTCGGACGCCGCGCGCACCGCGCAGGACCGTCTGCAGTCCATCCGCCTCGGCAAGCAGATCCGCTGATCCGCTGACCGGGCGTACAATGGGTGCCCTGTAGCGCCGAGCCCACGCTCGGCTGCTTTCGTTTCCGGATCGGCAAACCCGCCCGGATCCGCTAGCGCCGGGCCATGCCCGGCTGCTTGCATTGCCGGCTTGGGCCGCCCTCCCGGTTGCTTTTGTAGAGCCGAGCCATGCTCGGCTGCTTTCGTTACCGGCCACGGTAGCCCACCCGCCACGTGTCCCACCAAGAAGTACCCACCATGACCGCCGTTACCCCGTCCAGCGCCGCCGCTACGCCCAGCGAGATCGTGCAGTCGCCCCTGCCACGCCTGAAGATCACCGAGATCTTCACCTCGCTGCAGGGCGAAGCCGATACCGCCGGCTGGCCGACCGTGTTTGTGCGCCTGACCGGCTGCCCGCTGCGCTGCCAGTACTGCGACACCGCCTATGCCTTCCACGGCGGCACCTGGTGGGACATCGACGACATCGTGGCCGAGGTGCTGGCCCAGGGCGTGCGCCATGTCTGCGTGACCGGCGGCGAGCCGCTGGCGCAGAAGCGCTGCCTGGTGCTGCTGCAGAAGCTGTGCGATGCCGGCATGGACGTCTCGCTGGAAACCTCCGGCGCGCTGGACGTCAGCGCCGTGGACCCGCGCGTGTCGCGCGTGGTCGACATCAAGACGCCGGGTTCGGCCGAGGTCGCGCGCAACCGCCTGGAGAACCTGCCGCTGCTGACCGCCCGCGACCAGATCAAGTTCGTCATCTGCAGCCGCGAGGACTACGACTGGGCCAAGGGCATGCTGGACGAACACGATCTGGTGAAGCGCTGCACAGTGTTCTTCTCGCCCAGCAAGGGCGAGATTACCGCGCGGCAACTGGCTGACTGGATCGTCGAGGACCGGCTGCCGGTGCGCTTCCAGATGCAGTTGCATAAAATCCTGTGGAACGACGAGCCGGGTCGATGAGCCCGCGCAACGTTCCCTGATGTAGCTCCGGCGCGGGACAGCGTGCTGGCTTTCCCCTCCAACCGGACGTTTTTCCCATGAAGAAGGCAGTCGTGCTTCTCTCCGGCGGCATGGATTCAGCCGCCGTCATCGCCATGGCCCAGGAACAGGGCTTTGCCGTGCATGCCCTGAGCGTGCGCTATGGCCAGCGCCATACCTCCGAACTGGATGCCGCCGCCCGCGTGGCCAAGGCCCAGGGTGTGATCGCGCACAAGACCGTGGACGTGGACCTGCGCAGCATCGGTGGTTCGGCACTGACCGATGACATCGACGTGCCCGAGGCCGGTGGCGCCGGCATCCCTGTCACCTACGTGCCGGCGCGTAACACCATCATGTTGTCGCTGGCGTTGGGCTGGGCCGAAGTGCTTGGCGCCAACGACATCTTCTGCGGCGTCAATGCCGTGGACTACTCCGGCTACCCGGACTGCCGGCCTGAGTTCGTGGCCGCGTTCCAGGCGCTGGCCAACCTGGCCACCAAGTCGGGCGTCGAAGGCGCGGGCATCAAGGTGCACGCGCCGCTGCAGTTCCTCAGCAAGGGCCAGATCGTCAGCGAAGGCGTGCGCCTGGGAGTGGACTTCGGCCTGACCGTGTCCTGCTACAACGCCGACGCCAACGGCGCCGCCTGCGGCCACTGCGACGCCTGCCGCCTGCGCGCGCAGGGCTTCACCGAAGCCGGCGTGCCGGACCCGACGCTGTACGCCTGACCGCTTCTGGTAGTGCCGGCCGCTGGCCGGCATTCCCGTGGGTGCCAACCTTGGTTGGCACTGTCCGCCAGACACGGCCCGGCGCTACCGGGGAGGTCTGACGCTGGTGGGTGCGAACCGTTGGTTCGCACTCCCTGACCCGCCAGGCATGGCCCGGTGCTACCGCTGCCGCAACCACCCCGATGCTTCAATAAACGCCCGCACCGCCTTCGGATCGGCATAGTCCAACTCGATCATCCGCGCGATGCCGGCCCTCTCATCGGTCTGCTGGCGCATGTACTCCTGCGCGATGCGGTAGCCGGCGTAGTAGCCCAGGTCACTCACCCCGAACGGATTGCGCGCGCTGTTGTACAGCCAGTTGTCCAGGTCGTCGCCATCCATCTCGGCAATGAAGCGCGTGCGGATTTCCGCTTCGTGCGCGGGCCCGTAGGTGTACAGCGGCAGCGCCGGCCGACGCCCGCTCAGCCGTTCGGCCACGTATTCGGCCACGCCTTCGCGCACCGCGTACTGAGCCAGGCTGCCGGAGGTCTCGCGCTGCTGGGTGTGCACGTACTCGTGCAGGTTGTTCTGCGCGTTGTTCGCACCCGGACGGCTGTCGTAGAAGATCCGCAGGCGGCTGCGCATCGGCTCCGGCAACTCGCTCACGTCCACGCGCTCATCGCCCAGCGCCATCTCGGCTCCGATCAGCACCTTGTCACCCAGCGTGGTGCCGCCGGTGCGCAGCACGCCGACCGCATAGGTGATCGTTGCCGGGCGCAAAGCCGGGTAGAGCGCCCGGAAGTCGGAAAGATCCCGCTCCAGCGTTGCGCTGGCCTGCTGCGCGTTGGTGGTCAATGGCCGAACCGATGCCCAGAAGCGTGGCCACGCCCGCATGGCCTCGGCGTATTCGCGGGCGGTGTAGCTGCGGACCTGCATCAGCGCATGCAGGCCGGGGCTGCCCGGATCGATGTAGCGCTGCTGCACGAGTGCTGCCTGGCGTTCGACGTCAGGCTCGGCGCGCACCGCGTCATAGGTGGCCCAGAAGCGGCCGATATCGTCGGTGACAACCTTGGACGGGGCGGCCAGTGCCGCGCAGGGCAGCAGCAGGGCGGCAAGCAGGCTGAAGGGCAGGCGCATCCGGAGTTCCGCAGTGGGATCACAGCTGGGATGCAGTAGTCGTCTGAAAGGTTTAGGCCGACAGCCCAGATCGGGGTAGTGCCGGCCGCTTGCCGGCAACCTCGGCACACCAGGGTTTCACGCGACCTGCCAAAGTAGGGTAGAATGCCCACCCCGCCGAAAGGCTGGGGCAGTGCAATGGGCCGTTAGCTCAGTCGGTAGAGCAGAAGACTTTTAATCTTTTGGTCGAAGGTTCGAATCCTTCACGGCCCACCATTGCACTCAATGACTTACGTCATTCCAAAGGCACCGGCATCCGGTGCCTTTTGCGTTTGGTGCCTACTTGGTGCCTACATTCCAAATGGTGCCTACGCCGGTGCCTGGGCAGGCCATTCGTTGCGCACCCACTGCTGCACTTCCGAGTTCCGCCAGCGGACGCTGCGGCCGGCCCTCTTGGCCGGCTTCGGGAACGTTCCCCGATTCATCATTCGGTAGATGCTGGTCTTAGAGAAGCCGCATGCCTTCCGCACCTTCGTGAGCGGGATCAGCACGTCGTCGGCTTGGGTGATGCTGTCGTTGTGTGCGGTGGTGTTCATGGGTACCTCTGGTTTGCCATGCTGCGGTCTGTCATGTGCGTAGTGTCACTTCCGGGTGTCTCCGGGAACGAGATGGGACGGCTGTTGAACCGAGGCACTGAGCGCGGCCGCGGCCATCATCAGGCAGTCCCGAAGTTGTGCAGGGAGCTGCTCGTTCTTTAGGTCGAATGAGGCATCTGCCATCAGTTCCAGCTTGGCCGCGAGAACCGTCCAGTTCACTGCAGGATCTGCGGTCGGCGCTGCAGGGCGATCGATCAAAGCAACGGCATAGCCCTGCCAGGCCTTCCGCGCGATGCGGTGCTGAATGTCGTCCGCGAACGCAAACGTGAGCGTCTGCCTGCCTGCTTCGTCAGTGGCGCAGCTCGTACAGGCCATTTCCAGAGCTGCAGCTAGACGGGTTGCAGCGAACGCGGCTGCGCCCGGGCTCCGGCTGGCCGTGTTGTTGGTAGCGTCTTCCATATCAGGGTCCCTTCGTCTCTTGCTCTATTGCTCGGCGCAACGTGTTGATGCGGATGTACCAGTCCTTGCGCTGTGCGGGTCCGAGCCTCCTCACCAGCACCTCGAGCTGGTCGAGCACCGGTACAAACCACTGCGGGTTCAGTGCCTGACGGATCCGCGGTATAGGCTCGGGGGGCTTGGGTGGGTTGCAGTACGGGTCTGCCCAATCGAAGGGGTCGTTGCAGACGACACAGTGCGATCGATCTGCCGACCACGTGTGGTCGCGCCTTTCACCGGCGCTACGGGCCTCATGCAGCAGGGGTTGGGTGTAAAGCGCTCGCACCTGCTCGCGCGCTGCAAGGGCCCGGTACCACTGCCTCTCATCGATCTGGTACCAATAAGAGCCTCCCCACTGCTCGAGCCGTACGGCTCGCTGTTCGCCGAACAGGGTCATAAGCGTGGTTGCCCACGCGTTTACCTGAGAGGCCGGCACCGGATCGCCTGCACGTGCGGCAGCCCGCATTTCCCGCACGGCGCCACTCGCGGTGGCCGGCGGTGCTGTCGCGATTGGCGAGGCGTCGCCGCTCATGCACCGACCTCGAGCAGCATCTTGGGATCGATGTTCCATCCGGCCTCGCGTGCTGCGCGCAGGCGCAACTCGTTCGCATCAAAATCGTCCAGCTGCAGCGCGCTGATCGCGCCTTCGACCTGGTGCGGTTGCAGTGGCCGGGTAGCTCGACCGAATGCACGCCACACGCTGAAGACCTTGCAGCCCCACGCCGGGGCCAGACAGGCGAGCTGCTTCCCGTGTTCCCGGCAGTGGCGGCGGATCATGTCGCGTGCTGAGACGTGCGCGGGCGCGGGGCCGCGCAGTGCGGCGCGGATGCTGGCAGCGTTGCGGCCAGGGCTCATCGCAAGCCACCCTGTGCACGCAGGTCGCGCATAGCCTGTTCAGCGGTGAGCAGCTGGTCAGCCATGGGCCTGCTCCAACGAGAATCCGAACAGATCAGCAGCCACAGGCATCGTCGTGCTGGGGCACACATGGCTGGTCTCGGCTGCCATCTTCAGCTCCAGAGCCTCGACCATCGGTGCGTGCAGGTTGAACACCGTGCGGCACACGTTGCAGAACACCGTGACGGTCCGCTCCCTGTTGCACACGCCCCAGGTGACGCGGCTCATTTGCCCACCGCCTGGCTGCCGAACGCAGCAAATGCAGCCTTGCAGGCCGGTTTGCCGCAACGCTGGCGGCCAGTGATCGTCTCGGCAGCAACCTCGGTCTCCTCAGTGTGGAACGGGATACCGCAAGCGGGACCACGGTCTGCCCCCCACTTGTTGCCGGGGCGGTCCACGATGGCGTGCCACTTGGGTGGGCGCGGGTTGTGCCCGTGACCACTTGGGCATGCGTAGAACGACGCATCGCGCAGTGCGGCCTTCATGACTGCACCGCCAGGCTGTCGATCAGGTCGATCTGCGCAGCGATCAGCGCGCCAGCACGCACCAGGTCGCGGCGAGCATCAACAGGCTTCCACCATTCCCGAGCCCAGGGCCACACAGCGGGCGGACCATGCCACGCGATGTGATCGCGGGTGCCGGTTTCCAGATCCATGGCAGCCAGCTGGACGTATGCGGTTGCAGCCTTGGCCAGCTCGCCACGCCGATACTGCTGGTCCTTCTCGCGGGTGAAGCCCTCAGCCTGTAGCTGACGCTGACGCTCGTCGGCAATCGCCGCGACGCCCGTGCCCAGGTCCACGGCCTGCGCGGGCGGGGTGGCGCACACTGAAATCAGCGCCTTCATGGCGGGACTGCTGTCCAGTTCACCCGACAGGCAGGCCCGCTTTTCGCTGCCCCACTCGCATTGCTCCGCGAGCGCAAGGCGTGCTTTCCGCAGTGCCGATTCGGAGTCAATCTCCACCGGCTGGCGGGCGGCGAGGGCGGCTGCCAGCGCATCGCGCGCCTCATGTACCCACCGGCTGCCGTCGTCATGGCCTGCCCACTTGGCAAGTGCAGCCGCTGCGGCATCGACCATGGCCGGGGTGATCGCATCCCCCTGACCACCCGGTGAGGGCTGGGCGGAGAGGGCGGCTTGCCATGCTTCCCAGCGCACCTGTTCTTCGTCTGGGCCGTAGTTATCCGCGTAGACGCCGTTGTGCATGTCGCGCGTCGGCGCGCCAGTCTGCCAGCTCGTCTTGAACTTCTCGCAGTGCCACGCCTCAAACCGCGCACGCTCGGCCTGATCTCCCAGCCTCAGCCTCCCACCGGGCTGCGCGTCCGCAAGGGTCGGGCGAGAACCGTCACCACGCCATTCGGCGACGACATCCCAGAATGCGCGCGCTGCATCCTCAAGCTCTGCCCCTTCGGCAATCACAACTCCGCCATTGGCCTTGATTCGGACCACTTCGGGCTGCCCGAACACCAGGTCGGGGGAGTGTTCGTTGAAGCGGAGGCCGCTGATCAGGCCGTACTTGTTCACGAGCAGCCGTATCGTGGTCTGTGGCAGTTCACTCTTGATGTCATTGCTCATGCCTGCATGTCCTTGCTGTTGGTGGGAACACGCGCGAGGCGCAGCGATTCCCATGTGAGAGGGTGAGGGCCGCGCTTGGCCCGGCTGGCGGCGGCACCGATCGAGATCCCGAGCTCGTCGGCGATCTGCTTGCTGGTAAGGCGCCTGCCTTCGACCACGTGCGCGTACAGTTGCGCGCGGGCCAGGCCGGCACGCGACCGGTTCCTGTGGTGGTGGGGATAGAAAGCCGTATCCATCAGGCCGCAGCCCCCAGCGGCACGGCGACGGGATCAAGGTTGGCTTCGGCCAGGGCGCGCAGTGGCGGGGGACTGACGCTGTTGCCGACCATGCGCACAGCGGCGCTGGTGGTGAGCGGGGTGCCGTTGGCTGTCCGATCGATGATGTAGTCCGGCGGGAAGCCCTGCGCGCGGTACAGCTCGTGCGGTTTGAGCATGCGCAGGCCGATATCCACGATCACGTAGGGAGTGCCCTGGATGTGGACGGTCACCAGTGCCAGGCGATCCTTGGTGGTCACCGTGTCCACGGGGTCGTGCAGATCGACAGCGATGCCGCTGCCGTAGTACTTCACCAGGAAGGCGGCGACTCGCAGAGCGCCGGCCTCCTGTTCGGGCGACAGGCGATAGATCTCCGGTTCGCTGCTGTCGAAGCACGAGCGGCAGAGATCTCCGCACCCAGGTGCTGGAGCGCAGGTCCCGCACCCCGCGCACCGTCGCGCTGCCATCTCGAGGCTTACCAGGCGTTGCTGGCTGCTGCTGGCGGTGAGGGTGCTGACCGGGTCGCGCGTATCGTTGCCGGCGCCCTGGTAAAAGCCACCATTTGCCTGTTCGAGGAAGGCCGTAGCGATTGCATGCCCGCCGCAACCGCTGGCAGTCACCGTCCCAACCGGATCTCGCGCGTCCTTGCTGCCGGTGCCCCAGCGCTTTGGCCCATCCGGCCGACCTTCACCGTGCGCGGCCTGCACCATGAAAGCGGTTGAGACGCCAAGGGCATGGGCGGCGCCTGCCGGGCGGACGGCACCAGCACCAGCGGTTATTGTCGGCACCGGCTCGGTGGCCGGCGTACCGACGCTGTCGCCCCGGAATTTGACCAGGTGCGGCGCCACCAGCGCGGTATCCGCCTTGGCCGTCATCGTGTAGAGCGGCTGGTCGCCGGGGCGCGGCTCAGATTGACCTGCGCGGCCGCCGACTCCGGCCAAGATTGGCGAGACAACGGAGAAGTGGCCACCCTTCACCCCGGCGCAGACAGTGCGCAACGGCTCGTCGGCGCGCATGGAGCCAAGCGCGTGGCTGCTGTTCGCATGCTCGGCGATGAATGGCGCCAGCTCAGGTTCTGCCAGCATCAGCTCACCGCGATTGGCGGCGGTGATGGTACGCATGGGGTCGCGCACGTCGTGAACGCGGTCGCCTCCCTGGTGCGTCACCGGCACGATGAATGGATCAGCCGAGTTGATGACGTGGCGCATGACGCCCTTGGCGATGCGGCGCATGGTGGCATCGGCCAGCGCTTTGCCGCGGGTGAAGATGGACGGGCAGGGGATGGAGAAGTCCAGGCAGTCGGCGGCAGTGACGCGCGGGGTCAGGCCGGGCGCGGGGCCGTGGCTGGCCTCCGGCCACACGATGGCCTCGCCGTCGCGGCGCGCGAGCAGGAACAGGCGTTCGCGGCTGGTGCCGGCACCGTAGTCGCTGGCCACCAGTTTGCGCCACTCAACCACGTAGCCGAGCGCTCGCAGCGCAGCTACGAACTGCTGCCAGGTGCGGCCGCTGTAACGCTTGTCCGGAACCAGCGCCTGGCGCTCCACGGGCACTCGCTCGCCCTTATCCGCAACTCGGTTGACCATCACCGGCTTGCCTCTGCGGAACAGGGGCTGCCCCGTTTCTGCGTGGAGGGCCTGCACCAGGTCCAGTGTGACAACCAGGCCAGTGGCCTTGCAGCGCTTCGCCACCAGCGGACCCCAGGTGAGGATCTGCCAGACGTTTTCCATGGAGATGATGCGCGGCGCCATGTTGGTGCCGTGCAGGCGATCAGCACGCAGCAGCTGGCCAACCCACTTCAACACCACCCACGACAGTGCGCGGGTCTTCCGGCTCCGCGGCTGGCCGCCCTTGGCCTGGCTGAAATGGGTGCAGTCCGGGGAGGCATGGAACCAGCCGATGGGGCGGCCGGCCACGTCCACGCGCGGGTCGGCGTGCCAGATATCCTCGCGGTGGTGCTGGGTAAGCGGGTGGTTGGCGGCGTGCATGCCGATCGCCAGCTCGTCGTGGTTGTAGGCCAGGGCGGGATCGACGCCAAGGGCCTGCTTGAGCCCTTCCGATGCGCCTCCACCGCCGGCGAACAGATCCACAACGATCTCGCCGGCGCGCAGTCGGGAGCGCTGCGGCATGGGGAAGTTGAAAGCGCGGGAGCCGTCAGCCATTGCGCACCGCCGTGTCTGTGGTGATCGCCTTGATGGACGCGACGCCCACGATGCGAATGCCGCGCTTGTTCAGTGCGGATCGCAGCTCGCCGAGCGCGCTTTCGGCTGCTTGCCGATACACCTGGTCGAGATTGCAGCCCTCGCCCCACGAACCGGCGTGGACCTCCACGGTGACCTGCACCAGGGCGGATGTGGACGTGCGGATGACTGGCTTAGCCATTGCCCACCGCCTTGCCGTCGATCAGGGCGCGGAACTCGGCGATCACCTCAGTGGCGATGCGCTCCACGTATGTGCGCTCATGCTTCTTCACGTGCTCATGCCGGCCACTGAGCATGTTGCCGGCCACGTAGTCGGCATCGCACGCGGCAACGAACTGCATCACCGTGCGGTCGCCCATAGCGCCCCAGAACCCGCACCATGCCTGCCCGTAGCAGGTCACCACGATGCGGCCACGCCCCAGCTCGTAGTCCTGCACGAATACGTTGATCGGATCGAGCCCATTGCGACGTGGGATCTCGACCAGGCGGATACCGTGCGGCATCTGCCCTGGGCCCACAAGCTGCGCGGGCGCGGCGGCATTGCCTGGCAGCGGCGTGTCGAAGTGCAGGGCGTTCTTGGCTTCCTGCTTCGCCCTGATCCGCGCTATCACATCCGCCTGGTTGATGCGGTCCAGTTCGGCCTGGCCATCGGCCTGCATGCTTAGGCCGGCCACGCTGCAGTAGGCGGCCAGCGTGACCATGACGCCGCCGACTTCCTGCGCTGGCTCACCGACCGGGCGGCCGAACACGTAGTTGACCAGGGTGGGCACGCGCGCGCTGTCGTAGCCGTGGGCCTGCAGCAGCTCCAGCACTTCTTCCAGCAGGCGATCGCCGCGCTCGGTCATGTTGCTGTAGAGCGAAGGCAGGAAGCACTTGTCCATCCACTCGGACACACCGGCCTGGAAGGATTGTCCCAGGTCCACGGCCTGCGCGGTCGGGGCGGCGTAGAGCTTGGTCCCGATGGGCAAGTTCGGCTTGATGATGTCGCTTGTGCCGTCGCCGCTGAACGTCTCTCGGGAAACTTCGGCCACCGGCTCCCCCACCGGCTCCCCCACCGGCTGGCGGGCGGCGAGGGCATTGATTGCCGCGCGCACGGTCGCGGTATGGATCGGGTTGGAGTCTCCGTAGTACAAGTAGTTCTCAACGCCTATCAGAGCAGCCAGCAGATCGTTGTCGTCCCACTGACTACACGGGAAGCGTTGGCAGGATTGGGCGGCATCGAGCACACGGCGCAGGGCTTCTGCGAGCTGGGTGTTTCGGTAGAAGCCCGGATGATCGAGTTTGCCTCGCTCGATGTTGTCCGCGATGACGCCGACAAGGCGGGCATCGTCGGGGAGCATCGCCGACAGCGCATCCTGACCACCCGGGGAGGGATGGGCGGAGAGGGCGGAAATAGCCGCGTCCAGTGCGGCGGTACGCGATGGGCTGCCGGCATCAGTGAACCGGCTGCGCATCTCCTGCAGCACCAGAACATTCGCATTGCGTTGCAACTCGTAGGCGGTCATGGGGTGGCCTCCGGCGTTGTGTCCGGCAGCAGGTGGACCTCAGTGATTCCCATCGCCACCAGTTCGCGGACCGTCTTGTCGCTCATTGCCACGGCCGACTCGCTGAGGGAGCGCGCGCTGTCGGCGAGGTCCATGTACACCTTGCGCAGGTGAGCTGCGGTAGAGCCAGGAATCGTCGCCAGCACCGGGCCGTTCCGGCGCCGGGCTTCGGCCTGGCACTGACTCAGAAGATCAGCCAGCAGTGGTGCGCGCGCTGCAGCGGCTTCGCCATTCAGGGCAATGTCCAGCTGGTGCACCAGGTATCCCTGCGCGTCTTGCTCAAGCGAGAGCATCGCGTCCTGGCTGATCAGCGGCGCTGCAGCGGCCAGGCCGGCGCGGATGGCATCGGCGTAGCCCTTCTGGGTGCCATGGGTGGCATAAGCGGCGCGGAACGCTTCGATTGCGCTGTCCGGAACCGGTACGCATGCAGGTGCGAGGTTGGTGCTGTGCTGAGGTTGTTTCATCGGGAGGTCTCAGGCTGCGGTGGTGGCCGGCGTTGCGGCCATGGCTGCCAAGCGCTCAAGGCGTTCGGCTTCGGCGATGTAGAAGTCGTGGCGGTCCTGTCGGACCTTTGCGGAGAAGAACGGGTCAGTCAGCGCGTGCTCGGCGGCGGCGCGGTTGGCCTTGGCCAGACGCGCCGGGTCGTGGTCGAAGATGTCGAGCTGGTTGCGGTGGTCCATGGAAGCCGGCGGCAGATCATCAGCGGAGGCGGACACGTGGCCAGAGAGCCGGCATCTGCCGCTGCCACGCGGCGAAGCCGATCCGGATACCGTTCTTCAGTGAGCGCTGCATGACCTGGCCGAACTGGACGCGTAGGTCATGCCAGCGGCAGGGATGTGCTGCAGCTGCGGCTGCATAGCGGGTCAGACGCTGCTGGGGCGTTGCGGCGGCTGTCGAGACGATCACCGCATCCAGCCCGCCGCCAATGTGATGTAGGCCTGCCATCAGCGCACCAGCCTGTGCAGGCTCGGGGCGACGCGTTGGCGCTGCTCTTCTGCCTCCCGCTGCCGCTGAGCGCTGGCTTGGTGCGCGCAGTAGATGCGGTAGGGATGGCGGCGGGGACGCTTTGCGCGCTCCAGCGCCGCACGCTGGTCTGGAGTCAGTTCCGGCGCTGGTAGCTTGATGGCTGGAGCCCTCATGCGCGCACCACCTGGCGATTGGTGCCTTCGATGGAAGCGATGAACGCCTGCAGCTTCTTCTGGCTCGCGGCCGGCAGTGAAATGTAGGTGCGGCCTGCAACAACACAGGGGTCGCCGTCGTCCTCGGTGAAGGTCGGCGCGGCATCCGTTGCCGCGAACATCACCATGGCCTTCTTGCCTTGAGTTCGTCGCCAGCCAGAGATGTGCCAGCCACCCTCGTCCTTCATGGCGCGCAGGCGCATGCCGTAGCCTGGCACTTCGATGATGGCGAAGCCTGGGACTGGATGGGCGCTCATGCAGCACCGCCCTTTGCAATCGTGTAGCCGCGGCCGCGAGTAGCCAGTACCCGATATCCGTGGGGCGCAATCTTGCTGCGCACCCGGCAGATGGCTACCTCGATGGTGTTCGACTTGCGGCCCGATTCGCCGTAGATCTGTTGCTCGATCTGCAGGCGGCTGATGGGTGTGTCGCCGGCAGCCAGGATCAGCTGAAGGACCTTTGCTTCGGTCGGGCTCATCGGGAGACGCTGGGATCCGATCATCGCAGCTCGCGGCTCGATGTGGATTTCGGTGATCACGGCGCCACCTCGACAAACGCCAGATCGCTCATCACGCATTGCGCCCGGACTAGCACGGGGGAAGTGCTCGGCTCGTTGCCGTCTGCGGTCGACAGGGGGACAACCGCATTGGCCCGGACGCATGCCTCGAGGGATACCTGGTAGGAGCCGGACTGCACTGCATCTACGGCATCGAGGGCCAGCTGCCAGCGCGCGGGCTGGAATCCTGCAGTGAGGGCAGCGCCCACGCCGCTGGCGCAGTCCGGCACGCGCTGTGCGTCGTTGAACGCGTTGAGAGTGGCGTTGGCGATGGTGGCGCGAAGGCCCCAATCGTCAGCGTTGGCCAGCTCGTACACCGCCAGCGCGGCGCAGATTCGAGGGCTGGTGATGACCAGGTCATCTGGGTTGTCGGCATTGGCTTCAGAAGCCGGGGCTTCCGAGGGCGAGGCCCAGGCGACCACGGCCAGGAGGGCGAAGCAGGCGATCGCGGCCAAGCCAACGCGGGCGGTGCGCTTGGTGCTGAGGGTCAGGGGCATTGCGTTTCTCTCCATGTTCGGCAGAAGCCGGCTGTGCATCTATAGAAGCACGCTAATACGGAGAATGCAAGCACGCTTATTCAGCGTGCTTCTACGCTATCCCTTCACGGAGCAGGGAGATGACATGGACCTGGGTAAAGCGTTGGCTCTTGTTGCGGGCTGTGTTGTCTGCAACGCATACGCCGAGCAGCCACCGAAATTGATGGTCAAGCCTCAGTCGATCGAGCTGAGCAAGCGTCCCACACAGTCTCAGTCACGGGAGGCGGACGCCGAGACGTTTGAGTTCATGGGCATTGGGATTGGGGCACCGCTCGTGCCGGAGTGCCCTCGTGAGCGACTGCCCTACGCTGGTTCCGTCTACGACCTTAGCGGGCGCAAGTCAGCCTGCTGGGCTGCCAACGGTATGAGAGCCGGCAGCCCCACCGATACTAGAAACAACGAGTCGTTGATACTGTTGCCATTGGATAGCAAACGCCCTATTGGCACAGGCTCAGTAACGGCAACGGTGGTTGACGGAAAAGTCGAAGGACTGACCATTTCCACCGACGGCTTCGCTCACGCTCAGGAGATTTTCGAGCAGTTGAAACAGAAGCTCGGTAAGCCAAGCCTTCAAGATACGGTTCAAGTTGTATCCGGTGTGGGGGCCAACTTCTCCAGCCCACGAGCGGTGTGGGAATTGCCAGGCGTGTACATCCGCTTCAATGGCATCGTCGGTGCTGTGAACACGGGGTTGATCATCGTGAGCACCGATGAAGAGAGGAAACGGGAAGAGGCGCGCAAGCTTCAGCGCGCAAAGTCCTTCTAACCTCAGACTTCCTGCGCGCTGCGCAACAGCGCCAAGCCGAGAATCTTGCCGCCCACGTGGAGCTGATCGGCCTCGTGGGGCGGGACTACCTCGCTGAGGTACTTTCGGTTGGTGCTGATGACATGCAGGCCATCCCGCAGGAGCTGCAGGCGCTTCACGTAGGTCAGTCCGTGCAGGTTGATCAGGTACAGGCCATCGCCGTCGAAGTAGTCCTTGGCAACGTCCACGAATACGACGTCGCCATTCTTGATGTCGGGATACATTGAATCCCCGCGCACGGTCACCAAGCGCACGCGATCACCTTCGGGCACGAAGCCCAACTGCTGGCGAACCTGCCACTCTGCGATGTCGAGCTCCCGGACCACGTCCGGGTAATCCTGATTCATTGCGCCAAAGCCCCCTGAAGCTTCGCCTTCCATTACTCGAAGGCGAACATAACCAGCGGGTGTCTCACTGGTTGATATCGCCGATCCCTGAGACTCATCCCAGCGCTCGGGCAACTCGCCAGTGATCAGCCACTCGACCCGGAAAGGCTTGTAGACACGGGCCAGCTTCACCGCCGTTTCGCCGCTCAGCGACTTCGTCTTGCCGTCCTCGAGTTGGTAGAGGGCGGAGGCAGTGATGCCGGCACGACGCGCGGCATCTGCAGGTTCGTTGATGCCGCACTCAGTGCGAGCGCGCTTCAGGCGGTTAGCGAGGGCAGTGGTCATGTTAGCGAGCTTATTAGTCCGTTAAGTAAGCGTGCTTGCATGCGGTATGAAAGCGTGCTTATATAGGGCAATGAATATGCCTCGGATCACCAAGGAAGAAGCCATTGCCGCCTACGACGGCAATGCCGCCGCGCTTGCACGTGCTCTCGGCATCACGCCGTCGGCGGTCTATCAGTGGCCGGATGGCCAGATCGATGACCTCTGGGCACTGAAGTTGCGCTTCGTGCTGATGCCAGAGCACTTCCAGGCGCTCCAGCGGCAACCCGAGAACGACCCCGACGTCCACCGCATCGTGCCGGTTGAGGGGGCTTAGGCCATGGGCCATCCGAAAAACCGATCGATGGGGACCATGGAAGTGCTGCGCAGCAAGTTGGAGATGCTGCGCAGCGAGCAACTCGCGCTAGAAGCGGAGAGGGCTACCTGTCCCCTGGCGCGAGTGCGTCTTCTGGCAGCTTCCAGCCATGCATTTCTTCGCTCAAGGCAAATCGCTGGTCTTCCAGAGACATTGCCCGGATCTGCGCCGGTGTCCAATGGTGCTTCTGCATCAGGTAGTAGGCGACCGCATCGAGTCCTTCCAGGTCGTTCTGCCAGCCCTCGCGGCTCTTCAGCGTGTCCCCAAAGACCTCGAGCACGTAGTCCAAGCGCCCCCGCCAGTGGTGGGACTGATATCGGATCTCGTTCTTCTGGCTCAACTGAGCCGTAGGTTTCTTCTTTGCCATGTCGCCCTCCTTGCGGGCTGTGTTGTTCGCACATCCAGCGTAGCGCAAGGAGGGCGGCTCCAAGCCTTTGAATTCCGGTCGTCCTGTCCATGGCGACCACTTTGCATCGCCTCCCGAGGTGCGTAAATGAAGCCAGATCCTCAGTTCCATGAACCACGCTCCGCGGTGGTGTTCCGCCACACCACGGACGCCATCCGAAACAGCGCGCATACCGACTCCAGTCTGGCCCAGGCAATCGCCGATCAGTACATGGCTGATGTGGCGCCGGGTGAGCGCATCCTGCAGTTTCATGTGGGTGTAGACGCCGATAGCACCGAGAAGGCGCTGAAGGCCAACGGCCAGATCATCGCGCGTATCCGCAACGGCACGGTCAAGATGCCGGTCGACCTCGAGGAATCGTGGGTCCGCGCGCTGCCGCCGCAGTGGCGCGATGCCTGCGCACGCGAGCTGGCGAGGCGTTACGGCTTCCTCGGCGCCCGGATCCCGATGATGGAGCCCCATGCCGGTGTCTTGGCTGTGGCCCGCCTGTCGGTGGAATTCGGCCATACCCTCGAAGCGCTGACCAACATCCTGGCCGACGGCCTGATTTGCCCGAAGGACATTCCGGAGCTGCGCCGCGCCCTGGACGAGATCGGCCAACTGGAAGCGGAGTTGATCACCGCCAAGCGATACGTCACTGGGCATCTGCATGACCTGGCTCCGCGTGCGGTCGCAGGGGGCGCAGCATGAGCACGTCCGCGATGGTGAGCTGGGCCATTACGGTGGTCGGAGAGTTCGAAGCCGCCGGCCGCCGCATCCCTGATTCGGTGATTCCGCTACTGCCGATGGTCGACGTGGTGCTGTGGGCGAAAGAACAACCCTGGCCACTGCAGGTGGATGCACTGCGGAAGCGCTTCAGCCTTTCGCGTGCTACGGCCTACCGCTGGTCCAATGCTCTGCTCGACTTGCACGACCCTGCTGCGGCTCGACGGCGCGTGCCGAAAGCTCAGGTGTTGCGCGGATCGATGTACCGCGCGCTGCAGGACGCCTTGCGACACAGTGCCGCCGGTGGCGCCGTATGAGCCCCATCGCGAGCCTTGGAACCGTTTGTGGTCCCCAGCGCACCACAGGTTTCAGCGAGACGCCCCCGCGCGCGCCAGATCACCGCCGCAAGGCGGCCCTGGACGGTCAGTGCCAGACGAAGATCATCATGGACTTCGTCCTCTGGGCGAGCACCTGCTGCCCGTTCTTCCCCACGGTGCTGCAGGTGCAAGAGCGCTTCAATGTCAGCCGCGCCACGGCGTTCCGTTGGCGTCGCACGCTGGCAGATGCCTTGTGCCTGCCCGAAATGCCCCGCAATCCATGCCCTGGCTATCAACCTGAGCCGCTGCCTATGGCACCGCTGCTGCGCGGTGCGGGGGTAGGGGCGTGATCTACTTCGAGATGTTCCCCGGCGACTACCTCAAGGACACCACACGGCTGTGCCTTACGGACCACGGCGTCTACTTCAAGCTGATGCTGGCCTACTACTCGGAAGAGGAGGCACTGCCCGAGAGCCTGGCGGAGCTGTATGTCATTGCAGGTGCCATCAGTTCGGCCGACAAGGCAGCCGTCAAGAAGGTCGCCGAGCGCTACTTCCCTGTGGCCGAGGACGGGCTGCGGCATAGCAAACGTTGCGACGAGCAGATTGCCATCGCCCAGGGGCGCATCGCAGAAGGGCAGGGCCGCCGTGAGGAGAGGAAGAACAGCGAAGCGGAGCGGCAGGCACGCACGCGCGCGCGGCGCACGATGCTCTTCGAAGACCTCCGCAACGTAGGTGTCGTTCCGAGCGGCATGGCCACCATGGCGGAACTGAAGGCGTTGCACGTCACGCACGTCACAGGCGACGAAGGCGTGACATTGGACCAGTTGTCACGCGTGACGGGTCACGGTCAGTCACGCGTGACAGGGGGTGTGAACACAGGTGTGAACACGGGTAACCAGACCCCAGGCCCCACTTCTTCTACTCCAGAAACATCACAGCACGCTCAAGGATCTCTGAGCGGTGTGACCGATGCGGGGCGTGCATGCCTGCTGATGCGGAAGGCCGGTTGCCATTCGACCAACCCCAGCCATCCCGACCTTCTGGCGGCGCTGGCCGAGGGCGTGACCCCGGAGACGCTGGGGCACACGGTCGCTGAAGGGCTGGCGCGATCGCCACCGATTACGAACCCGTTCGCGTGGGCGATCAGGACCGCCCGCAACCGACACGCCGCCGGCGCAGCGCCGACGAACACCACCAATCCCGGAGGCCCCAATGCAAACCCTCAACTCGGTTCTGCCGGACACGTCGCAGAGCAGCGGCAACTCCACGAACAGCGCACGACAACTGGCAGCTTTGGCGGACCAGGCGGCGATGTCATCGACGGCGAATTCCAATGCGTCCAGCACTGACCCGGACCAGCGCGCCGTGAGCGCCCTGTGGACCGTGTGGGAGCGCATGGCCGGCATGTTCCCGGGAAAGTGGGTGCGGGAGAACGGAGCAGCGCCGGTGAACAACGCTGGCAGCCTGACCACCGCCGGTGAACTGTGGTTCCAGGTGATGTCCGGCATCACCCCGCGGCAGGTGGCCGAGGGGCTGGCCAACTGTTTGCGCAGCGCGCTGCAGTGGCCGCCGAACCCCGGCCAGTTCCGTGCCATGTGCCTTGGCGTTCCGACGCTTGCCGAAGTCGACGGCCAGATGCGACCCGGCCAGGCCCACAGCGGGTTCACCGTGCTGGTTCGGTCGAAGCTGGACCTGCATGCCTACCGCACTGCCGAGAGCGGTGCGCTGCAACAGCGCATGCTGGCCAACGCCTACGAGCGGGCGGTGAAGCACGTCATGGACGGCGGTGCCGTACCCGAGCCGATGGCTGCATTGCCAGCGCCCCGGCCCGAGCCGCAGGTCGTACGCGATCGCGATGCCGCGCGCAGTGCCATGGCGCTGGCCGCTGCCGAGCTGGGCTTTGGAGGCGCGCATGGAGCCGGCTGATATCCGCGCCTACCAGCGGCAGCTGATCCTGTTCTGCCTGGGCATCCACGGCGACAGCACCGCAGCTGAGGCGCTGGAGCTGATGGGCAACGCCGCGCTCGAGGTCGGCGCGCCGCGCGAGGCGATGCTGCTGACTACCGCCGCCGCTGCCGGCCTGCTGCGTGAGCTGGACCGCGACGGTTTGGTGCGACGCTGCGAGAACCGCGACAGCGCCCGCCATGGCCGGCCCGAGGCCACATGGGCTGTTACCGACGCAGGCCGGGTGGACAGCATGCCGCTGCCGCCATCCGGACAGCAGCAGCTGGCAATGCCGCAGATGGCCCCGGCGCCCACCGGCCGCACTCGAGGCGGCCTGACCATGGAGCAGCTGATGGGCCTGCTCAACGTTGAATTCGACTGCATGCTTGAGCAGATGGACCGGGAGCACCAGGCCGCGCAGCTGCGCGCCCGGCACGAGTTCGAAGCATTCCGCCAGCGCGCGATGCGCGTTTGGGGCGCTGCGGAGGCTTCAGCCTGATGCCACCGAAGAAGACGTCCAGCCGCTCGCTGCGCTACGCCACCACGCAGGACATGCCGGAGGGCATGCGCCGACTGTTCCAGGTCAGCGCAGCTGCTGCCCCGGCGCCGGCCGAACCGCGCGCCTACCGGCCACCCGCAGCGGCTCAGGCCTCCAACAGTGGCAACGCAGCCGGGAAGGTCGCGCGTGGCCGGCCCCGGCATGTGCCCGGCGAGATGAACAAGACCGAAGAGGCCTACGCGGCGCACCTGGCGCTGCAGCTGGCCGCCGGCGAGATCGCGTGGTTCCGGTTCGAGTCCGTGAAGCTGAAGTTGGCCGAGAAGACCCATCTCACCATCGACTTCTTCGTGATGACGGCCGCAGGTGATCTGGAGGCCCACGAGGTGAAGGGCTTCTGGGAGGAAGACGCCCGCGTGAAGGTGAAGGTGGCCGCTGCGATGTACCCGTTCCGATTCCTGGCAGTCCAGCGCGCCGCCGGCGGCTGGAAAACGGAGGTGTTCTCTTGAACGCGATGATGATTGGCGGCGCCACGGTGCGCCGCGACGATGTGGGCAGATTCTGCCTGAACGACCTGCACCAGGCGGCCGGCGGCGCCAAGCGGCACCAGCCCGGCGACTGGCAGCGCCTGAAGCAGACCGAGGAGCTGGTGGCCGAGCTGGTCAATTCCGGGGATTCCCGGATTTACCCCGTGCACTCGGTGGCCGGCCGCTACGGCGGCAGCTACGTGGTGCGCGAGCTGGTATACGCCTACGCCATGTGGATCAGCCCGAGCTTCAGCCTGCAGGTGATCCGGGCCTACGACGCGCTGGCGGCCGGCACTCCTCCGCCTGACCCCATGCAGGCGCTGACAGATCCGGCGACGCTGCGCGCGCTGCTGCTGTCCTACAGCGAGAAGGCTGAGATCCTTGAGGCTCGCGTGCAGTACCAGGAGCCGCAGATCCGCGCGCTGCTGCGGCTGACCCAGGCCGATGGCGCCTTCAACATCAGCACCGCGGCCAAGATGCTGCAGGTGCAGCCCCGCCAGCTGTTCGCCTGGCTGTCCGAGCACGGCTGGATCTACCGCCGCGCCGGCAGCAAGAACTGGCTGGCCTACCAGAACCGCCTGCAGCAGGGCGTGCTGGCGCACAAGGCCAGCGTGAGGCGGCGGGAGGGTGAGCCGGATCGCGTGCATGAACAGGTGCTGGTGACCGCCAAGGGGCTGTCGCGGCTGGCCGAGAGCATCGACCGGAGCCAGATGACCTGGGCGCAGGCCGACGCCGCGACTGGGCTGCAGCTGGCTGCGGAGGTGATCTGATGCGGTACTACCTGCTGGCTTTCGCCGCATTCGTGGTGGCAACTGCCGTGATGTATCTGGTTTGTGCATTCGCTGCAGCCAGTTTCAACCCGGCCGATTGGGCCGCTCCTGGGCGCTTTGTCCTTGCCATGCTGGATGTGGTTTCTGGCGTCCTGATAGTTGGCGTCGCTCACAAGGAGGCGGAAGAAGTTCGCCGTCTGGTTCGGCTCGATTTGGCAAATAGGGAAGCCGACGCGCGCTGGCACGACACCTGGGAGAGCAAGAAGCAATGACCCGAGTAATCGGCAAGCGTGCTGATGTGGCACCGGTGAAGCCGGGCACCGCCATGGAAGAGCAGCTGCAGCTGAAGGGCATTGGCCGGCTGCTGGCCGGGTTCGGGTATCGTTACGGGTCGGAGGTCCAGCTGCACGAAGTTCTGGCCACAGTCTTGGACAAGGCTGGCCATGCGCACGTACGCGAGTACCGGCTCGATGCCAGCAACCGCGCTGACTTCTGGTTGGATGGCCTGGTGATCGAGGTGAAGGTGGCCGGCTCGCTCGCCGATGCCCTGCGGCAGGTCGGTCGCTACATCAACCTGCCGCAGGTGCGCGGGGTGCTGCTGGTCACCACCGAGCGCTGGGGCGAACGCCCGCTCGTGGTCCGGCCGGCCTGGCAGGGCAAGCCCTTCAACATCATCCGCTTGAAGAGGCAGGCACTGTGATGCAGACGACATACGGAACCCTGCTGTACAGCGCCGCCGGCAGCACCTGGCGGGTGATCTGCGAGCCGCAGGTGCGCGCGCGCATGAAACGCGTGTTTCCCCGCGTGCGCCAGCACGCCGCTGAACACATCGACCTGTCGGCCACGCCCGAGAACAGCCGGGAGCTGCAGTGGTTCACGCAGCGCTATCCGCTGTCGATGGATGCAGACACCCAGCGCGCGCTGCAGCGGCTGGCCGACGAGCATGTGGACATGGAGCGCAGCCTGGCCGAACTGCTGGCCGGCCGCGTGCAGATCCCGGAATTCACCCTCGCCAAGCCGCCGCGCGAGTATCAGCGCGTGGCGGGAGCGCAGCTCTCCATCCGTGGCGGGCTGCTGCTGGCGGATGATCTGGGCCTCGGCAAGACGGTCACCGGCATCTGCCCCATGGCCGCGCCAGGCAACCTGCCGGCGGTGGTGGTGTATCCCGCGGCGCTGCCGAACCACTGGCCCGAGAAGCTGGCAGAATTCGCCCCGCAGCTGCGCGTGCACCACATTCGCAAGGGATCGACGTATCCACTCGTTCGGCAGCCACGGCAGCGCGTCACCGATCTGTGGGAGACCCTGCCGGACGTGATTCTGGTCAGCTACCACAAACTCCGCGGATGGGCCGAGACACTGGCCGAGATTGCACAGTATGTGGTGTTCGAAGAATGCCAGCAGTTGCGCAGCCCGGACAGCAGCATTCACCGCGCCTGCCGGCACTTGGCGAGCCGCGCTCGGCTGCGCATGGGCCTGACCGCCACCCCGATCTACAACTACGGGTGCGAGTTCTTCCACGTGGTCGACCCGCTGCTGCCGGGTTGCCTGGGCACCTATGACGAGTTCCTGCGGGAATGGTGCATCTCCGCGCCCGGGGAGAAGGCCAAGCTGCAGGACGCGGAGCAGTTCGGCCAGTACCTGCGGCGCCAGGGGATCATGTTGCGCCGCACGCGCAAGGAAGTGGGGCGTGAGCTACCGGCGCTGTCGAAGATCCCGCACGAAGTGGAGGCCGACGCCAGAGCGCTGGATGCCATCACCGGTGACGCTGCTGCACTGGCGCGGATCATCTTGCGCTCGAACGAGCAGTATCGCGGCGAGAAAATGCAGGCGGCCGGTGAGTTCGACCGGCTGCTGCGACAGGCGACCGGCGTGGCCAAGGCGCCCTACGTGGCCGAGTTCGTCAGGCTGCTGCTGGAGAGCGGCCAGAAGGTGCTGCTGTTCGGGTGGCATCGAGAGGTCTACAGCATCTGGCAGGAGAAGCTGGCTGCATACAACCCGGCCATGTACACCGGCAGCGAGTCACCGAGCCAGAAGCAGGCGGCGAAGGAGGCATTCATCGCAGGCGACAGCCAGGTGATGTTGATCAGCCTGCGATCTGGCGCGGGCATCGACGGGTTGCAGTACGGCTGCAGCACCGTGGTATTCGGCGAGCTGGACTGGTCACCCGGCGTGCACGAACAGTGCATCGGTCGCGTGCACCGCGACGGCCAGACTGAGCCGGTGATGGCGTACTTCCTGCTATCCGATAGCGGGAGCGATCCAGTTGTATCCGACGTCCTCGGGGTGAAGCGGGAGCAGATCGAGGGCGTTCGCAGCCCCGGTGAGCACCTGGTGGAGCGCTTGGACGTCGGCGAGAACCAGTTGCGCGCGCTGGCCCTGCAGTTCCTTCAGCGACAGGGCACAGCCCTACAACCCAACAACGTTACGAACATGGAGCACTCCCGATGATCCGAGACTTCGCGAGCCTGGACGAGGCCGCCCACTACCTGTACTTGGCCGAGAAGGCCGGCCCGATTCGCTGCCGCGTGGATGGCAGCGTATGGGACGTATGGCGCGATGGCCGGTCTGCATTCGTGCAAGACGGTGAGGTGGCTTGAACATGGCGCTGGAATTGACCAGTGGGATTACCGCCTGCGGCAACTGTGGCGGCGAGTCGGTCCGCAATCGTGTGCGGCAGTCCCGTGGCGGGGTCTATAGCGCGCAGGTGGTCTGTGCATGCGGAGCTTACGGCGGGTTGTTCGTCGGAACTGACGCGGAACGTCTTGCCGCTGAAGACTGGCGCCGCCGGCCTGCTTCACTGGCGCGGCTCGAACCGCCGGCAGAGGTACGGGTCGCCCCACTAGCGCCCGTGAGACGCGTCAAGATGGGAGAGGAGCGCGACCCATTGGAGCTGATCGCACGCATGATGGTCGGAGGTAGCTTCCGGATTCCCACGCAGGGGCGTAGCACGGCAACGATCATGACTGCGGCCGACGTGGCCGGAGCTGTGGGGATGATGCGGGATCCGGTGGCCAAGCAGACGGCAATGGCTGTTGTCCAGCGTGCCGAAGGCGAGGCACTTGTCGCTCTGGGCCGCAGCGTGGCTAGGAGGGTGTTTCGGAGCTGCCGCGCAATGGGCGGCGCTGCGCCACTGCGCATTGATGATCCAGCCGACCGCTGGCGTATGAGACTCGTGCTGCACGACGCAATCAATGACCTGGTATGGCCAGAGAGGAAGGCACCCGCCCAAGCTGCGGCAATGGCCGCCAAAATGCGAAAAGCTGCCTATCTTCGGGCGCACACACTGGCTACGGGGGTTCTGGGTAGCGCTCTGGAAAGCGCGCGGCAGGAGTTCGGCAGGCGGCTATTCTCTTGATTCCAGAGCGATCGAGTCTCACCCCTTTCTGTGGGAGAATCTTAAGAAACAACAGGGGGGGCGCTTAATGGCCGAGGATACGAAGAATCGATTCTGGCTTTGGTTGCGAGAGCTGCAGTGGCCAGCAATAACAATGAGCGTTGTGGCTATAGGTGTTGTCGTACTCCGGATGCGCTATCCGGATATTTTTAAGCTCGATGCAATTTCGGTCGTGCTCATTGTTTTGGCTATCCTTCCCTGGTTGCGATCAATCGTTAAGTCGGTAGAGGTCGCGGGTCTTGGGAAGCTGGAGCTGCAAGACGTTGAGAATGCAGCGCGGAGAGTTGAAGGTTCCGGCTTGCCTAAGCCCGATCCTAGCGAACCGGCAGTACAGGGGACAAGTACCGCAAACGGAAGTGCTGGTGCCGCAGATAGTGACGCCGAAGTTGCACAACGGCAGGGCGATCCAATGTCCGAATGGCCGGCCGCCGAAGCTGCCCTCGATATCGTTCATTCGCTACCCAAGAGGACGGCTCAGACCCCAATCGGAGTAAGTATTGGGAAATCTGCGGCGGCGCTTCTCAACATGCAGCCCTTCGGTTTCTCCAGCACGGATCTGACATACGCGGATGCTCGCCTAGGCGGTGCCGCGATTCTTTTCACGCGAAGCCTGCGGCGCCTGGCAGATGAATTCGGGGTGGCGTACACGTCTTCGGAGGACACGATTGCCCGTCTTTTTGGTGTCGGCGCCATCGACGTAAAGCAGGCCGATGCGCTGGTTACTGCGTCAAGTCTCCTTAGAGCAGCACGGGGATTGGAGGCGAGCGGGCTAGCTGTTCAGAAGACGCTTGACGTTGTCATGAACGTCGTGCAATCGCTTGAGGTGCTAAGAGAGAAGGAGCATTCGCGAAGGACCAGAGTTTCGGCAGGTACCACCGCTGTACCTGATCAACCTTCTGGAAAAGGCAGCACCGCTGCAGCGGGCGTTGGCGATGCTGGCAGCGGAACAGAGCCCGAGGCCGAACGCTAAGGTACATTACCGCAGTCACCGCGAAACTTACCGCATTCGACCGACTGCGGTAAGGAACATTACCGCAGTTGCATCGGGAACCAGAAGTTGTGCACAGTACGTACCGTGGGCGAGGTAGTAAGCAGCTCACGGAACAGCGGCCGCAGGCCTGGACTCGGGAGGTCCAGTCACCTGCGGTTCGTCGTTTCTGGAGCTGGTTCGCGGGCCTGGCCGAATGGTTTAGGCATCAGCCTTCCAAGCTGATTACATGGGTTCGATTCCCATGGCCCGCTCCATTCATAGCGGTGTCGGCTTCACTGGACCGGGTTTCCGGTGAGGGTCCTGCCTCGGGAGCCGATACCGCTATGGGTGGAAGGCGCGCGCAGCGCGCATGCGAAAGCTGGTCCGTATTCCTGGAAGCCTCCCGCTGTTCAAAGGGAACAAGGCCCTAAACGGTCGGGCCGCCGGGCATGAGCACCGGCCCACCCTCCAACAAACAGGGCGACGCCTCGATGCCTGCAAGCATCGAGGCGTCGCCGTAGTACACGCGTTTTAGCCGCGTGCCATTGGCTTAAGCCCTGCCGCTCTCCGGAGAGCGCGTGCAGTTTGCTTAACGAATGTCGCACAAGCTGAGACATGAAGACGAAAACCCTATTCCCTTGGCCGGGCGGTAAGACGCGCCTGGCGAAGCACTTGCTGCCGTTGATGGCAGAGCGGCCCCACACTTGCTATGTCGAGGCATTCGCTGGCAGTGCCGCGATGCTGTTCGAACGATCGCCTGCGAAGGTCGAGGTCCTGAACGATACGCACGGCGAGCTGGTGCGGCTCTATCGTGTGGTGGCCAACCACCTGGACGAGTTCGTTCGCCACTTCCGGTGGTCGCTCACCAGCCGGGAGATGTACCGCTGGGCCCAGCTCCAGCACGTCGATACGCTGACTGACATTCAGCGCGCGGCACGGTTCTACTACCTGCAGAAGCTGAGCTTCGGTGGGAAGGTGGATGGCCAGACGCTTGGGGTAGGCCCAACTGGCGCCAAGCGAATCAACCTGCTGCGCCTAGAGCAGGATCTAAGTGATGCGCACCTGCGTCTACATGGCGTGGTCATCGAGCAGCTGCCGTGGCAGCGGTGCATCCAGAAGTACGACCGTACCGAGACGCTGTTCCTGCTGGACCCCCCGTATTGGGAGACAACCGGCTACGGCGACGCCTTCCCCATCGAGCAGTACGAGCAGCTGGCGACTGTCATGGCTGGGCTGAAGGGCAGAGCAATCCTGACGATCAACGATCACCCGAAGATGCGGGAGTTGTTCGACCAGTTCGACCGGGTCAGTGTGCCAATCCGCTACACGGTCGGTGGTGGTGCCGGCGCCGCGCGCACGGAACTGATTTACACAACGTAGCCGGGCAGTCTCCCGGCAGAGTTAACGCCCGTCCTCCGACCGGATCAACCCTTGTGCCCAGCCGGCAGCAGGGCGGGCACCTATGCAGGGATTTCAAGATGGCCAAGATCAGCGCGAATGAGGCTGGCGGCACCAACGTACTTGCCTTTCTGGACATGCTCGCCTGGTCTGAGGGCACCAGCACCAGCCAGGCAACGAAGGATCAGGGCTATGACGTGATCGTCACCGGGGCAGACCGGAAGCCGGAGACCTTCGCTGACTACTCGGTGCACCCGTTCTCGAAAGGCCGGAAGTCGAAGGCGATCAATAGCAAGGGGCTGACCTCGAACGCGTCGGGGCGTTACCAGTTCATGCTCAAGGATTACGGCCACTACCGCGCGCTGCTGAAGCTGCCGGATTTTGCGCCGCTGTCGCAGGACCGCTGGGCAATCCAGTTGATCCGCGAGCGTCGCGCACTGTCGCTGATCCAGGCAGGGAAGATCGAAGAAGCCATCGGGCGCGTCCGGAACATTTGGGCCAGCCTGCCGGGTGCTGGTTACGGCCAACCGGAGCACGGGCTTGCAGACCTTCTGGCGGTTTATCGAAAGGCCGGCGGGGCGGTGGCGCCGTGACCGAGCCGGTGAGCACCTTCAAGACCATCGTCGCGACATTCACCGCCGCGGTGGTGGCCCCCGCAACCGCCGATGCGCTGCGCGAGGCCGAGAGGATCATTCTCGGAGTTCCTCAATCCGTACTGCTGCTTGCACTGGCTGGCGCGCTGATCGGCGTGTTGATCCTTCCGGACAAGGACGCTGGGCGAGTGGCGGCGGATGCCAGCAGGCTACGCCGGCACCGGTTGCTGCAGACGGCAGCCCGCTGGGCCGCACTGGCCGTAGCCGTCGCGGCGTACGCAGTTCTTGCTGCCTGGGTGGTGGCCATTGCGGCATGGATCTGGCCCCAGCTATCCGGTGCCCCGCAGCTGCCGATGGCAGGTATCTCCGGAGTACTGATTCGCCGGCTGCTGCCCGGCTACGTGCGCATGGTGGAGAAAGCCACCGGCGCCATCGGAGGCGATAAGCCATGAGTGGACTGATTCGATTCCTTTACGCGGCGTGGACGCTAATTGTTGGCGCCGCTGCGGACGCACTGCAGTGGCTGAGCAAGCCAGGCAGCAAGGTGAAGCTGGTGTGTGCCGTGTTGGCCTTCGGCTGCATGGTGTCCGGGCTGACTGCCTGGGAGAAGGAACAGAAGATCCGTGACCTGAGCGCCCAGGTGATCAAGGTCCGGTCCGACTGGAAAGCCGATGCGGCCCGACTGCAGGCCGACGTGGACACCCGCGATCAGCGCTTGGCTGAGGTCGCCGTCGCACTGCGGGCAGAAGCCGAGAAGCTGGAAGCCCTCAAGGCGGAGAGCGCTGCGGCGCTACAGAACCTGGCTGGAAGGATCGAGGCGTCTGAGAAGGAGGCTTCCACCTGGCGCGGGCGCTACGAACAGCGCCCCGACACCTGCAAGGCAGCGCTGGAGCTGCTTGATTCCGCCTGCCCAGCACTGAAGGGGTACTGACATGCGCGTCATCGTGGTTGCCACCGCTGCTTTGCTGGCCGCGTGCCAGGCTGCACCTATCAAGCCGAACCCGCCGCCGGCAGCCGTCATCACGGTTCCGGTGGCCACCTACGTCCCGATCGATACCCAACTACGCAAGCGCTGCAAATGGGTGCGCGAGGCGCCGCCATCGGCAGTGTTCGACGTGAGCAATGGCCGCAAGCGATGCCTGCTGCAGTACGAGGCGCAGTTCGACGCGATCGAACAGGTGCAGGGCAAGCCGGCAGCGGACGGCACGAGCGGCGGCTGAGGGTGTTTCACGTTTGCGTTTCACGGCGGGCGGGGGCCCCCGGGCTTATCCACAGCCACCGGGGGGAATTCGGACCCCGGTAAAAGACAGTATTTCGGCCTCTAGGGTGCTCCACCACAGGAGGCGTATTTGGCCGGTTTTTGCCGGGAGAAACCGCAATTTCATGCCTGAATAGGCTGTGCATCGGGTAGAACATGGCTGATATCCACGAATTCACCAAAGGCTGGTCCGTGGCCAGGCTGGCGGATGAGTTCGGGATAGACCGCCGGACGGCCAGCAAGCGCCTGAAGGAGGCTGGCGTCCCGCCGCTGACCAAGCGCGCCGGGCACGACGTTTATCGCCTGGCCGATGCTGCTCCGGCGTTGGTGAATCCGGGCGCCACGGCGTTCGGCGCGGAGGGCGTGGTGGATCCGCGCGACCTGCCTCCGATGGAGCGCCGCGCCTACTACCAGTCAGAGAACGAGCGCCTGAAGGTTGAGTCGACCATTGGGCAGCTGGTGCCGGCCGCAGAGGTAGAGGCCGACTACGCCCAGCTGGTGAAGAAGGTCGTGCAGTTCTTCGACACGCTTCCTGATGTGCTCGAGCGCAAGGCAGGGCTCACGCCCGAGCAGGTGGTCAAGGTCCAGGACGAGTGCGATCGCGTCCGCCAATCCATGTACGAGGGCATCACCGATGACGACGTACGCGACAGCGCGTAGCGTCCGCCAAGGCGTTGCCGAGATGATCCGGCCGCCGCGCCGCATCAGGGTGAGCGAGGGCGCACGGGTGCTGCAGGTGGCCAATGCCGCCGGCGCCGCCGGTTCCTGGGATCCGGACACCACGCCCTACATGGTGGAGCCGCTGGATACGACCGGTAGCCGCCATTACGAGGCGGTGGTGTTCGTAGGGCCGGCGAGGTCGGGCAAGACCATCTCGCTGATCGATGCACGACTTGCGTACCTGATCACCTGCAACCCGGCCGACGCCATGGTTGTGCAGATGTCCAAGGATGCGGCCGAGGACTACAGCAAGACCCGTATCGCCCGCAGCATTGCCGCCAGCCCGGAACTACGCTCCCGGCTGAGCCCGCGTGCCCACGACGACAACATCCTGCTGAAGTTCTTCCGGTCGGGAATGTCGCTGCGCATGGGCTGGCCGTCGGTGTCGGTGCTGTCGGGCAAGGACATCCACGACGTTCTGATGACGGACGTGGACAACTACACCGGCGACCTGACGATCGATGAATGCTTCGGCCTGGGCCTGAAGCGCACGCAGACCTACATGTCGGCCGGCATGGTGGTGGCCGAGTCTAGCCCGGCAACAGACTATGCCGACGGCGCGTGGAAGCCACTGCATCCGCACCAAGGCCCACCAGCTGCCGGCATCGCTGCGCTGTATGCACGCGGTGATCGGCGGCGCTGGTACTGGCCGTGCCCGGAATGCGGAGAGCGGTTTCAGGCAGCGCCAGGCTATGACGGATTCGCATTGCCGCCGATGGAGGAACTGCTTGAGCGGGTCGTGCTGGACGACGTGCAGAAGATGGCGCGCCACTACTCGCTGTTGCACTGCCCGCACTGCGGTGTAGGGCTGCAGCACCGGTGGAAGGATGGGATGAACCGCAGCGGCGTATGGGCTGCGGAGGGCCAGGTCGTGCACGCCGACGGAACGGTCACCGGTGAACGGCCGGAGGCACGCATTGCCAGTTACTGGCTGGGTGGTGTTGCGGCGGCCTACCAGTCGTGGGAATCGTTGATAGAACGCTATCTACAGGCGCTGCGCACCTTCGCCACCACCGGTGAAGAGAGGCCCCTGAAGACCACACACAACGTGGACGGCGCGATTAACTACGTGCCGATGGCAGCACGGTCGGCCAGTGATCCGAGCGAGATGCAGGAGCGCGCCGAAGTTTGGCCCGCTGGCGCAGTGCCTGCGGGTGTGCGTTTCCTGCTGGGGGAGGTCGACGTTCAGGCCAACAGGTTCGTCGTGCTGGTGCTGGGCTTCGGCATTGGCGAATCCGGGAAGCTGGAGCGGTGGGTGGTGGATTCCTTCACCCTGCGTACGTCCAAGCGCGAAGACGGATCGGGTGGCTTCCTGCCGCTGGACCCGCCGAAGTACCTGGAAGACTGGGAGAGGCTGGTCGAGAAGGTCATCAGCCGCCGATACCCGCTGGACGATGGCACCGGCCGCAGTATGCCGGTCCACGCGGTGGGCATCGACTGGGGTGGCAAATCGGGTACCTCGGTGCGCGCGCTGGAGTTCTGGCGCTCGCTCAAGGCCCGGAAGCTGCACGCGAGGGTCAGGCTGATCAAAGGCGATGCGCGCCGCGAGGGCGGTCTGTTCCGCGAGACCTTCCCCGACAGCAGCAAGCGTCGCGACCGCAAATCAGGGTCGAAGGGTGATGTCCCTCAGCTGCTGCTCAACGTCGATCGCCTGAAGGACACCGTAGACGCCAACGTGAAGCGGGCCGAGCCAGGCCCGGGCTACTACCACTTCCCAGACTGGTTGCCAGAGGCGTTCTACGCCGAGCTGACGGCCGAATCGAGGACGGCAAAGGGCTGGGAGAACCTGGCCAAGCGACGTAACGAGGCGTTCGATCTGTGCGGCTATGCCGAGGGCATGGCGCTGTGGCTGAAGGTTCCAGCCATCAACTGGACCGCGCCGCCGGCATGGGCCGCGCCATGGGACGACAACCCCGACGTGAGGGCAGACGACGTTGCGCCGGCGCCAATGCCGCGCACGCGCACCCGCCGCGTCATCCGAAGTAAGTACCTGGGACGCTGATATGGCATTCACCAAAGAACAGGCCGTGGCGCTGGAGGCAGCGATCGCGGCAGGAGTGCTGAGCGTTCGCTACGCCGACCGCACGATTACCTACCAGAGCCTGGACGCAATGCGGCGCACGCTGAAGCAGATGCGCGAAGAGCTGGGCGACGGACCGAACAGTGGCAGGCGCCGGAGTCGTGTTGTCCGCCTCTACCAGTCAGGGACCGGCAATGTCTGATATCGCTGAAGGAAGCTACCGGGCAGCCGGCAACGGCCGGCGCCTGCGCACGTTCCGTCCGACCTCGCTCGGGCCCAATGCCGCCTTGCAGGGCTTGCCGACGTTGCTGGCCAGGGCCAGGCACCTGGCCCGGAATGACCCGTGGATGGTCAGCGCGCTCAACAAGAGCGTGTCGAACGGCATCGCCACCGGAATCCAGGCCAAGCCGATCTGGGGGACCAAGGACCACAGGAAGCGCGTCACCAAACTGTGGCTGCGTTGGGGCAAGTATGCCGACGCTGACGGCGTGCTGGACTGGAGTGGGCTGCAGGCGCTGTCGTGGCGTGAATGGAAGGAGGCGGGTGAAGTATTTGCCCGCATCCGATACCGCCTGCCCGAGGATGGGTTGCCGGTGCCGCTGCAGATCCAGCTGATTGAGTCGGAGCAGTGCCCGCAGCACTACAACGGTGTGGCCAGCAACGGGAATGTGATCCGCCAAGGTATCGAGGTCGATCGTATCGGCCGACGGGTCGCCTACTGGATGTACCGGGAACACCCCGGAGACCAACACCTTGCGGTGAATGGCAATGAGCTGGTGCGTGTCCCTGCTGAGCAGGTGCTGCACCTTTACCGGCCCAACCGGGCGGGCGCCATGCGCGGTGTGCCGACATCGGCTCCGGCGCTGCTGCGCATGTTCAACCTGGACCGCCTTGATGACGCGGTGCTCGAGCGGCAGGCGCTGGCCAATCTGTTCGCGGGCTTCATCACCACTGATGCCAATTCAGAGGGAGAAGAGGGCGAAGCTGTCAGCGATTTGATTACCGGCGAGGACGATGATGGCACCGCCACCGGTGGGCTGGAGCCCGGCACGCTGCAGGAGCTGCCGCCGGGCCGCAAGGTCACCTTTGCCGCGCCCCCAAGTGCCGGGGCGGATTATGCCGAGTTCCTGCGTGGCCACCTGCTGGCTATCTGCGCCAGCCAGGACGTTCCCTACGAGGTGCTGACAGGCGACCTGCGCAACGTCTCCGACCGCGCGCTGCGCCTGATCCTCAACGAGTTCCGCCGCGTCATCGAGCAGGACCAGTGGCTCTACATGATTCCCATGTTCTGCCAGCGGGTGCGAGACGCCTTCTTTGACCAGGCAGTGCTGGCCGGGCTTCTCAAGGTGCCGCGCTATGCGGCAATTCGGGATGACGTGACCGAGACTCTGTGGGTTCCCGAAGGCTGGCCCTGGAGCCACCCGGTGCAGGACGTGACATCTGAGATCAAGGCAGTTCGTGCCGGTCTCAAGTCGCGAAGCAAGGTCGTACTCGGTGCCGGTGAGGACCCGGAGCAGGTGGACCAGGAACAGGCGGCTGACAACGCCCGCGCCGATGCAGCCGGGCTGGTCTACGACAGCGATCCCCGCCGCACGAACGCCTCTGGCGCGAGGCAGGGCGACGAAACCGGCGCAGACAGCGCCAACAACAATGAAGGGAACGACGATGACGAGTAAGCCTGGCCTTCTCGCCCGAATCTTCAATCGTGGCAGCAACGCACCTGTGGTGGCATCGCTCGCCGCGGCGGTGCTCAACCAGCCGCTCATGGTCCAGCCGCTCATAGGCGAAGCCTTGGTGGGTGGCTACCTCGAGGGCAAAATCACCAGCGCGGACAGCGTCCTGAAGGCCGAGCGACTCGAGACCGCTGGCGGCGCCGACGGCGCTGGCCAGACGGTAAGCATGGCCGCCCCGGTGATCGGCGTGATCAATCTCTCCGGAGCCATGGTCAATCGGCCAATGCCTGGCGCCAGTGGGCCGGGACCGGTGAGCTACGCTGCCGTGCGCGCCGCTTTCGACGATCTACTGGAGGACGACGCTGTTTCGTCCATCATCCTGCGCCTCGATACGCCCGGTGGAATGGCCTCTGGCTGCTTCGACCTGGTCGACCACATCTTCGAGGCGCGGGGCCGAAAGCCGGTGTATGCGCTGGTGGATGACCACGCGTATTCGGCTGGGTTCGCGCTCGCATCGGCCTGCGACGAGATCTGGATCAGCCGCACAGGCGGGGTCGGCTCGGTGGGTGTGGTTCGTTACCACTACGACTGGAGCGGCAACAACGCCCAGATCGGTCTGAAGGTGACGCCGCTGTTCGCAGGTGCCCGCAAGGTCGACTTCGACCCCAACTTCCCTCTCGCCGAGGAAGCGCTCGGCGCAGCCATGGCCGATCTGGAGGACATGCGGACCATCTTCGTGGACACCGTGGCGCGAAACCTTGGTATGGACGCGGAGATGGTGCGCGCCACCGAGGCGGCCTGCTATCGCGGCCAGGGCGCCGTCGATGTTGGCTTCGCGACACGGCTTGGTACCTGGCACGACCTGATTGCTCACATCGGCGCTGGCGGCGCTCCAGCGCCGCAGAATGCTGGAGACGATCCTGTCGAGGATGCCCCGGAAGCTGTCAGCAAAGCCCCGGTGCTGGAGGCACCAGCGGAGCCGGTTGCACCGGTGGTGCCGGAGCCTGCTACCGCAGCCACGCTCGCCGCCGCGGTAGCCGGAAGCGAACTTCCGGCCTTGCTCGGTATGGCGCTCATTCGTCGTGGTGTTCAGGCCGACGAGAGCACAGACAAGGCCCTGGCCTATGCCACTGACGTCCGCGACGCATGCGCCGCAACGCTCCGGGGCGACGAGTCGCTGGCGGCCAGTTTCATCGAGAAGAACACCGACCTCGACGCGGTGCGTACGCAGTTGCTGTCGATGAAGGCGGAGGAAGGCCGTAACTCACAGGTCATCACCGCGCACCCGGCCTCTCAGGCCGAAACACGCGCCGCCGAACAGAAGGCGCAGCTGAACCCCACCAACATCTACAAGAAGCGAGGTAACTGAGATGGAGATTTCCCTGGCCGGCACCCGTACCGGCGAATTCCTGCTGTCCGAAGCGAATGGCGAGCGCAGTCGCGAGCTGATCCGCATTCCGGCGGGGCAGGGCATGCTGGCCGCCGGCACCCTGCTGAAGGCCGACAACACTGTGGCCACCAATGGCGCTTCGGCGGTGAAGGTGCTCTATGGCCCCGTCGACACTGGTAGCGATGCCGGTGGGCTGGCGGTGAAGGGCGCTGCCGTAGCCCGCGACGCTGAGGTCTTCGGCGAAAAGCTGGTTTGGGCACCTGCCGTCACTGACGACCAGAAGCTGCTCGCTGCGCAGAGCCTGGCCGAGTCCGGCATCGTCACGCGCTGGACGCAGACGCCGCGCGCATCCAATACCGCCCATCACCTCGCCTTCGTCTCGGTGCCGGTCACCGGTTCCGTCGGTGAGCCGCTTGCTGCCGTGGTGCTGCACATCAAGGATGTATTTGGCGCACTGGTGACCGGTAGCACGGTGAGCGTGACGCTGACCAAGGCATCCGGTACCGGCAACCTCACCGGCGGCGGCGCCAAGGCGGCCGTTGGCGGCGTCGTTACCTGGGATGCGGCCGAGCTGAGTGCCGCAGGCGACTACACCCTGAAGGCTGCAGCTCAGGATCTGGGTGACACCACCACCGACACCATCACCGTCTCGGCCGCCGTCGCCGGCTAAGGCCGGCGCCTTCCACCTTCTGGCCCCGCCTCGGCGGGGCTTTTTCGTATCCCCCATCTAAGAGAGAAATCACATGGATCTGCAGACCCTCCTGGCGCTGGGCGTGCTGAGCCTCGACGCCCTGAACGCATACATCAACAACCTGCCGCGTATCTCCACGCGCATTGCCGACATGCGGCTCTTCCAAGAAGAGGGCTTGGTCGGCACAACGATCGTCCGAATCGGCATCGATGGAACCAAGCTGGTGCTGGTCCCGAACGTGCCGCGTGGCGCACCGGGTCAGCCGAAGGGCCTGGAGCGTGGCAAGGTTAAGCTGCTGGAAACCACCCATCTGCCGCAGAACTCGACCGTCATGGCTGACCAGCTGCTTGGCGTGTGGGATCCGGCCGATCCGGAAGGCAGCAACGTGGCCGCAGTGGTCAACAAACTGCAGGTGGTCCACAAGCGCGACCTCGACTACACGATCGAGTTCCACCGCATGGGCGCCCTGCAGGGCAAGCTACTGGATGCGGACGGTTCGGTCATCCTGGACTTCTACGAGGAGTTCGGTGTTGATCAGTCCGTGATCGGCATGGAGTTCAACAAGGACGCGACCAAGGTTCGCGCCAAGTGCATGGCGATCAAGCGTGCGATCGAGGACAAGCTGGGCGGCGTGCCGTACACCGGGGTCCACGTCTTCTGCAGCGCAGGCTTCTTCGATGCCCTGACCGGCCATCCGGACGTGGAGAAGGCCTACGAGCGCTGGCAGGACGGCGCCGCACTGCGCGATGACGTCCGCAAGGGCTTCGTCTTCGGCGATATCACCTTCGAAGAACTGCAGGGCAGCACCGGTGGAAAGCTCGCGCTTGCGGACGGTGAGGCCATCGCCTTCCCGCTGGGCGTGCCGGACATGTTCCTGACCCGCTTCGCGCCGGCGGACTACCTGGAAACGGTGCGCGGCATCGGCCTGCCGTACTACACCAAGACCGCACCGATGCGGATGAACAAGGGCATCCAGCTGGAGAGCCAGTCCAACCCGCTGAACATCAACACCCGTCCGGATGCGGTTATCCGCCTGAAGGCCGGCGCGAAGTAAGCCGAGCGCCCGGCCCGCCACGGCGGGCCGGGCCGGAGGTCACATGGCCCAGATCAAGATCGGGGTGGACCCCGAAGACATGCTTGGCCGGCAGCTGAGCGACCTCGAGCGCACCCAACTCCCTTTCGCTGCCTCGCAGGCGGCCAACAAGGTTGCCTACGAGATCCGGGAGCAGTGGAAGGTGCAGGCAGGGCGGGTGTTCGATCGCCCAACCCCGTTGACGACCAACGCGGCGCTCTATCGCAAGGCCACCAAGGACAAGCCCTACGCCGAGATCTACATCAGGGACGAGGCCTTCAAGGGCACCCCGCCGGCGAAGTACCTGCTGGCGGAGGTTGAAGGCGGCCAACGCCGGCGCAAGGGCTTCGAGCGGCTGCTGCAAAGCAAGGGCCTGCTATCGCCGAGCCAGTTTGCGGTGATGGGCCGCGGCGCCCGGCCGAACCAGTACGGCAACGTGCCGGCCGGCCAAGTAACCAAGATCCTGTCGCAGCTGGGAGCCCAGCGGGACAAGTATCAGAACCAGACCGAGACCAGCGCCAAGCGGCGCCGGACGCGCGCGCCCACCGGTGGCGAGTACTTCGTCATCACCAAGCGTCGTGGTCGGCTCAGGCCAGGTATCTACGAGCGGATCAGCACCGGTTGGGGTTCTGCCGTGCGCTCGATCTTCCTTTTCACCGATTCCGCCGCCTACCAACAGCGCTACGACATTTTCGGCATGGCCGAGGACACGTGGAAGCGGCTGATGCCGTTCTACCTGAAGCGCGAGTTGGAGAAGGCGATGGAAACTGCGAGGCCACTGCCTTGAATCAGAAGGACTTCATGCAGCGCTTCGATGCGCTGACGTTCAAGGCATTTGGCGCCGCGGGCGTCGCCGATGCTGCTCACTTCATTGCTGCGGATGGCACCCAATCGCCCTGCACAGTGTTGCTGGACGAGAGCGTGCAACAGTTCGGCGACGTCGATGCCGGTCCGGTGTCTGCCGCGTTCGACCGAGTAACCCTGCAGCTGAGCGAGGTTAAACCTCGCAACGGCGCGATCGTACTGATCGATGGAAGCGGGCGACGTCTGAAGCTGGTGCAGAAGCTGCGTGGCGACGCATCGACGGAGCAGTGGGAGGTGGCCAATGCCTAGCCCACGCCGGCAACTGCTGGAAGCAATGGGCGTCACCCTGCAGCAGATCTGCAAGGTGAACGGGTATCTCACCGACGCCGGCACTGGTTGGACGCTGGAGCCGACACCTGGCGACACCGACACGGCAGCCGTGCTGACCGCCGTCATCGAGAAGCAACAGCGCGCAACGGACCCCGCGAAGATCAGCACCCATCGCCTGACCACCGTGAGCGTGATTGCCAGGGTGCCGTCGGACACCGAGCAGTACCAGGCCGGCCTCGATGACCTTGTCAGCGACGTCGAGGCCGCTCTGGAGAGTCGCGAGACGGCTCACAACTACCCCGATGGCATCCAAGTGCCGGTCTATGTCGGCATGGAGCCCCTGATGCCGGAGAAGGCCGGCGCGGGCTGGGTGGGAGTCCTAATCACCTACCAGACCAACATCCCCAAGAAATGACCCGCCGCTAAGCGGCAACCCAACTGGAGAGCCATCATGGCCGAAGATTACAGCTACCTGGGCAGCGGCATCGTCCTCATCCGAGAGTGGAACAGTGGCCTGCCGTTTGAAGAGATCGGCAACGTTTCCGCGTTCAGCACCGCAGCGCAGACCAACACCCTCGAGCTGGCGGACAACCAGAATCCGGGCGGCGGTATGGCCAACAGCGTCGACCGCGTCACCGGGTGGAACCTCAACTACACCTTCCACGACTTCAGCCCGGCAAACTACGCGCGCGCCACCCGTGGCAAGGCCACCGATATCGCCGCCGGCACCGTTACTGACGAGCTGGTGCGCGCATCTGTGGGGGCGTATGCGCCCTTGACGCGCATTGCTGCTGAGATCACCTCGGTCAAGCCGGTCACGGGCACCGCGGCGTATGAGGCTGGCAAGGACTACCGTCTGGAGCGCGGGATGCTGTTCATCCCGACCGGCTCATCGATTGCCGCCGCCGATCCGGACGGCAGCCCGAACGTCAAGGTCTCGTACAAGAACGCGGCTCTCGGCCACGTTGAGGCCGCGGTGACCAGCCAGAAGTTCTACGAGGTTCAGTTCTACGGCGCCAACGAAGCGCGCAGCGGCAAGGCCGTGCGATTGGTGTGCCACAAGGTGTCCGGCGGCGTCATCGAAAGCATGGGGCTGATCGGTAACGAGTTCGGCCAGGGCAGCGTGCCGGGCAAGCTGCTGAAGGACGCCGCCAAGGCCACCGGCAGCGACAAGTCGGCCTACTTCTACTGGCAACAGGAGAAGTGACGGTGCAGGACATGGATGCAATCACCCCGCCTACCCGCTCGGTTCCATTCCGCGGCAAGGTGTTGGTGGTGGGGCCACTGCGGCTGGAGCAACTCGGTCCGTTCATCACCGCCAGTCGGTCCACGATCGGGCGTATTGCGATGCTCGCCGGCCTTCCCGAGGGATCGTCGGCGGTCGACGTGGGGGCGTTGGTCCTGGACCTGCTCGAGCAGGACAGCACAGAGATTGCCACGGCGCTGGCCGTGGCAGTCGACCAGGAGCCGCAGTGGGTTGCGGGGGGCACGCTTGAGGAAGTGGCGGAGCTGCTCGAGGCGGTGGCGGGCCTCAACCGTGATTTTTTTGCCCTACGGCTGAGGCGGATGGTGATGGTGATCAGGGAAGCGGTCAGTCCTTCGGTGCCGCCGACCTTGTCCAGTTCCTAATCGCGCGCGGGCACCGCCGGCGCGAAGTACTCGGCTACACGCTGGCCCAGCTGCGGGCATTCACCGCAGCTGCGGCAAGAGATGACAGACAGCGCCTGGTTGAACTTGCCTTGGCCGTGCGCGTGGCCTTTGGAGCCGATGCCGCGGGCTGGCAGCAGTTCCAGAACCTGATGACCGGCAACGCGCCGGCTCAACCTCCGAAGGAGTTACCAACCCATGGCTGAGCCATCTGCCAACCTGCGTGTCCGGATCAGCGCGGACCTGGCCGACATTCGGCAGGGTCTGGGTGTGCTTACTCGGCAGCTGCGCGAAGTGCGCAGCGAGGCCGGCCGGCCACTGCCGGCGAAGAACCCGATCACCGATCTTGGTGTCTCTGCTGGCCAGACGGCGCAGGCAATGCGCCAGTTGCCTGCGCAGTTCACCGACATTTTCACCAGCCTGCAGGGTGGCATGCCCTTCTTCACCGTGCTGGTGCAACAGGGCGGCCAGATCAAGGACAGCTTCGGTGGCGTCGAGCCAGCACTGAAAGGCGTGTCGTCGGCGCTGCTGGGGATGGTGAACCCTTTCACCGTGGCTGCCGCCGCCGTGGGCCTGGTGGTGTTCGCGTGGTACGACGCGGAAAAGCAGGCGCAGGCGTATACCAAGGCGCTGGTGCTGTCGCGCAACGAAGCGGCAGCAACGACGTTGACGCTGGTCAATATGGCGCAGAAGACCAGCGATGCGCTGCAGGTGTCTGCCGGCGCCGGCGCGGAGGCGGCGCAGGCTGTTGGATCGAATGGAAAGATCGCCGCGCAGAACCTGCAAGCCGTAGCCAATGCGGCCGTGGCCATGAAGGAAATCAGCGGGCAGGCGCTGGAAGAGACCGTCGCCCTTTACGCGAAGCTGGCCGAGGATCCGGTCAAGAACGCGCAGAAGCTCAATGACCAGGTCAACTTTATGACCACCGACCTCTATGAGCACGTCAAGGCATTGCAGGAGCAGGGTCGGACGCAAGATGCGGTAACCGTAATCACGCGTGCTTCGGCTGGTGAAACCGAGATGGCTTTGGCGAGGGTGAGGGCAAGCCAGAACCCGGTCATTCGCGGATTCAAGGAACTGTGGGTGGAGGCGACGAAGGCATGGAGGGCCATGCAAGCAAGCACCGGTGCGGGGCCCCTGGCCGCACAGATGCAGCAGCTGTTGTTGGCCAATCAGCGTGACGCTACTACGATGAATAGGGGCGTCGCCGATGGCATGAGCGCTGCATGGGTATTCCAGTATCGACAGCGCATTGAGACGCGAGCCAAGCAGATCAAGGAGATTGCCGCTGACCTGTCGAAGGAGCGGAAGGATGCGGAGCTGAAAGGTGCGCAGGCAGCATCGCTGGATTTCGTCGTGGAGATGGACGGCATCATCGAAAGGCAAGAATCCAAGATCCAGAAGAAGCGTACGGAGATCGATCGGATCAATGGCGAGGCCGAGACTGCTCGGAAGAAGGCCCAGGCAGTCGGGCTGACTGCCGAGGTCGAGAAGATCGAACAGCGCCGCGCGGCGGCGGTCGAGGCGATCGAGAAGAAGTACAAGGAGAAGCCCAAGGCGGGCAATGGCTCAGCTGCGCGCGGCGCAAGCCTGCAGGGCTATAAGGACGATCTGGTGCAGGAACAGGCGACCATCGCCGCCAGCACACAGACGCTGCGCGCGCAGTATGCCGCGCGGCAGATTACTGCCGAGGCCTACTACAGCCGCATGCGGGAGCTGATACAGGCTGGCACCGATGCGGATGCCCGCTCTCTGGAAGCGCAAATTGCGTTCCTCCAGAGGCAGAACGTGGCCGGCAAAGAGGGCATCACGGTAAAGCGCCAGCTGGGCGAGCTGGAAGCCCGGTTGGCCAAGGTGCGGACAGAGGGGGCGGCAAGGCTGCAGGTGCTGGCGACCGAAGAAGAGCGGTCGGCTAAAACGCGCAAGGCCGCGATCGACGCCTACACCGACGCGCTCGAGGCCAGTAATGAGGCACTCCGGCGCCACCTCGAAACGCGCGCTGCCCAGGTCGGGATGGGGGATCGTCAGTACGAGATCCAGCAGCGGATCAACGATGCGTACGACGACCAGGCCGAGAAGCTGCGGCAGCTCACGCTGCAGCGCAATGCTGATCAAATCGACAGCTCGACCTACGACGAAGAGAAGGCGGTCCTGCTCGCCAAGACCCTGGACAGGGTTCAGGCCATCCGAGATGGCTACACAGAGTTGCAGGCCGCCGAGAGCAATTGGCTTCTTGGGGCCGCAGCCGCCTGGGAGAACTACAGGCAGCAGGCCAGCAACGCCGCCCAGCAGATGGGGGGTGTTGTCGGCTCGGTGTTCAGTGGCCTTGAAGACGTCTGGGTAAAGTTCACGCAGACAGGCAAGGTCAGCTTTTCGGACATGACCCGCTCGATTCTGGCGGATCTGGCGCGAATCCAGATTCGTCAGGCAATGGCGGGCATAGGCGGGTCATGGCTCAATGGTGCTCTCGGCGCTTTGACCGGCGGCATCAATGCGGCCGGCAACGCGGCGGTCACAAGCGGTACCGGTGCGATCAATAGTGACCTGCTCCAAAAGCTGCTGCGCGGCGGCAAGGCCGATGGCGGCTACACCGGTGCCGGCGGTAAGTACGAACCGGCTGGCATCGTGCACAAGGGCGAGGTGGTCTGGTCTCAGGCCGATATCGCCAGGGCCGGCGGTGTTGGCATCGTGGAGGGCATGCGCAGGGGCCTTCGCGGCTACGCAGAGGGCGGGGTGGTGGCCGGCGCGACGCCGGGAGTAGGCGGCGTCGCCGCACTGAACGTGCGGGTGATGAACGCACCTGCCGGTACTACAGCGTCCGCATCGCGCAATCGCGATGGCGGCTTCGACATTGACGTCATGTTGGGCCAGGTCGACAAGTTCATCGGTGGACGCATCTCTGGCGGGTCAGGAACAACCTACTCGGCCATTCGGGACCGTTTTGGTCTAAAGGATTCAATCTGATGGAGATTTTTCCGGCAGTTGCCCGGGTAACCTTCGATGGGCAGGTGCGTTCCTTCGACCCCTCGGTCGAGCGAACTGAAATGGAACGCGGCCTGCCGAAGCAGCGCTTGCTCAACAGCCAGGTGCTCGTAAAGCAATCCATGACGCTTTACTTCGCCAGCATCGGGGATGCGACCACGTTCGAGAGCTGGTACTTCGATGTGATCAAGCGCATCGGCTGGTTCGAGATGGTGCACCCGTACTCAGGCCAGACGATCAAAGCGCGCTTCGAGAATGGCGCTCTTGGTGACCTGGTGCCAGACGAGAAGCTCACGGGAGACTTCAAGATGGACACCGTTGTGGAGTACATGCGATGAGCTCATTCACCGAGCGCAGGCAAAGGATCACCGATCCCGACGGCATTCTGCTGTTCCTTGAAGTTTCCGCGCCGTCATTCACCGAGACGCTTCGGATCGTCAACGACACCCGAAACTGGACCAGTAACGGTGTCGAGTATGTCGGTGTTCCGTTTGGCTTCAAGCTCCCAAACGATGTAAGTGGACAAACTGCCAGGGCGGTCCTGACCTTGGACAACGTCGGCCTGGGTATCACCGAGGATCTGGAGAAGCTGCAACCAGACGATCTGGTGACTGCTGTCCTGATGGTGAGCGATAGGGCAGATCCGAACATGATCGAGCGGCGGTATCAGTTGCCGATGACCCAAGTGTCAGTCAATGGGCAAACGGCCACCGCGCAGTGCGGATATGACGCGATCATGCGGCAACAGGCGAGTCGCCTGCGCTACACGCCGTTCAACGCGCCGGGGCTGTTCTGATGGGGGCGCTACAGGATGCGGAGCGCTTCGTAGGAATCCCCTACGACGAGGCCGAGATGGATTGCGCGGATCTCGTTGCGCTGGTTCAGCGCGAGCTGTTCGCGCGCGACGTTCGGATGCCGGGGCGAAGGCCAAGAGGGGTCGAAGGGCAGGCAGCCCTGGGAAGCCTTTCTAGGCCTATGTGCACGCCAACGGATTCGCCGCATGACGGCGACCTGGTCTTAATGACCGAAACCCCACACAAGCGCCCCGGCCATGCCGGGGTTTTTTTTTACCTGGCTCATGAGGGCTGGGTTCTTCACAGCAACGAAAAAAGCGGATGCAGCGTTCTGCACCGTGTTCGTGACTTGCCCGCATTCGGGCTTCGAATCGAGGGTTACTACGCATGGGCCTGATGCAAGAACAGCCTGTTGAGCCGGGACGACTGATCATCACGCCTCACCCGTTGCTCGTGGATGGCCAGCGCAACGTGACCTGGGAGCTGCGTGCCGGCGAAAGCCTGTACTCGCTGTTGATGCGTAACGTGCCGGAGCTGGATGGCCAGCGCTGGGACGTTGCAATTGGTGGCCGGATCGTTGAGCGACACCTGTGGCACCACGTGCGGCCGAAGCACGGCCAGGTGATTGAGGTCAGGGGCGGAGTAGGGCGGTCGGCCCTGCGATTCGTTGCGATGGCCGTGCTTGCCTACTTCACGATGGGTGTCGGTGCTGGTTGGATCGCGACCACCTTTGGCGTCTCAGCTGGCGCTGCAGCGGCAATTGGCGCGGGCATGTTCATGGCCGGCAGCATGCTGATCAACAAGGTGCTGGCGCCGAAGGCGTCCAAGCCGGACAACCGGCAGGCCGAGTCGGTCTACTCGATCAGCAGCGCTCGGAATCAGATGCGGCCGTATGAGCCATTGCCACTGCTGTTCGGCCGCGTCCGTATCACGCCGGACCTGCTCAGCAAGCCTTACTCGTGGTTTGAAGGCAACGATCAGTACCTGGGCATGTTGCTTTGCGCCGGCATCAATGTGGGTCGCATCGAGCAGCTCTACAACGGTGATACAGCGCTTTCGAGCTACGAGGGCGTGCAGGTCTATCACGCCGGCTACAGCCAAATGGCCGACCAGGCCATTCCGCTATACAGCAATGCCGACACCATTGATGGCGCGGAGCTGCCCAAGGACAAGAGCTGGGTGGAGCGAACCACCAGCGCCAACACGATGCGAATCCAGATCAATCTGGAGTACATCCTCGGCGGTACCGGCACCAGCGGCAAAGCGTACTCCATCGGTGAAACGATCGAGGCGCAGTACCGCCCGGTGGGCACGCTGAGCTGGATGCCTCTTGCGAGCCAGAAGTATCATTCCGACCGATTCGACGTGCGACGGGCGACCCTCAGCCGTGACGTGGCATTGGGGCAGTACGACGTCCGCGTAAGGAGCCTGGGCGAGGGCAACTATTCGGGTAAGAACACCCAGAAGAACGACTTCCAGTGGACAACGTTGACCAGCGTCCAGCAGGACAACGCCGATTACACCGGTGTGGCTCGTTCAGGCCTGCGCATTAAGGCAACGGGGCAGCTCAACGGTGCTCCCGACGAGATCCGCGGCGTCGCCGCGGCTGATCCGATCCCGGAGTGGAACGGCTCCGAATGGGTAGTGAAGGAGTCGAGCAACCCCGGTGCTCATTGCGTGGCCTACGCCCGTGGAATTCGGCGCGCCGGGCGGCTCTTGGGCGGCATGACATTGACCGATGCCCAGATCGATCTGGAGGCATGGAAGGCCTTCTCCCTGCACTGTGCAGCCAATGGCTACACCTACGACAACCACGTGAGGGACGTGCGCAGCCACGGCGATGTTCTGTCGGCCATCGCGCGGGCTGGATTCGGTGAGATCAGCTGGGCCGGTGGCCGACTCGGAGTGGTGTGGGCGGCCCAGGATCAACCGCTGTCCGGTGTGGTCAACATGGCCACGATCAAGAAGGGGCAGTTTCAGGTCGATTACAGCCTGGTCAGCTCCGCTGATGGGATCGAATACACCTATATCGACCCGGCGGACTGGCAGGCCAAGACCCTGCGTGTGCCAGCTCCCGGAGTTGAGACGATGCTCAACCCTGCGCAGGTCAGCGGCGAAGGTGTGACCTCGGAGCAACACGCTGCGCGGCTGGCTCGGTGGCACCTGGCGCAGTCGCTGTATCAGTACAAGGACATCGGCTACAGCACCGATATCGAGCACCTGAGTTACCAGCGCTTGTCGGTGCTCGCGCTCCAGCACGACATGACTCAATGGGGATTTGGCGGCCGGGTGGTGGCAGCCCAGCGAGTCGGCGCGGACGTGCAGCTCACTCTTGACGAGCCTGTTCCTTACCGCGCCGGCGCAAGCGCGTTCATTGGCCTGCGGATCCCCGGAGAGCGGGTGTATCGGGTGCTCAAGGTCAAGGCCTTCACGGGCGAAAGTGACGTTCTGACGTTGGCTGAGGCATGGCCTGATGACGCAGCGCTGCCTGGCGACAGCGAAGAGAACCCGGCACACGACACGCTGTGGATCTATGACTTCAAGCAGACGCCTGGCTACCGGGTGCGCGTGACCAGCATTGAGCCAGAGGATGGGCTCAAGGGGGCCGCCATTCGTGTGGTGCCGGAGGGCCCAGAGTTCTGGAACTACGTCCTGACCGGCAAGTACGTGCCGCCGGAGAATGGGTCGTCGCTGCAAACTCGACCGGTGGCCAGTAATCTACGAATCACCGAGCACCAGGTGGTGCAGGGCGATACAGTGTTCACCGAGCTGACGGCCACCTTCGATATCAGTGGCCCGGTGGGGAATGTAGTCGTACGCGCCGCCGGCGTGGGCGGAGAGCTGCAGGACGTTGCCCAAACCACTACGCGGACGGCCACGTGGCGCATTCCGAGCCCAGGGCGCTACACGGTCGTTGTACGGCCCCATTCACCCGATGGGCTACCAGGCACAGCTGTGCAGGGCGTCTACATCACTTCTGCCGCTGGCATGGCACCGGTGCTGGTGGACCTGTTCGATGTTGAGCAGCGAAGCGGCGGGGTGCGGCTCTACACCTGGGGCTGGCTGGAAGACACGATGCGATCGCCCGACTTTGCAGGCGTTGAGATCCGCTACGTTTCTGGGCACGTAGCGGAGCCGAGCTGGGAGGCGATGATGCCTGTGGGCCAAACAGGCTTCCACACTGCGCCTTTCGAGGCAGTAGTACCTGAGGCGGGTCTGTGGACGTTTGCGTGCCGGTCGCGCAATACCAGCGGCACCTTGTCCGACACCATGCGGGTTGTACGCAAGAGCCTGCAGGCAAACCTCGGTGAAGTGATCAGTGGCGTCGAGGAAGGCTTGGACGAGCACGGCCGGAACCTTGCCAAGGAGATCAGTGACCGAATTGATGCCGATCTGGCCGAGGCGGCTGCGCGTACTGAGGCTTTGTCGCAGGCTGCCCGCGATCTGGCCGCAGAAGCGACGGCGCGCGCACAGGCCGATGCTGCCGCGATTCAAGCAGTCGCTGACGAAAGTGCTGCCCGTGTAGAAGGCTTGCTCAATGAGAAGCTGACACGCGAGGCCGCAATCACTCAGGAACAGCTCACTCGGCAGAGTGAGGTGGAGTCGCTTTCGCGTGCCTTATCTGAGGTGGCTGCTGGCAGCGGCACTCAGTTCGACAGTTCGGTGATCTGGTACTTCGACAAGACGGTGGAGGGGTGGACCGGAAACGGCACGCCGACCTTGGTCGACGGTTGGCTGCGGCCAGCCAACGCGGCCGCGTCTCCTTGGGTGCAGTCACCGCTTGCACTGGCCGTGGATGGGGGCGCATATCGCTTCGTGAAGCTGCGCGTGAAGCGCGTCGGCACACCGGTGTGGGAAGGCGGCATGCAGTGGATAACTGCATCCGATGCCGCTTGGAACGCCCAAAAGAGCGTGAGCATTCCAGAGCCAAAATGGGATGCCAACGGTGTGGCCACCTTGGATGTTCAGGACGTGGCATGGTGGCCAGGCGTTGTAAGCGCCATCCGGATCTACCTTGGAGCCTCGCAGACTGCCGCCAACTACTACCTGATGGATTGGGTAGCCATCGGCAGGCCCAACCCCGGAGCGAGCATCGCGTTTGTGCAGGAGGAAACTCAAGCACGAATTGCAGCCGATTCGGCAGAGGCCTCCCAGCGCAACACATTGGCGGTTCAGATCAGAGGGCAGTACACCGGCAGTGACCTGTCTCAGGTTACTCAGGGCTTCATCGCGGACGAACGCACTGCCCGGGCTGCGGCGGACGGCGCCCAGGTTGGCCGCATCAGCGCCATGGAAGTGCGCATGCCAGCTGGCACGGGAAAGGTGGCGACAGAAGCCAGCGTCACGGCTGAGCAGCAGGCCAGGGTCAGCGGCGACGAAGCGAATGCAAGCGATCTTCTGCAGGTGAAGTCGCAGCTGCCGGCGATGGTCGCACAAGGCTCCAACTTGGTCCTTAACGGCACATGGCAAGCTGGCAAGGACGTGGGTTGGACGCATGACCCCGGGGCTACCGGGACCACGTGGCCGGCGACGGAGGGCCGCGGAGGAAGTCAGTGCATTCGCTTTGACCCCGGCGCTGTTCGCCAGAAGGCTGCCTATGCCAACGGCCGCTCAGCGATGCCGATAACACCCGGAAAGGTCTATCGCTATGGGTGTTGGTATCGCAGCAGTCCTGACTTCAACGGCACCCCTGGCAACAGCAAAATGCGGCTATCCAATCAGAACGAGGAGCTGATCGGCGGCGCGACGTTCTTCACGTCTGACAAAGCGGCTTGGACTTACCTGAGCGCCGTCTACTCGATCCCCGAGAACACTTCGATCACCGGACTGAAGCTGAGTATCCTGGCCGACAACACTGCCGGCACGTTGTGGGTCGATGACGTTGCACTGGAGGAGGTGACCGAGGTACTTGCATTGGCGCAAGGGCAGCAGGGCCTGAGCAGCCGCGTCACCAGTGCGGAAGGCAAGATTGATTCGCAGTCCAACTTGATCACTTCGCTCACTAATCGCGTTGGCACGGTCGAGAGCGGAACGTCCGCTAACACCACCGCTATCAGCGGCCTGGCCGGACGGGTGACCGTTGCGGAGGGGAAGGTCGAAGCGACCAGCTCGAGCGTGACCACGCTGGAGGGCCAAATGCAGTCCGTCGGTGGGGATAACCTGCTGTGGAACAGCAGCATGGAAGACGCCCCAGTCGTCACCGCGGCCCCGACCGGCTGGAACTTGGAGCGCATCCGCAGCGACGTGGGTGGTGCTTTCTCATCGGTTGATTCTCCGCTGACCGGCGGCGGTAAGGCCGTCCGGCTTGAGTGGACGGCTCTGGGGAACAATGACTGGTGCGGGCTGAACCGTGCGGGTCCTGGCACGGGGTACACGAAGGTCGAGAAGTTGACCGACTATGTGCTGTCCAGCTGGGTCCGGGCAACAGCGGGCTCGCGACTGCAGCTCTTCGTTGTGTGGTTCAACGAGGCTGGCACGACTGGACTAGGTACGATCACCCTGCCTTACGTCATCGCCACGGGTCAGTGGCAGCGCCTGATTCTGCCTGCGCGCTCCAATGACGTCGCCGAGCGTGCTCGTGTATATGTGGGTCGGCAGACGGCCAGTGGTGCAGGGCCGCTCTGGATCGAGATCGACAACGTGCAATTCCAGCGCGGCTTGGTGGCGACGGAGTACCGCCCGAGCGGTCAGGAGGCGATCAACGGCACCAACGCCAACGTTCAGGCGATCAGCGGGCTTTCCACCCGCATGACGTCTGCTGAAGGCAAGGCGAACGCTCAGGCAGACCAGATCACCAACCTGGGCGTGTCGATCAACGCGTGGTCCAACCGTGGAGAAAACATCAACACGAATGCCACGTTCGACAGCGGCATGGCCCCTTTCATCAAGAACGGCACCAGTGCAGAGAATGGTGACGTGACCTGGATGGATGGTGGTGGTCAAAAGGGTTCAGCGATTCAGGTGATCAGCAAGGCCGGCGGCACGTCTTCGCCGGGCGTGTACGCCAACAACAACCGCTGGACCACCATCGCCAAGGGGGTCAACCGCAAATTCCGCTCGGTGATCGTGGCGCGCGCTACTGCCGGAGCCGCGACCATCACGGCCCGCCTTAGGGTGCGTGACGGCGCGGCGGCAGGCGAAGGCAACAGCGACCAGACGACTGCGACCCTGACCGACGTATGGACGCGTTACGAGATGGAGCACACCGTCGGCAACGAGCGGACGGATGTGCTGCACCACATTTGGGTGACGAACCGTGGCGCGGCCGGCAGTGAGGCCACGGTGTTGATCGACCGAATCGAGCTTTACGACATCACCCAGGAGGTGGCGATTAGCGCCAATGCCGCGGCAACGGCCGGGCTCACCACGACGGTGACCCAGCAGGGCACCAAGCTGGACGCGACTGCACAGGACCTGGTGAGCCTGAAGACGCAGGTGGGCGATGTGTCGGCCAGCGGCTTCAACCAGCTCAGTACCAAGGTGACGCAGCAAGGGCAGACGCAGTCGGCGCAGGCGCAGCAGATTACGGGGATCCAGACGTCGCTCGGCGGAAAGGCGGAGGCGTCCGTGGTGCAGACCATGGATGCCTACGTGAAGACCCTGGGCGAGTCCGGCAACCTGTTGGCTAACACCACGTTCCCCATGTGGCAGCGTACTGGCTGGGGTTGGTGGAGCAACGCAGGCGCGTGGTTCTCGGAGCTAGGCAATCCCACGGGCGGCTGGGCCGATTGGGCACCCCCAGGCGTTACGGGCATCGGATCTAAGGCGGCAGGAAACACTGCCGTGGGCGAGGTGCGCACCTTCGGGTCTGAGATATTTTCGCCCGTCGAGGCGGGGAAGACTTACTGCTTCTCCGCGTGGATGCAGACGCACCGCGTAGACTCCCGGCTTACCATCGCTTGGTACAACGCGGCAGGACAGCACATGTCCTCGTCGTATGCCCTGTATCAGCCGGAGAACGGGGGTAATGCGTCCACGGGGGGGCTGTCGTCTCTGCCCCGATCCTTTGCGATAGGCAAGGCACCGGCAGGTGCGGTGTCGGCGCGGGTGGCGATTGACGTTCGATCGTCGGGTAACGCAGCAGCCAACCCACCGTACTTCTGGATGTTCCGTCCCATGCTCAGTCAGGTGGCGGACGGCGCAACACAGCCGCCCGCGTGGACGGCGGGGGGTATGGAGTCGTCTGCGCAGTGGGGCGTCAACGTGCGCGCAGACGGCTACGTGGCGGGTCTGTCCCTTGGTGTGACCGGGAAAACTTCGGAGTTCAACATTCTCGCCGACGTGCTCCGGGTTTCGTCGCCTTCCGGTGGCCGTCGAACGGAGTACAGCGACGGGCACTGGCGCGCGTATGACGAGTGGGGGCGGTTCAAGGCGCGCTGGGGCACTTGGCCGTAATCGATATGGGGCAGCCGTGGATGGCTGCCCCTCATCCATTGTGTGAGGTGATCTGTGCCCACGGGCTTTCAAACGTTCAACGATGACGGAAGCATCGATATCGATATCACCACGCGACTTGCCGGGTTCGTGACGTCCATTGGAACGGACTCGAACCACGGCGGTTCTGTGGCGATTCCCTATGTACCAACCGGTGACTTCTTCTACTGCATCGTGCCGCCTCCGGGATGGGTGGGTCGGCAGCCGTCGCTGGTGTACCGGGATGGTCGCGTCTACTGGTATGCGGACGTGACTGGCGGCGGCGCGCCGGCTTACCAACTGGTGCCCTGCACCGCGTTCATAGGATGGAGCTGATATGCCAGCAGGAATGGAGGCGTGGACCGACGATGGTGCGCACGTGCAGATTTCGCCGGACTACCCAAACTTTCACCTTCGGCACCGGATCGACTTTGCCGAGCCCGGCGTCGTGGTCTACGAGATTGCGGGGCAACCCGCGTTCACGCGGATGATCGAGCGGAGGTTCCAGGCAAGCACCCCAATCGTTGCCGCAATCGCGGAAGACGATGGTAAGCCGATCGTGCCTGTGCTGGTGAATGAAGGTGGCGGAAACTGGCTGGTGCGCATCTACGCCGGGTCGCAGCCAACCAGGGTGGCCGGAACGCTCTGGATCTATGACTTGGGGGTCTATCAGCGGGCCAACTACGGTTTCGAGCTGTTCCGGGATGACGGCAGCCTGTCGTTCTCGACCGCAGGTAAGCCCATGCGAATCATCCAGGTGTTCCCCCCGGCGAACGGATCGAGCACAACTCAGCAGTGGGTGGACGTGCCAGCAGGGCGGCGCTACGCGGCCGTGACGTGCCGTGCGTGGGTGCAGACGCAGGTCCCGGTGGGTTACCGCATCAGCGGACCCAACCGCAACGGGTGGGGGCCGCAACGGTTCTACACGGCCGGCAGCACAGCGCTGATACCGGCCGGGGAGAGCCAGACTTTCAACCAGCTGGGCATGACCGCGGTGATTGACGTAACGGGGCACTGACAGCACAGCTCGCCATCACATCGCGGAGACGGATGCTGCGGCCAGATAGCGGCCATGTGCTACTCCGCCCAGATCACCGCCGCCTACCAGAAGCTGGTCCGAATGACCGGCGCCACTCTGTCGCTGCAGGAGTTTGCGGCGCTCTACGCCCACGATCCGGGGAAGAAGCGCCCGAAGACCCCGAAGGCAATGGATGACGCCTTCCGGGCGGGCGCGAGTCCGGCGGAGCTGGCAGTGTGGGCCGAGGTCGAGCAGTGGAACCGGGCCGAGGCCGCGGTATTGGAACAGGAGCTGTTCGCCAATCGGAAGCGCCTGGCCGACGCCGAGCGCGCGCTGCAGGTGAAGGAGACGAAGAAGGCCCGGGAGGACGTGCGGATCGCCGGCAACAAGATCGATCGCGCCCTGGCCAAGCTGGCCGACCTGAAGCGTACCGACCCCAAGGACCGGGATAGCCGGATCTTCCCCGGCGTGTATGCCCCGGTGATCGTCTCCGAGGGAGGCAAGCTGGTGATCAGGCCCATGCGCTACCAGTGCCGGCTCGCCGGGAAGCCGGCCAACTACGATCAGCGCTTCCCGGGCACCTACAACGCCCGCCGCGACAGCCTGGAGAAGTTCTGGGCGCCGGCCTTCGGCCACACCCATGGCCTACTGGTGGTCGATACCTTCTACGAGAACGTGGAGGGGCCGGACGGCAAGAACCAGGTGGTGCAGTTCACGCCGCGCACTGGCGAGCCGATGCTGGTGGCCTGCCTCTGGTCGCACTGGAAGGATCCTGCCGGCCGGGAGCCGGATCTGCTGTCGTTCGCCGCCATCACCGACGACCCGGAGCCCGAGGTGGCCGCTGCTGGCCACGACCGGACCATCGTCAACATCAAGCCTGAGCACGTGGACGCCTGGCTCAATCCGGATCCAGCGGACCTAGCCGAGCTATACCGGATCTTTGACGATAAGCGGCACCCGTTCTACGAGCACCGAATCGCTGCCTGACTTGCTCTAGTGGTTGCTCTCCAACGACGCGGAGCCACTGTCATGTGAAGCTGTCATCGTTCCGTTTGTGGTGTGCGTTTGTGCCACCGCCAATACACGATTCGGGCTTGACTGCGCAACCCGTTCCAGCAGGTCTGAAGCGTCCTATTGGAAGGGTATCGGGCGCCGATGGCAGAAGCCTTGTGGCACAAGGGATTGCCGAATTTCACTACATTTGGCGTTGACGGACCCCATTACCCCCACTATCTTGCGGGCTGTCGGACGTCAGCACGCCTTGGCGCGGTTTACAAGGTACTGATCCGGCAAAAAAAGATGGCCCGAGGTCCCGACCAAGAGATCCTCAGGCCACCTACGTCAAGAACCGCAGTACATGTACTACGGCACATACATTCACCGTTTGCAGCGATGAATGTAAGGCAGTTAGGTTTCCCTAACGGCTGTCGGCGATCATAGCGTCTTGCTAGCGAACGTCAACTTGCCGTGGTTCATGGACTGCACAATGCGAGTCCATCACCATGCAAAAGTGTAAAAGCGTTGTACCAGGTGTTTCCCGTCATATCTCCGGCAAAAGCCTGATCGTTGGCGGTGTTCCCTTCACGTTCCCGACCGGAAAGCTGCTCCAGGCGGCGAACTTGCCTGATGCGGAGTTTCCCGAAAGCTGGCGGAAGGCTGCCCCGGTCGCAGTAGTCATCGAAGGCGTTCGTTGCTTCACGCCTACGGAACTGGGCCGGCGCCACGGCCTGTCTGCGCAGAAGTTCAACAAGCTGTTGGAGGGCTGTGGTCTCCAGGCCAAGCGCGATGGCCAGTGGTGCTTGACGCCCATGGGGCAGGCCTTCGGCGTTCTCCTGCAGGTACACAAGAAGCAGCTGCGCGGAACTGACGTGCAGCAGTTGAAGTGGAAGGAGACGGTCCTGGCCCATATGGGGTACGCAGTCTGAGGAAAGGCGCGCCCGCGGCGATTCTGCTGCGGGCGTTGCCTTCGCGACGCAGAACGGTTCAGGTACCGATGCGTTAAGAATCGCAGCTTCTGAGACGGCCGGGCGTATCCTCCGGACATGCTTCCTTCACACGGATACCAAGGCGCCAGCAGCCCCGAGCCTTACCAGGCTGGTTGGGTCCACCGTGGCGATCGATGGGCGATGATCTGGAACGCAAGGGAGGTGGCCACAGTGCGGGCAGAGCCTGGTGGCGGCGTCGTCGTGTGGCTGGACTTGGGCAAGATGTGGGAGACGCAAGAAGTGCGTATGCGCACGCCTGAGGAAGGCCGGCGCTACGCTGAGAGCCGAGCGGCAGCCAAGTTGTACCCGGGCGTTCCAGAGACACAGGCAATCGCGGATCTTGGTGGCGGCACTGATCTTGCGCCGCTGCCAACTATTGAGGGGCTCCCGCGTGGATTCCGCTGGATCAAGCCCAGCCCCAAGGCGAAGGAACGCACTGTGATTGCCTACGGCGAACAGTGGGTGGTGGCCATCCACCAGGACAACCCGCGTGGCCCGCTGCAGGCGGTTCTGGCCCTGCACATCGACTTCCCCGAGGGCCGTCGCCCCGTTCGTACGTGCAGTAGCCTGCAGCAGGGGAAAGCCGGCGCCGAGATATGGGTCGCCAGGCACCAAGAGAGCATCGTTCGGGAGATTCAGCAGGCCCGGCGACGAGCTCAACTGCCAAGGCTGCAGATGTAAGCCGTCTCCCTTCAGGCGCTCCGCGTCGCGGCTACAGCGACACCTGTGCGGCATGCTCGCTGCATGGATAAGTCGCCCGGAAAGCAAGCCAGCCTCGAAACGACCGCCGCCGCTCAGCTGCAGCATGCCAGCGCACTGGAATCCGACCGCTCGGGTAGTTGGAAGGCTCGGGCCCGCCGCCAGCGCAGTGCAGCCCGACTCCGAGCCTCTGCCAGCGGGAACCAGCGCGCTGCGAACAGATTGGCAGCGCTGGATCTCCCAGAGGACCTTCCGTTTTAGACGGCAGCCTTCGGGCGAAGCTCTGTGACGGTGGCTCCTTGGCCGGTCAGCAGCTCATACAGCGACGCGATCGCGCCGCGCTTCTCCGCATCGTATTCGTACTTGTTGTAGTGCCGCTTCTGCACGCCGCTGAGGCCGTGTGACTGCACATGGCCCCGCACTTCCTCCGAATAGCCGGCTGCAGCCAGGCGCGTCTCGACGGTTCGGCGCAGGTCGCCAGGAGTGAACCGCGGTCCTTCAAGCTCGTCGGCGGCAGCCATTTCATCCACCACCCGGTCCAGCGCGCCACGGAACACGTCGTAGGTGACTGCTTCGATGCCGTCGCTAATAGTGAACAGGTGCACGCCGAGCTTCTCCCCGTGCATCTTGGCTAGGTCTGCTGCGCTCTGCGCGATCAGCGGCACTACATGGACGCGTGGGCGCTTCCGCCGGCCCTTGATATCCAAGATCCGAATGGATTGGTGATCCTGGTCGAAATCGGTGGCCACCATTCGGGCCATCTGCGAGATGCGCTGGGCGCCGACCAGTAGATGGAACCGGAGCATGGCACCGCGAGCGTCAGGCATGGCCGAGATCCGGCGCCAATAGGCGCGCAGCTCGGAGATGGAAAGGGCGTGCTCGCGGGGTGTGCCACTGTCCATGGTGGACAGGTCTTGGGCGGGGTTTCTGGACAGGTTGAGCACTCGCAGGGCCGATGGCGCGGCAGCGTCCTGTTTGGCGCGAATGGCGGCAGAGTAGGCGGCCCGGAGGTACGACCGGATCTTTCCAGCCTCCCGCAGCTTCTTCGCTTCCACCAGGCGCGCCAACACCGGGATCAGATCGTCCAGTTCAACCTCGGCCGCCGGCCGGCGCCAGAGTTCGGGCCAGGCCTTCTCTACGTGCAGGGCCACCGCCTTTTCCACATTTCCGGCGCTGATCTTTCCTGCCGCCTTGAGGCTCCCAGCGTAGGCAGTCATTAGGGCGCCTAGCGTCGCAGTGCTCAGCGCGTTGGCCTCGGCTTCGGCTCGGGCCTGTGCTCGCGCAGCGGCCGCCTCTTCCGCCTGCAGTGCGGCGCGGAGGTCGCGATCGCCGGCCTGGTAGCGCCGTGCCAAGGCAGCTGCAGCAGCACGTGCTTCTGCGAGGCTCAGGGTGCTACCGAGGCTGAGGCGGTCCTGCTTTCGATTGGGACCGGTGTAGCGGTAGTAGAACCCGACAGCACCCGATGCGAGCTTGCGAGCTTGCAGGACTCCAGCACCATGTGTGGCTGCGTCGTTGGCCCATTCCCCGGGCGCGAGTGCGGCGAGGCCGCGAGCCGTGAGTTGTCCATTTCCCTTCGCCATCTGGTGCCTACTTGGTGCCTACATTGAGTGGGCATGCAGGGTGCCAGCTGGGACTGGTTGAAACGCTAAGGAATGTAAAATCAGACACTTAGCTTAACGAATGGGTCAGGCTGGAACGTACTGGAACGCGTCGCGCAGGACTTTTAATCTTTTGGTCGAAGGTTCGAATCCTTCACGGCCCACCATTGCATCCAATGACCCAGGTCATTCAGAAAGGCACCGCAATGCGGTGCCTTTTTTGTTGCCCTGGTTCGGGGCCTCTACTTCGCCCGCATTCCCTTGGCTTTTGCGGCCGCCGCGTCGGCAGCTTCCTGCGCAGCCGTCGCTGCCGCATTCGCGGAACGCGCCGCCTCCGCTTGAGCCGCATCGAAATCGGCCCGGCGTTGCGCGCTGATCCGGCGTTCCAGTTCTGAATATGCGACGTAGCTCTCCGGATACTTCGCGACGCAGGCCTGCTGCAGCAGCGGGATCGCGCGGTCGGACAATCCCGGTTGGAGGTGGGCGAGCAGGCAGTCTGCATACGCTGCGGATGCTGGGGGAGCGCTGCTTGCCTGCGGTGAACCAGCAGCAAGGGTGGTGGCGATCAATACACTCAACATGGGAACCTCCTCCTTGGGGATATGAGCGTGGCGGTGACCAGCCTGTGAGCCAAGGTGCCCGTTCCATGACCATCACCGACTCCATGGTGCTCCAGTTCCGGTAGATCGGCAAAGCGCCGCGAACGACAATGCCTCCGGCGGTCTATGCTCAGCGCTTTCTCAGGGTGGGTTTTCCCATGCGTCTGATCGTGCTGTCGCTGTTGTTGTCCGCTGTCTCCGCCACTCCGCTGATGGCCGCCGAACCCGCACCGCCCACACAGGCTGCTGCCGCCACCCCACTGGTCATCGGCGAAACCTTCACCATCGAGTCGAAGGCACTGGGCGAGACCCGCCGCATCAATGTCTACCGCCCGCAGCCGTGGGGCCTGGACCCGAAGGCGCCGTTGCCGGTGCTGTACATGCCTGATGGCGGCATCGGCGAAGACTTCCTGCATGTGGCGGGACTGGTACAGGTGCTGAGCGGCAACGGCAGCATGCGTCCGTTCCTGCTTGTCGGCATCGAGAACACCGAGCGTCGTCGTGACATGACCGGCCCCAGCAACGACCCACAGGACCAGAAGATCGCGCCGCGCATCGGTGGCTCGGCGGCCTACCGCAGCTTCCTGCGCGATGAACTGATGCCGCAGGTGCGCCTGCGCTACCCGACTACCGACGAGCGCGCGCTGATCGGTGAATCGCTGGCAGGCTTGTTCGTGGTCGAGACGTTGCTGCAGGAGCCGACACTGTTCAACAGCTACATCGCGCTGGACCCCAGCCTGTGGTGGAACCGAGGCACGATGCTGGCCGGCGCAGCCAAACAGCTGTCGGCGGTGACGCGCGCACAGCCGCACGTGTTCCTGGCCAGCAGCGGGCAGCCGGAACTGGCCGCATCCACTGCACGACTGGCCGCACTGCTGCAGCAGACCTCGCCGTCGCCGCTGGTGAAGTACCTGCCGCTGCCCGAGGAAACCCACGCCACGATCTACCACCCGGCCGCGCTGCAGGCGCTGCGCACGCTGTTCCCGGCACCACCCCCGGCCTCGCCTTGACCCGGCGTGGCGCCGCGCGGCACGACATGTGAGGATGCGGTAGCGGCGCCACCTGGGTGCGTCGCCCGCAACGGGAGAGCGCGGATGCAGCGTGTGCGTGGATGGAGTGTAGCGGCCTGTCTGACCCTGGCGGGATGTGCGATGTCGGTGACGCCACCGGCAACGCAGAGTGACGCGAAGGAAAGCGCAGCAACCGCCGCGCCGGGCGTGGTGCTGCCGGACACCGAAGCGCTGCGCGTACATGACCCTGTGGGGCGCGATTACCCGATCTGGGTGGCGCTACCGGCCGGCTACGCTGCGCACCCCGGAAAGCACTATCCGGTGCTGTACGTGACCGATGCGCTGTACAGCTTTCCGCTGGTGCGCAGCGTGCGCAACCTGGTGGGGCAGCAGGGCGTCAACATCGAGGATTTCATCCTGGTCGGGTTGCCGCCGCAGGAAGGCCTGACCTCGAAGCAGAGCCGCTCGCGCGATTACACGCCCAGCAACCCCGCGCGCACGGTTGATGGCTATTGCAGCGATGACGTCACCTACGGCGGTGCCGCGCACTATCGCGATTTCCTGGCGGCGCAAGTGCTGCCGCTGGTCGATGCGCGTTATCGCACCGATCCCACCCGGCGCATGTTCGCTGGTCATTCCTATGGTGCTCTGTTCGGCGCCTATGTGCTGACCACGCGCCCGGACATGTTCCGCACCTACATCCTGTCCAGTCCGTCGCTGTGGTTCGATCAGCTTCTGCTGCCGCGCCTGCAGGACAGTGCCGTCATTCCGGCACAGTCGACCCGCGTGCTGTTGTCGGTGGGCAGCTACGAAACCGTCAAGCCGGGGCCGCGCTATTCAACCGGCAACGACATGCTGCGGCAGACTGCAGACTTCACTGCGCAGCTGCAGCGCAGTGGCCGCAAGCTGCAGGTGGACAACGTGGTGATCGATGGTGAGGACCATCTGACGGTCTACCCGCGGGTGATCACTCGTGCACTGCTGGAGGTGATGCCGGGCGAAGGGCCGTATACCGGCGGTTGATGCCCGGTTCCATCCACGCACGGCGCGGATCCAGCGGGGGTGTTGACGTAGATTCACGTCATGCGTGGATCAATGCCTCACGCTGCCTGTGCATCCGGCGCGGTCAACACGCCCACATCCGCATGGCGGAAACACAGGCGGATGGCATCGAGCAGCTCGCTCATGTTGTAGGGCTTGGGTAGGAAATGGATGCCGTCGCGCAGTTGTGGCAGCACCTGGTGCTGGTCCATGCCCGAGGTCACCAGGATCGGCAGCTGGGGATACAGGCTGCGAACCCGGTTGGCGGCTTCAATGCCGCTGATCAGGCCCAGATTGACGTCGGTGAACAGCAGATCGAAACGCTCACCGGCTGCCAGCAGGCCCAGCGCCGCTTCGGCAGAGCTCACGCCCACCACGTGGCAGGCCTGGCTTTCCAGCGCCAGCCGGCTCAGTTCGCGGGTTTCCTCCGCGTCCTCGATCAGCAGGACACGGGGTTCAACGTGGCGCTTGGACAGCAACATGACGCGACAACTCCGGACAGCTACGGTGAAAAGGCGCGCAAGTATGCGCAAGCCGGTAGTGATCCCGGCGTGCACGGCAAGCTAAGTGGGCGTTACAGGCGCCTCTGGCGCCGACGCCGCACGTGCCAGGCCAGGACGGCGACCGCGAGCACGGCTGTGCCGATGCGCAGGCCGGTGGCCTGCCAGCCCAAGGCGACGGCGTCGTCCAGGCTGAACACATTCCAGGCGAGGTTCATCGACACGTGCAGGACCAGGCCGCACCAGAGCGTGTCGCCGTCCAGATGGTCCAGCCAGGCGAAGATGAAGCCACCGAGTGCAATCACCGCACCGACGAACAGGGCGATGCCACCTCCCTCGAAACCGCCGAAGCCCAGCCAGTGGACCCAGCCGAACAGCAGTGCCTGAGGCAGGGCAAGCAGGAGCCATGGCCCGCGTACGATCTTCACCAGGAGCACGAAACCGAGGCCACGGAACAGCACTTCCTCGGCCAGCGGGAACAGCACTGCGAGCATCGTGGCATCCAATGCGGTCACTGCCTTGTTTGGTGTGCCGAGTAGTGCCAGGCCCAGCCAGCACGGCAGGCTGGCCAGCAGTACCCACATCGGCCCGCGCCAGCCGTTTCCGCTCAGGCCGAGGCTGGCCAGCAGGCCGATACCACGGGGGCGCAACAGCGCAGCCAGCAACAGCGCGGTCAGCACCGCCAGCGCGTTGTCGAGCAGGCTGCCGCCATAGGGGATGGGCAGTGCGGGAATCGGTACGCCGATGGCTGCGGCGATATCGCGCAGGTTCAGGCCGAGGCCGACGCCCAGCAGGACCAGCAACAGACGCGCGGTCGTGGGCAGGCGGGACAGCAAGGTCATGTACGCATTCCCTGCGGAACAGGGGTGCAGTGTGGGGGTACTGCCGCTGCACCGGCACGCGCCGGAAGTCCCTGTGTCATCGGTCATGCGTTGCCGCACAGTCATCACAGGGCAGGTACAGTCATTGTCAGACCGACAGGAGTAATGCCGATGCTGTGCCCCGTGTGCAAGACCCAGACCCTGCAGATGGCAGAACGCCATGGCATCGAGATCGACTATTGCCCCGGCTGCCGTGGTGTGTGGCTGGACCGTGGTGAGCTGGACAAGATCATCGAGAGAGCGGGTGCCGGGGCAGGGGCAGCCGTGCCGCCACCGGTGCAGGCCGTGCCACAGGCAGCACCGCCACCGGTGATGCACCGTGACACCCGCCATCTTGGCCAGCGCTACGAGGACAACCGGGGCCAGCAGCATGGCCACGGTTACAAGAAAAAGAAGAAGGAGAGCTTCCTCTCCGAGTTGTTCGATTTCTAATTAGTAGCGTCGAGCCATGCTCGACTGGATGTTGCAGGCCATAGTCGAGCATGGCTCGACTCTACAGAGACGCGATCACGGCCGCCGCAGGATGAACTCGCGGTCGTGGGTGTCGCCCACGACGAAGTCGTACTCGCCGACCTTGCTGCAGCCATAGCGCGCGTAGAAGCGCTGCGCACCGAAGTTTTCTTCCCACACACCCACCCACAGGGTGCGGCGCTGCGGCTGGTCCAGCCAGGCCATGAACGCGTCCATCAGGCGCGCGCCGTGGCCGCCGTTCTGGTGTGCGGCCAGGATGTAGAACCGCTTCAGTTCGATGTCGCCCTCGCGTGCATCCGCATACGGCAGGGTGTTGGCGCCGGCGGCCAGATAACCAACCACGGCGTCACCGTCCATCAGCAACCAGATGGCACTGCGTGGGTCGGACAGTTCGATGCGCTGCGGTTCGCTGCTGTAGTGATCCTGCAGGAAATCGTGCAGCTCCTGCGGCGGATAGGAATCGCCCCAGGTTTCGTTGTAGGTGGCAATCGCGATGGCCGACAGCGCGTCGACATCGGCAAGGGTGGCGCGGCGGATCTGCAACGACATGGCGGTGCCTGCATTGGAACGTGGCGCAGTGTAGCCGGCCCCGGCGGCTGCCGGGGCTGGCCACTGCTCACGTAACGCTGCTCAGAACCACATGCGCACGCCAGCGACCCAACGCGTGTCGCGCGCGTGGTCACCGGCATAGTCGGCGGTGTCGCCAAAACTGCGTTCGTGACTGATGCCGATGTACGGCGCGAAGCGGCGGCTGAACTCGTAGCGCAGGCGCAGACCGGCCTCCACCTTGTTCAGGCCACGGCCGATGCCGTACTCCTGCTCGTCCTTGGCCGCAACGGTGGCTTCCAGCAGCGGCTGCAGGATCAAACGGTTGGTCAGCAGCACGTCGTACTCCACCTCGGCCTTGGCCAGCACCTGGCCGCCGGAGCCCATGTACAGCGTGGCCGAGCTTTCGAACTTGTACGGCGCCAGGCCCTGGATGCCGATGGCCGCCCACGTGCGCGAGTCGGCTGGGCGGAAATCCTGGCGCACGCCGACCAGCACGTCCCACCACGGCGACACACTGCGGCCATACAGCGCTTCCAGCGACGATGACTCGGTGCGGCCACGGCTGCGTTCGCCATCGGTGCGCAACCACAGGCGGTTGATGTTGCCGCCGATCCAGCCCGTGGCCTCCCAGGCCTGGCCGTTGCTGCTCTTGCCATCCCAGTGTTCAAGCCGGTCAATCAGCAGCAAGCTGTTGATCTCCGGTGCATGCTCCATTGCACCGTGGGCGATGGGCGGGAATGCGGCGGCACGGTCGGCATCGGTGGGGACCGGAATCGGCTCACGCGGTTCGGTGGGAGCGGGCGTGCCGTGACCCATCGCCGCATGATCCATCCTGGAAGGGTCCATCGTGGCGTTGTCCATCGCCGCCGGTTGCATTGCGCCATGGTCCATCTTCGAGTGGTCCATGCCGGCGTGATCCATGGCGCCGGAATCCATCTTCGAATGATCCAGCTTCGAATGATCGACCTGTTCGACCGGCGCCTTGGCAGACTTCGCGGTCTTCGCGGGCGGTTCCATCGGGGCCATGTCATGACCGGCGTGCGACTGCGCGAACACCGGCATTGCGGCAGCCAGGCCCAGGGCCAGCAGGCTGGGGGAAAGCAGTGAGCGGCTCATTCTTCGATCCTCACTTCGCGCATCATGCCCGCTTCCATGTGGTACAGCAGATGGCAGTGGTAGGCCCAGCGGCCGAGCGCATCGGCGCGCACGCGATAGCTGCGGCGCGTGCCGGGTGGCATGTCGATGGTGTGCTTGCGCAGGTGGAATTCGCCCTGCGCGTTTTCCAGATCGCTCCACACGCCGTGCAGGTGGATCGGGTGCTGCATCATGGTGTCGTTGACCAGCACGATGCGCATGCGCTCGCCGTAGTTCAGCCGCAGTGGTTCGGCGCTGGCAAACGGAATGCCATCGAACGACCAGGAGAATTTCTCCATGTGACCGGTCAGGTGCAGCTCGATCTCGCGGCTCGGCTCGCGGCCATCCGGGTCCTCGAACAGGCTGCGCATCGCACCGTAGGTCAGCACCTGGCGGCCGTTGTCGCGCAGGCCGATGCCGGGGTCGTCCAGTTTCGGTTCGGTGGCCGAGCTCTGCATGTCCACCAGCGGGTTGTTGCGCTCGCTGGCCGGGTGCTTCGGCGCCTTGCTGGCGGTATCACCGCCGGCGGGCGCACCGTGGCCCATGCTGGCGCCACAGCCGCCTTCCATGCCCTTCATCGCGGCCATGTCGTGACCGCCGTGGCCACCACCGCCCATGTCGTGGCCCATGTCGCTCATCGTCAGCAACGGGCGCGGGTCGCGCGCGGGAATCGGTGCCTGCAGCCCGTGGCGTACCGCCAGCGTGCCGGCGGCATAGCCGGTGCGGCCCATGTCCTGGCAGAAAATGGTGAACGCATCCTGGCCGGTGGGTTCGACCAGCACGTCGTAGGTTTCGGCGGGAGCAATGCGGAATTCGTCGATGCTGACCGGATGGATGTACTGGCCATCAGCGGCGACCACGGTCATCTTCAAACCGGGGATGCGCACGTCGAAGTAGGTCATCGATCCGCCATTGATGAAGCGCAGCAGCACCTTTTCGCCACTGCGGAACAGCCCGGTCCAGTTACCGGCCGGGGCGGTGCCGTTCATCAGGTAGGTGTAGGTATGCGCGTTGATGTCGGAGATATCGCTGGGCGTCATCCGCATCCGGCCCCACATGCCACGATCGGACAGCGCCGCCGACCAGCCGTCGCGTTTGGCGTCGCGCAGGAAGTCGGGCAGGGTGCGCTTGTAGTAGTTGTCGTGCTCGGCGAGCTTCTTCATGCGCCGGAACAGCGCGCCGGGGTCCATGTCGGTCCAGTCGGACAGCATGATCACGTGCTCGCGGTCGTGCTGGTACGGCGCCGGCTCGGCCGGGTCGATGATCAGCGCGCCGTACAGGCCGGCCTGCTCCTGGAACATGGAGTGGCTGTGGTACCAGTAGGTACCCGACTGCTTCAGCTCGAAGTGGTAGTGGTAGGTCTCGCCGGGGCCGATGCCGTTGAAGCTCAGGCCGGGCACGCCGTCCATGTTGGCCGGCAGCAGGATGCCGTGCCAGTGGATCGAGGTCGGGTGGCGTTGCAGCGTGTTGCGCACGAACAGGTCCACGGTCTGGCCTTCGCGCCAGCGCAGGATCGGGGCCGGCAGTGAGCCGTTGACGGTGATCGCCGGGCGGGTGCGGCCGGTGAAATTGGCCAGCGATTCGCCGATGGCCAGTTCGATGCGGGTGTCGCTGAGCACGGCGGGGGCGCCGGCTAGGCGTGGGGCGGCAGTGGCGGCGGCAAGCGCGCGCTGCGGCACGCCGACAGCGGCGATGCCAGCGACTACGCCACCGGCGGCCAGGCCCTGCACGAACAGGCGGCGCGACGGCATGGGCACAGCGCCCGGACCGGGGGGAATGCGGGTATTCATGGTGGTGACTCCAGACACGTAAAGACGCCGGCAGGCGGCCGGCTACGGTGCGCAGGGCGCACGGTGCGTGTGGAATCAGCCGATGGGAGGACGCGAGATCGGCGGCAGCGGCGGCGCCGGACGGCCAGTGGCCGGCATCGGTTGCGGGGCCAGCGACAATGCCGGGCCGGCCATGAACGGCAACGGCTGCACCACCAGCAGCGGGTGCTGGGCGCAGCTGCGCAGGCAGTCCTTGATCTGGCAGTGGGCGTCGTGGGCGGGGGCCTTGGCCTGCGGGGCTTCGTCGGCCTGCATGCCGGCGTGGTGGTGGCAGTCGGGATCACCGCCACCAACAGCGGCTGCCGCGGCGTGAGCCATCCGGCCCATTTCCTCGTGACCACTGGCCATGGCCGCGTTCAGCCCGTTGAGCAACAGGCTGAGCATCAGCACGACACGGAGCAGGGTCGAGGCGAGGGACATGGCGCTAATCTAGCCGTAAGCGGCGTGGGATGCACTTCCGGCTGAATGGCCGGTTCAAGATTGGAGCCAGGCAAGGGTGGGGCGGGGCCATTCCCGGCGAGCGCGCAGCGCGGCCAATCAGCGGGCCGCCGGACATGGCCCGGCGCTACCCTTCCTCACGCACGATCTCGACCAGACGCGGGCCGTAGCGGCTCAGCTTGGTGCCGCCGATACCGCCGACCCGGGCCAGCTCATCCAGGCTGGTCGGGCGCTGCTCGGCGATGTTGCGCAGGGTGCTGTCGTGGAAGATCACGAACGCCGGCACGTTCTGTTCGCGCGCCAGTTCGGCACGCAGGCCGCGCAGCGCGTTGAACAGGGCCAGGTCCTGCGGTAGCACCGACAGGCCGGTGCGCTGGGCGCTGCGCTCGCGCCCGCTGGTGCTGCTGGCCGGGTCGCGGCGCATGCTGATCTGGCGCCGGCCGGTCAGCACATCGCGGCTGGCATCGGTCAGGCGCAGGCCACCGTGGCCCTCGCTGTCCACTTCCAGCAGGCTGGCCGCGACCAGCTGGCGGAACACGCTGCGCCAGGTGCGCGCATCCAGGTCGCGGCCGATCGCGTAGGTGCTGAGCTTGTCGTGGCCCTGCTGCCTCACTTTCTCGTTCTCGCTGCCGCGCAGAACGTCGATCAGGTGGCCCACGCCAAAACGCTGGCCGCTGCGGTAGACACAGCTCAGTGCCTTCTGCGCCGGAATGGTCGCGTCCCACGATGCCGGCGGCGTCAGGCAGTTGTCGCAGTTGCCGCAGGGCTTGGGGTAGGTTTCGCCGAATCCGGCCAGCAGCACCTGGCGGCGGCACTGCATGGATTCGCAGTAGCCCAGCAGGTGGTCGAGCTTGCCCCGTTCCAGCTGCTTGCGTTCTTCGCCGGCCTCGGACTGCTCGATCATCTGCTTCAGCAGCACCACGTCGCCCAGGCCGTAGCACAGCCAGGCTTCGGCGGCTTCGCCATCACGGCCGGCACGTCCGGTTTCCTGGTAGTAGCCTTCCATCGACTTCGGCAGGTCGGTATGCGCCACGAAGCGCACGTCCGGCTTGTCGATGCCCATGCCGAAGGCGATGGTCGCGCACATCACGATGCCGTCCTCGCGCAGGAAGCGGCGCTGGTTGCTCGCGCGCACTTCTGCTGGCAGGCCTGCGTGGTAGGGCAGGGCGTTGAAGCCCTGGCCGCAGAGGAATTCGGCGGTCTCCTCGACCTTGCGCCGCGACATGCAGTAGACGATGCCCGCCTCGCCACGATGACCGCGCAGGAAGTCGGTCAGCTGCTTGCGGGCATTGTCCTTCTGCACCACGGTGTAGCGGATGTTGGGGCGGTCGAAGGAGCTGACGAAGTGGCGTGCTTCCTGCAGGTCCAGGCGCTCGGCGATCTCGCGCTGGGTCGGCGGATCGGCGGTGGCGGTCAGTGCGACCCGTGGAATGTCTGGCCAGCGCTCGTGCAGGACGGTCAGCTGGCGGTACTCGGGACGGAAGTCGTGGCCCCACTGCGATACGCAGTGCGCCTCGTCGATGGCGAACAGGCTGATGTGGCTTCGTGAGAGCAGCGACAGGAAACGGCCGGTCAGCAGGCGCTCGGGAGCGACATAGAGCATGTCCAGTTCGCCGGCCAGCAGTTCGCGCTCGACGCGGCCAGCGGTCTCGGCGTCCAGGGTCGAGTTCAGGTACTCGGCACGCACGCCGAGCTGGCGCAGTGCCTCAACCTGGTCCTGCATGAGGGCGATCAGCGGCGAGATGACGATGCCACATCCGTCACGCAGCAGGGCTGGGACCTGGTAGCACAGCGACTTGCCGCCGCCAGTGGGCATCAGCACCAGGGCATCGTGACCGGCAGCCACATGCTCCACGATGTCCTGCTGTGGACCACGGAAATCGTCGTAACCAAAGACGCGTTGGAGCAGGTCGTGCGCGGGACGGGAAGCCATCCGGCTAGTTTACCTCTCGGAGGCGGCGGCAGGGCTGCGCCCTGCACCCGCTACGAGCCAGAGCAACGTCAAAGGCAACAGCCGGCTCTGGGGTGTCTGCTGGTTGGGCGGGGCGGTGTGGGCTTGCAGGACACGCCGTAAACCCATCCATGGGGGGGCTCGATGGCGCCATCCATGGCGCCAACGGTCCTGCAAGCCCACACCGCCCCGCCCCGACAGTTTTCCGGTGACGGTGGGTCCATCCACGCCATGCGTGGATGAAATCTGTCAGATATCGACAAACAAAATGGGGTCAGAGCCGTTTTCCTGCGGAAAACGGCTCTGACCCCAAGCTTTGCCGGCAGATCGCGGAAAACTGTCGAAGGCGGGGTGGGTCCGGTGGCAGGGGTGTGAGCCGCATGGATGCGGCGACCAAGCCCCCATGGATGGGTTTACGGCGTCCCCTGCCACCGGACCCACCCCGCCAACCCACGGAAAGCCAGCTTTTGAAGTTGATGTTGCCGTGGCTTGAAGCAGGTGCAGGGCTGCAAGCCCTGCCGACCCCCTCAACCCTTACTGGAGAAGGGAGCGCAGCATCCACGCATACTTCTCGTGGGTCTGTAGGCGCTGGGTCATCAGATCCTCGGTGGGGGCATCGTCAGCGTCGTCGGCCACATCCAGCACTTCACGTGCCGTACGGCAGACCGCTTCGTTGGCGACCACCAACTGGCGTACCATTTCACGCCAGTCCGCACTGTCAGTCAGGCCCGGCTCCTCGACAATCGAGGTCAGCGCAGCGAATTCCCGGTAGGAGCCCGGGGCATTGAAGCCCAGTGCGCGGATGCGCTCGGCCACATCGTCCAGGGCTGCCCACTGCTCGGTGTACTGCGTCTCGAACATGGTGTGCAGCGAGTTGAACATCGACCCGGTGACATTCCAGTGGAAGTTGTGGGTCTTCAGGTAGAGCGTGAATGCATCGGCCTGGAACCGCGCCAGACCATCGGCAATCTTCTTGCGATCGCCCTGGGTGATCCCGATATCGATGTTGGGGGCCGACGGCGCGGATGCTGCAAGCTTCTGCTTGCCGGTCTTGGGCTTGGTCGTGCTCTTGGTCTTCGCCATGGGGTTCCTCCTTGTGGAATCGTTGGCCTTAACAATAGATCAGTCGTAATGACTGGTCTCTTTCAAAGTTTTGAACGAATCGATTGATGAATGCTATCGACAAAATGCCGCAGTCCCGCCTGCGCCAACAGCGCGTCGCCATCGACGGCGCCATGAGCCGCGACCGGGGCCGTTTGCTGGGGATGCTCTCGCGTTGCCAGGCCAAGCCACAGGATGCGGCGTTGGCCGCCACCTTCGAGCAGGCCTTGCAGGCGTCGGTGCAGCGCCGGATGACACGGGCGCAACAGCAGCCGTCCATTACTCTGGACCCGCAGCTGCCGATTGCGCGTGAAGCCGAGACGATCACCCAGTTGATCCGCGACCATCAGGTGGTGGTGATCGCCGGTGAAACCGGTTCGGGCAAGACCACCCAGCTGCCGAAACTGTGCCTGGCCGCTGGCCGTGGCCAGGCGGGCATGATCGGCTGCACCCAGCCGCGCCGGATCGCCGCGCGTGCGGTGGCCAGCCGTGTCGCGCAGGAGCTGCAGAGCGAGCTGGGCCAGCTGGTGGGTTACCAGGTGCGCTTCAACGACAAGGTCGGCGAAGACACCCGCATCAAGTTCATGACCGACGGCATCCTGCTGGCGGAGATTGCCAGCGATCGCTGGCTGTCGAACTACGACACGATCATCGTCGATGAAGCGCATGAGCGCAGTCTCAACATCGATTTCCTGCTGGGCTATCTGAAGCAGCTGCTGCGCAAGCGCCCGGACCTGAAGCTGATTGTCACCTCGGCCACCATCGACACCGAGCGCTTTGCGCAGCATTTCGACAATGCGCCGGTGATCAGCGTCGAAGGCCGCACCTACCCGGTGGAAGTGCGCTACCGCGCGCTGGAAGGCGAGGGCGAAGACCAGGGCGAACGCACGGTCAACGATGCGATCGTGTCGGCCATTGACGAGATCACCCGCTTGGATTCCCGTGGCGACGTGCTGATCTTCCTGCCGGGCGAACGCGAGATCCGCGATGCGCACCAGTCGCTGGAACGGCGCAAGTACCGCAATACCGAGGTGCTTCCGCTGTATGCGCGGCTGTCCAACCAGGATCAGGACCGCGTATTCAACCCAGGCGCGAACCGGCGCATCGTGCTGGCCACCAACGTGGCCGAAACTTCGCTGACGGTGCCGCGCATCCGCTACGTGGTCGATCCCGGCTTTGCCCGTGTAAAGCGCTACAGCCCACGCAACAAGCTTGACCGCCTGCACATCGAGCCGATCTCGCAGGCCAGTGCCAACCAGCGCAAGGGTCGCTGCGGCCGTGTCGCCGAAGGCATCTGTTACCGCCTGTACGCCGAAGCCGACTTCCTGGCACGGTCGGAATTCACCGATCCGGAAATCCGTCGCTCCAGTCTGGCCGGGGTGATCCTGCGCATGTTGCAGCTGGGGTTGGGCCGGATCGAGGATTTCCCGTTCCTGGAGGCCCCCGACGAGCGCGCGGTGGCCGACGGCTGGCAGCATCTGACCGAACTGGGCGCGATTGACAGTGAGCGCCACCTGACGGCGATCGGCAAGCAGATGTCACGGCTGCCGGTAGACGTGAAACTGGCACGCATGCTGGTGGCCGCGCAAGCGGCCGGTTGTCTGCGGCCGATGCTGGTGATCGCCTCGTTCCTGGGTATCCAGGACCCGCGCGAACGCCCGCCCGAAGCGCGCGGCGCGGCCGACAGCGCGCATGCGCAGTTTGCCGATGGCCGTTCCGAATTCGTCGGTGTGCTGCGCTTGTGGGACGCCTATCGGCAGTCCCATGAAGACCTGACTCAATCCAAGCTGCGCGACTGGTGTGGTCGCCATTTCCTCGGCTTCCTGCGCATGCGCGAGTGGCGTGAGCTGCATCGCCAGCTGCGCCTGCTGTGTGAGGAACTGGGTTGGAAGGAAGAAGCCAACGAGGCTTCGATGGCGCCGTTGCTGGCCGGCAGCAGTGCGCCGGCCCCGGCGCGTGATGATGCGGCGGCGGTGAAGGCCACCCGTGGCCAGCTGCACCGCGCCGCGCGGTTGGCCCGCGAAGGCAAGGCCGAGGCAGCCCCGCCCCCGGTGGCCGTACGTGCGCAGAAGGACCAGGCGCCGGCCGGCGGTGGTTTCAGCGAACGCGTGCGCGCCGCGGCTTACCAGACCCTGCACCGGGCGCTGGTGGCCGGCCTGCCGACGCAGATCGGCCACCGCACCGAGAAGGGCGATTTCCAGGCGCCCCGCCAGCGCCGTTTCCTGCCATTCCCGGGCTCGGCACTGTCCAAGCGGCCGCCGCCGTGGCTGCTGGTGGCCAACCTGCTGGATACGCAGAAGGTGTGGGGCATGACCCTGGCCGCGATCGAGCCGGACTGGGTGATCGCCGAGCTGCCGCACCTGCTGCTGCGCAAACACTTCGATCCGCACTGGTCGCGCGCGCAGGGCCAGGTGCTGGCCTCCGAGCAGATCAGCCTGTTCGGTCTGGTGCTGGCGCCGAAGAAGCCGGTGCACTATGGCCGCATCAACCCGGGCGAAGCGCACGATATCTTCGTTCGGCAGGCGTTGGTGACCGGCGAGATCAACACTCGCGCCAGCTTCGTAGCCGACAACCAGAAGGTGCTGGAGGTTGCCCGCGAGGAAGAAGCCAAGCTGCGCCGCGCCGGCATCGTGGCTGACGAGGACTGGCAGGCGCGCTGGTACCTGGACCGCGTACCGCCGCAGATCCATTCGGCTGCGGGGCTGGATGCCTGGTGGAAGGGGTTGGCGCAGGAACAGCGCAAGACCCTGCATTGGGCTCTGGTAGACCTGTTGCCGGGCGAAGGCAGCGAGCAGGAGCGCTATCCGAAGTACCTGGCGCTGGGCCAGGCGCGCTTGCCGCTGCACTACCGCTTCGAGCCGGGCGCAGAGGATGACGGTGTAACCCTGGACGTGCCGCTGCATCTGCTCAATGCGCTGGACGCGGTGCAGCTGGGCTGGCTGGCACCGGGTTTCGTGGCCGACAAGGCGGCCGCGTTGATCCGCAGCCTGCCCAAGGCGATGCGCCGCAATTACGTGCCTGCGCCAGACTTCGCGCGGGCATTCTTCGAGGCATTCCCGCAGCCCAGTGCCGACGCCATCACCGGCGAGCTGGCGCGCTTCCTGTCACGCGCGACGGGGGCCAAGGTGGCGGCCACCGATTTCGATCCGGGTTCGATTGAAGCGCACCTGCACATGAACCTGCGCCTGCGCGATGAGAACGGCAAGGTCCTGGCGACCTCGCGTGACCTGGATGCGCTGCGTGCCTCGTTCGGTGGCCGTGCCGGCGATGCCTTCGCCGCACGCGCGGGCCGGGAGATGGCCGCCGATGGCCTGCGCACGTTCCCGGCCACGCCGATTCCGCTGCAGGTGCCTGGCGAGGCCGGTGTTCCGGCTTACCCGGCACTGCTGGACGAGGGCGACAGCGTTGCCCTGCGCATCTTCGCAGACCGCCAGCAGGCCGAAGAGGCGCATCCGCTGGGCGTGCGGCGGCTGCTTGAGATCGGCCTCGGCGAGAAGATCAAGCAGGCGCGCAAGCAGCTGCCGGTGGCGGCCAAGACCGGCCTGCTGTACGCCTCGATCGAAACCCAGGAACGTCTGCGTGGTGACCTGGTCGACGCCGCATTGAACGCGGTGTTGGCCGATGGCCTGGGCGAGATCCGCGATGCGCAGGCGTTCGAGCAGCGTCGCGAGCATGCGGCCAAGGCACTGTTCGGCGAGGCCATGCAGCGGCTGAAGCTGGCCGAGAGCATCCTGGCGCTGGTGGCCGAACTGAAGCCGATGCTGGAAGCGCCGCTGATGGGGTGGGCGCGCGGCAATCTGGACGACATGGAGGCGCAGCTGGTCGGGCTGATCCACCCCGGCTTCCTGCGCGATACGCCGGCCGACGCCCTGGCGCAGTACCCGCGCTACCTGAAGGCGATGATCCTGCGCACCGAGCGTGCCAAGCGCGACCCGCCGCGGGACCAGGCACGCATGCTGGAACTGCATCCGTTCCTGGAGGCGCTGAAGGCCGGCGAGCAGCAGGGCCTGCGTGAGCGCCCGCAATGGCAGGCGCTGCGCTGGGACCTGGAGGAGTTGCGGGTGTCGCTGTTCGCGCAGGAGCTGGGCGCACGCACCGGCATCTCGGCAAAGAAGCTGGCGCAGCGGGTGAGCGCACTGCGCCAGGCGTGAATCCGGTCCTGTAGAGCCGGGCCGATGCTCGGCTGCTTCTGGCGATGGACGATGGTGGTCCATGGAAGGGCAGCCAGGCGTGGGCTTGGCGCTACAGGAAGGCCACGGCCTTATTTGGTACGACGAACCTTGGGCTGTACGTTCACGCCGTCAACTTTCATGTACCACACGCCCATCACGCCAGGCCGCATGCTGACCTTGGGCGCATCCTTGCGTCCACCGGCATAGTGGGTGGAATCGACCTGCTCCCACTCCTGGCCGTTCTGCAGCACATAGTGGCGGCCCTGGCCGAATCCACGGAATTCACCCTGCAGGTTGCTTTCGATCGGCTCGGCACTGCCGAAATCGAAGAAGCCGCGATTCTTCTTGATCACCTCCTGGCGGCCCTCTTCGCGCGCTTCCTCGCGCACGGCGGCGACCGCCTGGGTGGTGGCTGCTTCGACCTTGCCCTGCAGCCAGCGGTTGAGTGCAGCCAGCTCAGTGGCGTTGAGCTTGTCCAGACCGGCGGCCTTGAACTCGGCCGGGGACATCTGCTGCTGCAGGTCGCCCTCGACCACACGCTGGGCCAACGCAGGCGCCGACAGGGAAAGCAGTACGGCGCAGACCAGCAGCCGTGGGCGGAAATGCGGGAGGATCGAGGGCATGGCGGGACTCTCCTGGGTGTGTCCGCGAGTGTAGCGGCATGTGCTCATACCCGGTGATGCAGCCGCAGCGATTGTCCCTGAACGGCGGCGGCGCTAGTGTAGAGGCTTCCGTCTTGCCTGCTCGATGCTGTGAACCGCGCTTCCGTCCCCGGCCTGGATGCCTTGTTGAACCGTCCCTCGGCAGCGGTGCTGCCCGCTCCGCTGCGCCAGGCCCTGCGCGAGCACTGGGAAGCACCGGAGTGCGACCACCAGATGCGCGCCGGCTGGTCGGTGCTGGGTGACACCCTTGACGCATTGGCGATGCTCTCTGCCGACGAAGGCGCCGTGGTCGCAGCGCTGCTGTTCGACCTGCCGGGGCTGCGCGCCAGCCTGGAGCAGCTGCCGCTGGGCAACCACAAGGCGGCAGTGATCGGCCTGCTTGATGGCCAGGACGCGGCCGATCCGGTGTGGGCACTGCACGCAGGCCGCGAGGCCGGACGCAACAGCGAAGGCCTGCGTCGGCTGCTGCTGGCGATCATCCGCGACCTGCGGGTGGTGCCGATCCTGCTGGCCCGGCAGCTGGCGCGGATGCGCGCGGCCGACAGGCTGGACGACGAACAGCGCCGCGCGCTGGCCCAGCTGACCCGCGACATCCACGCGCCGCTGGCCAACCGCTTGGGCATCTGGCAGCTGAAGTGGGAACTGGAGGATCTGGCGTTCCGCCATCTGGAACCGGACACCTACCGGCGCATTGCCCGTGAGGTGGATGAAACCCGCATCGCGCGTGAGCGCTACGTCGAGAACGTCAAGAAGGTGCTGTCGCGCGAGCTGGTCGCGCAGGGCATCAAGGCCGAGGTCAGTGGCCGCCCGAAGCACATCTACAGCATCTGGCGGAAAATGCAGAAGAAGCGCCTGGCATTCGACCAGCTGTATGACATCCGCGCAGTGCGGGTGATGGTCGACGACGTTGCTGCCTGCTATGCCGCGCTGGGCGTGGTGCATGCGCTGTGGGCACCGGTGCCCAGCGAGTTCGACGATTACATCGCCCGACCCAAGGCCAACGACTACCGTTCGCTGCATACCGCCGTGGTAGGGCCGGAAGGCCGCACCATCGAAGTGCAGATCCGTACGCATGAGATGCACTCGCAGGCCGAGCTGGGCGTGGCCGCGCACTGGAAGTACAAAGAGGGCGGCAAGGGCGCGGAAAAGTCGTTCGACCGCAAGATCACCTGGATGCGCCAGTTGCTGGAACAGGCGCAGGAAGGGCAGGGCAATGAGCTGGCCGGTGCGCTTGATGCCGAACTGACAGAAGACCGTGTCTATGCGCTGAGCCCGAAGGACGAGGTGCTGGACCTGCCGCAGGGCGCCACGCCGCTCGATTTCGCCTATCAGGTGCATACCATGGTCGGCCACCGTTGCCGTGGCGCCAAGGTCAACGGCCGCATCGTGCCGCTGACCTACCGCCTGCGCAGCGGCGACCGTGTCGAGATCCTGACCGGCAAGGAGGCCGATCCGCGGCGTGACTGGCTGATGCCGGCGCTGGGCTTCCTGGCCAGCAACCGTTCGCGCGAGAAGGTGCGCAGCTGGTTCCACAAGCTCGACCGGGCGCGCAACGTGCAGGCCGGGCGCGAGCTGCTGGAGCGCGAGCTGAAGCGGCTGGGCCTGCAGCACTCGGACCTGGCGGTGGCGGCGAAGAAATTCCATGCCGACAGCGTCGATGACCTGTACATCCAGGTGGCGCTGGGTGACACCGGCCCGAACCAGGTCAGCCGTTCCCTGCTCGAGGCCGAGCGGGCGGCCAGCCAGCCGGCGCCCGTGCCGACGCTGCCGCGGCCAACCGCGCGCCGTGAAAACCTGGGCAAATCCAAGTTCACCGTGCAGGGCGTGGGCAACCTGCTGGTGCAGCTGGCGCGCTGCTGCCAGCCGGTGGCCGGCGAACCGATTGTCGGCTACCTGACCCGTAGCCGCGGTGTCACCGTGCATCGTGCAGACTGTGTCGCGCTGGCCCGGCTGGCCGCCACCAGCCCGCAGCGCATCCTGCCTGTGGAATGGGGGCAGGCCGGTGGCGGTTATGAAGTGGACGTGGTGGTCGATGCGGTCGACCGCCGCTGGCTGCTGAAGGACATCACCAATCTGATCGCCCAGGAAGACGCCTACGTGCTCGACATCCACAGTGACAACGTGCGCAACAGTGGCCGTGCCCATCTGCGGTTGCGGCTGAAGGTGAGCGACTACGGCCAGCTGTCGAACCTTCTGGGCAAGCTGGACGCGCTGCCGGGCGTGAGCGAGGCGCGTCGCCTCGGCTAGGCTTCACGCTGCCCCGGCTACCCTGCACGCATGGAACGCGAGCCTCCGCATCGCCCGCATGGCGCTGATCATCCTGCGCTGGACCGCGTTCGCCGCGAAGGCCGCTGGTGGTGGCTGCAGGCACGCCATGCACGCCGGGTCTGGCGCTGGGCACTGGTCGCCGCGCTGGCGGTGTTCGTGCTGCTGGTGCTGCTGCGCAAGCCGCTGGCCGACTGGTTCTGGGATGAGCCGCAGATCGAGCAGCTGCTGGCCGAAGGTGATCGCGCATTGGCAGCCGGTCGTCTGAGTGCGGACGATGGCAGTGGTGCGCGCGAACGCTACCAGGCCGTGCTGGCCCTGGATGGCGACCGCCCACAGGCGCGCCAGGGTCTGGCCCGTACCGGCGCCGCGGCGCTGCAGCAGGCACGCGACAAACTGCTGGCCAATGACCTGGACGGCAGCCTGCAGGCGTTGGGGTTGGCCCGCGAGCTGCAGGTGCCGCAGGCTGAGGCCGATGCCGTGGCGCGCCAGCTGCAGGCCCGGCGCAGCGCCGGCGCCGGCATCGGTGCACTGCTGGCGCAGGCGCGCAACGCCTTTGCAGCGGGCCGGCTGGACGAAGGTGACAGCAGCGCGCTGCCCCTGTTCCAGCGCATCCTGGCATTGCAGCCGGACAATCTGCCGGCACTGGAAGGTCGCGAGGACGCACTGAGCGATCTGCTGCAGCAGGCCCGCATCCTGGCCGGGCGCGGCGAGCTGGCCGAGGCGGCCGCGATTCTGCAGCGTGCACGCCAGTTCGATGCAGGCCACGCCGATCTGCCCGCCAGCCAGGAAGCGCTGGCACAGGCGGTGGATCATCGCTTGCGGCAGGCGCAGCGAGCATTGCAGCGGCAGCAGTTGGACGCTGCAGGGAAAGGCTTCCTGGCCGTGCTGGCCGTTGCACCCGAGGATCCCAACGCCCAGCGCGGCCGCGAGCAGTCGCTGCAGGCGGCGCTGGCACGCAGCCAGAAACAGGCTGACGACTTCCAGTTCGACGCCGCGCAACGTGATGCGGCGTTGGCGCAGGAACTGGGCGCGTCGCCGGCTGCACAGCAGCAACTGGCACAGCGCCAGCAGCGTGCGCAACAGGCACAGCAGGCGTTGCAGCAGCCCAGCGTCAGCAATGCACAGCGAGAACGGCAACTTCGCGACCATCTGCGCAGGATTGAGCGCGCCGAGCGTGCTGGTCAGTGGATCAGTCCACCGGGCCACAGTGCATTCGACGCGTTGCGTGAGGCGCAATCACTGTCACCGCGCGATGCCCGGGTGAAAGCGGCTGCGTCTCGCCTGCTGCCGGCCAGCCGTCGTTGCTTTGATGACAACCTGCGGCAGAACCGCGTGCAGGCCGCAGGGGCCTGCCTTCAGGCCTGGCAGACGCTGTCACCCACCGCCGCGAGCCTGCCTGCAGCACGCCTGCGACTGGCCCAGCGCTGGTTGGCGATCGGCAGCGAGCGGCTGGGCAATGGTGATCTGTCGTTCGCCGCCCATGCCGCAGAGCAGGCACGGCTGCTGCAACCGGATCTGCCCGAACTGCCGGCCTTCGAAGACCGCCTGCGCCGTGCCGGCGGCGGCGCGGACTAGGCGAAGAACACCCGCTGCACGGTGGCGCGGGCGGCGTCGAGCGAGAAGTGCTCGGCGATGTTGGCCAGGCCGGCATCGGACAGCTGCTGCCACAACTGCGGATCCTGGTAGAGACGGACCACCGCATCGGCGAAGCTGCGCGCATCATCGGCCACCAGCACATCCTGGCCGGCGCGCAGGTGCATGCCCTCCACCGCACACGTGGTGCCGACCACCGGCTGGCCATGGGCCATGCTCAGATTGATCTTGCCCTTCACGCCGGCACCGAAGCGCAGCGGCGCGATGGAGATGCGTGCACCGTCCATGTAGGGCGTGATGTCCTCGACGAAGCCATGCATCTGTACGCCGGGCTGGCGCGCGGCCAATGCCAGCAGCGACTCCGGTGTTGCAGAACCGATGCAGTGCAGCTGTACCTCGGGCAGGCGGGCGCGGATGCCGGTGAATACTTCGCTGATGAACCACTCCATTGCATCCAGGTTCGGCGGATGGCGGAAGCCACCGACAAACACCAGGTCATGGCGCTGTTCGAACGGTTTGCCGGCACCGGCGACATCGTGCAGGTTGGAAATCAACTCGACCCGTACCGCTGGTGCGTCGGCCTGCAGCTGCTCGCGTTCGGCGGCACTGACCAGCACGGTGATATCGCACTGCTCCATCACCGCCAGTTCGCTGGCGCGGGTGCGTTCGGCGGCACGCAGCAGGCCGGCATCGCCAGCCACTTCGGCACCGCGGCGCTCGCGCAGGTAATGCAGGTCCACCGTGTCGAACACGGTGCGTGCCCGCGGTGCATAGCGCTTCAGCAGCGGCAGGCATTCATGGGCGACATGGTGGCGAACCAGCAGTGCCACGTCGAAGCGCGCACCCTGCGTGCGCAGCCAGCCGGCCACACCTTCCAGGAAGGGGGCATACCAGACCTCCACGCCCATCCGCTGCAGCGCTTCGGTGGCCGCGCCGCCATGCTCGCGCCGGGTCGGTACGAACACCACGTGGGCGCCGCCCTGCAGCAGCAGGCGGATCAGGTTGACCTGGCGCAGTGATGCGGAATCGCGATCCGGCTGCGGCACCGCCTCGTCGAGGATCAGCACCTGGCGACGACCGCGCAGCAGCAGCGCCGGCGATGGCACCGCGCCCACGGCGGGGTGGCGCGCCAGCTCGGCCGCCCACTTCGCCGCAAAGATCGCCTGGTTGCGCACCTGGTAGGCCTTGACCCCGCTGCCGGTGTCGGTGCCATTGCTGGTGCCCTCGTCGTGGATCACCCGGCTGGCCGGCTGCACCAGCACGCGCAGGCCCTGCTCACGTACACGGAAGGCCAGATCGGTGTCTTCGTAGTACGCGGGCTTGTAGCGCGTGTCGAAGCCACCCAGCTGCTGCCACACGGTGCGCGAGAGCATCAGCGCGGCGCCGGAACAGTAGTCCACGTCGCGCAGGCTGGCGAAACGCGGGTCGTCGGCTGCCTCGAAGCGGCCATAGCTCCAGCCACTGCCGTCGGCGAAGATCACCCCGCCGGACTCCTGCAGGCGACCATCCGGGTACAGCAGCTGGCTGCCGACCAGCCCGGCGTCGGGCACACTGTTGAAGGTGTCCAGCAGCGCATCCAGCCAGCCGGGCTGAGGCACGGTATCGTTGTTGAGCAACACCACGTAACGGCCGCGCGCGCGCGACACGCCGTCGTTGCAGGCCTCGATGAAGCCGCCGTTGTGCTCCCGGACCTCATAACGCAGGCCGGCTACCTGTGGCATCCACGTTGCCGTCGCATCGCTGCTGCCGTCGTCCACCACCAGGATCTCGCAGGCGGTGGCCGGCGGATGCGCGGCGAGGGCGCGCAGGCAGGCCAGGGTGTGCTCGACGTGGTTGTAGACCGGGATGATGATGCTCACCTCGGGGACAGGGCTGTACGGCACCGCAAACGGGGCGAAGGCCTCCGCGGGGGGCAGGTACAGGGGCGAACGCGGGGCGGGGACGGCACGCTGGGTGTGGACCCGGATCCGCTGCCAGGTGGCCCTCCAGCCGCGGGTGCGCAGGCTGGCCAGGCTGCGCCGGGCCAGCCCCGACAGGCGGTTGATCAGGTATCGGATCTCGGCCAGGGACATCGCCATCCGGTTGCAACTCCAGCTTAAGCAGGGGAACCCGGGAGAATCCGCCAGCCACGGTGGCTGGGGTAGACTCGCCAGACCTTACATTCTCGCATTCCCGTGCCCCGACGCTACGATTCCGACGACATCGACGATTTCGACGACGACGACCAGCAGGACAACGGCCCGCTGTGGCGGCGCCGCCTGATCACCTGGAGCATGGCAGCGGTCGCGTTGGGATTGGGTTTCCTGATTCCCTATACGCTGTACCTGAACCAGCAGGTGACCCAGCGCTTCGGCGAACTGCGCTGGCAGATCCCGACACGGGTGTACGCCCGCCCGCTGGTGCTCACGCCCGGCAAGGCGATGGATGCGTCCACCCTGAAGACCGAACTGGCCGCTTCCGCCTACCGCGATGACGGACAGGGCAAGGAGCCGGCGACCTATGCGGTGAACGGTGGGCGTTTTGTCATCTCCAGCCGTGGCTACAACGACGTGGATGGCGTGGTCGCCCCGCGTCGTGTCGAGCTGTCGCTGGCCGATGGAGGTATCGCCTCGCTGCGGGATGCTGGCAGCCGCAAGGCATTGAAGGCCGCGCGGCTGGACCCGGCGCGTATCGCCACTCTGTACGGGCAGAAGCAGGAAGAGCGCCGCCTGATCCGCATGGACGAAGCACCGGACCTGCTGGTGACCGGCCTGCAGGCAGTGGAGGACAAGGACTTCAACCGCCATCACGGCATCGACCTGTCCGGCATCGCGCGCGCGGTGTGGGTGACGATCCGCTCTGGTGGCCAGAGCCGCCAGGGTGCCTCGACGCTGACCCAGCAGCTGGCCCGCAGCGGCCTGCTCGGCATCGGCAAGGAACAGACGGTCACCCGCAAGTTCAATGAAGTGCTGTACGCGTTGATTATGGAAGCGCGCTACGACAAGCGCACCATCTTCGAGGCCTACCTCAACCAGGTGTACCTGGGCCAGCGCGGCAGCCAGGCCATCCACGGCATGTCCTCCGGCGCCGAATTCTGGTTCGGTCGCGATCTGTCGTCGCTGGAAACCGAGCAGATCGCCTTGCTGATCGGCCTGGTCAAGGGCCCGTCCTTCTATGACCCGCGGCGCAATCCGGAACGCGCGCTGGATCGCCGCAACTTCGTGCTGGGCAAGCTGCACGAAGCGACGCTGATCGACGATACCGAGTACCAGCGCGCCCTCAAGGCGCCGCTGGGCGTGCCAAAGACCCCGGGGCTGGTCGCTGCCAACCGCTTCCCGGCCTACGTCGATCTGGTCCGTCGCCAGCTTGGCCATGACTATCCGGAATCGGCACTGCAGGGCGCGGGCCTGAGCGTGATGAGCGGCATGTCGCCGTCGGCACAGGCCTATGCCGAAGGTGCGGTGACCCGAACCATCAAGTCGCTGGAAAGCAAGCGTCGCCCCGAGCTGCAGGCCGGCATGGTGCTGACCGACGTGCACAACGGCGACGTGCTGGCGGTGATCGGTAGCCGTGAGGTTTCCGAAGTGGGCTTCAACCGTGCCATCGAGGCACAGCGCCCGGTCGGTTCGCTGCTCAAGCCGTTCGTGTACCTGCTGGCGCTGGCACAGCCGGATCGCTACTCGCTGGCCAGCTGGGTCGACGATTCGCCGGTGACCGTGCAGCTCGGCCGTGGCCGCAACTGGAATCCCGGCAACGCGGACAACCGCAGCCACGGCACCGTGCGCTTGATCGATGCGCTGGCCCATTCCTACAACCAGGCCACCGTGCGCGTGGGCATGCAGGTGGGTCCGGAGCGCGTGACCCAGCTGATCCACGTACTGGCCGGCATCAAGGCCGATCCGAATCCGGCGGTGATCCTCGGCTCGACCGACCAGAGCCCCTACGCGATGGCGCAGCTGTACCAGTTCCTGGCATCAGGCGGCGAGATCCAGCCGTTGCACGCGGTGCGTGGCGTGCTCGATCCGCAGGGCAAGCTGCTCAAGCGTTACGACAAGACTCCGGCACCAGCGCAGGAGGGCGACTCGATCGCCGCCAACCTGATCAGCGTCGGCCTGCAGCAGGTGGTCGCCAGCGGCACTGCGCAACGCCTCAACGCCGACGGTCTTGGCCGCCTGCAGCCGGCCGGCAAGACCGGCACCACCAACGATGGCCGCGACAGCTGGTACGCCGGTTACACCGGTGACCACCTGGCGGTGATCTGGATGGGCAACGACCAGAACGAGCAGGCCGGCCTGTACGGCGCCACCGGCGCGATGCGGGTGTGGTCGGGCATCTTCCAGCGCCTTCCCAGCGCGCCGCTGAAGGTCAGCAACAAGGGCCTGGACTGGCAGTCGGTGGCAGCCACCGGCATGAATACCACCGACGACGGTTGCCCGGGTGCGCGTCGCTTCCCGTTCGTGGTGGGCTATGCACCGGCCTATGCACCGTGTGCGCCGCCGGTGTCGCCGGACGGGCAGGGTGGGGCCGAAGGTGAGGGTGGTGGCTGGCGCAGCTGGTTCGGCCTGGACCGCAAGCCGGATTCGCCTGCCGAACCTGCAGCAGCACCCGCCACAGCTACACCTCCTCCGAGCCGATGATGCCGATGAACATGCGATCCCTGCTGCAGCCCCTGGCCCTGACCGGCCTCAGCCTGGTCCTGACCGCCTGCGTGAGCAGCCCGCCGCCGGTGGTCAAGCCGGTGGATACCACTACACCGGCGCAACGCTTGGCGGCGGTCGACGCCGCCGCGGGTCCTGACGACAAAGAGTTGTCGGTGCAGCCGCTGCGTGATTCGCAGGTGGAAGACCTGCGCCTGGCCGCTCAGGCCCAGCGCCAGGCCAACGACCTGGCCGGCGCGTCAAGCAGCCTGGACCAGGCACTGGAGATCGTGGCCGCTGACCCCGCGGTGTTGCAGGAGCGTGCCGAGCTGGCGCTGCTGCAGGGCCAGTGGGCACAGGCGGAGACCTTCGCACGCAACGCGATCGACCTGGGTTCGAAGACTGGGCCGCTGTGCCGCCGGCACTGGGCAACGATCGAGCAGTCTCGGCTGGCGCGGGGCGAGAAGGAAAATGCGGTGTCGGCGCATGCGCAGCTGGAAGGCTGCACCGTGCCGGGGATCAAGCGGTACTGAGGTATTCCACTCCATCGGGCGCTGCCCCCTCTGCGGCGCGCGCTCGCACTGATGGGTGCTGGTGATGGGCCGGGTGGGTGGGGCGTGCAGGACACGCCGTAAACCCATCCTTGGGGGCTCGATGGCGCCATCCATGGCGCCAACGGTCCTGTACGCCCCACCCACCCGGCCCGACACATATCGCGCGGGCCGCAGGCAAGAACAAAATCAAAATCAAAAGCGGGTCTCGCGCTGCGCGCGCTCGCGGTAGCCATCTTCTTTCCCCGTTCCCCCCACCGCTTCTGAGCTGCCAGTCGAGCAAGCTCGACTTTGCGAAGCGTGTCCCTCCGTCACCGGGGAACTGTCGAAGGCAGGGGACTGTGGGTTTGCGGGGTGTCCGCGGCATGGATGCCGCGGCCAAGCCCCCAAGGACGGGTTTACGGCGTCCCCGCAAACCCACAGTCCTGCCAGCCCTCGGTGCAACCCAGAGCCATGACCGCCGTTGCCGTTGCTGGTGCTCTGGCTCCGGCTTGAAACGGGTGCCGGGCAGCGCCCGGCCGGGTATCCTTTCCCTCTGATGTCCGACCTTGTCCATGCCAGCCGCGAAGCCCTCAGCGAAGGCGGCGCGCTCGCCTCGCACCTGGATGCCTTCGTCCCGCGTCCGGCCCAGCTGCGCCTGACCGAAGCCATCGCCGACGCGCTGCAGCAGCGTGATCTGTTGCTGGCCGAAGCCGGCACCGGCACCGGCAAGACCTTCGCCTATCTGGTACCGGTGCTGTTGTCCGGGTTGCGTACCATCATCTCCACCGGTACCCGCGCGCTGCAGGACCAGCTCTACCACCGCGACCTGCCTCGCGTGCGCCAGGCACTGGGCGTCGGCCTGCGCAGCGCGCTGCTGAAGGGGCGCGCGAACTACCTGTGCCGCTATCGCCTGCAGCAGGCGCGGGGCGAGCCGCGTTTTTCCAGCCCCGAACAGGCCGCGCAGTTCCAGCGGATCCTGGCCTGGTCCGGTCGTTCGGAGTTCGGTGACATCGCCGAACTGGAAGGCCTGGCCGATGACTCACCGTTGCTGCCGATGGTCACCTCCACGGTCGACAACTGCCTGGGTACTGACTGCCCGTTCTGGGATGACTGCTTCGTGGTCCGTGCGCGGCAACGCGCCCAGGCCGCTGACGTGGTGGTAGTCAACCATCACCTGCTGCTGGCCGACCTGGCACTGAAGCAGGAGGGCTTTGGCGAGTTGTTGCCGGGGGCGCAGGCGTTCGTCATCGACGAGGCGCATCAGTTGCCCGAGTTGGCCGCGCAGTTCTTCGGCGAAGGTTTCGGTATGCGTCCGTGGCAGGAACTGGGTCGCGACTGTCTGGCGGAGGCGCGTGGCGTGGCGGGCGCGCAGTCGGCCCTGCAGGATCCGGTCGATCAGCTGCAGCAGGCACTGCTGGCGTTGCGATCGGCAATGGAAGGACTGCCGCCGCGTGGCACGCAGTGGCGTGCATTGGCGATGCCGCAGGTGCGTGACGGCTTCGACACGGTAATGGCAGGCCTGGTGATGCTGGAGCAGGCCCTGCAGCCAGTGCGCGAAGCGGCTGCAGGCCTGGATGCCTGCCATGCACGGGCGCGCGAGGCGGTCTCGCGGCTCAGTCGCTGGCTGGGCGAAGACGAGCCCACCCTCGATTTCGACATCGATCCGTCGGAAGTGGCCAGCGCCGCTGATGTGCTCTGGTACGAGCTCACCCCGCGTGGTTTCCGCTGCCAGCGCACGCCGATGGATGTGTCCGGCCCGTTGCGTGAGCATCGCGAACGCAGCCGTGCCGCGTGGATCTTCACTTCGGCGACGCTGACCGTTGGCGGTGGTTTCGATCACATCGCCACCCGCCTGGGCCTGGATGATCCGCATACGCTGGTGCAGCCGAGCCCGTTCAACTGGCCTGAGCAGGCGCTGTGCTATCTACCTGAAGGCCTGCCCGATCCGGCCGCGCGCGGTTTTGGTACCGCGCTGATCCAGGCCCTGCGGCCGGTGCTGCAGGCGTCGCAGGGCCGGGCGTTCCTGTTGTTCGCTTCGCATCGCGCCCTGCGCGAGGCCGCAGAGGCGCTGCGTAATGGGCCATGGCCGTTGTTCGTGCAGGGCGAGGCGCCGCGCGCGACGTTGCTGCAGCGCTTCCGCGAATCGGGCAATGGCGTGCTGCTCGGCTCGGCCAGTTTCCGCGAGGGCGTGGACGTGGTCGGTGAAGCGTTGAGCGTGGTGATGATCGACAAGCTGCCGTTTGCGACACCGGACGACCCGGTGTACGAAGCGCGGCTGGAAGCGATCCGTAGCCAGGGCGGCAACCCGTTCCGCGACGAGCAGCTGCCGCAGGCGGTGATTGCGCTGAAACAGGGCGTCGGCCGCCTGATCCGCAGCGAGAGCGACCGGGGCGTGCTGGTATTGTGCGACCCGCGCCTGCTCAACCGTGGCTATGGTCGGGTCTTCCTCGATTCACTGCCGCCGTTCCGCCGTACCCGCAGCCTGACCGATGTGCAGGCCTTCTTTACGCCACAATGGGCGCCCGTGGCCGATGATGCGGCTGCCCCGGCCGCTGTTGCGACCGGCCCCGAGCCGGCGCCCGGTGCCACGTTCCCCCTGTTCTGACCCGATCCGATGAAACTGCTCGCCTTTGAAACCGCCACCGAAGCCTGTTCCGTTGCCCTGCATGTCGATGGGCAGGTGCTGGAACGTTTCGAGATCGCCCCGCGCCGGCATGCCGAACTGAGCCTGCCGTGGGCCGAAGCATTGCTGGCCGAGGCCGGCATCAGCCGCCGCCAGCTCGATGGCATCGCGCTCAGCCGTGGCCCGGGGGCGTTTACCGGCGTGCGCCTGGCGATCGCCATTGCGCAGGGCATCGCACTGGCGCTGGACCGCCCGCTGCTGCCGGTCTCGACGCTGCAGGTACTGGCGCTGCGCGCGCCGGCCGAAGAAGACCAGATCCTGTCTGCGATCGATGCGCGCATGGGGGAGTTGTACGTGGCGCGCTTCGAGCGTGTGGACGGCCTGCCGGTCGCGCGTGATGCCGAGCGGGTGTGCGCACCCGCTGCGGTGGCGCTGCCGGAGGGGGTGTCAGCCTACGGTGTCGGCACCGGATTCGGCGCAGCCGAGGGCGCACTGGTGGCGCAGTTGGGCACAGGACTGCATGGTTTCGATGCCACGGCATTGCCGCGCGCGTCGGACGTACTGGCACTGGCGGTGCCGGCGTTCGCTCGCGGCGAAGCCATTGCACCGGAGAGGGTCGAGCCGGCCTACCTGCGCGACAACGTGGCACTGACCCTGGTCGAGCAGCAGGCGGCACGCGAGGCGAAGGCGAAGGCCAACGGCTGAGCCCCTCGTAGCGGGATTGGTCGCGTAGATCAAAAGCCGCGCTTGGCCGGGCGGGGTGGGTTCGCGGGGGACGCCGTGAACCCGTCCCTGGGGGCTTAGCCGCGCCATCCATGGCGCGGATACCCCCGCGAACCCACCCCGCCCGACCTCTGACAGTTTCCGTGTGCGTCCGCCACGGAAAATCAAAAGAAAATCAAAGTCAAAAGCGGGTCGCTTCGCTCGCATCCACGCATAGCGTGGATGCGTGTCGACCAAGGTCGACACCTACCAACAGCGGAGCGGGACGCGATGCGCCGGGATCTGTCAGAGGTGGGGCGGTGTGGGCTTGCAGGACCGTTGGCGCCATGGATGGCGCCATCGAGCCCCCAGGGACGGGTTTACGGCGTGTCCTGCAAGCCCACACCGCCCCGCCAAGCCCAACATCCCGACCGCTGCTGTTGACGTTGACTTTGACTTTGCTTCCAGCGGGTCCCGGGCCGCAGGCCCGGGCAACTAAACCCTACCGATCGTCGCGCAGGGCACCGCCCGGCAGGAACACCCACGTCCGGGTGACCTGCAGGATGTCGATCTCATCCTCGGTCTTCGGCAGCGGCGGGAACGGCTGTGCCAACTGCACCACCCGCAGCGCCGCTTCGTCCAGCAACGGCGTTCCGCTTGAACGCAGGATGCGGCTGCTTTCCACGCTGCCATCGCGACGCACGCCCACGCTGATCACCACCTGGCCGCCCAGCCGGCGCTGCCGCGCCTCATCCGGATAGTTCAGGTTGCCCACCTGCTCGGCGCGGTCGACCCATGCGCGAAGGTAATTGGCATAGGCATATTCGTGCGTACTGGCGGAGACGAATTTGCGGTTCGGGCGCTTGGCGTACTGCGCAGAGCGCAAGTGCACTTCCGCTGCCAGGCGCGCCATTTCCGCATCACGCTGCTCGCGCGCGGTCAGTGGTGCATCCGGTGTCGGCTCCAGCGGGGTGGGGCGCGATTGCGCCTGCACCACGGTGTCTTCGCCATTGCGGCTGCTGACCACCCGCGCCTGCGGTGGTGGCGCGGGCGCGGCCGATTGCTGTTGCTGCGGCACTGGGCTCAGCCCGGACTGGGCCTGTGGCACGATGCCGGCCTGATTGTCGCGCGGACGCTGTGCGCGGTCGTGCTCGCCGCCGCCTTCCTGGCTGGCAGCGGCAAGGAAATCGGCCTGCTTGGGCGTCAGCGCGGTGCGGGTCTGGCTGAAGATCACCTCCAGCGTCGGCACCAGCGGCGCATCGCCTTTCACCGCAAAGCCCACGCCCAGGATCAGCAGGGCGTGGACCAGGACCGACAGCGCGATGGTTGCCCCCAGCCGTTGCGCTTCGCGCGGTGGCGGGGGCAGGACGGCAGGTGCGGACGGCATCAGCGCAGGCCGGCCTCGAGTGCGTCGAACAGGGTGCCGGCAATGTTCAGGCCGTACTGCGCGTCGAGCTCGCGCACGCAGGTCGGGCTGGTCACGTTGACCTCGGTCAGGTAGTCGCCGATCACGTCCAGTCCGACGAAGCGCATGCCACGCCGCTTCATCTCCGGGCCCACCTGGGCGGCGATCCAACGGTCGCGCTCGCTCAGCGGGCGGCCTTCGCCGCGACCGCCGGCGGCCAGGTTGCCGCGGAACTCGTCGCCCTGCGGAATGCGTGCCAGGCAGTAATCGACCGGTTCGCCATCGACCAGCAGGATGCGCTTGTCGCCGGCGGTGATGTCGGGAATGAACTTCTGCGCCAGCGCCATCCTGTGGCCGCCGTCGGTCAGCGTTTCCAGAATCACGTTCAGGTTCGGATCGCCCTGGCCGCTGCGGAAGATCGAGCGGCCGCCCATGCCGTCCAGCGGCTTCAGCACGGCCTGGCCGTGTTCCAGGGCGAAGGCCTTCAGCGCCTTGGCATCGCGGCTGACCAGGGTCGGCGGGCAGCACTGCGGGAACAGCAGGGCGGCCAGCTTCTCGTTGTAGTCGCGCAGGCCCTGCGGGTTGTTGACCACGCAGGCGCCGGCAGCCGCCGCCACGTCCAGTACCTGGGTGTCGTAGATGTACTCGGCATCGACCGGCGGGTCCTTGCGCATCAGCACGATCTGGCCGGGGCCGAACTCGGTGCGGCTGAACGCGCCCAGCTCGTACCAGCCAGCCGGATCGTCGCGCACCTGCAGCGGGGCGGTCTGGGCCACCGCCACGCCGCCCTCCAGGGCCAGGCCGCCCGGCCGCACGTAGTGCAGGGCATGGCCGCGGCGCTGGGCTTCCAGCAGCATGGCGAAGGTGGTGTCCTTGGCGATCTTGATGTGGGCGATGGGATCCATCACCACGATGACGTTCAACGGCATGGGCGCACCTGTCTGGCAAGGCGTTGATGGTAGCGGCAACGCCGGTCGTGCGCCTCCCCGCCGTACTGCAACGCAGCGTCCGTCCGGCGGCGCAGTCATTGCGAAACCGGTCACGTTCAGGAGGGTGCCATGCCCCGCGTGGTGGGCTGGCCTTGAAGCGGGCGCGGGAAGTGCGATATAGATACGCTTTCGTAGCGGCCCCCGCCAGAGATCGGGCCGTGCGCTTGGGGATAGGCAATGACTGAAAACACGACTGCGGGCGGGGAGCTCGCAGGACTCCGGGTGATGGTCATCGATGATTCGAAGACCATCCGCAGGACTGCGGAAACGCTGCTCAAGCGCGAAGGTTGCGAGGTGGTCACCGCCACCGACGGCTTCGAAGCGCTTGCCAAGATCGCAGACCAGCAACCGCAGATCATCTTCGTCGACATCATGATGCCGCGCCTGGATGGCTACCAGACCTGTGCGCTGATCAAGGGCAACCAGCTGTTCAAGGCGACCCCGGTCATCATGCTCTCGTCCAAGGATGGTCTGTTCGACAAGGCGCGGGGGCGCATCGTCGGCTCGGAGCAATACCTGACCAAGCCATTTACGCGTGAAGAACTGCTGGGTGCCATCCGCACATACGTCAACGCCTGACCAGGGGGGGAAAGGCACAATGGCTCGTATCGTTCTGATCGAGGATTCACCGACCGACCGCGCGGTGTTCACCCAGTGGCTGCGCCGTGCCGGCCACGAGGTGCTGGAAGCGGACAACGCCGAGGATGGACTGCAGCTGGTCCGCGACCAGGTGCCGCAGCTGGTGCTGATGGACGTGGTGCTGCCTGGCATGAGCGGCTTCCAGGCGACCCGGGCGATGGCCCGCGACGCCGCGATCAAGCACATCCCGGTGATCATCGTCAGCACCAAGGCGATGGAGACCGACAAGGCCTGGGGCCTGCGCCAGGGCGCGGCCGATTACATCGTCAAGCCGCCGCGCGAGGATGAACTGATCGCGCGGATCAACGAACTGGTGGCCTGATGCGCTCGCCCTTCGACATCCTTGAAGCCTACGAACGGCGCAGCCTGGCCCATGCGGTGCAGCTGCCCGAACGGCAGTTCGCCCAGGACCTGTGGCGTGGCGTGGGCTATCGCGTCGGCCAACGCCGGCTGGTGTCCGACTTCCGCGAAGTGGTGGAAATCGTACCGATGCCACCCGTGACGCCGGTGCCGTGCGCGCAGCCGTGGCTGCTCGGCGTGGGCAACCTGCGCGGCAACCTGTTCCCGGTGGTCGACCTGAAGTACTTCCTGGAAGGCACGCGCACCGTGCAGCAGGAAGGCCAGCGGGTGCTGATCATGCGCCAGGCCGGAGGCGACGTCGCGCTGACCATTGATGAACTGTTCGGCCAGCGCAGCTTCGAGCTGGCCCAGCAGATCGATGCTGGTGCGCTGTCCGATGGGCGTTATGCCCACTTCGTCGACCGTGCCTTCCATGCCGACGGCCAGGACTGGGGCGTGTTCTCGCTCTCGCTGCTGTCGCGCACCCCTGAATTCCGGCAAGCCGCGGCCTGAGGCCGGGCGTTGCCCCCTGCATTGAAGAACGAGGTTGAACGATGAGTACTGCTTCGGACGCCACCAAGACCGGCAAGCTGCGGCTGGGCGGCAGCAACCTCTGGCTGTTCCTGCTGCTGGCATCGATGATCCTGTTCGGCGTCAACACCGGTGTCGCCACCTGGCAGGGCAGCCGCCTGGCCGACGCCGGTTCCAAGGCCGCCGACCTGCAGGTGCTGTCGCAGCAGCTGGCCAACCAGGGCCGTGACGCGGTGGGCGGCAACGCGCAGGCGTTCACCGCCTTCAAGGCAACCCGCAACGCGATCGAACAGAATGTGTCGACGCTGCAGGGGCGCTACGGCAAGGAGCCCGGGGTCTCCGGCGCGATCGCCACGCTGGGTGAAACCTGGGCGCCGCTGGGCAAGCAGGCCGGCCAGCTGGTCGCCAGTGAGCCGGCAGTGCTGGCCCTGGCTGGCAACGCCAACAACTTCAGCGGTGCAGTCCCGGGCCTGCAGGCACAGCTGAACGAGCTGGTGCGTGCGATGTCCGCCTCCGGTGCACCGTCGGCGCAGGTGTACAGCGCGCTGCAGCAGGTGGTGGTGGCCGGCTCGATGGCCCGCCGCGTGACCGAAATGCGTGCCGGTGGCAGTGGCGCGGCTACGGCCGGCGATGCGCTGGCACGTGACATCACCGTGTTCTCGCAGGTGCTCGATGGCCTGCGCAATGGCAACGAGGAACTGGGCATCACCGCCGTGCGCGGTGCTGCCGCCGTGGCCGCGCTGGAACAGTCGCAGCAGAAGTGGGAAGCGATGAAGCAGGACGCCGACGCAATCCTGGCCAGCTCGCGCCAGCTGTTCGCCGCGCAGTCCGCAGCCACTGCGCTGGGCCAGGGCTCGGCGCACATGCTGGACGACAGCCGCAAGCTGTTCGACGCGTTCTCCTCGTTCGGCTCGGTGTCCGATACGCGCCTGTTCCCGAACTTCTGGATCGGCGTGGTGTCCGGTGCGCTGTCGCTGATCGCGATCATCGGCTTCGTCTCCACCAACGTACGCAGCCGCTCGCGCGAGCAGGAACTGCGCTACCAGACCCAGGTGGAATTCAACAGCCGCAACCAGCAGGCGATCATGCGGCTGCTGGACGAAATCTCCTCGCTCGGTGAGGGCGACCTGACGGTGAAGGCCTCGGTAACCGAGGACATGACCGGCGCCATCGCCGACGCGATCAACTACGCCGTCGACGAGCTGCGCCACCTGGTCACCACCATCAACGACACCTCGGCCAAGGTCGCGCTGTCCACCCAGGAAACCCAGGCGACCGCCATGCAGCTGGCAGAGGCGGCGGGCCACCAGGCCAACCAGATCACCTCGGCTTCGGACCGCATCGGCGAAATCGCGGCGAGCATCGAACAGGTGTCGCGCAACTCGGCCGAGTCGGCTGACGTGGCACAGCGCTCGGTGGTGATCGCCGCCGAAGGTGCCGGCGTGGTGCGCGAGACCATCCAGGGCATGGACCAGATCCGTGACCAGATCCAGGAAACCTCCAAGCGCATCAAGCGCCTGGGTGAGTCGTCGCAGGAAATCGGTTCGATCGTGGAACTGATCAACGACATTTCCGAACAGACCAACATCCTGGCGTTGAATGCAGCCGTGCAGGCAGCCTCCGCCGGTGAAGCGGGTCGCGGTTTCGCGGTCGTGGCCGACGAAGTGCAGCGCCTGGCAGAACGTACCTCGGGCGCGACCCGACGGATCGAGAACCTGGTCCAGGCGATCCAGGCCGATACCAATGAAGCGGTCACCTCGATGGAACAGACCACCGCCGAAGTGGTGTCCGGTGCACGCTTGGCCGAGGACGCCGGCACCGCGCTGACTGAGATCGAGCGCGTGTCCAACGCACTGAACAACCTCATCAAGAACATCTCCATCGCCGCCCAGCAGCAGTCGGCTGCGGCCTCGGACATCACCCGCACCATGGGCGTGATCCGGCAGATCACTGGCCAGACCTCGCAGGGTGCCGGGCAGACCGCCGAATCGATCGGCCATCTCGCGCAGCTGGCGGCCGATCTGCGTCGTTCGGTCGCCGACTTCAAGCTGCCGGCGTGACGCGGGCAGGGCGGCGAGCAAGGAACCAGTCGATGAAGCATTTCCATTCCCCACGCCAGAACTCGCGCGGCCTCCGCGCGGCGGCGAACGGAGCGCGTCCATGAGCAGTCTGCGCGATGCGATGAGCCACGCAGCGCTGGGCTGGGTCAAGCCCGAGCTGGACGAGACCCTGCGCCAGGTGCGCAACGAGGTCGAGTACTACGCGGAAGATCCCGCCGATGCCAGCCGCATGCGCATCTGCGCCGGCTACCTGCACCAGGTGCAGGGCACCTTGCGCATGGTCGAGCTGTATGCCCCGGCGATGGTGGCCGAAGAGCTGGAGCAGCTGGCCAATGCCATCGGTGCCGGCCGCGTGGCCGACCGCGACGAAGCCTGTGCGACCCTGATGCGCGGCAGCGTGCTGCTGCCCGATTACCTGGAACGCCTGCAGAACGGTCATCGCGATATTCCGATCGTGCTGATGCCGCTGCTCAACGAGATCCGTGCCGCGCGTGGCGAAGAAGGCGTGCATGACAGTGTGCTGCTGGCATTCGCACCGGACAGCGTCACCGCCACCGAGGCCGAGCTGGACCATGCCCGTGGCAGCCTGAGCGGGCGCAACCGCGAGCTGCTCGACACCGTGGGCAGTGCGGTGAAGGAAGAACTGCTGCGCATCAAGGATGCGTTGGACCTGCACCTGCGTACCGGCGGCGCGCCGGAGCAGCTGCAGACCCAGGCCAACGAGCTCGGTGCGGTGGCCGATACGCTGGGCATGATGGGCCTGGGCGTTGCCCGCGGCGTGGTCGTGCAGCAGCGTGACGCACTGCGTGGCGTGGTCGAAGGGCGCCAGCAGATCGACGAGAACCTGCTGCTGGATATCGCCGGTGCACTGCTCTACGTGGATGCCTCGCTGGATGACCAGGTCGCCCATCTGGGCGCCGGCGGCAGCGGCGAGGACGATCCGAGCGCGGTGGAGAACCGGCGCACGGTAGAAGTGCTGGCCCATGAGGCCATCGCCAACTTCGCCGCCGCACGCGAGCACTTCGTCGCTTTCATTGAAACCAGCTGGAACCATGCCGAGCTGCAGGATGTGCCGCGCCTGCTGGGTGATGTCTCCGGCGCGCTGCGCATGCTCGACCTGGGCACCGCCGCCGACTACCTGCGCGGCGTGCAGCAGTACATCGAGGCCGAACTGGTCGGGCGCCAGCGTGTGCCCAGTGGCCGCCAGCTGGACACCCTGGCCGATGCCATGGCCAGCCTCGAGTATTACCTGGAGGCCCTGCGCGACCGTCGCCCGGGCCGCGAGGACATTCTCGACATCACCCGCAGCAGCCTGGAAGCGCTGCGCTATTGGCCACTGCCCGACCGCAATGCGGTAGCCCCTGTTGCAGCCGAGCCGGTCGTGTTCGCATCGCTGCTGGTCGAGCGCGAACCGGTTGCGCTCACGTCCGAGCCATTGCAGCCGGAGCGCATCGAGATTCCGGTGCAGCCCGCCGCGCCTGCGGCGGGCAACGTGCCAGTGCCGCTGCCTGACTTCACTTTTGATCCGCTGCCGATCACGCCGGCGCCGGTGGTGGCCGACAACAGCCTGATGTTCGGTGCCCTGGGCACCGCCGTGGCCGGTGCCCCTTCCGTGCCGCTGGCACTGCATGACGATGCGGATGCACCATTGGTTTTCGCGGCCTCCAGTGCGCCTGCGCCCGACGTCCCGCAATGGGACCTCGCGCCGTTCGAGGTGGATGCCGAACCGGCCGCGAGCGCCGCAGACGAGCGCAGTCCAACCTTCGCCAGCTTCGATCCGGTTGGCTTTGAACAGGCCGATGCCGGGCAGTTCGCTGCCTCGCAGTGGACGTTGCCCGCGGCGCCGTCACAGAACCTGGCAGATGCCACGACCCTGGCTGCTGAGGACGCCGACAGTGTCGCGGTATCGATCGAAACCGGTTTCGATGCCGCGCCGGTGTTCGACCCGGTTGCAGCCGAGCACGAGGCTGGCGCCGTGCCGGACGACGATGTGGTGTTCCGCTTCGATGCCGACGTGCTGGACAACGCCGACGATGTGCTGTCGCTGCACGCGATGGAGACACTGTCGCTGGACGACGATGCCGGACTGCTGCCGTCGCTGGAGATAGCCGACGCCGCCGCGCCGATGCCGGCTGACGACGCCGTGGACGCCGAAGGCGATGCCGTTGCGGATGATGTACCGCCGCTGCGTGCCGACGACGTGGTCGCTGCGATGGAGCCACCCGCCCCGGCGGTGTCGATGATCGACATCGATACCATCGCGCCGATCGATTTCAGCGAGGCCGATGCGCAGTTCTTCGCCGAATTGAGCGCCGCCGCCGCCGATTTCAATCCGCAGGCGGCAGCCGCTGCTCCGGCCACTGAGCAGGCCACGGTCGCGGCCGACGCCGACGCCGACGCTGGCTTCGAGGCCGGCTTCGATGATGACGCGGAGAACATCGACGAGGACATCCGCGAGGTGTTCCTGGAAGAGTTCGACGACGAACTGGCCAATCTTGGTACGTTGCTGCCGGCATGGCGCATGCAGCTGGACAACATGGACCGGCTGCGGCCGATCCGCCGCATCTTCCACACCCTCAAGGGCAGCGGCCGCCTGGTCGGTGCACGCACGCTGGGTGAGTTCGCGTGGAAGATCGAGGGCATGCTCAACCGCGTGCTCGATGGCAGCCGTGTGGCCTCGCCGGCGGTGCTGGCGATGGTCGACAACGCCCACGCTGCGCTGCCGCAGTTGAACGCCGCGCTGCGTAGTGGCCAGCGCATCAGCGTCGACCTGCAGGCGATGCAGGCCATCGCCGACCGGGTGGGTGCTGGCGAGGAAACCTTCTACGTGCCGTTGCCGGTCGCCGCCGCACCGGCAGCACCGACGGCTGCGGCCGAAGACGAAGACGAAATCAACCGCATCCTCGAGGCCGAAGCGGTTGCATCGGTGCAGGCGGACCCTGAAGCGGCGCTCGAAGCGACCGGTACGCCGGCCAACATCGACAGCGTGCTGCGCGAGATCCTCGAAGCTGAAGTGGACGTCCACCAGGCGACCCTGCAGGACTGGCTGCGCTCTGCGCAGCAGGCACCGCAGCCGGTCAGTGATGCACTGCTGCGCGCGGTGCATACCATGAACGGCGCCTTCGCGATGACCGAAGTACCGGAGATCACCGCCGTTACCGGGGGGGCCGAGTCCTACATCAAGCGTGCATTGGCGGCTGACGTGGTGCCGGGTGAAGAAGGCCTGGCCGCACTGGATGCGACCGCGCAGGCGATCACTGCGACGATGGAAGCGTTGCAGGCTGAACAGCCACGCATCGTGCGGCAGGACGCGCTGGTGCAGCGTTTGCAGGCCCTCGCCGGCGAGCTGCCGGAAGCACGCTGGCCGATGTCCGGTCTCGAAGACGACGACGACGACGATCTGGCGCTGGATGCCGAACGGGAGTCCGGTGTCGAGGCAGCGCAGGTGGTGCTGGATGCGGAAGAGGGTGCCGCAGTGCCGGCCGCTTTCGAAGCAGAGGCCAAGCAGGGGCTGGAACCGGTTCCGGCCGATGTTGACGTGGCGGCGGCCCTTGTCGCCCCCGATAGTGGGCTGGACGTAGCCGAGCTGACCGCCAGCGACGATCTTTCGCGCTACTTCGATGCGGGATGGCCGTCGGTGCCCGGCGAAGGCGAGCCCGCAGGCGTTGCCTCGGAAGCAGTTGAATCGGTCCAGGTGGACGCGATCACGCCCATCGCCGTTGTGGATGAACCCGAAGCGGAACCGGCATTGTCGCTGGCCGACGGTGCCGATCTGACCGTGGCCGATGATCTGTCGCCTTACCTGGATGCCAGCGCATTGCCGGTGGACGACCGCGATGCTGATGAGCCGTCCGTGTTTGACGAAGCTGACGCATTCGACCTGAATGCGACGTCGTCCGATGACGCCGACATCGTTGAAGACGGCTTCCTCGACATGCCTGCTGCACTGCCACTCGACAGCGAGCTGTCGAGCCTGCAGGATGAAATGGCTGCGCCGGGTTTTGCAGAACCGGTCACGCTGGCAGCCGCGCTCGAGGCCGGCCTGCACGTGATCGACGAAGAGCAGATCTTGGCCGACGATGGGCAATGGCCCGTGCTCGGCCTGCAGGCCAGCGAACTCGCGCCGGGCGAGGCGGAAGCCTTTGCCGAGGATGCGGACGTCGGCGGGGAGGCGGCGGTCGGTGAAGGAGAGAGCGCCGATCAGCCGTCCCCGGCGACGGTGATTGAGGAGGTCCCCGCAGACGTCCCCCAGGACACCCCCGAGCCGGTGCGCTTCTTCGAACTGGAAGAGGCGCCGGGCCAGGGCGTGGTCGATGTCGCCAAGCCAGCAGACGGTTCCCCGGCCATCGACGCGATGCAGGCCTCTGGCACCCCGGAAGAAGCCGAGGACAGTGCCGATACGCTCGACTTCAGCGTGTACGACCGTGAGCTGGTCGACATCTTCGTCGAGGAAGGCAAGGACCTGCTCGACCACTGTGATGGCCTGATCAGTGAACTGCGCGAGGCACCGCAGGACCGCGAGGCGCTGTCCGGCCTGCAGCGCGACCTGCACACCCTGAAGGGTGGTGCACGCATGGCCGGCATCAATGCCATCGGCGACCTTGGCCACAGCATCGAATCGCTGCTGGAAGCCGTTGCCGCCGGCCGCACCGAGATCGAGCGCCGCGACGTGCAGCTGCTGGAGCGTGGCTTCGACCGCCTGCACCAGCTTCTTACCCGCACCGGTGCCCACCGCGTGGTGGAACCGGCACAGGATCTGGTGGAGGCCTTCGAGGTCCGCACCACCGCCGATATCGCCGCCGCAGCTGCCGCCTCCGCTGCAGCCAATGCCGCCAGCATGCTCGACGCCACCTCGGCACCGGTCATCGGCCCGGTGGTCGCGCTGGCCGATGCGCCGCTGTCGGCGCCGTTGCCGGCCGAGGGCGCGGTCGATGAAGACCCGTTGGCGCGTCCGCAGCAGGAGCAGGTGCGTGTACGCGCCGACCTGCTCGACCGCCTGGTCAACCATGCTGGTGAAGTGGCGATCTACCGCTCGCGCCTGGAACAGCAGCTGGGTGCCTTCCGTGGCGCCATGGGCGAGCTGGAACGTACCAATGCGCGTCTGCGCGATCAGCTGCGCCGCCTCGATCTGGAAACCGAAGCGCAGATCGTCGCCCGCTACCAGCGTGAGCAGGACCAGGCCGATCAGAAATTCGATCCGCTGGAGCTGGATCGTTTCTCCACCCTGCAGCAGCTCAGCCGCGCGCTGAACGAATCGGCGGCCGACCTTGGCGGCCTGCAGGGCGTGCTCGACGATCTGTCGCGCCAGTACGATTCGCTGCTGCAGCAGCAGTCGCGCGTCAGTTCGGAACTGCAGGACGGCCTGATGCGCGCGCGCATGGTGCCGTTCGATGGCCTGGTGCCGCGCCTGCGCCGCGTGGTGCGCCAGGCCGGCATGGATACCGGCAAGCAGGTCCACCTGACCCTGGAAGGCACCCACGGCGAACTCGACCGCAACGTGCTCGATCGCATGGTCGCACCGCTGGAACACATGCTGCGCAACTCCGTGGCCCATGGCCTGGAAGCGCCGGAACAGCGCCGTGCCGCCGGCAAGCCGGAGGAGGGCGAGATCGCCATCCGCCTGCATCGCGAAGGCTCGGAAATCGTGCTGGACGTGGCCGACGACGGGGCTGGCCTGGACCGCGAAGCGATCCGCCGCCGCGCCCTCGACCGTGGCCTGCTGGCTGCCGATGCGCAGCCGAGCGAGCAGGAACTGGACAACCTGATCTTCGCATCCGGCTTCACCACCGCCGACCAGGTCAGCCAGCTGGCCGGCCGCGGCGTGGGCATGGATGTGGTGCGCAACGAAGTGCGCCAGCTCGGTGGCTCGGTCGACATCCAGTCGGTGCGGGGCCAGGGCGTGCGCTTCACCCTGCGCCTGCCGCAGACGCTGGCGGTCACCCAGGCAGTGTTCGTGCAGATCGGCGAAACCACCTTCGCAGTGCCCGTCGCTTCGGTCAGCGGTATCGGCCGCCTGTCGCGCGAGCGTTTCGAAGCGGCCGACAGCAGCTATCGCTACAGCGGCGAAGACTATCCGCTGTACGACCTCGGCAGCCTGGTCGGCCAGGCCCCGGCCCGTGCCGATGGCCAGGACCAGGTGCCGCTGCTGCTGGTCCGCGCCGGCGACCTGCGTGCCGCCGTGGCGATCGACCAGGTACTGGGCAACCGCGAAATCGTGGTCAAGCCGGTCGGCCTGCAGATCGCTTCGGTGCCGGGTATCTACGGTGCCACCATCACCGGCGATGGCCGTGTGGTGGTGATCCTGGACGTGGCGCCGCTGGTTCGCCGCTTCCTTGCCAACCCGACGCTGCCGGTACTGGCCAACGCGCCGCGGCAGGAGCGCCAGGTGCCGCTGGTGATGGTGGTGGACGATTCGCTGACCATGCGCAAGGTCACCGGCCGCATCCTTGAACGCCACAATTTCGAGGTCAGTGTCGCCCGCGACGGCGTGGAAGCACTGGAGCGCCTGGAAGAACGCGTGCCCGACCTGATGCTGCTGGATATCGAGATGCCGCGCATGGATGGCTACGAGCTGGCCACCGCAATGCGCGCCGACCCGCGCTACAAGGACGTGCCGATCGTGATGATCACCTCGCGCAGTGGTGACAAGCACCGCCAGCGCGCCTTCGAGATCGGTGTCCAGCGCTACCTGGGCAAGCCGTACCAGGAACTGGACCTGATGCGTAACGTGTACGACCTGCTGGGGATCGCCCGTGTCCGTGAGTGAAACCCAAGCGGCCCCGGCCGTTGCCCTGCTGGCCCGCCCCGGCGCGGCGCGCGAGCGCCTGCGCGAGGCGTTGTCGCACGCCGATGTGCAGCTGGTGCTGGAAGACGACCCCAACAGTCTGGAACCGCAGGTCCTGCAGGAGGCGCGCCCCCAGTTCGTGGTGATCGCCCTGGAGGCGGCCATCGAGGACGCGCTGGAGCGGCTGGACGCCGTGCTGTCGGCACCGGGCCTGACCCTGGTCTTCGACGAGGCCGAACTGGCCGCACGCCGCGATGGCTGGGAAGCCCAGCGCTGGGGCCGTCATCTGTCCGCCAAGCTGCACGGCCACCAGCAGGTGCTGCCGCCCGGTGCCGAAGAAGAACCCAGCCTGCAGCTGGAACCGGGCCACCCTGCACCGCCGCCCGCGCCACGCGAAGAAGCATTGCAGCCGCACCTGGAGCAGGCGCTGAGCTGGGCCGACGAGGTTCCGGCCGACAGCCTGTATTCGCCCCCCGCACATCTGCACGAGCCGATCGCACTGGAGCAGGCGCTGGCCGCGCTGCAGCCGGCTGTGCCGGAATCGCTGCAGGCAACGGCGCCACCGTCGCCGCCCGATACCGCCCCCGCAGCAGCGTCGGCACCGCCGATTTCCTTCGACCACACCGCGTGGTCGCTGGTCGACGACGTGGTGGAAGCACCTGCTGCTGCCGGCGTCGCTGCGATCGAAGCGGCGCAGCCTTCCTTCGATACCGATCACCTCAGCCTGGTCGATCTGGATGCCGCAGCGCCGGCGGGTGCGCGTGCAGGATCGCTGCTGGTGCTGGCCGGCATCGGTGGCCCGGATGCGCTGCGCCGCCTGCTTGGTGCGCTGCCGGCGTCGCTGGCCGTGCCGGTGCTGGTGCACATGCGCCTGGATGGCGGCCGTTACGGCAACCTGGTCAAGCAGATGGCACGGGTATCGCCGTTGCCGGTACAGCTGGCCGAAGCCGGCCAGCATGCGGCAGCGGGCGAGGTGCATGTGCTGGCCGATGACATCGGCGTGCAGGTGGCCAGTGATGGCCTGCATTTCATCAGCGACGCACAGGGCATCTCCATTGCCGCGCTACCGGCGGAACACACCGCACTGGTGCTGCTCAGTGGCGCCGATCTGGGCCACGTCGGGCCCGCGCTGGACCTGGCTGCTGCTGGCGCCTGGGTGGCCGGGCAGGTGGGTGAGGGCTGCTATGACCCGGCGGCGGCCACCGCCGTGGTGGCCGCGGGCATGGTCGCTGGCGAGCCGCAGGAACTGGCGCAGGCGATTGCCGCGCGTTGGGGCGTGGATGACGACAACGGAGAGGCACCATGAGTTACGCCAGCAATGACGAGATCCGCGGCGTCCTGATCCAGGCGGGCAACGCACGCGTGCTGCTGCCCAATGCCACCGTGGCTGAAATGATGTCGCGGGTACCGGTGCAGCCGGTCTCGGATGCGCCACGCTGGCTGGTCGGCGAAATCGCCTGGCATGGCTGGCAGGTGCCGCTGGTGTCGTTCGCGCGTCTTTCGGGACTGGGCGAGGAAACCGTGGGCGGCCACAACAAGGTGGTGGTGCTCAAAGCCCTCAGCGGCAACGCGCAGCGCCCGTACTACGCGTTGCTGACGCAGAATTTCCCGCAGCTGATCTCGGTCCCGCGCGACGGCCTGCTGGCAGACGCCTCCGAGGAAACCCTGCCGCAGATCGTGCACATGCGCGTGCTGCTGGGTGAGCAGAGCGCGCTGTTGCCGAACCTGGATGCGCTGGAAGCGGCTCTGGATTCTCTGGCGGCCTGATGGGGAATCCGCCGGGCATGGCCCGGCGCTACCACAGGTGACCCGGATTCCCGGTAGTGCCGGCCGCTGGCCGGCAACCTCATGACCTCGTGGATGCCGGCCAGCGGCCGGCACTACCACTGTGCGAGGTCTACCCCAGATCTCCCAACCGCGCCTGCAGCGCCGCGATCGCGGCCAGGCCAGCGGTTTCCGTGCGCAGGATACGCGGACCAAGCTGCAGTCCCTGGAAGCCTGCAGCCGCCAACTGATCCCGGTCGCGTGGCGACCAGCCACCTTCCGGACCAATCGCAATCACGATGCCCCCGGCGGGCGCGGCGTCCAGCGTCGACAGCCGATGCGTACCCAGTGGGTCAAGGGTCAGCCGCAATGTATCGGCTGGCAGCGTCGCTGTGGCCTGCGCCAGCGACAGCGGCGAACCCACCTGCGGAATGCGCGCACGCCCGGATTGGCCGCAGGCCGAGGTCACCACGTTGTTCCAGTGCGCCACCCGCTTCTCTGCCCGTGCCGCGTCGAGCTTCACCTCGGTGCGTTCGGCGTTGACCGGGATGATCGCCGCCACCCCCAGTTCAGTGGCCTTCTGCAGGATCAGATCCATCTTCTCGCCGCGGGCGATGCCCTGCAGCAGGGTGATCGTCAGCGGCGACTCGTTCTCGATGGCCAGCACCGCGTCGATGCGCACCTGCACCTCGCGCTTGCCGGCCACGGTCAGCGTCGCGCTGTAGTCGTGGCCGTCGCCGTTGAACAGTACGCAGCTGTCGCCTTCGCGCAGGCGCATCACCCGTACCAGGTGGTTGGCCGTCTCTTCCGGCAGGGTCACGGTCTGGCCGCTGTGCAGCGCCAGGTCGATGGGGCAGCGGGTCACGCGCATGCAATCGCCTCGTCGATGGCTGCCAGCGTGGTATGTGCCAGCAGCTCCAGTTGTTCGTCGTCCACGCAGTAGGGTGGCATCCAATAGAGCACGTCGCCCAGTGGGCGCAGCACCACGCCGCGCTTGAGCGCAGCCTTGTAGGCGTGCAGGCCCAGCCGCAGCGAAGGGTCGAACGGCGTGTGCCTGTTGCCGCCGCGCGACAGCTCGAACGCCACCACCATGCCGGCCTGGCGCACATCGGCCACGTGCGGATGATCGCTGAAGGGCGCGGCCAGCGTACCCATCACCGAGGCAATGCCGCGGTTGCGGGCGATCACGTCGTCGTCGCGGAAGATGTCCAGCGTCGCCAGCGCCGCCGCACAGGCCAGCGGGTTGCCGGTGTAACTGTGGGAATGCAGGAACGCCCGCTCACGCGAGTCGTCGAGGAAGGCCTCGTACAGCGCCTGCGTGGCGAGCACGGCGGCCAGCGGCAGGAAGCCGCCGGTCAATCCCTTGGACAGGCACATCAGGTCCGGCATCACCCCAGCCTGCTCGCAGGCGAACATCGTGCCGGTGCGGCCAAAGCCCGCTGCGATCTCGTCGGCGATCATGAACGCACCGTGCGCATCGCACAGTTCGCGCACGCGCTGCAGGTACACCGGGTCGTGCATGCGCATGCCACCGGCACATTGCAGGCGCGGCTCCAGGATCACCGCGCAGATCTCGCCCGGGTGCTGGTCGAACAGCGTGGCCAGCCCATCGGCCGCCTGCCGCGCGCGGTCGGCCGCGCTCTGTCCCGGCTCGGCCAGATAGGCATCGGGCGAGGGCGCGAACAGGCCTTCGGCCAGCAGCGGCGCATAGACACGGCGGTACAGCGGGATGTCGCCCAACGCCAGCGCGCCCAGGGTCTCGCCGTGGTAGCCGTTCTCCAGCGCGATGAAGCGCGTGCGGCGCGGCTCTCCACGATTCTGGAAATACTGGAACGCCATCTTCAGCGCCACTTCCACGCCGGCTGATCCGTTGTCGGCGTAGAACACCTTGGCCAACGGCTCGCGGCCGGGTTGGCGCGGTGCCAGCGCCAGCAGCCGTTCAGCCAGGGTGATCGCCGGCTCGTGGCCGAAGCCCGCCAGCATCACCTGTTCCAGCTGCCCGGCCTGGGCGGCAATGGCACCGCCGATGCGCGGCTCGGCATGGCCGAACAGGTTGGTCCACCAGCTGCTGACCGCATCCAGGTAGCGGTTGCCGTCGTGGTCGAACAGCCAGGCACCCTGGCCGCGCGCGATCGGTACCAATGGCAGGGTGTGCGGATGCTCGCGCATCTGCGTGCAGGGGTGCCACAGCACCTTCAGGTCGCGTTGCCGCCAGTGCTCGACCAGCGGGGAGGGGGTTGGGTCTGCTAGCATTTCGGGCTCATGAACATGTTGCTGCCTGCACATTCTATCGGCCCCGGCGCAGGCGCCGGCTGCCGCGGAGATTCCGCATGAACGATGACCGAGCCGGCCGTCGCTTGCCGATCATCCATCGGATCACCGATGAAGAGAACGGTCCCTTCCAGCGCCAGCACCTGGACCTGGAGTTCTCCAATGGTGAACGCCGCCGCTTCGAACGCCTGGTCAGCCGCGGCCACGGTGCGGTGGTGGTGGTGCCGATGCTCGATGACGACACCGTGCTGCTGGTACGTGAATACGCTGCCGGCATGCATCGCTACGAGCTGGGCCTGGTCAAGGGCCGGATCGACGCTGGCGAAACGCCCGAGCAGGCGGCCGACCGCGAGCTGAAGGAAGAGGCCGGCTATGGCGCACGCCGGGTCGATGTGTTGCGCGCGATGACTCTGGCCCCGACCTACATGAGCCATCAGTCGTGGCTGGTGGTGGCGCGCGACCTGTACCCGGAAAAGCTGGCCGGCGATGAGCCGGAAGAACTGGAAGTGGTGCCGTGGAAGCTGGCCGACCTGGATCAGCTGATGCTGCGCGAGGACTTCTCCGAGGGACGCTCGCTGGCGGCGCTGTTCATCGCCCGGCAGTGGCTGCAGGGAACGCGATGATCAAACTGACCACGGACCTGCGCGAGACCGCCATCGCCATCGCCCAGGAAGCCGGACAGGCCATCATGCAGGTGTATGCCGATGGCTTCGACGTGCAGATCAAGGACGACAACAGTCCGGTCACCGCCGCCGACCTGGCGGCAAACCAGGTCATCGAGCAGGGCCTGCAGCAGCTGACCCCGGATCTGCCGATCCTGTCCGAGGAGTCGGCCCAGGTCACGTGGGAGCAGCGCCGCCATTGGGGCGCCTATTGGCTGGTCGACCCGCTCGACGGTACCCGCGAGTTCATCAAGCGCAACGGCGAGTTCAGCGTCAACATCGCATTGATCTACCAGGGCGCGCCGGCATTCGGCGTGGTGCTGGCCCCGGTCACCGGTATTGTCTGGCATGCCATGCGGGGTGAGCTGGCGTACCGCCGCCAGGGCCTGCATGACACCGTGCTGCGTACCCGCGCGCCGGCCACCGCACCGCTGCGGGTCGCCGCCAGCCGCTCGCACCGCTCGCCGGAAACCGAAGCACTGCTGGCGCGCATGGGCCGCATCGAAACCATCGCGCAGGGATCGTCATTGAAGTTCTGCCGGATCGCCGAAGGCGGCCTGGATGTCTACCCGAGGCTGGGCCCGACCTCCGAATGGGACACCGCCGCCGGCCAGTGCGTGCTGCATGCCGCCGGTGGTGCAGTGCTGTCGGCGGCGACCGGCAAACCGTTCCGCTACAACCGCCGCGAGACCCTGTTGAACGGCGATTTCATTGCCCTTGGTGATACCAGCCTGCCGTGGCGCGACTGGTTGTCCGACTGACCCTGGAGGCCGCATGAGCGCGCACGACACCCCCATCGCCGGCAGTGATGCCAGCCATGAACTGGAACGCCTGCTGGCGATCATGGCGCGCCTGCGCGACCCGCAGGGCGGCTGCCCGTGGGATCTGGAGCAGGACTTCTCGACCATCGCCCCGTACACCATCGAGGAAGCCTACGAGGTTGCCGATGCGATCGATCGGGGTGATCTTGACGATCTCTGCGACGAACTCGGCGACCTGCTGCTGCAGGTGGTGTTCCATGCGCGCATGGCCGAGGAGCAGGGGGCCTTCGCCTTCGCCGAGGTCGCGCGCGCGATCAGCGACAAGATGCAGCGCCGCCACCCGCACGTGTTCGCCGACGTCAGCGTCGACGATGCCGACGGCGTGATGCGCAACTGGGACGCGATCAAGCGTGCCGAGCGTGCCGCCAAGGGCGAGCAGGATACCTCCGCGTTGGCCGGCATCTCGCGAGGCCTGCCGGAGTGGCAGCGGGCAGTGAAGCTGCAGTCGCGTGCGGCCAAGGTCGGCTTCGACTGGCCGGGTCCGCTGCCGGTGCTGGACAAGGCGGCCGAGGAGCTGCAGGAGCTGCGCGAGGAATTCGAGCGCGGCGATATCGCCGGTAACAAGGCGCGCCTGCAGGAAGAACTGGGCGACCTGCTGTTCGTCTGCGCCAACCTGGCCCGCCATGCCGACATCGACCTGGGCGCTGCGCTGCGCGGGGCGAACCACAAGTTCGAACGCCGCTTCCGCGCGATGGAGGCTCAGGCCGAAGTGCAGGGTGACGCGCTGTCCGCGCTGGACCTGGATGCGCAGGAAGCACTGTGGCAGCACGCCAAGGCGGCGGAGAAGGCGTGAAGACACTCGGCCTGTTCCTGCTGACAGCGCTGGCCGAGATCATCGGCTGCTACCTGCCGTGGTTGTGGCTGCGCAAGGGTGGCAGCGTCTGGCTGCTGCTGCCGGCGGCGGCCAGCCTGGCCCTGTTCGCGTGGTTGCTGACCCTGCACCCGACCGCCAGCGGCCGGGTCTATGCGGCCTATGGTGGTGTCTACATCGGTACCGCGCTGTTCTGGCTGTGGCTGGTCGATGGCATCCGCCCCAGCCGCTGGGACCTGCTCGGCGCCGCACTGTGCCTGGCCGGCATGGCCGTGATCATGTTCGGTCCGCGCCAGCCGGTGTGATGGCCCAAGGCTTCGCCGGGTAGAGTCGAGCTTGCTCGGCTGCTCCCGATCTTCAGTAGAGCCGAGCCATGCTCGGCTGCCGTTCGCGTAAAGCAGTCGAGCATGCCTGGACCCTACAAAGGCAACGGCGCCGGATCACGCAGCGCCGCGTCGAAATCGACCCCGCCATCGAAGCCGCTTTCCTTGCCGCGAAGGCGCATGATGGCAGGGACCACGGCCCCCAGAGCCTGCGTATGTCCCGCTTCGCCAGCTTCCACGAGTTCTATCCGTTCTATCTCAGCGAGCACCGGCACCGGGTGTCGCGTCGCCTGCATTTCATCGGCAGCTGCGGCGTGCTGTTGCTTGTGGCGGCCGCGCTGCTGCGTGGCCAACCGATGCTGCTGCTGGCCGCGCTGGTCTGTGGCTATGGATTCGCCTGGGTCGGCCATTTGTTCTTCGAGAAGAACCGCCCGGCCACCTTCCTGCATCCGCTGTACTCGTTCATGGGCGACTGGGTGATGTTCGTCGACATCCTGCGCGGGCGGCTGCCCTGGTAGCTCCGCTGTGCAGGCGGCCTTCACGCGTTATGCTGGCCCCTGGACGCCCTGGATAAGGAAAGCGCGATGTTCCCGACCATGTTCTTTACCGTGGTACTGGCCTTCGTGGCCGTGGTGATCCTGTTCAAGGCAGTGCGGATGGTGCCGCAGGGGTATGAATGGACCGTCGAGCGCTTCGGGCGCTACACGCACACCATGACGCCCGGCCTGCACTTCCTGATCCCGATCGTCTATGGGGTGGGCCGCAAGGTGAACATGATGGAGCAGGTGCTGGATGTACCCAGCCAGGAGGTGATCACCAAGGACAACGCCGCCGTACGCGTGGATGGCGTGGTGTTCTTCCAGGTGCTGGATGCGGCCAAGGCCGCCTATGAAGTGGCCAACCTGGAAGTAGCGATGATCGCCCTGGTGCAGACCAACATCCGGACCGTGATCGGTTCGATGGACCTGGATGAATCGCTGAGCCAGCGCGAGGTGATCAATGCCCAGCTGCTGAGCGTGGTCGACCATGCCACCAACCCCTGGGGCGTGAAGGTCAACCGCATCGAGATCCGCGACATCCAGCCGCCACGTGATCTGCTGGATGCGATGGCGCGACAGATGAAGGCCGAGCGCGAGAAGCGTGCGCAGATCCTTGAGGCGGAGGGTTCGAGGCAGTCGGAGATCCTGCGCGCCGAAGGCGAAAAGCAGGCCACGGTACTGGAGGCCGAAGGCCGCCGTGAAGCCGCGTTCCGTGATGCCGAGGCCCGCGAGCGCCTGGCCGAAGCCGAAGCGATGGCGACCAGGGTGGTGTCGGTGGCGATCGCCGAGGGTGACGTGCAGGCGATCAACTACTTCGTTGCCCAGAAGTACGTGGAAGCATTCAAGGAACTGGCCAGTTCACCGAACCAGAAGCTGGTGCTGATGCCGATGGAGGCCAGCGGGGTGATCGGTTCGATTGCCGGTGTCGCTGAGTTGGCCAAGCAGGCGCTGGCCGACCAGGACAGCAAGGCCGCCAGCAAGCGGCCACCACCGATTGGAGGCTGACATGCGCTGGGAAGTCATGGGATGGGGCGCATTGGCACTGCTGCTGTTCGCGGCCGAGGCCCTGGCACCGGGTGCGTTCATGCTGTGGATCGGCATCGGCGCGGCGGCGGTGTTCGTGCTGGTGGCGGTGTTCAGCGATGTTCCGCTGCTGTGGCAGGTGGTTGCCTTCGTGCTGTTGAGCTTTGTCTCGATCCAATGCTACCGGCGCTGGGGGCGGTCCCGCGCCCGCCCCAGTGATGCCCCGCTGCTCAACCGCCGCACGGAACAACTGATCGGCCGGGTCGTGGCACTGCAGCAGGGCATTGTGGATGGCCATGGACGGGTCAGCATCGACGACGCGTCCTGGCAGGTGAGTGGTCCGGAGCTTCCTGCAGGCGCGTGGGTGAGGGTGCTCAGCGTGCAGGGCACGGTGCTGGTGGTCGAAGCCGTCGCCTAGTTCTCTGGGCGTGCGGTTGCCGGGTCAGGATCCGGCAATCGTCATGGCCGGCGACGCAGTGGACGCGCGTGTCATTGCCGCTGCGCTGCGGCACGCCTGCGGGCGACCGATCTGGGATAATGGGGATTCTTGTTTCCTCTGCTGCCGGACCCGGTCATGACCCAGAAGACGCTGCTCAACGATACCCACCGCGCCCTTGGCGCCAAGATGGTCGATTTCGGGGGTTGGGACATGCCCATCCACTACGGCTCGCAGCTGGACGAACACCACCTGGTGCGTCGCGAGTCCGGTGTGTTCGACGTCAGCCACATGACCGTAGTCGACCTGCGCGGTGACCAGGTCAAGCCGTTCCTGCGCCGCCTGCTGGCCAATTCGGTGGACAAGCTCAAGGTCACCGGCAAAGCACTGTACTCGTGCATGCTCAATCCGCAGGGCGGCGTCATCGACGATCTGATCGTCTACTACCTTGGCGACGACTTCTTCCGCATGGTGGTCAACGCGTCCACCCGCGAAAAGGATCTGGCCTGGCTGCGTGAGCAGGCGGCGCCGTTCAATGTGTCCGTCGAGCAGCGGCCGGACCTGGCGATCCTGGCCGTACAGGGTCCGCAGGCGCGCGACATCGTCATCGGCCTGGCCCGTGACGCCGACCGTGCAGCGCTGGCCAAGCTCGGCCGCTTCGCCGCCCTGCAGGCGCAGTCCGACGACGGCGTCGAGCTGTTCGTCGCACGCACCGGCTACACCGGTGAAGATGGTTTCGAGATCCTGCTGCCGCAGGATGCGGTGGTCGCGTTCTGGAACCGCCTGCTGGCCGCAGGCGTGAAGCCGGCCGGACTCGGTGCGCGCGACACCCTGCGCCTGGAAGCCGGCATGAACCTGTATGGCCAGGACATGGACGAAGCGATCAGTCCCTATGAAGCGGCGCTGGCCTGGACCGTATCGCTGGATGAAGGTCGCGACTTCATCGGCCGCGACGTGCTGGAAGCGCAGAAGGCCGCAGGCAACGCACGCCAGATGATCGGCCTGGTGATGGACGAGAAGGGCGTGCTGCGTCATGGCCAGGCGGTGACCACCGCCGGTGGCCAGGGAGAAATCCTGTCCGGCACCTTCTCGCCGACCCTGGCCAAGGGCATTGCCTTTGCCCGCGTCCCGGCCGGTGAACTGGGCCAGGTCACCGTCGACATCCGTGGCCGGCAGGTGCCGGTGCGCGTGGTCAAGTTCCCGTTCGTGCGCGAAGGCCAGGCCCAGCCCGGCGTGCTTGGCGACGCCTGATCCAAACATGCCGGTCGTCACTGACAGCAGTGGCGGTCGGTTGGTTACACTAGCCCCGTTTTTTCCACCCCTGCATATCTCTGGAGCAGTCCCATGAGCGAGATCCCCGGCGACCTCAAGTTCCTCAAGTCCCATGAGTGGGCCCGTGTCGAAGGCAATGGCCGCGTTACCGTCGGTATTTCCGACCACGCCCAGGGCCTGCTGGGTGACCTGGTCTACGTCGAGCTGCCCGAAGTCGGCGCGACCGCCAAGGCCAACGAGCAGATCGCGGTCGTCGAGTCGGTGAAGGCCGCCTCCGACGTCTACAGCCCGGTCAGCGGCACCATCGTCGAAGTCAACTCGGCGCTGTCGGACAAGCCGGAAACCATCAACGAAGATGCCTACGGCGACGGCTGGATGTATGTGGTCGAACTGTCCAACGCCGAAGAGCTCAACGAGCTGCTGGATCCGGACGCGTACGCCGAAGCACTGGAAGACGAAGACCACTGAGTCATCGTTTCCGGGTTCGAACACGGCCACCTTCGGGTGGCCGTTTTTGTTTTGGCGGCCGCACCGGACTCATGACGACGGGTTCGCTGCGTACCCTCGGCACGGCATCAGCGGGCAGACGAACGGCATGGAAGGGCATGCGCAGTTTTGCGCAAATCCGCGTTTCCACCCTGCGTTGGCGCGCCCGGATGTGAAAACTTTTGATCCCCTGTTGCGGCGCCGTTGTGCTGGCGTTGGCGGCAGTGGCGATGGTCACTGGCGATGCCTGCGTGGTATCGCGACGAACATGCACGCTTTCAAGCAGAGTGCTTATTTCAAGTGTTTTTTGTTCAATGATTGCGTTTCCGCTGTTGCGCGAAACGTGCGCGTGCGGCGCTTCGGCGGTCGTTGCAGGCGTGGTGTGGCGACCGTGCAGGCGCCATCGCGGACGGTGCGGATGTGAAAATTTTTCGCGGGGGTTGTTGACAGTAAAAAAAACCGTGATTAGGTTTCGCCTCAGCAGACCTTGCCTGCCCAACCGAGTGCGCAGAATCAATCGTCCGATGCGAAGCAGCCCCTTCAAGACCACCGCGACCCTGATGACGGTGGACATGGCCCCGCTTCCCCCGGAGAAATGCAAGGTACCTCCTGTTCCGATGCCCGCTCCGCCGATCGAGGCGGGCATTGCCGCATCCGTAACGGCGCGCCTGACGCGCCGGCGGTCCCCGCACGCAGCATCCGCGGGTTTGATCCACCTGGGCGTTTCAACTCCCTATCACTGACGAGGAGCCATCCCATGGCAACCAAGAAAGCTGCGAAGAAGAAGCCCGCCGCCAAGAAAGCGGTGAAGAAGGTCGCTAAGAAGGCCGCTGCCAAGAAGGCAGTGAAGAAGGTCGCGAAGAAGGCGACCGCCAAGAAGGCAGTGAAGAAGGCTGCGAAGAAGGTCGCCAAGAAGACCACTGCGAAGAAGGCAGTGAAGAAGGCGGCGAAGAAGGTAGCCAAGAAGTCCACTGCCAAGAAGGCCGTCAAGAAGACTGCCAAGAAGGCCGTCAAGAAGACCGCGAAGAAGGCCGTCAAGAAGGTAGCCAAGAAGGCCACCAAGAAGACTGCGAAGAAGGCCACTGCCCGCAAGCCGGCCAAGAAGGTCGCCAAGAAGGCAGTAAAGAAGACTGCAAAGAAGGCGGTAAAGAAGACCGCCAAGAAGGCAGTCAAGAAGACCGCGAAGAAGGCCACCAAGAAGGCTGCCCCGAAGAAGGCAGCGAAGAAGGTTGCCAAGCGCAAGCCGGCCGCCCGCAAGAAGAAGGCCGCTCCGGTCGCTCTTCCGGCAACCCCGGCGCCGCTGATCTAAGTACTTCCCGATAGCCGCATCCTGAAACCCCCTTCCCTGGCTGCCCAGCGGGGAGGGGGTTTTTTTATGGGGCCGTTTGTAGAGTCGAGCCATGCTCGACTGCTTTTCTGGCGGACGACGCTAGCGGTGCGGCGCTGGTGGAAAGCGCTCGACCAGAAAGTCCAGGAAACTGCGCAGGCGGGTGGAGCGGTAACGGTCGTGCGCGTAGACCACATGCATCGGCCGGCCGGTCTGGCCATGTTCCGGGAACAACTGCACCAGGCGCCCGGCATCGACATCCGCAGCCAGCAGCAGCGCCGACTGCAGCACGATGCCCAGACCCTGCAGTGCCGCCGAGCGCAGGGCTTCGCCATTGTTGATCTGCAGCCTGCCGTTGGGCACACGGTCGAGCTCGCCATGGTCGACGTGCAGCCACTGCGCAAGTGCGCTGGGTTCGAAGGACAGGCACTGGTGCCGGGCAAGCGCCGTCAGATCAGGGGGCGTACCGTGCCGGGCGAGATACCCCGGCGAGGCGCACATCATCAACCGGTAGGGCGATAGTGGTCGCGCCACCAGCCCGCTGCTGTCGGCCAGCGTGCCGATGCGCAGTGCTGCCTCGAAGCCTTCTTCGGCCAGGTCGACTACGCGATCACTCAGCGTTACCTCGACCCGGACATCCGGGTAGCGGGCCATGTACTCGGCCAGCGCTGGCACCAGCGCATGCGTGCCGAAGATCACCGGGGCGCTGATGCGCAGTGTGCCTGCAGGTGCCAGTTGCTGATGCTGGGCCTGTGCATCGGTCTCGTCCACCAGGCGCAGGATCTCCTTGCTGCGCGCGTAGTAGTCCTCGCCGAACGGCGTCATGTGCTGGCGCCGGGTGGTGCGGCTGAGCAGCTGCATACCGAGTCGGGCCTCGAGCGCACGCAGGTGCTTGCCGGCCATCGTTGCGGACATGTCCATCGCCGCTGCCGCAGCGCTGAGGCTGCCCTTGTCCACGATCAACACGTAGACCTGCATGCTCTCCAGCAGGTTCATCTGACACCCCGGGTTCTGAATGTTGAAACCTCGTCGGAGTTTATCAATCGAGGGTACTCAAAGAGCATGTCCGCACGGCCAGATGGGCCGGCAGAACCTGGCAGGGCAACACATGAAACTGGATCTTGAAGGACGTACCGCGCTGGTCACCGGCGCAGGCAGCGGCATCGGCGCAGGTGTCGCGCGGGTGCTGGCAACGCTGGGTGTGCGCGTGGCGATCACCGCGCGGCGGCAGGCGCCGTTGCAATCGGTGGCGGCCGCGATCGAGGCGGCGGGTGGGCCATCACCGGTTGTGCTGCTGGGCGATCTGACCGACGCCGACGATGTGCAGCGCATTGCCAGCGCGTCGCTGGCGGCGCTGCAGCGCGTGGATATCCTGGTCAATGCGGCCGGTGGCGCGCGGCTGGCCGGGGTGGCCGCAGCAGATGAGGTGTGGGACGAGGCGATGGCGCTGAACTTCTCGGCGGCACGACGGCTGACGCAGGCAGTGCTGCCGTCGATGCAGACCAATGGCTGGGGGCGTGTGATCAACCTCAGCGGGTCGATGGAGCCGCGCGCTGTGAATGCCGCGAGCCCGGCGAAAGCGGCGCTGCATCTGTGGAGCAAGGGGCTGTCCTGCGACGTGGCGGGCGAGGGCATCACCATCAACGCGATCGCTCCGGGGCGGATCAACAGTGCGCAGATCCTGGATCGGCTGCATCCCACCGAAGAGAGCCGGCGTGAGTTCATCGCCCGCAACATTCCGATGGGGCGTTTCGGCGAGCCGGAGGAGGTGGCACACCTGGTCGCGTTCCTGGCTTCCCCGTTGGCGGGGTACATCACCGGCGCGGTGATTCCGGTGGATGGAGGAATGCACTACTTCGCGCACTAGCGCTGCGGAACGGTAGAGCCGAGCCATGCTCGGCTGCTTGAATCAGCCGAGCATGGGCTCTGCTCTACAACAACAAAAAAGGGCGACCCGCAGGCCGCCCTTCCACTCATGGTCGAGCCCGCCAGGTCAGCGCGGCGAGGCCACCGCACGGTTGCTCGAAGCGCCCTTGCCCTTGCGCTTGTCCTGCTGCGCCGGGCTGGCGCCCTCAGCCATCAGGTTGTCGCTGCCGAAGTCGGTGTCCACGTCCAGCCAACGCTGCGTCGGCAGGCCGAGGGCGGCGTCGAGCACGGTCGGCAGCAGGCCGCTGGGCAGGCCGCTTTCGCCGTTCCACATGATGGCAATACCGAGATCGCGTTCCGGCACCAGCGCGACCAGGCCGCGATAGCCCTGCACCGCGCCGGCATGGAACACCACATCGTGGCCGGCGTAATCGAAGGTGCGCCAGCCCAGTGCATAACCGGCCGAATGCAGGCGCTCGCGGCGCCATCCCGAACGCATCTCGCCGGGCGTGTTGATCAGGCTGGAGTGCAGGGTGGCCAGCAGCGGCGCCGGCAGCACGTCCGGGCGGTGGCCGGTGTGGGCCAGCAGCCACTGCGCCATGTCGCTGGCGCTGGCATTGACGCCAGCAGCCGGCGCAACGCGGTAATAGGTCGGCTTCGGCGTCAGCGACACCCAGCCGTTGCGGCTGCGCACGTGCGGACGCGCCCAGCGCGAGCTTGCCTGGATGCCGGCCAGGCCGAGGCTGGCATCGTTCATGCCCAGCGGCTTGAAGATGCGGCGCTCGACCGACTGCTCGTAGAAGCTGCCCGAGGCGGCGTAGACGACGTCGCCGATCAGGCTGAAGGCCACGTTCTGGTAGGCGTAGCAGTCGCCCGGCAGGCACTTCAGGCTGGTGTTGGCCAGCTTCTGGGTGAGCGAGTAGTACTCGGCGTTGCCTTCGATGTCGCGGTCGTAGGCGTTGTAGGGCAAGCCGACGCGATGGCTGAGTACGTCGGCCACGGTCAGGCGATCGGTCGCTTCCGGCGAGTTCAGACGGAAGCCCGGCACATAGTCGGTGACCTTGCTGTCCCAGCGCAGCGTGCCATCGTTGACCAGCAGGCCGGCCATGGTGCCGGCGAAGGCCTTGGACAGCGACGCCAGGCGGAACACGGTGTGGGCGTCGACCGGCAGCGGGTTGTTGACGTCGGTAACGCCGTAGCCGCGCGCGCTGAGCACGCGGCCACCCTGCACGATGGCCACCGCCATGCCGGGCACGCGCTCGCCATACGTGAGCTGCTGTGCCATCGATTCGATGTTGGCGACGTTGAAGCCGGCCGCCGGCAGCTGCACCTGCGGTACCAGACCGGTGCGGTAGGCCGCCGGCTGGGTGTGGGCCACGGCAGCGCCGGCAGCGGACTCGATGTTGGTCGGCATCGGCGGCAATGGTGGCGGGGTCTGCGCGGTGGTGGACAAGGCAACGGGCATCAACATGCCCAGCAAACCGGTGGCCGCCGAACGGATCGGACGACGCAGGCTGTTCTTTTTCATCGGTTGGACCCGTGCGCGACTGCTGATTGCGATTCTAGCGCCGCTTTTCCCTTGTGCACAAACAAAGCGAAGATGAATGCGCATCTCTTTGAAAAAGTTGGAATTTTGACGCGCCGAAAGCGTGTATCCGAACGTGTCGCCAGGGCGGGCCCGTGACACTGCGTTGCAGCCTTCAGCGTGCCGGCTGCTGGCGATGTTGCAGTGCATTGGCTAACGTACGCGCTTCACCGCCCCCGGAGCCTGCCATGCCGCTGTCCAACCGCCGTCTTCAGGCGAGGGACACCGCGTGAGTGCGGTGCAGGGCAGGAGGGGGCCGCTGCGGGGCCTGAGCGCGGCGCTGCGCGAGTCGCCGGCCTTATGGTGGTCGTTCCTGTATTTCTTCTGCCTGCTCAGCGGCTACTACGTGCTGCGCCCGGTGCGCGAGGCGATGGCCGCCTCGGCCGACCTGGAAACGGTGTTCCCGCCGCTACTGATCGCCTGGTTTGCCAGCCATGGCATCGCGCTGAAGGACTTCGTGCTGCAGTTCCTGTTTTCCTGCGTGTTCGTGATCATGCTGGTGCTGCAGCCAGTGTATGGCTGGCTGGTCAGCCGCTTCCCGCGGCGGGTGTTCCTGCCGGTGGTGTATGGCTTCTTCATCGTCACTCTGCTGGGCTTCTACGCGTTGTTCGACAGCAACGTGCCGGGGCGCGGCATGGCCTTCTTCCTCTGGGTGATGGTGTTCAACCTGTTCGCTGTGGCCGTGTTCTGGAGCTTCATGGCCGACGTGTTCTCCAACGCGCAGGCGCGGGCGTATTACGGCTATATAGGCGCGGCCGGCACCGTCGGCGCGTTCCTTGGCCCGCTCATCACCAGCGTGCTGGCGCAGCGCGTCGGCATCGCCAACCTGATGCTGGTATCTGCGGGTTTCCTGGTCGTCTGCCTGTTCTGCATCTGGCGGTTGCGGCACTGGGCGGTGTTGCGTGAACGCGAGCAGCAGCTGGTCTCGGGTGAGCAGCCGATGGGCGGCAGCGTGCTGGATGGCCTGAAGCTGATCGTGCGCGAGCCGCTGCTGCGCTGGCTGGCGGTGCTGGTGGTGTTCGGCGTGGGCGTGGGTACCCTGTTGTACAACCAGCAGGCCAGCATCGTGCGCGCGGCCTTCAACGACCCGGCTGCCAGCACCGCGTTCTTCTCGCGCATCGACTTGGCGGTGAACGCGCTGACGCTGCTGCTGCAGTTGAGCCTGACCCGCTGGCTGTTGTCGCGCCACGGCATAGCCCCGGCCCTGTTGATTCCCGCCTTCGCCATTCTGATCGGCTTCTCGGTGCTGGCCGCATCGCCGCTGCCGATGATGGTGGCGGTGGTGCAGGTGCTGACCCGGGCCAGTGAATTCTCGCTGTTCAAGCCAGCACGCGAAACCATCTACACCCGCGTGGACCGCCAGTGGCGCTACAAGGCCGGTGCGGCCATCGACACGGTGGTCTACCGTGGTGCCGACCTGAGCTTCACCTGGGTGCACAAGGGGCTGTCACTGTTCGGCTCGCACGTGGTGTTCATCGGCGGCGTGCTGGTTGCCGCGTGCATGACGGCCGCCGCGTTCGGCGTGCTGCGCGAAGAAAAGAAGCTGCCGCGCGATCGCTGATGTTTCGGGGTCAGATCTCTTTCCGGCAGGGAAAGGGATCTGACGCCATTCTCCATCCCTGCCCAAGGAACCGCCCATGTATTGGATCGCACTCGCCCTGACCCTGCTGGTCGCACTGCTGCATGTCTATTTCCTGGTGCTGGAGATGTTCCTGTGGACCCGCCCGCTGGGCCTGAAGACGTTCCGTAATACACCGGAGAAGGCAGAGACCACGCGCGTGCTGGCGGCCAACCAGGGCCTCTACAACGGCTTCCTGGCGGCGGGCATCGTGGTGGGGCTGGTGATGGCGCAGCCGGCGCTGGTGACGTTCTCGCTGGCCTGTGTGGTGGTGGCGGGGTGCTATGGCGCCTACAGCGTGAGTCGGCGTATTTTCATGATCCAGGCGCTGCCGGCGATCCTGGCGTTGGTTCTTCGCGCGGTGGTGTGATTTCCGGCCAACGGCGCAGCCCCTCGTGGGTTGGCCGCTTAGATCAAAAGCCGCGCTGGGCGGGGCGGGTGGGCCGTGCAGGGGACGCTGCAAGTACGTCCCTGTAAGCTCGATGGCGCCATCCATGGCGCCAACGCCCCTGCACGGCCCACCCGCCCCACCCCTGACAGTTTCCGTGCGCGGCCAGCCCACGGAGAAGAAAAAGAAGATCAAGAGCAACAGCAACAGCAACACCGAAAAGCAAAAAGCGGCCGCTGGGCCGCTTTTGCTTTTGCTCTTCTTTTTTCTTTTCCGTGGGTGGACGCCGCAGAGAACTGTCAGAGGCCGGAGGGCTGGGGCCAGGCGGGGTATCCGCGCCATGGATGGCGCGGCTAAGCCTACAGGGACGTACTTGCGGCGTCCCCGCCTGGCCCCAGCCCTCCGGCCCAACCCATGACCCGCTTCCAGCGACCAACCCACGAGGGGCTGCGCCGTTCGCGGGAACCTCACTTCGCCGGCGACATCCACATGTCGATGACCGCGCTGAACACTTCCGTCCCCGCCCCGTCGCGCACGCTCACCGTTACCGGCAACGCGTAGCCTTCGGCAGCGACCACAATGGGCTGCGCCGGCAGCGCCACCGCGTGCAGCGTGCCCCGCGCCTTGGCCAGGTACTGCACCTGCATGCCCTTCGGGATCCAACGCATGCCCTTCGGCAGCGATGCGTCGACCATCAGACCGGCGGTCAGCTCGGCCAGGTTGCACATCGCGATCGCATGCACCGTGCCGATGTGGTTGCGCACCGCGCGGCGGTCGGCCAGCGTGCCCTCGCAGCGGCCGTTCTCCAGGCGCGTGATACGCGGGGCGATGCTGGCGAAGTAGGGCGCCTTGAAGCACACCGCGCGCGAGAACAACCAGTTGCCGGCGGGCCAGCGCTGCAGGCGGTGGTAAAGCGTAAGCAGTGGAGCGGACATCGGGGGTCTCCCTAAAGAAACGGCGGACCGAAGTCCGCCGTTGTCGTTTACAGGGTGGCTGCGATCACGCGGCCTGCGACTGCGCGCCCTTCTGCTCGCGCTTGTAGTAGCCCGCAGAGCGCAGCTCTTCCGGATCGAAGTCGTCCACGGTGATGGTTTCCAGGGTGAGCGTGCGCAGCTCTTCGAGCAGGGTACGCTCGTCCTGGGTGATCACGCCTTCGGCCACGGCCTCGTCCAGCTGGGTGACGAAGTCCAGCGCCTCGATGCCCTTGGTCTTGAGCGCCTTGATGAACTTGCGCTCCACCGGCTCGGCCATGATCGCCTTGCTCAGGTAGCTGTTGATGCGGCCACCCGGGTTGTTCTCGCACGGGGTCAGGAACACGCCGTTGGCGAGGCGGTCGCGGGCTTCGTTCGGTGCCATCAGCAGGGCGGCCACGCGGCGGCTCAGGCGGTCACCCGGGGCCTCTGCGCGACGGCCCAGCGGGAAGATCAGCGCCCACATCAGCCAGCCGATCGGACGGATCGGGAAGTTGCGCAGGGCGGCCGACAGCGATTCCTCGATCTTGTGCACGCTGTCGTGGAAAGCCCAGGCCAGCAGCGGCTGGTCGGCCTGCGGTGCGCCCTCGTCGTGATAACGCTTGAGCATGGCGCTGGTCATGTAGACGTGGCTCAGCACGTCGCCCAGGCGGCCGGACAGCGATTCCTTGAACTTCAGCTTGCCGCCGAGCGTCATCATCGAGATGTCGGCCATCAGCGCCAGGTTGGCCGAGTAACGGTCCAGCTTGCGGAAGTAACGGCGGGTGTAAGCGTCACCCGGGGCAGCACCGAAGCGGGCACCGGTCAGGCCGAACCAGAACGAACGCACGGCATTCGAAATGCCGTAGCGGATGTGGCCGAACAGGCTGCGGTCGAAATCCTGCAGGCCGGCACGGGTGTCCGGGTCCTGCGCGGCCTTCATTTCCTTCAGCACCCACGGGTGGCAGAGGATCGCACCCTGGCCGAAGATCAGCAGGCTGCGGGTCATGATGTTGGCGCCTTCCACTGTGATCGCGATCGGCGCGGCCTGCCAGCTGCGGCCGGCGAAGTTGCGCGGCCCCAGGATGATGCCCTTGCCGCCGATCACGTCCATCACGTCCGAGATCACTTCACGGCTCATGTTGGTGCAGTGGTACTTGGCGATCGCCGACGGCACCGACGGCACGTCACCACGGTCCACAGCGGCAGCGGTGGCCTGCGACAGCGCGCTGATCTTGTAGGCCTTGCCACCGATGCGGGCCAGCGCTTCTTCCACGCCTTCGAATCGGCCGACCGAGAGGCCGAACTGCTTGCGGATGCGCGCGTAGGCACCGGTCACCACCGCGCCGGCCTTGGCACCGCCACTGGCGGTGGAGGGCAGGGTGATCGAGCGGCCGACGGCCAGGCACTCGTTGAGCATGTTCCAGCCCTTGCCGGCCTTCTCGGCGCCGCCGATCAGCTGGGTCAGCGGGATGAAGACATCCTTGCCACGGATCGGGCCGTTCTGGAAGGTCGAGTTGAGCGGGAAATGGCGACGGCCGATTTCCACACCGGCGGTGTCACGCGGCAACAGGGCCAGGGTGATGCCGATATCGCGGGTGGTACCGATCAGGCCATCCGGGTCGTACATGCGGAAGGCCAGGCCGATCAGCGTGGCCACCGGGGCCAGCGTGATGTAGCGCTTGTCGAAGGTGAGCTTGACGCCGAGTACCTGCTCGCCGTTCCACTCGCCCTTGCAGACGATGCCGTAATCGGGAATCGAGGTGGCGTCGGAGCCGGCGAACGGACCGGTCAGGCCGAAGCAGGGCACTTCGCGGCCATCGGCCAGGCGCGGCAGGTACTGGTCCTTCTGTTCCTGGGTGCCGTAATGGTTGAGCAGCTCACCCGGACCCAGCGAGTTCGGTACGCCAACGGTGGAGCTGACCACGCTCGACACCGATGCCAGCTTCTGGATCACCTTGTGGTGGGCCAGCGCGCTGAAGCCCAGACCGCCGTATTCCTTCGGAATGATCATGCCGAAGAACTTGTTCTTCTTGATGAAGCTCCACAGCTCCGGCGGCAGGTCGGCATGGACGTGGGTGATCTCCCAGTCGTTGACCATTTTGCACAGCTCTTCGACCGGGCCATCGAGGAAGGCCTGTTCTTCCGCACTCAGCTGCGGCTTGGGGTAATTCAGCAGGATGTTCCAGTCCGGGTCGCCGGTGAACAGTTCGCCTTCGAAGCCGACCGAGCCGGTTTCCAGGGCGATGCGCTCGGTCTGCGACAGCGGCGGCAGCACCTTGCGGAACACCTTCATCATCGGCGCGGTCAGCAGCGGCTTGCGGATGAACGGCAGCAGCAGCGGCACGACGATCACGGCCAGTACGGCGGCAGCGACGATGGTGGCGGTCTGGTTGACGTAGGGAATGAACCAGCAGGCGACCAGCAGGGCCACGCTGATCAGCGTCCAGGTCAGCAGGCGCATGCGGTGGTAGGCGACGAACGCGCCTGCCAGCAGCAGGGCGAGGAAGGGAATGACGAGGCTCATGAGCGTGCTCCGGTGACGTGCTCGTTTATGGCGGACGAAGCTGCAGCATCCGCTGCGGGCAACACGTCCAGATAGTTCAACACAGTAGCGGTAAAGGCGTCGTTGTCATCGCCGGCGACCATATGCGTGGCCTGCGGCAGCTGTACATGGCGCGCGTGCGGCGCCAACGCCAGGAATTCGGCGACGGTCTGTGGCGTGACGAGGTCGCTGCGGCCGCCGCTGACCAGCAGCAGCGGGCACTTCACCTGGCGCGCGGCCTCGGCCAACGCGTCCTGGTGCTGTTCGCTGTCGCGGGCCAGTTCGGCCACCAGGCGCGGGTCCCAGTGCCAGCGCCAGCGGCCCTGGCCGTCTTCGCGCAGCAGCGCACGCAGCGACTGCTCGGATTTGCGCGGACGGTGCGGCATGTAGGCCGAGATCACGTCGGCGGCCTGGGCCAGCGAGGCGAAGCCATCGGGATGAGCGGTCATGAAGGCCAGGATGCGTTCGACCCCGGCGGTATCCCAGCGCGGGGTGATGTCGACCAGCACCATTGCCGAGAACAGACCCGGCCAGCGCGATTCGGCCAGCAGGCCGAACAGGCCACCCATGGAGGCGGCCACCAGCACCGGCGGGCGCGGCTGTTCGCCGGCCAGCACGATGAGGTCATCGGCGAACTGCTCGCCGTGGTAGGGCAGGTCGGCGGCATTCCAGTCCGAATCGCCATGGCCGCGGGCATCGTAGGCCAGGGTCTGCAGGCCCGCTGCAGACAGGGCGCGAGCCGTGGCATTCCAGGCATGGCGGGTCTGGCCGAAGCCGTGCGCGAACAGCACTCGGCCCTGGCGGCCATGGTCGCTGGCGGTGGCCGCCAGGCGGGCGCCATGGGCCGCGTCCAGGCGCAGGTCATGGAACACAGCGGGAGTAGGGGACGTAACCATACTTACTAGTATGGAGCGCTTGGAGGGGAAGTCAATACTGTGTCGTATGGTGCGGTGCGGCAGGCCGTCAGCGGGGCCTTTTGACGGCATTGCCCGCAACCGCGTACTGCAACGAACCCCGGCGTATGGTTAAATCAGCCCATGAATCAACCTGACGCTTCCGCCGGCGAACCGCGCGCCGGCCGCAACAGCCGCCTGAGTGCCGAAGACTGGGCCCAGGCGGCCCTCGATCTGATTGCTGAACAAGGCGTGGGCGCCGTGGCGGTGGAACCGCTGGCGCGGCGACTTGGCGTGACCAAGGGCAGTTTCTACTGGCATTTCCCTTCGCGCGATGCATTGTTGCAGGCTGCGCTGGAACGCTGGGAACTGTTCGAACAGGAACAAGTGTTCGGCAGCCTCGAGGACGTACCGGATCCGCGCGTGCGCCTGCGCCAGTTGTTCCAGATGGTCGCCCATGAAGTGCAGCCGCACATCATCTACAGCGAACTGCTGAAGGCGCTGGACCACCCGATGGTGCGCCCGGTGATCGACCGCGTTTCGCAGCGTCGCCTGGACTACCTGATTGCTTCCTTCCGTCAGGCAGGGCTCAGTTCTACCGATGCACGCCATCGTGCGCGCCTGGCCTATGCAGCCTACGTCGGCTTCCTGCAGCTGTCGCTGCAACTGCAGCAGCCCAAGCAGGCCCGTGAGGATTTCGAGGCGTATGTCGAACACCTGATCGACACGTTGATTCCGAACGGATAAGCGCCCTGCGATGAGATTGCTGGAAGGCCGCAGCCCTGCTGCGGCCTTTTTTTGTTGGGCGCCGGTCAGCCACCTGCCCGGCGGCACAAAGAACAACGGCCCCTTGCGGGGCCGTTGCTGCATCAGCTGATCAGTGGATCGATCAGAACTTCTGCTTGTACTGCATGTACATGAAGCGACCGATGTCGTAGCCGCCGTAGTACGAGTACTGCGAGTTCGGCGCCGAGTACATCTGCGGGCCGTAATGGTCGAACACGTTGCGTGCACCAACCGCGATGGTCGCATTCCACGGTGCGTTCCAGGAGACCTGGACGTCGTGGAACATGGTCGAGCCACGCTCGTTCATTGCGCGGTCGCGCACCGGATCCGGCGAGCCGAAGTCCGGCAGGGTGCACTCAGTGCTGTAGTAGCAGCGCTCCTTGACACCCGAGAAGTAGCGGGTGCCCCAGGTGACGCCCCAGTCACCACGCTCCCAGCCCAGCACCAGGTTCGAACGCAGGCGGAAGTTGCTGCCGAAGCCGTTGAGGATCGACACCGGCACTTCCTGCGCATTGGTGGTCTTCAGCACGTTCTTGCTGACGTAGCTGTTCTGCAGGTTGGCGTTGAAGGTACCCCAGCTGCTGGTCTCGAAGCGGTAGGCCACGTCGAAGTCGAAGCCTTCGGTTTCCTGGTAACCAGCGTTGCGCGGTGCATAGGTCAAGTTGACCACGTTGTGGCGGTTCGGATCGCGGGAGAACGAGTTGCAGCGCTCAGCAATGCCGAGCACGTAGCAGTCGTTCAGCTGGTCATCCGGGCTGTCGGTGACGATGGTGTTGGTGATCTTGATGTTCCACCAGTCCAGGCTCAGGTTCAGGCCCTGGGCGAAGGTCGGGCTCCACACCAGGCCGACGGTCTTGGACTTGGACTTCTCCGGGGTCAGGTCCGGATTGGAGATCGCATTGAACGGGTCCGGCGTCTGCTCATCCGGTCCGCTGGCCGGCACATAACCCTGGCGCAGCTGACGGAAGGTGCTGGCGGTCGGGCCGATGGCGGCGGCGCAGCGAGCGGCGACGGCCGGATCGCCGGTCGAGCCGAACGACGTGTCGCACGGATCGGTGAAGTACGCAAAGGTCTGCGAACTGCCACCGTACAGATTGTCGATGGTCGGCGCGCGGAAGCCTTCAGCGTAGGTTGCACGCACCAGCAGCTGGTCGATCGGCTTCCACTTCAGGCCGAACTTGTTGTTGGTGGTGTTGCCGAAGGTGTTGTACTTGGAATAACGCGTGGCCGCGTTGAAGCTCAGTTCCTTGGCACCCGGCAGGTCAGCCAGGATCGGAACATTCAGCTCCAGATACACTTCGTTGACGTTGTAGCCGCCACCGGTCGGACCTGCGGCCAGATCGGTGGAGTAACCGGTCTGCGACAGGGCGTCGGGATTGTAGGAGCCCTTGTCTTCACGGTACTCGTAGCCCAGCGCGAAGCCCAGGTCGCCAGCGGGCAGGGTGAACAGGCTGCCGGCGATGTTCGCGTAGTAGGTCTTGGTGGTGACTTCACCAGTGTTCTTGGTGGTCGGGAACAGGAACTGCTGCAGGTCCGGGTTGCCGCTCAGGCCACCGTCGCCGGTACGGCCCGCCGGAATGGCCGGATTCCACGGGATACAGCCACCGGCACCGGAACCGTAGATCGGGTTCGAACCATCCACCAGCCCGGCCGCACTGCCGCACTCGACGCGACCGGTGGCCGGGTTGAAGAACGACGGACCGGTAGCTGCGTTGACGGCCAGCACGTTGTAGTTACCGGTCTGGGTCTGCAGGTTCTCCGAGTTCTGGTAGATGTAGCCAGCTTCCCAGTCGAAGTACTTGTCGTTGAACTGGAAGCTGCCCTGCAGGGCGCCGGTGAAGCGGAAGGTGGTCAGCTTGTTGGTCGACAGGCGCGGCACTTCCCAGCCACGGCGCATGAAGCCCATGTCCTTGCCGAACGGGTTGTAGTAGCTGTCAGCGTCCCACTTTGCGCCCTGCCGCGAATAGGCAGAAGACTGCAGCGGATAGCCGGCGACCTGGGCCTGCGCTTCACGACGCGTGTACAGCAGGTCGGAGACGAAACGGACGTTGTCGGTGAGGTCGTACTGGACATTGGCAAACACCGAACGCCGCTTGGTCGGCGTCAGCAGGTGCATCTGCTCGTTCGAGTTGCTGGTATCACCGGTGATGCCGGCGAAGTCCTGGTCGTGATACTGGTTGACGTCGCGGTAGTCGCCGCCGCGGTTCAGGGTGAGCCAGTCATCGGTGTCCGGATCGATGATCGTGCCCCACTGGCTGACCGGGCTCCAGTTCTGTTCCGGGTGGTAGGTGGTGCGCGAGTAACGGCTGAACCAGCGATCCCTGGCCCAGACTTCCTTTTCTTCGGAGTACTCGGCACCGATGGTGATCGAGCCACGGTCGCCGGTGAAGCCAGCCACGAAGTCGTAGCTGGTCTTCTGGCCGTCGCCTTCGCCGTACTGGCCGACGTAGGCATTGGCTTCCAGGCCTTCGAAGTTCTTGCGGGTGATGATGTTGATTACGCCGGCGATCGCGTCGGAGCCGTAGATCGACGAAGCACCATCCTTCAGCACGTCGATGCGCTCGACGATGGCCGACGGGATCTGCGAGACGTCCTGCAGGCCGCTGACGCTGGCGCCGAGGCGCTTGCCGTCGACCAGCACCAGGGTGCGCTCGGCACCGAGGTTGCGCAGGTCGATGTAGAAGCCGCCGACGGCTTCACCGGAGGACAGCGGTTCGGAACGGCTGATGGCCGGGCTGCCGGCGGCAGCGATGTTCTGCAGGACATCGGCAACGGTCTTGAAACCGCTCTTCTCGATCGAAGCACGGCTGATGCTCAGAACGGGCTGGGCGGTTTCGGTATCGACCTGACGGATGCGCGAACCGGTGACCTCGATACGGTCGAGGTTGGTGGCTTCCTGGGCATGTGCCGTCGCGGTGGTGGCACCGGCGACAAGCGCGATCACAACTGCGTCACGCAGCTGGCTGGACTTGAGTTTCATTGGCTCTCTCTCTCCAAGAAATCTTGGCTGGGTTAATGCCCGGCGGGGGAGCGAAAAGCGCTCCCAAATCGCGAGGCTGAGCCGATAGTAGCGGGCGTTCGCCAAGAATTAAAGCTGTGTTAATCAAACCTGTGATTTTGGTAAAAATGCACTGTTTTCAGAAAAATCAAACGCTTGCGTTGTATGGAGTGACGGGCTGCCTCGTTTGTTAACGCAGAATGACGAAAAAAGTCTCTTTTGATGTATGTCGATACGTATCAATATGTTTTCCGCAGTATCTTTGCCGTGCTTCGTGTTTGCTCCGGAGGATTCCAGACACACACGTACAACGGGCGCCATTCGGCGCCCGGGAGAAAGTCACTGCGGTATCCGCGTAGTGGAATCAGAGATCCTGTTCGTAACGCACGTACGGCACGGTGCCGTCGTCGTTGCTCTCGTTGCGGGGCGAGAAGGGGTTCTTGCCGCGGCTGATCACATTTTCGGCGCCGACGGTGAGCTGGCCGGACCACGGGGTGCGCCAAGTCAGGCCGATACCCAGGCCTTCCCACTTGCCGGGCTTGCCCGGCACGTCGATCACGCGGCCGATGATGCTGCCGGTGAAATTGCCATAGCCAGCGCCGATGCTCAGGCTCTTGCTGTCCCAGCGGTCGACGATGGCCGGTGCGGCGTCGGCCAGCGGCACCAGGCGGGCCTTGGCGTAGGTGCCAGCAATGGACACGAAGCCTTCGCGGCCGATGTTCTTCTGCGCGAAGACAGTCAGATCGTTCTGCTCGGCGCGCAGCGAAGGCGTCTTGTTCGGTCCGGACAGCCAGGCGGGCAGGGTTTCACGGCCGGTGCCGGCAGTGATGCCCAAGCGGCTGTTGCCACGGTTCAGCGCAGCGGTGCCGGTGAAGCGGCGGCTGTTGAGGTCATCCTCGTCGCCGAGGCTGGCCAGCATGCAGTGACTGGCCAGGCCGCTCATGCTGGTTCCGCTGCTGCTGTTGCAGAGCAGGCCCAGCGAGTCGCCAGAAGACAGGCCGAAGGCCGCGTCCAGCGAATTGCGGCCGAAGTGCCAGCGTGCGCCGGCGGCCTGTTCGCCGGTCGGCTCCAGGTACAGCAGGGCCTCGACCTTGCCGCTGCCCTTGTTCCACACCGGCAGCACCGTGCGGGTGTCCTTGCTCTGCGCGTGCACGCCCGTGATCGCGCCAAGGGCGATCAGCAGGGCCAGCGGTAGACGCAGGAAGGTACGCATCGGACCAGTTCAGACAGGGACGGACAACGGAAGTTCCCGCGAATACGGGAACTTGATCCTAGGGTGTTTATGAATTCTTAACAAGCCTTGATCCCCCCAGATGCAAGACAAGCCGATTACTGAAGCCGTTCAGGCGCCGGTACAGTCCCCTCGGCACCGTGGAACAGTATGCCGAACTCCGTCAACGGAAAGTGATACTCCCGCCCGCAGAACTCGCAACGGACCTCGACTGCGCCACTGGCTTCGGCGGCAGCACGCGCCTCGTCTTCGCCCAGCGACTGCAGCATCGAGGCCACCCGATCACGGGAGCAGGAGCAGGCGAAGGAGAGCGGCTTGTCACCCAGCAGCGCCGGGCGCTCTTCGTGGAACAACCGATGCAGCAGCTGTTCGGCCGGGGTCGCCAGCAGTTCGGCCTTGCCCAGCGTCTCGAACAGCGCGCTGGCGCGTGCCCAGCCATCCTCGTCGCCTTCGTCACCGGGCAGCTTCTGCAGCAGCAGGCCGGCCGCGCCGTTACGGTCGGCGGTCAGCAGCAGGCGGGTCGGCAGTTGCTCGGACTGGCGGAAGTAGTCCTCGAAGGCCTCGTCCAGTTCCGGCGCGGTCAGCCCGACCAGGCTCTGGTAGCGCTGCGGTTCACGCGGGTCCAGCCCCGGGTTTTCAATGGTGATGGCGAGCAGGGCATCGTCGCCGAGGTCGGACAGGTCGCGCGGCGCGTCGGCGCCATCACTGAGCTGGGCGATGCCGCGCAGGGTGCCGGCTGCGGTGCATTCGGCAAACAGGGTACGCAGTGCAGTGCTGCTGCGCAGCTGGATCGACAGGCGGCCATCGATCTTGGTATGGCCGGTGAACAGTGCCGAGGCCACGCAGGCCTCGCCGAGCAGCTCGGCGGCGGTATCCGGGTACTGGGCGTGGGACAGGATCTCCTGCCAGGTCGCCTGCAGGCGCACATGGACGCCGCGGACGCCAGCGTCGGGGAGCAGGAAGCGGATCAGGGAATCGGGGTTGGCGGTCATCGGCTCACATCGCGCGTAAACGGGGGTGGTTGCCGGATAATGTGCCGACAACCAGACAGAAGAAGGATGCACCAGTAATGGGGGCAGCGGGAGAGCAGCACAAGGTAGAGGCGGTTGCAGTTCCGCCACGCCGTCGTCGCTGGCACTGGAAGCGCCTGCTGTGGCTGCCGGTGCTGCTGGCCGCCTTCAGCTGTCTGCAGGTGCTGGTGCTGCGCTTCGTCGACCCGCCGTTGTCCACCGTCATGCTGTGGCGCTATGGCGAGGCACTGGGCGAAGCGGACTGGTCCTATCGCCTGCATTACCAGTGGCGCGACCTGGACCAGATGGCGCCGAGCCTGCCGATTTCGCTGGTGGCGGCCGAGGACCAGCGCTTCCCGGAGCACAGCGGCTTCGACCTGCAGGCCATCGAGAAGGCCCGTGACCACAATGCCAAGGGCGGACGCCTGCGTGGTGCCAGCACGATCAGCCAGCAGGTCGCCAAGAACCTGTTCCTCTGGCAGGGCCGCAGCTGGATCCGAAAGGGCCTGGAAGTCTGGTACACGGTGCTGATCGAAGCGCTGTGGCCCAAGGAACGCATCCTGGAGGTGTACGCCAACATCGCCGAGTTCGGTGATGGCGTGTACGGCGCGCAGGCGGCAGCGAAGAAATTCTGGGGCAAGGACGCGGCGCGGCTGAGCCCGGCCGAGAGTGCGCGGCTTGCGGCGGTGTTGCCGGCGCCGCGGCGCTACAACGCGGCGGCACCGGGACCGTACGTACAGCGACGTGCGGCATGGATCCAGCGCCAGGCGCGGCAACTGGGCGGAGCGGCGTACCTGTCGGAGGATTGAGGCCCCGGCGGGTGGGTCGGCAGGCTGCGCGCCTGCCGCCAACGTACAATCCCGGCATGACTCGCGAACGCCTTACTTTCGTCATCGCCGCCTACAACGAGGCCCAGGCATTGCCCTGCCTGCATCCGCGCTTGTGTGCGGTGCTGGACGCAATGCCGGACATCGACGGCCACATACTGTACGTGGACGATGGCAGCCACGACGGCAGCTGGGAGGTGATCGCGGGGTTGGCGCAGGCCGATGGGCGCGTTTCGGCGTTGAAGCTGTCGCGCAACTTCGGCAAGGAAGCGGCACTGACCGCGGGCCTGGACCTGGTGCGCGAAGGTGCGGCGATGATTCTCGATGCTGATGGACAGGATCCGCCGGAACTGGTGCCGCAGTTTGTCGAGCGCTGGCGCGAAGGCTACGACAACATCTATGGCACACGCTTGGTGCGTGATGGCGAGAACTGGATCAAGCGCGCTACGGCCGCGATGTTCTACCGGGTGATCGGCCGCCTCTCGCGCACACCGATCCCTGCCGATACCGGCGATTTCCGCCTGCTCTCGGCGCGCGCGCTGAGTGCACTGCGTGAAATGCGTGAGCGCCACCGCTTCATGAAGGGCCTTTTCAGCTGGGTCGGATTCAAGCGGATCGCCGTGCCCTATCATCGCCATGCGCGCGTGGCCGGGTCCAGCAAGTTCAGCCTGTGGCGGCTGTGGAATTTTGCTCTGGAAGGCATCACCGGATTCTCGACCGTACCGCTGCGGGCAGCGACCTATATGGGCCTGGCGACGGCGGCGGTGGCCTTCGTATTCGGGGTCTGGGTGATTGCCAAGGCGGCGCTGTACGGCGATCGGGTTGCCGGCTGGCCGACGATGATGGCCGTGATCCTGTTCCTGGGCGGGGTACAGCTGATCGCACTCGGCCTGATCGGCGAGTACCTGGGGCGGCTGTACGAGGAATCCAAACAGCGCCCGCTGTATCTGGTTGACGCCTGGCTAGCATCCGCCGTGGCAGACTCGGTCCTGCAACCCACCCTCGGAGGGCAGGCGGATGACGACGGTACGGCAACTGTTGGACGGCAAGTCTCCTGAAGTACATGCGGTCACGCCGGATGCGGCGGTGATCGATGCGATCCGGTTGATGGCGGAAAAGGGCATTGGCGCGGTGCTGGTGATGGATGGGCCGCGACTGGTCGGCATCCTTTCCGAGCGCGACTACGCACGCAAGATCGTGCTGCGTGATCGTTCGTCGCGCGATACGGCGGTGGCCGAGATCATGACGGCCAAGGTGGTGACGGTGTCGCCCGGCGAGCAGGTGGAGCACTGCCTGCAGCTGGTGACCGATTACCGCATCCGCCATCTGCCGGTGGTGGAAGGCGCGCAGGTGCTGGGAGTGATTTCCATCGGTGACCTGGTGAAGTCGGTGATCGACGCGCAGCGGCGGGAGCTGGATCAGCTGCAGCAGTACATCGTGGCGGGATGAGGCGTTCGCTGGCGGGCCTGCGGCCCGCCAGCCCGCTTTTCGAAGCTCAAAGCCAAAGCCAAAGCAGCGCCTCTCTGATACGTCGGGAGGCGGAGGGTGCAGCTGGGCAGGACACGCCGTAAACCCATCCATGGGGGCTCGATCGGCGCATCCATGCGCCTCACGGTCCTGCCCAGCCGCACCCTCTGCCTCTGGACACATTTCTGCGAGCGCGGTGCGTACATGCGCGGTGCCTCGCCTTTGGTAGCTGCCAACCTTGGTTGGCAACAGCTTTTGACTTTGCTTTTTTCTTTTGACTTTGAATTTCCGCTTTCGTTCCGCGCGCGCAGGAAACTGTCGGGAGGGGGACGGGTGACGCAGGCAGAACCGTTGGCGCCATGGGCCCGAGGCATGCCTCGGGCGGGTTGGGCAGGACGCCCAACCCCGGTCTTGCCGTGTACGCAGGACAGCGCACACGAGCAAGGCGTCATCGAGTCTACAGGGACGGACTTGCGGCGTGTCCTGCCTGCGTCACCCGTCCCCCTCAAGCCACCATCAATGCAGGCGCCGCGAACAACGCTGTTAGCCTACTTCGCATACTGCCCGCCGCAGTCGGCGTCCTTCCCCGGCCCCAGTTCGATGGTCGCCAGCAGCGCCGCAGGTGGCGCGATGCTGCCCAGCGCCAGGGCCACGGCACCACGGATGCCCAACGCCTTGAAGTCCGGGCGGAATGACGGATCCTTGAACGTGCCGGTGATGTGCAGCGGCGAGCGCAGCACCAGGATGCTCTTGTCCTTCGGGCGCGGCTTCAACAGCAGGTCCAGGCTCTCCTCGCGCAGGCTGACCGTGCCTTCGCCGATGAGGATGGTATCGGTGGTGTCCACCGCCAATGCCTGGCTGGTCATCAGGCCGTCGCGTACGCCGAAGTCGGCGAAGGCGCAGCGCAGCGGGATCTGCTTGTCGCCGGTCACCAGGAACTTCAGCGACTCGGTGATATCCAGGCCGGCCAGCTCCATCACCAGGTTGCCGACATGGCCACGGCCCATCGCCAGCCCGACCTTGCCGCTGCTGCTGCCGAGCATTGCGGCGATCGAGTTGCCGCGCCCGCTCAGGTCCACGCTACCGCCGATGCCGCCCTTGGCCTGCTCGGCCAGCTTGGCATCCGGGAACAGCTGGCCCAACTGTACGCCGCGCACGCTGGCCTTCAGCGCGGTGGCGATCTGCGGCTGGCGTGCGTCCATGCGGATGGTGCTGCGGATATCGCCGCCGGCCACGCCGAAGTTCAGCGGGTCCAGCCGCAGCACGCCATCGTCCAGCAGCAGGTGTGCATCCATGTCGTCCAGTGGCAATGAAGGCGCATTGATGCGGTGGGCCTTCCAGCGCACGTCGGCATCCATCGCGCGCAGTTTGCCCAGGTTGTACGGCGTATCCGGCAGCACCCGCGTGCTGGCCGCAACGCGTGCGGCCTCGGCCTTCTGCTGTGCGTTCGCAGTTTCACCGTTGCCGGTCTTCGGTGGCGCACCGACGAAACCGGCCAGGTCGTCGAAATCCAGGCGTTTGGATTCCAGCGTGGCCGTCAGCTTCGGGCGCGTGCCGCCTACTTCGAACTGCAGGTTGCCGCCAAGATCACTGTCGCCGACCTTGCCGGTGAACTGCTCATAGCGCCAGACGTCGTGGTCACGCTTGAGACGGCCGTCCAGCGCATAGGGCGGGGACGGGGGAATGGCGATGCCCAGCAGCGGATAGAGATCGGCCAGGTCCTGCCCGCTGAGTGCGAACTGCAGGTCGAATACACGCAGCTGGAATGGATTGGTCAGCGTACCGGTGGCCACCGCATGGGTGGCGCCGGCGCGGCCATCAAGGTGGATGCGGAACGGATGATCGCTGTCGGTCAGCTGCAATGGCGATTCGGTACCGCCGCGCAGGGTGAACGGGTTGCCCCGCCAGTGGCCCTTGCCCTGCACCAGCAGCGGCGGTGCGGCGTCGGCCTGCTTCGGCGAGCCGCTGCGGACATCCACGCGGATGTCGGTGCGGCCCCGTGCGTCGAGGAACTGCAGGCGGCCGTCATCGATGCGCAGGCGCTTGAGTTGCGGCGTGGTTCCGCCGGAACGCTTGCCGAGGAAATCCCAGTTGCTAGGTTCGTCCTTGCGGGGTGCGGTTTCCAGCAGTACATCCGGCCGGGTCAGGCGCACCTCAGGCAGTTGCACGCTACCGCGCAGCAGGGGCCAGACCCGGACATCGATCTCAACGCGGTCAGCGCTGGCCATGTCTGGCTGTTTGGCCCAACCGGCATTGGCGAAGGTGATCGCATCGGCGCGGATCGTACTGGTGCTTCCCAGGTCGACATCCAGATGGCCGATGTGCAGTGCGCGGCCGGTACGCGCCTGCACCGCGCGTTCGACCGGGCCCTTGAACCAGTTCCAGTCCCACAATGCGATCAGCAGCAGGATCGCGGCCACCAGGAAGACCAGTACCGCCAGCCAGCGTTGGCCACGCCGGCCTGGGCGGCGGAAGCGACAGCGGGATGCGCGCGGTGCGGCAGGGGAGGCGGCAGCATTCACGCTGCCATGGTTGCCCCCTCATCGTGGAGGGGGCGCGAAGCGTCCATGTGCACGGTGTGCACAAGCCCGGCGCGGATGGCGGTTTACAGCACCTGCATGGTGACTGCGACGAAGTGGCAGACGCTGCCGCCGATCACGAACAGGTGCCAGATCGCATGCGAATAGGGGATCGATTCACGGTGATAGAAATACGTGCCCAGCGTGTACGACAGGCCGCCGCCGAACAGCCAGGCCAGGGTGCCGCCGTCGATCGACGCCCACATCGGCTTGATCGCCACCACCACCAACCAACCCATGGCGATGTAGATCACGGTCGAGAGCACCTTGAAACGGCCGGTGTAGAACAGCTTGAACACCACGCCGCCCAGTGCGAGCGCCCAGATTGCGGTGAACAGGCCCCAGCCCCAGGGGCCGCGCAGGCCGATCAGGGTGAATGGCGTATAGGTGCCGGCAATCAGCACGTAGATCGCGCAGTGATCGAATACCTTCAATCGCCCCTTGGCGACCGGATGCTGGATGGCGTGGTACAGCGTGGAGGCGGTGTACAGCAGCAAAAGCGCAATACCGAACACGATCGCGCTGGCCAGCTGCCAGCCGTCACCGTAGATCGCGGCCAGGGTGATCAACACCGCACTGGCGGCCAGGGCGAATACCGCGCCCAACCCATGGGTCAGGGCGCTGGCGATTTCTTCACGGATCGAAGCAATGGACGTCGTGGACATGGGCATGGGCATCGTTCACGGGGAGGGGGACCCGCGTCCCCCTATCATCGCCGCGATGGCCGTCGCGTGCACGCCCGTCACCGTATGGTGGGTGAATCCCTGCGTTGCGCCGATGAACCCGTGATCGGTAGATCCACGCCATGTGTGGGTGAACCGCCCGCGACTGCTGGGGTCAGAGCCCTTTCCTGGCGGAAAGGGACCCGACCCCGTGGCATCAGCCCACCGAAACGGTATGCGCCGCTTCGCGTGTGGCCGAGAAGCGCACATCCGGCGAACGCTCCTGTGCCAGCTGCAGGTTGACGCGGGTCGGTGCCAGATAGACCAGATGGCCGGCCGCATCCAGCGCCAGGTTCAGCGCGTTCTTCTCGCGGAACTCTTCCAGCTTCTTCTCGTTGCTGCAGTGGACCCAACGCGCGGTGCTGACGCTGACCTGCTCGAAGGTGGCTTCCACGCCGTACTCGTCCTTCAGGCGGTAGGCGGCCACGTCGAACTGCAGCACGCCGACCGCACCCAGAATCAGGTCGTTGCTGGTCAACGGACGGAAGAACTGGGTCGCGCCTTCCTCGGACAGCTGGGCCAGGCCCTTCTGCAGCTGCTTGAGCTTGAGCGGATCGCGCAGGCGGGCACGGCGGAACAGTTCCGGGGCGAAGTTGGGGATGCCGGTGAAGGTGACCGCTTCGCCTTCGGTGAAGGTATCGCCGATCGAAATGGTGCCGTGGTTGTGGATGCCGATCACATCGCCCGGCCAGGCTTCGGCGGCGATCTCGCGGTCACTGGCCATGAAGGTCAGCGCGTTGGCCAGCTTCATGTCCTTGCCGGTGCGCACGTGGAAGGTCTTCATGCCGGCGCTGAAGCGGCCCGAGCAGATGCGCATGAACGCCACGCGGTCACGGTGCTGCGGATCCATGTTGGCCTGGATCTTGAACACGAAGCCGGTCAGCTTGTTCTCTTCCGGAGCGATCACGCGTCCGGTGGTGGTACGCGCCTGCGGCGGCGGTGCGTGCTCGACGAAGAAATCCAGCAGCGGCTGCACGCCGAAGTTGTTCACGCCCGAGCCGAAGAACACCGGGGTCTGCTTGCCGGCGCGGTAGGCGTCCAGGTCGAACGGGTGGCTGGCACCCTGCACCAGTTCCAGTTCGTCGCGCAGGTCGGCCAGCATCTGCGCACCGATCTTCTCGGCAAGGCCGGGGGCATCGATGGACGGGAAGATGGTCGAATCCTGGCGGGTGAAGTTGCGGCCCGGTTCGTACAGGTGCACTTCGCCGGTCAGCAGGTGCACCACGCCCTTCAGGCGCTGGCCCATGCCGATCGGCCAGGTGACCGGAGCGCACTGGATGCCCAGCACGGTTTCCACTTCATCCAGCAGTTCGATCGGGTCCTTGCCCTCGCGGTCGAGCTTGTTGATGAAGGTCATGATGGGGGTGTCGCGCAGGCGGCACACTTCCATCAGTTTGATGGTGCGCTCTTCCACGCCCTTGGCCACGTCGATCACCATCAGCGCCGAATCCACCGCGGTCAGCACGCGGTAGGTGTCCTCGCCGAAGTCGGCGTGGCCGGGGGTGTCGAGCAGGTTGACGATCTTGCCTTCGTACGGGAACTGCATCACCGAGGAGGTGACGGAGATGCCGCGCTCCTTTTCCAGCGCCATCCAGTCGGAAGTGGCGTGGCGGGCGGCCTTGCGGCCCTTCACCGAACCGGCCATCTGGATCGCCCCGCCGAACAGCAGCAGCTTTTCGGTCAGCGTGGTCTTGCCGGCGTCAGGGTGGGAAATGATGGCGAAGGTGCGGCGACGCGACGCTTCGTTGGCGACTTCGGACATGGCAGTGGCGCCCGCCCGGGGCGCTTTTCAAAGAGATAAGCGCCCAATTATACCGGCCGGGGCCGGTCAGCGCCCGGTACCGCCGTCGGCCTCGCCCTGGCGGGCGAACTGCAGCTGGCCCTGCTCGGTGAAGATGCGTGCCGGCACCGAGCGCAGGCCCATGCCGCGGTTGACCTGCACCACGAAGTGCAGATGCGGCGCGCTGCTGAAGCCACTGTTGCCGGACAGGCCGATCGGCTGCCCGGCGCCCACCGCCTGGCCACGACGCACGCGCATGCCGCCGGCCTGCAGGTGGCCGTACAGGGCCATGCTGCCGTCACTGTGCAGCACGCGGATGAAGTTGGCGCGGCCACCATCGCGTTCGCGGTCCTGGCCGTTGCCACGGAAGCCATCCTGGATCTGCATCACCGTGCCCTCGCGTGCGGCCAGTACCACCGTTGCCTCGGGCAGGGCGAAGTCGACGGCGTCGCGGTTTTCTTCGTCGTCGTGGCTGAAACGGCCTTGTGGTGCCTGGTCCACGCGCAGGCGGGCGTTATCGAAGGGCAAGCGGTAGGCCACGTCCTCGGCCTGTGCGGCCGGGTTGCCCGGCACTGACTGCAGGCGCAGGTCCAGCGTGCGGCCGTTGATCGGGGCGGGCAGATGACCGACCACCAGACTGCTGCTGCCCTGGATCAACGACTGTAGCGGCAGGCCCTCGACAGGGTGTCCGGGCACGGCGCGCAGCTCGACCTGTAGTGGCCCTGCCAAGGCATTGTCGATCCGGGCCTGCCACTGTTCACCGATCGGCTGCAGGCGCAGCTGGGCCATCGGCGCGGCCTCCGGGTGTGAGGGCGCACTGGCGGCGGGGGCGGGCTTGGGCACCAGTCCCCAGCCTTGGCGCCAGCTGCCGGCGGCGGCAGGCGCGCTCGCCAACAGGGCCAACAGCAGGCAGGACAGGGGCAGGCGTGGCATCGACAGCTCGAGCGAAAAGGACCGCCGCGACTGTACCCGATCCTGAACGGGACGACCGGGACCGCCTTCGCATGGCTGCTCTGAAAATATTCATCGCTTTATCCGCATGAAGGGATTGACAGTGCCTGGGCCGGCTGGCATCGTAGCTCCACCATCGAGACCGGCAGAGGGACAGGCCCTTTGAAGCCGGGGCAGCCAGCAGACGCGAAAGCGCCTGTCAGGTGCCAAATCCTGCGGGGACCGTGGCGTCCACCGAAAGATGGTTCGAACCTTGCACCGACGTGCAGTTCGAACGCGAGCCCCGCGAAGGCTCGATGGCCGATTTCCCTAACGGAACCCGCCATGAGCTTCGCCACCAGTACCGCCGTTCGCCCCGAACCCTTTGTCCCCGTCAGCGTGCCGGTCGAAGACCGCGTGCACGCCGAGCGCGGCGAGTTCGCCGCGGTACTGCCGATGCGTCACGCCGGCCCCAGCCCGGTGCGCCTGCGTTATGAGTGGGTCGGCCCGGCCAATGCGCCGGTGGTGGTACTGGCGGGTGGCATCTCCGCCCATCGCCATGTGGCGTCCAACGCACAGTTCAGCGAGAAGGGCTGGGCCGAAGACCTGGTCGGCAGTGGGCGCGCGCTGGATCCGCAGCAGCTGCGCGTGCTGGCCTTCGATTTCATCGGTGCTGACGGCGCATTGGACGTGCCGATCGATACCGCCGACCAAGCCGATGCACTGGCGCTGCTGCTGGACCATCTCGGCATCCGCGCGCTGAAAGCGTTCGTCGGCTATTCCTACGGCGCACTGGTTGGCCAGCAGTTCGCGATCCGCCACCGCGCCCGCGTGCGCCAGCTGGTGCTGGTCAGTGGCGCACATCGTCCGCATCCATATGCCGCCGCCTGGCGTGCGCTGCAGCGTCGTGCCGTCGCGCTCGGCCAGTTGCAGTGCGGCGAGGACCACGGCCTGGCCCTGGCGCGGCAGTTCGCCATGCTCAGCTACCGTACCCCGGAAGAATTCGGCGAGCGCTTTGACGCCGCGCCGGAAGTCATCAATGGCCGCGTGCGCGTGGCGGCCGAAGATTATCTCGACGCGGCCGGCGCGCAGTACGTCGCGCGTACGCCGGTGACCGCCTACCTGCGTCTGTCCGAATCGATCGACCTGCACCGCGTCGACCCCGCCGCGATCCTGCCGCCGACCGTGGTGGTGGCCGTGGAGGGTGACCGCCTGGTGCCGCTGGCCGACCTGGTCGGCCTGGTCGAAGGGCTGGGCCCGCGCGGCAGCCTGCGCGTACTGCGCTCGCCCTACGGCCACGACGCCTTCCTCAAAGAAACCGATCGCATCGACGCGATCCTCGCCACCGCCTTCCGCACTTCTGGAGAGTCCGCATGAGCCTGCACGCCAACGAGCCGTCCTGTAGTCGCACCACCGCCGCCGTCCGCGCCGGCATCGATCGTGACACCGCGCATGGGGCGGTCACGCCGCCGATCGTGCTGTCGTCGAATTTCAGCTTCGAAGGCTTCGGCAACAAGCGCCAGTACGACTACACGCGCAGCGGCAACCCCACGCGTGACCTGCTGGGTGAAGCGCTTGCGGAACTGGAGGGCGGCGCCGGTGGTGTCATCACTGCCACCGGCATGGGGGCGATCAACCTGGTGCTGAACGCACTGCTGCAGCCGGGCGACACCCTGGTGGTGCCGCACGATGCGTACGGTGGCAGCTGGCGCCTGTTCAATGCGCTGGCGAAGAAGGGCCACTTCGAGCTGGTCACCGCCGACCTGACCGATCCGCGTGCACTGGCACAGGCGCTGGCCACGCAGCCGAAGCTGGTGCTGGTGGAAACGCCGTCCAACCCGCTGCTGCGCATCACCGACCTGCGCTTCGTGATCGATGCCGCGCACAAGGCCGGTGCACTCGTGGTGGTCGACAATACCTTCCTGTCGCCGGCCCTGCAGCAGCCGCTGTCGTTCGGTGCGGACCTGGTACTGCATTCCACCACCAAGTACATCAACGGCCACAGCGATGTGGTTGGCGGTGCGGTGGTCGCCCGTGATCCGGCTCTGCATGAGCAGCTGGTGTGGTGGGGCAACGCGCTGGGCCTGACCGGCTCGCCGTTCGATGCCTTCCTGACCCTGCGTGGCCTGCGAACGCTGGATGCGCGCCTGCGCGTGCACCAGGAGAACACCGCGTCGATCGTTGCCCTGCTGGACCAGCATCCGGCGGTCGGCGCGGTGTACTACCCGGGCCTGGCCGATCATCCAGGCCATGCCATCGCTGCACGTCAGCAGAGTGGCTTCGGCGCCATGCTGTCGTTCGAACTGGCGAACTGTGCCGGTGACGATCCGCACGCAGCGGTGCGTGCGTTCGTCGATGGCCTGCGCTGTTTCACCCTGGCCGAATCGCTGGGCGGCGTCGAAAGCCTGATCGCGCATCCGGCCACCATGACCCATGCGGCGATGACTGCAGAGGCGCGCGCTGCCGCCGGTATCAGCGAAGGCCTGCTGCGCCTGTCGGTGGGCATCGAGGCCGAGCGTGACCTGCTGGCCGATCTCGGCGCCGCGTTGCAGCGCGCCGAAGCGGTGATCAATTCGGCCGCGCGCCGCAAACAGGTGGTGGATGCATGAGCGCGCTTGCTGCCGAAATTCCCGCACTGGGCGTGGGACGCCTGGCGCTGCTGGGCACGGGCACCGTCGGCTCTGCCTTCGTGCAGCGCTACCAGACCTTGCAGGCACGTGGGCTGGAACTGCCCAGCGTGCAGTGGCTGGCCAACTCGCGCACCGCACTGGCCATTGATCGCGACCTCGCGCTGCCATTGGAGCTTGCCCGGCGCGCGCCGCGCGATGGGCACACTCCGCCGCCGTGGGCCAACGCCGAAGGGCTGGAGCGTGGCGATGTGGTGGTCGATGCCACCGCCAGTGAAGACGTGGCTGCGCGTCACGTGCAGTGGTTGGCGCGCGGCGTGCACGTGGTGACCGCCAACAAACTGGGCCGTGGCGCGCACCTGACGCGTGCGCAGGCCATTGCTGACAGCTGCGCCGACAGCGGCGCGCGCTATGGCGACAGCGCCACCGTGGGTGCCGGCCTGCCGCTGTTGAGCAGCCTGCGTGCGCTGGTGGCCGGTGGTGACCATATCCATGCCATCGAGGGCGTGCTGTCCGGCTCGCTGGCCTGGTTGTTCCATCGCTATGACGGCCAGTCGCCGTTCTCGGCGGCAGTGCGCGAGGCGCTGGCGGCTGGCTACACCGAACCGGATCCGCGCCTGGATCTGTCCGGTGAAGACGTGCGCCGCAAACTGCTGATCCTGGCCCGCAGCAGCGGGCTGCCACTGGATGCCTCGCAGGTGCAGGTGGATTCGCTGGTGCCCGAGACGCTTGCGGCTCTGCCGCTGGAGGATGCGGTCGCTGCGCTGGAACAGCTGGATGCGCCGTTGCAGGCGCGCTGGCAACAGGCGCGCGACAACGGACGTGTGCTGCGGTTTGTCGGCCGCGTTGATGGTGAAGGTGCCCAGGTGGGCCTGCGTGAACTGCCAGCCGATCATCCGTTGGCACAGGGCGCGGGCACCGACAACCGCGTGGCCATTCACAGCGACCGCTATCAGCGCCAGCCGTTGTTGATACAGGGGCCGGGCGCGGGCGCGGAAGTCACCGCTGCCGCATTGCTGGATGATGTGTTGCGGATCGTGGGTTGACGGCCTGCCGCTGGGCTCGCCGGGCATGGCCCGGCGCTACGGTCCATGTCCGCCGGACGATGCCCGGCGGATCGGCATTTCAACGCGCCTTCAACGCCTTCAACAACGCCGCGTTGAACTGCTTCGGGTCCTGCACCTGCGGCGAGTGTCCCAGCTCGGCGAACTCGACCAGCGTCGCACCGGGAATGGCTGCAGCTGCGGCCTTGCCCAGCGCCGGATAATTGCCCAGCGTCGCCTTTACTGCAGGCGGCGCGAGGTCACGGCCGATCGCGGTGCGGTCCTTCTGGCCGATGAACAGCGTGGTCGGCACCTGCAGGTTCTTCAGTTCGTAGACCACCGGCTGGTTGAACACCATGTCCGAAGCCAACGCCTGGCTCCATGCAACGGCCTGCTTGCCCGGGCCTTCGTACATGCCCGACTGCATCCGCGCCCACGGTTCATACGCCGGCTTCCATTTGCCGTCGTAGTACACGTCCAGCTGGTAGCGGCGGATGCTGTCATAGCTGATGTTCATTTCGCCGGCGTACCACGTGTCCACGCTGCGCCACGGCACGCCCAGCGCCTTCCAGTCTTCCAGTCCGATCGGGTTGACCAGCGACAGGCTGCGCAGGTCCTGCGGGAACATCAGCGCGTAGCGCACCGCCAGCATGCCGCCCATCGAATGACCGACAAGGTGCACCGGCACATTGCCTGGTTGCAGTTGCTGCAGCAGAGCATGGGTGTTGGCCGCCAGCTGCGCGAAGCTGTACTGGTAGCGCTCGGGCTTGCTGGATTTGCAGAAACCCACCTGGTCCGGAGCGATTACCCGGTAACCGGCAGCGACCAGTGGCTTGATCGATTCCTTCCAGGTGGCCGCACAGAAGTTCTTGCCGTGCAGCAGCACCACCACGCCGATGGGCGCCTTCTTCGGCGCGATGTCCAGGTAGGCCATTTCCAGCGGCTGCCGCTGCGATTCCAGTGCAAAGGCCTTCACCGGATAGCCGTAGTCGAAACCCTCCAGCCGCGGCCCGTAAGTGGGCGCGGCCAGGGCAGGCAGCGGAAGGCAGGCAAGCAGGGCGGCAGCGATCACGCGCATGGGGCAGTCCGGGGCGAGGGAGCCCCGAGCCTAACCGGAACGCGGTGACGGCGTCGTCCGACCGGCCAGGGACAAACGGGTAGAGTCGACTGCTAGTCGACTGCTCTTCGATCAGACCGCGAAGATCCCGCGCCGCGCGCGAAAGTCGACTAGCAGTCGACTCTACCAACTACCCCATCAGCCGAGCATGGGCTCGGCTCTACAACTCAGCACTCGATGACGTTCACCGCCAGGCCACCGCGGCTGGTTTCCTTGTACTTGTCCTGCATGTCGCGGCCGGTATCGCGCATGGTCTTGATCACCTTGTCCAGCGACACCTTGTGCTTGCCGTCGCCACGCATCGCCATGCGCGAGGCATTGATCGCCTTTACCGCGCCCATTGCGTTGCGCTCGATGCAGGGGATCTGCACCAGGCCGCCGATCGGGTCGCAGGTCAGGCCGAGGTTGTGTTCCATACCGATTTCCGCGGCATTCTCGATCTGGCTCGGGTTGCCACCCAGCGCCGCCACCAGGCCACCGGCTGCCATCGAACAGGCCACGCCCACTTCGCCCTGGCAGCCGACTTCGGCGCCAGAGATCGAGGCGTTTTCCTTGTACAGGATGCCGATCGCCGCCGAGGTCAGCAGGAAGTCGAATACGCGCTGCTCATTGGCACCGGGACAGAAACGGTCGAAGTAATGCAGTACCGCCGGCAACACACCGGCAGCGCCGTTGGTGGGCGCGGTTACCACACGGCCACCGGCGGCGTTCTCTTCGTTCACCGCCAGCGCGTACAGGTTGACCCAGTCCAGCGTGGTCAGCGGATCGCGCATCGCTGCTTCCGGCTTCGACGACAGCTCGCGGTACAGCGCCGGTGCACGACGGCCCACCTTCAGGCCGCCCGGCAGAACGCCTTCCTCACGGATCCCGCGGTTCACGCACGACTGCATCGCGCTCCAGATCTCGCGCAGGTTGGCGCGGATCTCGTCCTCGCTGCGCCAGCACTTCTCGTTCTCGAACATCAGCTGGGCGATGCTCAGGCCGCTGCGGGCGGTCTGTGCCAGCAGCTCATCGCCGCTCTTGAACGGGTAGGGCAGCGGGGTTTCATCGGGCACGATGCGGTCATCGGCCGCATCGTCCTGGTTGACCACGAAGCCACCACCCACCGAGTAGTAATCGCGGGTGGCGATCACTTCGTCTTCGGCGTTGTACGCGGTGAAGCGCATACCGTTGGTGTGGTAGGGCAGCTTCTGGCGCTTGTTCATGCCGAGGTCGCGCTTCTCGTCGAAGGCGATCTCGTGCTGGCCCATCAGCTGGATGCGCTTGCTGCTGCGGATGCGCTCCAGGGTGGCCGGGATGATGTCCGGGTCGATCAGGTTCGGCCGCTGGCCTTCCAGGCCAAGCAGTATCGCCTTGTCGGTGCCGTGGCCGCGGCCGGTCAGTGCCAGCGAGCCGTAGACATCTGCACGGATACGCGCGACCTCGTGCAGGCGGCCCGGGTCCAGCAGCCAACGGTGGATGAATCGCTCGGCGGCCTTCATCGGCCCGACGGTATGCGAGGAGCTCGGGCCAATGCCGATCTTGAAAACGTCGAACGTGCTGACAGCCATGGTTGCCGTACTGCGGGTACCGGAAGAGACCGCTATTCTAGCGGTTCATGCCGCACTTCCATGGCTGCGGCGCAGCATTTCGCCCAAGGGGACCATCCGGTGTTGACTCTGTTCCAGCGTGACGACTGCCACCTGTGCGACATGGCGCTGGCCGAGCTGGCCAAGGCCAGGGCGCCGGAGTTCGAATCGGTGTTCCTGGACGACCAGCCGGCGCTGGAAGCGCGCTATGGCGCCCGGGTGCCGGTGCTGCGTGACGAGGCTGGCGGCCGTGAGCTGGACTGGCCGTTCGATGCGGCCACGGTTCAGGCTTGGTTGGCCGTCGATCGGTAATGCCGGCCGCTGGCCGGCAGCCCCGCCATGCCCGGTGATGCCGGCCAGCGGCCGGCACTACCAGACGCGGTTTATTTCGCGTCGAACTTCACGATCGTGCTGATCGCGGTGTCGTCCGGAATGGTCTTGGTATCGGCCCAGTCACCACCGCCGACGCCAAAGTCCAGGCGCTTGACCGTGGCCTTGCCGGTCAGCACCGGCTGGGTGCCCGGCTTCCAGGTGAAGGTCAGGGTGACCGGCTTGCTGACGCCGCGCAGTTCCAGCGTGCCATCGGCGGCGAACTGGTCGTTGCCCACCGCACGGAAACCCTTGGCCGTGTAACGCGCGGTCGCGAACTTGCCGACGTTGAAGAAATCAGCGGTCTGCAGCGTCGAGTCGCGATCACTGTTGCCACTCTTGGCGCCGGCAAGCGGAATCACCACGTCCAGCGAGCCGGCGGCCGGGTTGGCCGGGTCGAAGCTGAGCTTGGTGGCAAAGCCCGGGAAGCTGCCGGTGAACACTTCGCCGTCGTACTTGGTGGCGAACACCAGGATCGAGCCAGCGCCGGGCGCCTGCGCATAGTCGGCGGCGAGCACCGGGGCGGTGGCCAGCATGCCGGCCAGGGCGGCGGCCACGGCGGCCGGGGTGGTCAGTTTCAGGTTCATCGGTCAGTCCTTCTGGGGGGAGGCGAGCCAGCCGCGCGGCAACATGCGGGACAACGTCGCATCGCGCTGGAACAGGTGGTGGTAGAGGGCAGCGCCGGCATGGGCCAGCACCACTGCGATCAACAGCCAGAAGCCGTATTCGTGGATGGCATGGGACACCGCCACGACCTGCGGGTCGGGGCCGCTGAGCTTGGGTACGTCGACCAGGCCGAACCATCGGAACGGACGCAGGCCGCTGGCCGAGTCGTACAGCCAGCCCGACAGGGGGATGGCGAACATCAGCACGTAGAGCAGCACGTGGGTGGCGCTGGCGACGCGTTCCTGCCAGCTGGGTACACCCGGTACCGGCTTGGGCGCACCGGCGTACAGGCGCCAGCCGAAGCGGAACAGCACCAGCGCCAGCACGGTGATGCCGATCGACTTGTGCGCGGTATAGACCCAGAAGTACTTGGGGGTCTTGGGCAGTTCGCCCATGGTCAGGCCGACCACGCCCAGGGCGAGGATCAGCAATGCGATCAACCAATGCAGGATCTGGCTGACACTCCCCCAGGCGGCGGGGGTGTTCTTGGCGGTCATGAAGGGTCCTCTAGGGGGCCGTCTTGTGGTCGGAGTGTGAAACGGGAGCGGGAGTTCCCGGGGCGTCACTGCGGTCGAGGGTGGCTTCAGCCTCGATCCTCAGCTGTACTGCATCACCGATGACGCCCGGCCAGGCGGTGATGCCGAAGGCGCGCCGGCTCAGCGTGGTGCTGGCGGAAAAACCGGCGGTGCGTCGGAACGGGGGCAACGGATAGCGCTTGACGGCATTGAGGCTCACGTCCAGCGTGACCTCCTGGCTGACCCCGCGCAGGGTCAGCGTACCGATTACGTGGGCACGCTTGGCGTCGATCGGTTCAACCCGGGTGGAGACGAAGCGCGCGCTCGGGAAACGCTCGCCATCAAGCAGGCTGCGAGCCAGCGTGGCCTGGTTCCACTTGGCATCGCCAAGATCCAATCGCGATACGGGGACGGTGACGTCCAGCGTAGCCTCGCGCCAGTTGTCGGGATCGAACTGCAGGCGGCCCTCACTACCGGAGACCGTACCCATCGCCTGCGAATAGCCGGCATGGTCGATGGTGAACAACACCCGCGTATGCACTGGGTCGAGGCGATAGGTGTCTGCATCCGCCCAGGCGGGGGCGGTGGCGAGCAGCATCGGCAGCAGGGCCAGGCAGGGACGCATCGATGGCGGGCTCCGGAAGGGGACGCTGCGATCATACGCATAGGCCCCTGCCAACGTTGCGTGCATGGTTGCAACAGTTCGTGGTGGGAACTTGTGTGGAAACAGCCTGTTGCAGCCATGAACCCGCCCCTGTGTGACAATCGGGACAGGACAGGGGGTTCAGGATGACGAGCGGCTGGCGCCTGTGGTGCCAAGGCATCGCGGGTACGGGACTGCTGCTGATGGCGTTTGCCGTGGCGGCTGCGACCGTGGACACGGCAGAAACACCACGCCTGCGGCGCTTCGGTGCCGCCGAAGGGTTGCCATCACGCATGGTGCTGGCATTGGCCGAGGATCGCCAGGGGCATGTCTGGGCGGCCACCGACGGAGGCCTGGTGCGCTACGACGGGGGTGGCCTGAGGGTCTGGGAGCACGATCCGGAACAGCCGGGTTCGCTGCCCGGCAACGAGATCGAGACCCTGCTGGTCGATCCGCTGGACCGTGTCTGGGTGGGCATCAACGGCAAGGGCGTGGCCCGCCTGGATGCTGATCGCGAGCGCTTCAAGACCTTCGACACGGTCAACGGCCCGTGCATGAGCCAGTTCTGGACCCTGGCCTATGCCGAGGACGCGCTGTGGATCGGCACCAGCGGCCATGGTGTCTGCCGTTTCGGCGAGGACGGCAGCCTGCGCTTCTTCCAGCATGATCCGGCACATTCTGGTGGACTGCCCAGCAACACCATCTTCAGCAGCCTGGTCGATGCACGGGGCCGTCTGTGGATCGGCACCGAAGCCGGCCTGGCGCGCTGGAATGGCAGTGGCTTTGAAACCGTGGCACCACGCGAGCTGGGCACGCTGAGCGTACTGCGGTTGAGCCAGGATCCTGACGGCTCGATCTGGGTTGGCAGCCAGAACGAGGGCCTGTACCGCATCGATGCGCAGGACCGGGTCAGCCGTCCGCGCTGGGCCGACAGCGCCAGCCTGCGTTCGGCACTGGTGCTGGCCGATCGCCAGGGCGGCTACTGGGCGGGCACCTCCGATGGGCTGCTGCGTGGTGACGCCAGTGCGCTGCGCCGGCTCGAGGCAGACCGTGGCAGCGGCTTCCTGACCGCGCAAAGCGGAGTGCTTGATCTGCTGCAGGACCATGAAGGTGGGTTGTGGGTCGCGTTGTTGACCCAGGGCCTGGCCTACCTGCCGCCGGACTGGCGCCGCTTCTCGATCTGGAATCAACTCGATGGCAAACCGCTGGACAGCCAATATCTGCTGAGTGCCGCCAGCGATGGCACGAACTACTACGTCGGCTCGGCGCATGGCGTGTACCAGTTGGATGCGCAGGGCACGCTTCGCCTGCTGGCCAGCGATCGTGAGATTGGTGGTGGTGCGGTGTGGTCGGTGCTGCCGCGGCCGGATGGGCGCCTGTGGCTGGGGCGCGCAGGCCGCATCAGCGTGTACGATCCGGCCACCCGTGCGCTGCATGACTGGCGCATCGAGGGCGGCGCCGACCTGCGCCAGCGCATCGATCTGATGCGACAGGCGCCGGATGGCACAGTCTGGCTGTCGGTGATGAACCTGGGCTTGCAGCAGCGCAGCGCCGAGGGCCGGCTGCTGCGCAGTTTCCCGCTGGACGACATCCGCGGTACCGCAGATTCGCCGATCGAGCAGATCCGTTTCGATGGTCACGGCCAGGCCTGGGTGATGGGCGACCTGGGCATCTGGCGCGAGCACGCGGGGCGATTCGAAGCGGTGCCGGGTGTCTCGCGTGGACTCATCTACGATCTGGTGTGGATTGATCCGCAACAGCTGTGGCTGGCCCGGCAGGGCGCGCTCGAGCGCTACCAGTGGGATGGCATGAGTCTGCGCCTGATCCAGCGTGTTGATGGCAGCGCCGGAGTGCCTGCGGTCAGCATGGGCGGCCTGGCGCTGGCCGATGACGGCCGCCTGTGGGCGACCACGCCACGCGGTCTGCTGCGCTGGGATCCCAAGGCACGGCGCCTGCAGCAGTTCAACGAACGCGATGGCCTGTCCGATGCCGAGTTCACCAGCCGGCCGCCGGCAGTGAACGCCGATGGTCGTGTGCTGGCCGTGAGCCAGACCGGGCTGGTCGCGTTCGACGTGAACGCGGCTGACGCGGTGCTACCGCCCTCGTCATTGGTCATTGCCGGAGTGCGCGTACGTCGTGACGATGCCCGTGGCTGGCAGCCTCTGCCGAATACAGGCACCCTGCTGCTGGGGCCGGATGACCGCGATCTGCAGATCGATGCGCGGTTGCTGTCCTACGCCAATCCGCAGGGCAATCGCTATCGCTTCCGGGTGCGCGGCTACGACCAGAACTGGGTCGAGCAGGGCGGCGATGGCCAGCGCACGCTCTCGCGGTTGCCCACCGGCAGCTATGTCATCGAAGTGCAGGCGGCGACGGCCAGCGGCACATGGACCCCGTCGCAACGGCTGCAGGTGAAAGTGCTGCCGCCATGGTGGCGCAGCGGCATGGCGATCTTCGGCTACATCCTGCTGGGATCGTTGCTGGTGGTGACCCTGGTCTGGTCGATCCGGGCGCGCCTGCGTCGCCGCCAGCAATGGCAGTTGACCGTGCACAAGCAGCAGTTGGCCGAGCAGGCGTCGCAGGCCAAGAGCCGTTTCCTGGCCACGCTGGGCCACGAAGTGCGCACGCCGATGACCGGCGTGCTGGGCATGAGCGAACTGCTGCTGGCCACGCCGCTCGACCCGGTGCAGCGCAGTTATGCCGGCTCGATCCAGCAGGCGGGCAGCCACCTGCTGCGGCTGGTCAACGATGCACTGGACCTGGCCCGCATCGAGGCTGGACGGCTTGAGCTGGACCTGCGTCCGTTCGACCTGGCCGGCCTGCTCGACCAGGTGCAGGCGCTGATGCAGCCGATGGCGCAGCAGCGTCAACTGGCCTTCCAGCGAGGTGACGATCCCCCCGGGCCGATCAGTGTCAGTGGGGATGAGATGCGCGTGCGCCAGATCCTGCTCAACCTGCTGGGCAATGCAATCAAGTTCACCGAACGAGGCCACGTCGGCCTGGCCGTGCGCCTGGATGACAACGGCGCTGGCCTCTGCTTCGAGGTGCACGACAGTGGGCCCGGCATCAATGCCGAGCAGCAGGAGCGGTTGTTCCATCGCTTCGAGCAGGCCGACGGCCCACGCACCGCGTCACGCTATGGTGGCAGCGGCTTGGGCCTGGCGATCTGCCAGGAACTGGCGGTGGCGATGGGCGGGTGCATCGAAGTGGACAGCCAGCCGGGCAAGGGCGCGCGCTTCCAGGTGCGCCTGCCGTTGCCATGGACCCGGCAGGCGGCCAACGCACAGGGCGACTCTGCGGCGTTGCCGGTGCTGCCGCCCTTGCGCATCCTGCTGGTCGAAGACGATGCCACCGTGGCCGAGGTCATCGCCGGACTGCTGCGTGGCCGCGGCCACCAGGTGGTGCATGTGCTGCACGGGCTGGGAGCATTGTCGGAGATCGCCACGGATGGTTTCGATGTCGGCCTGCTCGACCTCGACCTGCCTGCCTTGGATGGCACCGCCATCGCCCGCCAGCTGCGTACCATGGGCTATGAACTGCCGCTGGTGGCGGTCACCGCACGTTCCGATGCCTATGCCGAAAGCCAGGTGCTGGCAGCCGGCTTCGATGGATTCCTGCGCAAGCCGGTGACTGGCGATCTGCTGGTGACCGCGATTGCCCAGGCTCGCACAAAACGACAGGTCGCACATTGAAAGCGTCGGTGCCGGACGTGAACAGCGTGACTTTCGGTTTACCATGCCGACGCCCGCAGCGCGGGAATCAATCAGACGCAGCGTGAGGAGGCAATCGGTGGTGTATCTGCGGGCGGCGATGCTGCTGCTGGTCCTCCTGTGCTGCCTGTCGCCTGCTGCGGCGCAGCCGGTGCCGCCGAGCCCGCGCCAGGTGACAGTGTTCGATGGCCTGCCATCCAATACGGTCAATCGCATGGCCGAAGACCGCTACGGCTACCTGTGGATCGCCACCAACGACGGGTTGGCCCGCTACGATGGCCGCAACTACCGGATCTGGCGCTCGGAAGACGGACTGCGCGACAACCGCATCTGGACGGTGTTGGTGGATGCGCGCAACCAACTCTGGATCGGCACCGAGAACGCTGGCCTGGTGCGGATGTCGGCCGACCGTCGGCAACTGCATTTCTACGATCGCAGCAGCCAGCCGCTGATGGGCACCAACACCATCTGGAGCCTGGCAACCACGCCGGACGGCTCGGTCTGGTTCGGCACCCACGAGGGTGGCCTGTACCGCCTGGACAGCCAGGACCGCCTGCAGCGCTTCCTGCCGGAGGCGAACAATCCGCGCAGCCTGCCTGCCGCGTCGGTGCCCTACCTGGTCACCCTGGCCGACGGCAGCCTGTGGGTGGGCACCAAGCATGGCGTGGCGCGCTGGACCGGCACCGATTTCGAGCGCATCGGCGCGGACGTGATTCCCAGTCTGCTGATCAATGGCCTGACCAGCGAACCCGACGGCAGCCTGTGGATCAGCACCATGGCCGGTGCCACCGTGCGTCGTCCCGATGGTCGTTTCGAAGCGTTGCCGTGGAAGCTGCCGCAGGGCGAGCAGGTGCTCGGTATGATGCTGCGCGACGAGCAGGGCGGGCATTGGCTGGATACCCGCAGTGGCCTGGGCCGGGCGGTGGACGGCCAGTACCAGACCGTTCCCTTGTACAGCGCGGTTGCGCGCGGCCCGGTACGGCCGAACTGGACCGGCGCCTACGAGGACCGCGAAGGCGGCATCTGGCTGGCCAGCACCAATGCCGGCCTGTGGCACCTGCTGCCGCGCTGGTGGCAGTTCTCGGTGCTGTCGCGGCTGGAGGACGATCCCAGCTCGCTGCGCAATGCCTTCGTGCTGGGCACCAGCCCCTCCAGCAATGGCGGTATCTGGACGGTGGGCAGCCACGGCGCACTGGACCGCTTCGACCCGAAGACCGGCAAGATCGAGCAGCACCGTACCTGGGTCAATGGCATGTACTGGCTGACCTCGGTGCGCGAGGACCGGCGTGGGCAGGTCTGGATCGGCTCGACCGACGCATTGATGCGTTACGACCCCAAGCGTGGTGACCTGCGCCGCTGGGGCCGTGATGCCGGTGCCGACGCGACCATGGAAGGCGTCATCGAATCGATGATGACCTGCGATGGCGACAGCCTCTGGTTGATGCTGCCGGCCGGCCTGCAGCAACGCGACCTGGATGGGGGCCTGCGCCGGCAACTGGACAACGGCCAGCGTGGATTGCAGCAGGGCCAGCTCAACCTCGACGTGGAATGCGGTCCACAGGACCACATCTGGCTGGCCAGCAGCCGTGGCCTGCTGCAGTGGCTGCCGGAGAGCGAACGCTTCCAGCCGGTGCCGGGTGCGCCGGCGACGGCAATCCATGCGCTGCACGTGGGCCGCGATGGCCAGGTCTGGCTGTCCGAAGACGGGCGCCTGTCGCGTTATCGCTGGAGCCAGGGGCGGCTGGAACGACAGGCCGTGGTCGGTGCCGAACAGGGCTATCCGGCGATCTCCGCCTCTGGCCTGGTGGTTGACGCGCAGGGCGTGGCCTGGGCGACCAGTGCACGCGGGCTGGTGCGGGTTGGTGCCGATGGTCAGAGCGTGCGGCTGTATGGCGTGCATGACGGCCTGCCGAGCCAGGAGTTCCGCGAGCACACGCTGACGACCTCGGGCGATGGACATCTGGTGGCGGGCACACCGGCCGGCGTGGTGGTGTTCGACCCGGAACAGGTGCGGCCATCGGTGCGGCGTGCGCCGCTGGTGATCGAGCGTGTCGAGGTGCGTCGCAACGAGCAGGTGCTGGACCTGACCCACGACACGCCACTGCAGATTGCCGATGGCGACCGTGACCTGCGCATTGTCGCGCGCCTGCTGTCGTTTGCCGATTCGGCCTCCAACACTTACCGCTACCGGTTGGCGGGCTACGATCCGGACTGGGTTGAGGTGGGGCCAGCCGGTGAACGCCTGTTCTCGCGGCTGCCGCCCGGCAGCTATCGCCTGGAAGTGCAGGCGCGCTCGGCCGACCACGTCTGGTCGCGGGTACAGAGCCTGGAATTCCGTGTGCAGCCGCCGTGGTGGCGCAGCCTGTCCGGCCTGCTGGTGCTGGCGTCGATCGCGCTGCTGCTGACAAGCTGGTTCGCCTGGTTGTACCGCCGCCGTCTGCAGCGTCGCCACGCCTACCAGTTGGCGCTGCACAAGCAGGAGTTGGCCGAACAGGCGTCGGCGGCCAAGACCCGTTTCCTGGCCAACCTCGGTCATGAGATACGCACGCCGATGACCGGTGTGATGGGCATGAGCGAGCTGCTGCTGTCCTCGCCACTGGATCCGCAGCAGCGCGGCTACACGCAATCGATCCGCCACGCCGGCGAGCATCTGCTGCACCTGGTCAACGATGCATTGGACCTGGCGCGGATCGAATCGGGCAGGTTGGAGCTGCAGTCCAAGCCGTTCGCGTTGAGTCGTCTGCTGCAGGACCTGGCCGCATTGATGGGGCCGTTGGCCGCGCAGAAGGGCCTTCGTTTCACCCTCGACAACCAGTTGCCGCCGGGCCTGCAGGCTACCGGTGATGCGATGCGGGTACGCCAGATCCTGCTCAATCTGCTGTCCAACGCGGTGAAGTTCACCAGCCGCGGCACCATCACCCTGCACGCGCGCAGTGATGGCGAACTACGCGCGCTGCACTTCGAGGTGCGCGATACCGGCCCGGGCATCAGCCAGGAGCAACAGCAACGCCTGTTCCGCCGCTTCGAACAGGCCGATGGTGCGCGTACCGCCGCGCAGTACGGCGGCAGCGGCCTGGGCCTGGCGATCTGCCGCGAGCTGGCGCAGGCCATGCAGGGCCGGATCCAGGTCGAGAGCCAGCTGGGGCGGGGCACCTGTTTCAGCGTGACCCTGCCGTTGGCGCTGGTGGTCGACGCCGATGCCGAGGCCGCTGGTGAAGCGCACCGCGAAGAAGCGGCGAACATGCCCCCGCTGCGCGTGCTGCTGGTCGAGGACGATGCCACCGTGGCCGATGTGGTGCGTGGGCTGTTGAGCGCGCGCGGCCACGAGGTGGTGCATGCCGGTCATGCGCTGGCGGCGCTGCGCGAGATCAGCGCCGGTGACTTCGACGTCGGCCTGCTGGACCTGGATCTGCCGGGTCTGAGTGGTTTCGAGCTGGCCCAGCACCTGCGCAACCAGGGCTACATGCTGCCGCTGCTGGCAGTGACCGCGCGGACCGATCCGGATCTGCAGCAGCAGGTGGAAGCGGCCGGCATCGGCGGCTTCCTGCGCAAGCCGGTGACCGGCGAGTTGCTGGTGGAAGCGATTGCCAGGGTGATGGGAAGGTAGGGTTTATTGCAGGGCTTGCAGCCCTGCACCTGCAGAATCAACGTCAGCGTCAAAAGCCTGCATTCCGTGGGATGGCGGGGTGGGTCCGGTTGCTGTTGGTAGGTGTCGACCTTGGTCGACACGTAGATCCACGCCGTGCGTGGATGCTGTTCGTTCAATTGTCGAAATATTCGATTTCGATGGAGATTCATCCACGCATGGCGTGGATCTACTACCAGACACCGCCCCGCCATCCCACGGAATGCCCGCTGCTGTTGCTGTTGCCGGCCAGCGGCCGGCACTACCGCGGGTGCAGGGCGCAGCCCTGCCGAACCCCCTCACTCCGCTACGTGCTCGACCTGCCGTGGCTCCGGCTTGGTATCTGGCAGCTGCCAGAAGATCATCGTCGAGGTCAGGGTGATCGCGCCCACGCACAGGAACGTTGCATGCAGCGCCGCAGTCGCGCTGTTGCTGTCCAGGTGATTGCCGAACGCGGCCAGCAGGCTGCCGGCGGCCGCGGCACCGAAACCGGCGGCGAGCATCATCACCATCGACAGCAGGCTGTTGCCGGAACTGGCGAACTCGCGGTCCAGATCACGCAGGGTCACGGTGTTCATCACGGTGAACTGCAGCGAATTGACCGCACCAAAGAAGGCCAGCTGCAGCAGGCGCCAGGCCAGGTGCTGGCCGGGTGTCATCAGGATGAAGCTGGCCATCGCCAGGCCCACCAGCACGGTGTTGACCATCAGCACGCGGCGGTAGCCGTAGCGCTCGACCAGTTTCACGGCCAGCTTCTTCGACACCATGCCTGCGGCCGCCACCGGCACCATCATCAGGCCGGCGTTCATCGGGCCCAGGCCCAGGCCGACCTGCAGCAGCAGCGGGATCAGCATCGGCATGGCGCTGCTGCCGATGCGCGAGAACAGGTTGCCGAGGATGCCGATGCGGTAGCTGGGCACGCGGAAAAGGGCCAGCGAGAACAACGGCGCGGTGGAGTTGGCGGCGTGCAGCCAGTAACCCACCAGCGCCGCCAGGCCGGCCACGGTCATCAGCATCACCAGCGCATGTGGCGTGCCGAGCCCGGAGATGCCGTCCAGCGCCAGCGACAGCACCACCATCGCGAAGGCCAGCATGATGTAGCCACGCAGGTCGAAACGGGTGCGATGGCTGGCGTAGTGGTCGGGCATGATCTTCATTGCGGCGATGAAACCGATCACGCCGATCGGCAGATTGATCAGGAACACCCAGTGCCACGACGCGATCTCGACCAGCCAGCCGCCCAGCGTGGGGCCGATCAGCGGGCCGACCAGGGCCGGGATGGCGATGAAGCTCATCGCGCGCAGGAAATCCTCGCGCGGTACCGAACGCATCACCGCCAGGCGACCGACCGGCAGCAGCATCGCACCGCCGATGCCCTGCAGCACGCGCGCACCGACCAGCTGGTGAAGGTGCTGGGCCAGCGCGCAGGCCAGCGAGCCGAGGGTGAACAGGATGATCGCCACCAGGAAGGTGCGGCGGGTGCCGTAGCGGTCAGCGATCCAGCCGGAGGCGGGAATGAAGGTAGCCACCGCCAGCGCGTAGCTGAACACCACCGACTGCATCTGCAGCGGGCTCTCGCCCAGGCTGGCTGCCATCGCCGGCAAGGCCGTGTTGACGATGGTCGAGTCCAGCATCTGCATGAAGATCGCCAACGAAACCAGCCACAGCAGGGGGCGCTGGCGGGTGTAGGTCGATGGCGATGTGGACATGGGGTGCGGCCGGTGCAGCGTGGGGGAGACCATGATCGCGCACTGCGGATCACGACGCGATCAAGGTCGCGCCGTGACTGCATGCGGAATGCTCAGCGCTGGCTGTGGGCGTGCACCGCGTCAACCAACACCTGCACGTGTGCCGGGTCCATGTCCGGCGACATGCCGTGGCCGAGGTTGAACACATGGCCCTCGCGCGAGCCGCCGTTGCCGGCGGCATAGGTGTCGAGCACGCGTGCTGCGGCAGCCGCGATCGCATCCGGCGATGCGTACAGCGTGGTCGGGTCGAGGTTGCCCTGCAGGGCGACGCGGCCACCGGTGCGGCGCAGCGCTTCGTCCAGGTCCAGGGTCCAGTCCAGGCCCAGCGCATCGGCGCCGGTCTGCGACAGCGCTTCCAGATGCAGGCCGGTGCCCTTGCCGAACAGGATCAGCGGCGTGCGCTCGCTGCCTTCGCCGCGCTCCAGGCCCTCGGCAATGCGTTGCAGATAACGCAGCGAGAACTCTCGGTACATCGATGGCGACAGCACGCCGCCCCAGGTATCGAACACCTGCAGCGCCTGCGCACCGGCCGCGCGCTGCGCGCCGAGGTAGGCGATCACCGCTTCGGTGGTGACCTCCAGCAGACGATGCAGGGCCTGCGGGTGGTTCAGCGCCATCGCCTTGATGCGCGCGAAATCCTTGCTGCCGCCGCCTTCCACCATGTAGCAGGCCAGCGTCCACGGGCTGCCGGAGAAGCCGATCAGCGGCACCTGGCCGTCCAGCTCGCGGCGGATCAGGCGCACCGCGTCCATCACATAGCCCAGGTCCTGTTCCATGTCCGGCACCGCCAGCTTGGCGATGGCTGCTTCATCACGCACCGGGTGGCGGAACTTCGGGCCTTCGCCTTCGACGAAGTACAGCTCCAGGCCCATCGCGTCGGGAATGGTGAGGATGTCCGAGAACAGGATGGCCGCGTCCAGCGGGAAGCGGCGCAGCGGCTGCAGGGTGACCTCGCAGGCGATTTCCGGATTCTTGGCCATGGCCAGGAAGCTGCCGGCCTTGGCCCGGGTCGCGCGGTATTCCGGCAGATAGCGGCCGGCCTGGCGCATCAGCCAGACAGGGGTGCAGTCCGCCGGTTCGCGGCGCAGGGCGCGCAGCAGGCGATCGTTGCGGAGAGGGCTGGTCACGATGGGCATTCCTTGGACAAGAGGGCAGCGGCGTCAGTCGCCGTGCGAAAGGATCTGGAAGCCGCGATGCAGTTCGGCATCGCGGACCTTCTCGAAGGCGTGGCGGGCTTCGTCGGCCTGCAGGAACAGTTCGCGCCGCAGCTGCGAGCGCGCACCGACGCGGCCGCTCTCGCGCAGCAGTTCCCAGCCGCCGAACAGATCCGGCTGCAGGCTCAGGCGCAGGAAGCGCGGTGCCTGCGCACCGGCGTCGGGATGTTGCAGGTAGACGTACATGGTGCCGATTGTAGCGGGGCCAGGGTGACCCCGGCCGCAACGCGATGGTGCCGGCCGCTGGCCGGCAGCCTCATGAAACCTCCCCGGTAGCGCCGGGCCATGCCCGGTGAACGCGGAAGCGATCAGCCCGCGCCCAGCACCTTCAGCACCGCCGCTTCATCCACGTCCGGCACCACCTCGGCACGGCCCATGCCGCGCCATAGCACCAGGCGCAGGCGGCCGGCCACGTTCTTCTTGTCCAACCGCATCCGGCAAAGCAGGGCCTGCGGGTCCAGCCCGACCGGGATCGCCACCGGCAGGCCGAGGCGTTCCAGCAGCGCCTGCAGGTGAGCACGGTCGGCATCATCGGCCAGGCCGAGGTCGGTGGACAGCTTCGCGGCCAGCACCATGCCCACCGCCACGGCCTCGCCATGGTTCAGCGCATCGCGGCCCGGGGCCGAATAGCCCTGTTCGGTCTCGATGGCATGGCCGAAGGTGTGCCCCAAGTTGAGCAGGGCACGCTCACCCTTCTCGAACGGATCGCGCTCGACGATGGCGGCCTTATGCCGGCAACTGCGCGCGATGGCTTCGGCCAGTACCACATCCTCACCGGCCAGCAGCGCATCGGCATGCTGCTGCAGCCATTCGAAGAACACGGCATCACCCAGCGCGCCGTACTTCACCACTTCGGCCAGGCCGGCACGCAGTTCGCGCGGCGGCAGGGTGGCCAGCACGCGGGTATCGGCAATGACCGCACGCGGCGGATGGAACGCGCCGACCAGGTTCTTGCCGGCTGGGATGTCGACCGCGGTCTTGCCACCCACCGACGAATCCACCATCGCCAACAGGGTGGTCGGCAGCTGCACGCAGTCCACACCGCGCATCCAGCAGGCCGCAGCAAAACCGGCGAGATCACCGACCACGCCGCCGCCCAGGGCGAACACGCAGGCATCGCGGGTGGCGCCCAGCGCGGCCAGTGCTTCGATCGCGCGGCCGAATTCGGCCAGGGTCTTGGAGGCTTCGCCCGCGGCCAGTACGTGCTCGCCGACGATCAGATCGGGGCGCGCGGCCAGCAGGGTCTGCTTCACGGCAGCCAGATAGCGCGGAGCCACTTCGCTGTCGCTGAGCAAAAGCACGTGGCGGCCACGCACATGCGAGGCCAGCGCGGTGCCGTCGGCCTGCGCACCGGCGCCGATGGTGATGGAGTAGGGGCGGTCGCCGCCAACGGCAACCTGCAACAGGGCGGGGGAAGTCATTCGGTCAGGTCCTGGCGCTGCCATTGCGTGGCCAGCTTGACCACCAGGTGGGCGGTCGCATCGGCAGCGGTGTACGGGTCGGTATCGAGGGTGAGGTCGGCCAGCTCGCGGTACAGCGGGTCGCGGTGTGCGGCCAGATCGTGCAGTACCTGTTCGCGGTCCGGGCGCTGCAGCAGTGGCCGGCCCTTGTCACGGGCCAGGCGCTCCAGCTGTTCGGCCACGCCGACCCGCAGGTAGACCACGAAGCCGCGTCGGGCGATCAGTGCACGGTTATCCGGATCCAGTACGGCGCCACCCCCGGTGGAGACCAGCTGGCCGCGGCCTTCCAGCACGCTCGCCAGGGCTTCGCGCTCATGGGTGCGGAAGCCGGTTTCGCCCGAGTGCTCGAAAATGGTCGGGATGCTGGTGCCTGCAGCATCGACGATGACCTGGTCGACATCGACGAAGTCCAGCGTGAAGCGCTCGGCCAAGCGGCGGCCGATGCAGGTTTTACCGGCGCCCATCGGGCCGATCAGGATCAGGTTCGGAGCAGGATTCATGCCCTCTGATCCTAACACCTCCATGCCCTGGCCTTTACGTTCTTCACGTCAGGGTGGACGCTCCTGCGGGATCTCCCGCGCCAGCCGGAGTACAGGCAATGACGGTCGCCAAGGTCATCGAAATCAACGCGTCCTCGCCCAAGAGCGTGGAGGACGCCGTACGCAGTGGCTTGAAGAAGGTGTCCGGGACGGTCAAGGGCATCCAGGGCGCCTGGATCAACGAAACCAAGGTGGTCACCGATGGCAACGGTGAGATCACCGAGTGGCGGGTCAATCTGCGTGTGACCTTCCTGGTGGAATAGGCGCCCTCAGCGCACGTCCTGTACCTGCCGCTGACCGTCCAGCACCACCACATGGTCGGCGCGGTCGGGCAGGGTGCGCAGCGCCTGCCGGCTGACCCGTTCGTAGTACTGCACGAAGCGCTCCAGCTGCGGCCGGCTCATGCCGTGCCGGCCCGGCTGTGCCGCTTGCAGGTTCTGCTCCTGCTGCCAGCGCCAGCGCGGCACCACCGAAAAATCCGGTGGCTGCAGGAACCATAGGCGATCGCAGCGCTGCCACAACGCCGGATAATCGCGGGCCAGTGCCTGGTTGCACCAGCGGCGCCAGTGGCCATCGCCGTCGGCCTCGCGTTCCAGCGCGTTCAGCGGGCTGTCCAGCGCGTCGTCATCCTGCGCTGGCGTGCCGAGGAACCAACCTTCGAACACCAGCAGGTCCAGCGGTTGCTGCAGCTGCGGCCATTGCGCTTCGGGCAGGCGTTCGTCGGCCAGCTTGTCGAAGCGCGGCATCGCGAAGGATTGGCGTGCGGACACGGCGTCCAGCACCGCGTGGGCCAGCGGCAGGTCATGGGTTCCCGGCGGGCCGCGGGTGATCAGCAGCGGGTGCACCTGGCGGGCCAGTCGTTGGCGCTGCACGCGGGTGAGGTAGACATCGTCGATCGACAGCGTGGCCGCGTTCAGACCGCGTGCCTGGGCGCGGGCCACCACCTGGGCGGCCAGCGTCGATTTGCCGCTCCCCTGCAGGCCGCTGATCACCAATACTGGAACTGCTGCGCCGCTGCCCAGTGCATCGTCCAGCACCTGTTCGGCCAATGTTTCGGGGAATCCTTTCACCTGGGGCATATACGCAGCAGCGACCATACAGCCACAATAGCCCAATCCGTGTGAGAAGAACGCAATCATGAGCGACCTGTACGCCGAAGCCCTGTCCACGTTTGCCGGCCTGTTCGACGAGGCCAAACAGAGCCGCGAGGTCGAGCCGAACGCAATGACCGTGGCCACCGCCGATACGCAGGGCCGTCCCTCGGCACGCACCGTGCTGCTGAAGGCCTTCGACGAACGTGGTTTCGTCTTTTACACCCACCTGGACAGCCACAAGGGCCAGGAACTGCAGGCCAATCCGCAGGCCGCGCTGCTGTTCCTGTGGCGCAGCCTGCGCGAGGCCGGCATCCAGGTGCGCATTGAAGGGCGCGTGGAGCAGGTGGCTGACGCCGAGGCTGACGCCTATTTCGCCAGCCGCCCGCGCATGAGCCAGGTCGGTGCCTGGGCTTCGCAGCAGTCGAAGACGCTGGCAACGCGCGAAGAGTTCGACGCGCGCGTGGCCGAGATCGAAGCCCGCTTCGAGGGCAAGGACGTGCCGCGCCCGGACGGCTGGAGCGGCCTGCGCGTGGTGCCCGACCGCATCGAGTTCTGGTACGGCGCGCAGTTCCGCCTGCACGAACGCTGGTGCTATGAAGCCGGCGCCGAAGGGCGCTGGAGCAAGCGCCTGCTGTACCCGTAAGACGCAGTGATGAGGCGCGTGGCGCCGTATGGCGTGACGGTATTCGTGCCGGCGCCCGCGCTGGATCACTCGTGGCAGGTGGCGATGGTGCAGGTGGAAGAGAACGAGCTGCTGGCGGCCGATGGGGCGCAGTAGATCCACGCCATGCGTGGATGGAGGTGCCAGGGCATCCGCTACGAGAGCAGATTGTCGCGAACGACCCGGTCAGCTTCATCTGCGAGCAGGCCAGCTACCGGCACACTCCGACGAATGCCCTCGACTTCCGGAGTTGCCATGCCGTCCTGGCGTTGTCTGTTTGCCGTGCCCCCAGCGCGTCGCGGCGTGGAAGCATGCCTGCTGCTGCTTGCCCGCATCGTCGCCGGTGTGATGTTCTGCGTCTCCGGGTGGAACAAGGTGTTCACCGGCGCGGGTCGCGAGCGCATGGTGCACACGTTGGTCGATGCGGGTATTCCGTTCCCGGTGTTCAGTGCGCCGGTGCTCGGCGGCATTGAGTGGATTGCCGGCGGCCTGCTGGTGCTGGGCCTGCTCAGCCGGCCCTCGGCCCTGCTGCTGGCGGGTATTTGTGCGGTGGCCGCATTGACCGATGGCATCGCGCGCATTCCCGCGGGGCTGAGCGTGCCGGATTGGCTGAGCTGGTTCTTCTACCTGAGTGAAGTGCCGCTGGGCGTGCTGCTGTTGTGGATTGCGGCAGTGGGGAGTGGACGGTTCGCGATAGAAGTGCGCTGGGCGCGTTGAACATTGAGTGATGCGGAGGCAATTGAATGCGGATGAATGATCTGATCCAGCGCGTGGTTCGCGCGTACCCGGATCGTCGGAATCCTGATTGCGCTTCGGCGGCCGACGTCATGCGTCGCTTGGGCGTTGCTCCTCACTGCGATATGTGGATGTTCTACATGGCGGTCAATGGCGCGCTGCCTGCTGTGAGCGGTAGGCTTGAGTTGTTGCGTATCGTTGGCCCTGGAATTCCGAAGATTCCAGACCAGGCTGAGTACGTTTGGGATCGTTACGAGCTCCCAGCGGATTTTCTTCCGTTGTCATCTGACGAAGGTGAGGGGATGTATTTGTACGATGTGCGAACGGAAGATGTGCATGACTATTACCTGGCTCGGCATGATCAGTTTCTTTCAGGTGAAACCCCTGCCCGTTGGAAGAACTTCGCAGATTTCATTGTTTGGTACATCAACGATGATGATTGGGCGGCTTAGGTGAAGCAGTCGAGCAAGCTCGACTTCTACAACCCTTCTGCGCGCAGCCAGCGCCACAGCGTGGTGCGTGATACCCCCAGCGCCTGCGCCATGCCCTCGCGGTCATTGCGATGTTCCAGCAGCAGTGCTTCCAGCTGCGCTCGCGGCGGGCGCTTGCCGTTGCTTTCCGCCGGCAAAGCTGCAGCGCCCTCATGCACCAGCTCCGGTGCCAGCTGCAGCAGTCGCGCGGCATCAATCAGCCCTTCAGTCGGCCGCCAGTGGATGCGCAGACGATCCACCAGATTGCGCAGTTCGCGTACGTTGCCGGGCCACTCGGCGGCGGTCAGCACCGCCAGTGCACCCTCATCCAGTGGCGCGTCGATGCCGCGCAGCTGGCGGAAGAAATGCTGCGTCAGCAATGGGATGTCACCACGCCGGGCGCGCAGCGAGGGCAGCGCGATGCGCAGCGCGGCCAGGCGGTAGTAGAGGTCACGACGGAAGCTGCCAGCCGCCGCACGCTGCTCCAGCGACTGCAGCGTCGCGGCCACCACGCGCAGGTCGACCGGGGTCGGTTCGGTGGCGCCGACACGCAGCACTTCGCGCTCTTCCAGTACGCGCAGCAGGCGGGTCTGCAGTGGCAGCGGCAGTTCGCCGATTTCATCCAGGAACAGGGTGCCGCCGTCTGCGGCCTCAACCAGGCCGACGCGTCCGCCACGACGTGCGCCAGTGAAGGCGCCATCGCTGTAGCCGAACAGCTCCGCTTCCAGCAGCGATTCGCTGATGGCGCCACAGTTCAGCGCGACGAAGCGCCCACGACGGCCGCTGGCGGCGTGTAGCTGGCGTGCCACCAGTTCCTTGCCGGTGCCGGTTTCGCCGCTGACCAGCACGGTGCTGTCGTGCGGTGCATAGAGCGCGATCTGTGCGCGCACCTGCGCCATCGCATCGCTGTCGCCGAGCAGTTCATGCGCGTCGGCACGCGCTGCCGGGCGCCGGCGTGGGGTGGATCGGTTGCCACTGGAGCGGGCAAGCGTCTGGGTCAGTTCCAGCGCATGCTCGAAGGCCTGGCGTACCGAGTCGGCCGAGTACAGCAGCACGCCAGGCAGACCGGCCTGTTCGGCGTGGTCGATGGCCATGCCGGTGCCGACGATCACCTCGATGCCATTGGCGCGCAGGTCGGCGATGCAGTCGCGCGCGTCTTCGCGGGTGACGAAGCGGCGATGCTCGATATCCAGGCCGAAACTCTGCTGGAAGTTGCTGAACACCGGTACATCGCTGGCGTGGGTAACCAGTCCGATGCGGCTGGCGATGCGGCGTGCACGCGCAAGTGCTTCCATCAGGTCGAAGCCGTTGGCCTGGATCGGTACCAGCGGTAGTTCCAGCCGGCCGCGCAGCCAGGCCGCGTTGGAGCCGCCGGCAATCACCACGTCACAGTGCTCGCGGCGCAGTCGCTGGCCGATCACTTCAACCGCCTCTTCGAAGCCGAGGTTGATCTGCTCGATGCGTGCGCGGCGGTCGAATTCGGGAATGACGTCGCCAAGCAGTCCGGTCAGCCGCGAGACGCTGACCGTCCAGATCACCGGGCGGCCGGGGTCGGCATCGACGTGGTGCACGGGCGAACGGGGCAGGTACATGGCGGCTTGGCCTGGGCGGAATGTTTCATGATACATCTGTTTCAGTGTTTCATCTGTTTCACTGTTGCGCGGCGGTCATCCTCGTGAAATCAACGGCTTGCAGCTTGGCATGGTGCTTGCGCTTCATCTCCTGTTCTTCAACCTGGATTGCCGCATGACCGCTTCCGCCCCTTTCTCCGCCGGTGCCCGCTTCCGTGAGGCGCTGGTTGCCGAATCGCCGCTGCAGGTGATCGGCGCGATCAACGCCAACCATGCCCTGCTGGCCAAGCGCGCCGGCTTCCGTGCCATCTACCTGTCCGGTGGTGGTGTTGCCGCGGGCTCGCTGGGCCTGCCGGACCTGGGCATCAACACCCTGGAAGACGTGCTGATCGACGTGCGTCGCATCACCGATGTCTGCGACCTGCCGCTGATGGTCGACATCGACACCGGCTTCGGCCCCAGCGCGTTCAACATCGCGCGTACCGTGAAGTCGCTGATCAAGGCGGGTGCCGCCGCCTGCCATATCGAAGACCAGGTCGGCGCCAAGCGCTGCGGTCACCGCCCCGGCAAGGAAATCGTCTCGCAGGGTGAAATGGTCGACCGTGTGAAGGCCGCTGCCGATGCCAAGACCGATCCGGACTTCTTCCTGATCGCGCGCACCGATGCCATCCAGGTGGACGGCGTGGACAAGGCCATCGAGCGCGCCATCGCCTGTGTCGAGGCCGGCGCCGATGGCATCTTCGCCGAGGCCGCCTACGACCTCGACACCTACCGCCGCTTCGTCGACGCGGTGAAGGTGCCGGTGCTGGCCAACATCACTGAATTCGGTGCGACCCCGCTGTTCAGCCGCGACGAACTTGCTTCGGCTGGCGTAGCCATCCAGTTGTTCCCGCTGTCGGCGTTCCGTGCGGCCAACAAGGCCGCCGAGAATGTCTACCAGGCGGTGCGCCGCGATGGCCACCAGCGCACTGTGGTGGACGCGATGCAGACGCGTGAAGAGCTGTACGACCGTATCGGCTACCACGCCTTCGAGCAGCAGCTCGACGCGCTGTTCGCCGCCAAGAAATAAGCAGTACCCTGCACCATCAAGTTTCGGAGGGAAACATGAACGATACGACCGCAACCCCGACCTTCAAGCCGAAGAAGTCCGTCGCCCTGTCCGGTACCGCTGCCGGCAACACCGCGCTGTGCAGCGTGGGCCGCAGTGGTAACGACCTGCACTACCGTGGCTACGACATCCTGGATCTGGCCAACACCAGCGAGTTCGAGGAAATCGCCTACCTGCTGGTGCACGGCAAGCTGCCGACCCGCGCCGAGCTGGTCTCGTACAAGGCCAAGCTGAAGTCGCTGCGTGGCATCCCGGCTGCGGTGAAGGCCGCGCTGGAAGAGCTGCCGCCGTCGGCACACCCGATGGACGTGATGCGCACCGGCGTGTCCGTGCTCGGCTGCGTGTCGCCGGAAAAGGATGACCACAACCATCCGGGCGCACGTGACATCGCCGACAAGCTGATGGCCTGCCTCGGTTCGATGCTGCTGTACTGGTACCACTGGAGCCACAACGGTCGCGCGATCGACGTGGAAACCGACGATGACTCCATCGGCGGCCACTTCCTGCACCTGCTGCATGGCGAGAAGCCGCAGGATTCGTGGGTGAAGGCGATGCACACCTCGCTGATCCTGTACGCCGAGCACGAGTTCAACGCCTCCACCTTCGCCTGCCGCGTTATTGCGGGCACCGGCAGCGACATGTACAGCGCGATCTGCGGTGGCATCGGTGCGTTGCGCGGCCCGAAGCACGGCGGCGCCAACGAAGTGGCGTTCGAAGTGCAGAAGCGCTACGACAACCCCGATGAGGCCGAGGAAGACATCAAGGCCCGCGTCGAGCGCAAGGAAGTGGTGATCGGTTTCGGCCACCCGGTTTACACCGTGTCCGATCCGCGCAACAAGGTGATCAAGGACGTGGCCCGCGAGCTGTCTGAAGAGCAGTCGAGCCTGAAGATGTACGACATCGCCGAGCGCCTGGAAACGGTGATGTGGGACATCAAGAAAATGTTCCCGAACCTGGACTGGTTCAGCGCCGTCAGCTACCACATGATGGGCGTGCCGACCGCGATGTTCACCCCGTTGTTCGTGATCGCCCGCACCGCAGGCTGGAGCGCGCACATCGTCGAGCAGCGCATCGACGGCAAGATCATCCGCCCGAGCGCCAACTACATCGGCCCGGAAGATCGTGAGTTCGTGGCGATCGACAAGCGCTCCTGATCACATCGCTGCACCTGCTGCATGCATCCGGCCGGCCTTGTGCCGGCCGGATGCCTTCACCGCCGTACCGCCGGCACCCGGCCCGCCACGAGCATTCCGCCAGCCCATGAATACCGATTACCGCAAGACCCTTCCCGGCACTTCGCTGGACTATTTCGACGCGCGTTCCGCTGTCGATGCGATCCAGCCGGGCGCCTATGCCACCCTGCCGTACGTGTCGCGCGTGCTGGCCGAGAACCTGGTGCGTCGCTGCGATCCGGCCACGCTGACCGACTCGCTGACGCAGCTGATCGAGCGCCGTCGCGACCTGGATTTCCCGTGGTTCCCGGCACGTGTGGTCTGCCACGACATCCTTGGCCAGACCGCACTGGTCGACCTGGCTGGCCTGCGCGATGCAATCGCTGACAAGGGCGGCGACCCGGCCAAGGTCAATCCGGTGGTGCCGGTGCAGCTGATCGTCGATCACTCGCTGGCGGTGGAATGCGGTGGTTACGATCCGCAGGCGTTCGAAAAGAACCGCGCGATCGAGGATCGCCGCAATGAGGATCGATTCCACTTCATCGACTGGACCAAGCTGGCCTTCGAGAACGTGGACGTGATTCCGCCGGGCAACGGCATCATGCATCAGATCAACCTGGAGAAGATGTCGCCGGTGATCTACGTGCAGGATGGCGTCGCCTTCCCCGATACCTGTGTGGGCACCGACAGCCACACCCCGCACGTGGACGCGCTGGGCGTGATCGCCATCGGCGTGGGCGGCCTGGAAGCGGAGAACGTGATGTTGGGCCGCGCGTCGTGGATGCGCCTGCCGGACATCATCGGTGTCGAGCTGACTGGCAAACCGCAGCCGGGCATCACCGCCACCGACGTGGTGCTGGCCCTGACCGAGTTCCTGCGCAAGGAACGTGTGGTCGGCGCCTGGCTTGAATTCTTTGGCGAAGGTGCCGCGGCACTGACCATCGGTGACCGTGCCACCATTTCCAACATGTGCCCGGAGTACGGTGCAACTGCGGCGATGTTCTACATCGATGCGCAGACCACCGAGTACCTGCGCCTGACCGGGCGCGAGGAATCGCAGGTGGCGCTGGTGGAAAACTATGCGCGCAGCACCGGCCTGTGGGCTGATGACCTGGCGACCGCGCAGTACGAGCGCGTGCTGCACTTCGACTTGTCCAGCGTAGTGCGCAACATGGCGGGTCCGTCCAACCCGCATCGCCGTCTGCCGGTGTCTGAGCTGGTCGAGCGCGGCATCGCCGACGCGGCCAAGCTGGAGGCAGGCAAGGCCGAGCAGGCGCAGGGCCTGATGCCCGATGGTGCGGTGATCATCGCCGCCATCACCAGCTGCACCAACACCTCCAACCCGCGCAACGTCATTGCCGCCGCACTGCTCGCGCGCAACGCCAACGCGCGCGGCCTGCAGCGCAAGCCGTGGGTGAAGTCTTCGTTGGCGCCGGGCTCCAAGGCCGTACAGCTGTACCTGGAGGAATCGGGCCTGCTGCCGGACCTGGAGCAGCTTGGCTTCGGCATCGTGGCGTTCGCTTGCACCACCTGCAATGGCATGAGTGGCGCGCTCGATCCGGTTATCCAGCAGGAAATCATCGACCGTGATCTGTACGCCACGGCTGTGCTGTCGGGCAACCGCAACTTCGATGGCCGCATCCATCCGTACGCCAAGCAGGCCTTCCTCGCTTCGCCGCCGCTGGTGATCGCCTACGCCATCGCGGGTACCGTGCGCTTTGATATCGAGAAGGACGTGCTGGGCGTGGACGCCGACGGCAACGAAGTGCGCCTGAAGGACATCTGGCCAACCGACGCCGAGATCGATGCGGTGGTGAAGGCTGCGGTGAAGCCCGAGCAGTTCCGCCGTGTCTACAACCCGATGTTCAACGTGCGCGTGGAGCACGGTGCGGCGGTCAGCCCGTTGTACGACTGGCGCCCGCAGAGCACCTACATCCGCCGCCCGCCGTACTGGGAGGGTGCACTGGCCGGTGAGCGCACCCTGGCCGGCATGCGCGCGCTGGCGGTGCTGCCGGACAACATCACCACCGACCACCTGTCGCCGTCCAACGCGATCATGGCCTCCAGCGCCGCCGGCGAATACCTGGCGAAGATGGGCCTGCCGGAAGAGGACTTCAACTCCTACGCCACCCATCGCGGCGACCATCTGACCGCGCAGCGCGCCACCTTCGCCAACCCGAAGCTGTTCAACGAGATGGTGCGCAATGAAGACGGCAGCGTGAAGCAGGGTTCGCTGGCGCGCGTGGAGCCGGAAGGCAAGGTGATGCGCATGTGGGAAGCGATCGAGACCTACATGGAGCGCAAGCAGCCGCTGATCATCATTGCCGGTGCCGACTACGGCCAGGGCAGCTCGCGTGACTGGGCCGCCAAGGGTGTGCGTCTGGCAGGTGTTGAAGCGATCGTGGCCGAGGGCTTCGAGCGTATCCACCGCACCAATCTGATCGGCATGGGCGTGCTGCCGCTGGAGTTCAAGCCGGGTACTACCCGCCTGACCCTGGGCATCGATGGCACCGAGACCTTCGATGTGGTCGGTGAGCGCACCCCGCGCGCCGAGCTGAGCGTGGTGATCCACCGTCGCGATGGCCAGGACGTGATCGTGCCGGTCACCTGCCGCCTGGACAGCGACGAGGAAGTGGCGATCTACGAAGCCGGCGGTGTGCTGCAGCGCTTTGCGCAGGACTTCCTGGAAGGCGCCAAGGTGGCGTGATAGCCGGCTGAATGCCTGCCCCCGAAGGCCGGGGGCGGGCTTGTCCGACTCGAGGGTGGGGCGCACACTGACTTGGCAAAAACTGCCAATGGAGAGTCTCATGGCCACCATGAACATTTCGCTGACCGACCCGCTCAAGCAGTTCGTGGATGAGGAAGTGCGCGAAGGCGGCTACTCCAGTACGTCGGATTATGTGCGTGATCTGATCCGCCAGCGTCAGCGCAGCAAGGCTGAAGAACTGCTCAAGCAGCTGATTGCCGAAGGGCTGGCTTCCGGGGCTTCCGCGCCTTTGGCGCCGGATCACTTTGACAAGCTGCGTGAGCGTGCACGGAACCGTAAGTGAAACCTTCGCACTGGTCCCCTGCAGCGGTTCGAGATCTTGACCAGGCAGCAGCTTGGTATGCAGATCAGGGCGGAGAAGTGCTGGAAATCGGCTTCATCGATGCGGTGGAATCCGTCATCAAGCTGATCGAGGCCCACCCAGGTGCTGGTTCCGCACTGCATGCGGGTCTGTTGCCCTCGCTGCCAGCGCCGTTGCGTTTTCATCCGGTTCGTCGCTTCGACGGCTACCTGGTTTACTACGTGGAGCTACCTGCGCACGTTTCCATCGTGCGCATCTGGAATGCTTCGCGCGGTATGGAAGCACTGTTCGAAGACGAGGAGCTCAACCCCGATATTGGTTCGTCGCACCCAGGATACTGATCCATGACCTTCCTCCCGCAACTCCGTATTCCGGCCACCTACATGCGCGGTGGCACCAGCAAGGGCGTGTTCTTCCGCCTGCACGATCTTCCCGCCGCGGCGCAGGTGCCCGGCCCCGCACGCGATGCGTTGCTGATGCGCGTGATCGGTTCGCCCGATCCGTATGGCAAGCAGACCGACGGCATGGGCGGGGCGACCTCCAGCACCAGCAAGTGCGTGATCATCTCCGGCGCCTCGGTGCCTGACCACGATGTGGACTATCTGTACGGACAGGTCTCGATCGACACTGCCTTCGTCGACTGGAGTGGCAACTGCGGCAACCTCAGCACTGCGGTGGGTCCGTTCGCGATTGCCAATGGGCTGATCGATCCGGCCCGCGTGCCGCGCGATGGCCTGTGCACCGTACGCATCTGGCAGGCCAACATCGGCAAGACCATCATCGCCCACGTGCCGATGCGCGATGGCGAAGTGCAGGAGATCGGCGATTTCGAACTGGACGGTGTGACCTTCCCGGCCGCCGAGATCCAGCTGGAATTCATCGATCCGTCCGATGACGGCGATGCGGGTGCAATGTTCCCGACCGGCAATCTGGTGGACACCCTGGAGGTGCCCGGCGTGGGCAGTTTCGAGGTGACCATGATCACCGCCGGCATCCCGACCATCTTCCTCAATGCCTCGGATCTGGGCTATACCGGCACCGAACTGCAACCGGCGATCAATGAAGACAAGGCCGCGCTGCAGAAGTTCGAGACCATCCGCGCCTACGGCGCCTTGCGCATGGGTCTGATCAAGAACCTGGAAGATGCAGCGACCCGCCAGCACACGCCGAAGGTGGCTTTGGTGGCACCGGCACAGGACTACGTGTCTTCCAGCGGAAAGGCCATCCCGGCCTCGGCGATCGACCTGCATGCGCGTGCGCTGTCGATGGGCAAGCTGCACCACGCGATGATGGGTACCGCGGCCGTGGCGATCGGTACCGCGGCGGCGATCCCGGGCACCCTGGTCAATCGTGCGGCCGGTGGTGGTGAACGCGAGGCAGTGACCTTCGGTCATCCTTCCGGCACCTTGCGCGTGGGTGCGCAGGCCGGTTTCGTTGACGGCCAGTGGACAGTGACCAAGGCCATCATGAGCCGCAGCGCCCGCGTATTGATGGAAGGCAAGGTGCGCGTGCCGGCCGAGTAACCAGCCGGTCGGCGCCGGCATTACATGCTCTGGTGGATGCCAACCTTGGTTGGCATGACGTTGGCACCGCCTGGGCATTTTCCAGCGCCAACCAAGGTTGGCGACTACCGGCCGCGTAGACCGATTGCTTTGGTAGATGCCAACCTTGGTTGGCATGGTGCACGGGCAACCGTGCACCCCGACGAGGAGACCTGCGATGTCTGACAACCACACCCCATCCAACGAACGTGCAGCGTGGGATGCGCTGCTGGTGGACATCGTCGATTACGTGCGCGAGGCACGCATCGATTCACCGCTGGCCTTCCAGACCGCGCACCACTGCCTGCTCGATACCCTGGGCTGCGGCCTGGAAGCACTGTCTTTCCCGGCCTGCAGCAAGCTGCTTGGTCCCCTGGTGCCGGGCATCAGCGTGGTCAACGGCGCGCGCGTACCGGGTACGCACTACGTGCTGGACCCGGTGCAGGCCGCCTTCAACCTTGGCGCGATGGTGCGCTGGCTCGATTTCAACGACACCTGGCTGGCTGCCGAATGGGGCCATCCCTCAGACAATCTGGGCGGCATCCTCGCCGTCTGCGATTGGCTGGGGCGAAACGCGCAGGCTCTGCGCCGCCCGCCACCGACCGTGCACGATGTGCTGCTGGCGATGATCAAGGCGCATGAGATCCAGGGCGTGCTGGCGCTGCAGAATTCCTTCAACCGGGTCGGGCTGGACCACGTGGTGCTGGTCAAGGTGGCCACCACGGCCGTGGTTTCGCAGCTGCTCGGGCTGGATCGCGAACGCATGCTCAATGCGCTGTCGCTGGCCTGGGTCGATGGCCAGGCCCTGCGGACCTACCGGCACGCGCCCAACACCGGCTCGCGCAAGAGCTGGGCGGCCGGCGACGCGACCAGCCGTGGCGTGCGCCTGGCGCTGATGGCAGCCAGCGGCGAGATGGGCTACCCCAGCGTGCTCAGCGCACCCACCTGGGGGTTTGAAGCGGTGTCGATGCATGGCAAGGCACTGACGCTGGAGCGACCGCTGGGCAGCTATGTAATGGAGAACGTGCTGTTCAAGATCAGCTACCCAGCCGAGTTCCATGGCCAGACCGCGGTGGAGGCGGCGATCACGTTGCACCAGCAGCTGCGAGCGATGGGACGGCGGGTAGAGGACATCGCGCACATCGCGATCCGGACCCAGGAAGCCTGCATCCGCATCATCGACAAGCGGGGCCCGCTGCATAACCCGGCCGACCGCGACCACTGTGTGCAGTACATGGTCGCCATCGCGTTGCTGCACGGGCGGCTGGTGGCCGAGGATTACGAGGACGACGTTGCCGCCGATCCGCGTATCGATGCCCTGCGCGCGAAGATGGCCTGCCATGAGGATCCGCAGCTCAGCGCCGATTACCTGGACCCGGACAAGCGCAGCATCGCCAACGGCCTGAGCGTGCGTTTCAGTGATGGCACTGAGTTGCCGGAGGTGCTGGTGGAGTACCCGCTCGGTCATGCCCGCCGTCGCGAGGAGGGGATTCCGCTGCTGATGGACAAGTTCCGCCGGCACCTGGCCCATCGCTTCCCGACCGCCCAGCAGCAGCGCATCCTGGCTGCATCGCTGGACCCGGTAGCGCTGGCGGCGATGCCGGTGACCGACTACGTGGATCTGTACCTGCCGGGGTAGCAACACTCTGGTGGATCTGACGCCACGCCTGCTTGCCGGGCACGTGGCTCGATCCGCTTTGATGGGGTCCAATATTGGTTGGCACGGGCCAACTCCAAATCAAGGTTGGCGGCTGCCGAGGCGGCTTTGGTCCACACCGCTGTTGGCGGAGGCTCCTCAAGAACAGCGCAACTAAATAGCGAGCCTGATCAAACTACATACGTGGAAAGGCATCCATAGTCGGTCCGTACCGAAATGTTGTTTTCTCCTGTCCATGCAATGTGTGCAGTACGGACTAGATGATCCACGGGGAAGCGTTGAATTTCCCTCATGTCCGCAAAGTCATAAAGGGCAATATGACCGCGGTGTATGACGGCCAATCGCCTGCTATTGCTGTCCAGTGCAAAGTCAGTCCGCGTCATGTCAATGAACTCCGGCCACCCGTGGCGGGATTCGCCTGTTGCCGTGTCCAGACACATCAGGCGCCATCGTCCGTACTGTTCCAAGGCCAATAGCCAGCCCCCATCCGCGCTCCACGCCATCTTGGTGATCATTTCAAAATCACCCTGATGTCGGCGCACGGTCTCCGCCTGTGCAACATTGATGAACTCGATTTCGCCCGGGCTGGAACAGCAGGAAAGCGTCGCTGCGTCCGGAGAGAGCGCGCACACCATCTGCCGGGAGTGGCCTCCTACCAACGTTGGCTTGCGAGCGAATTGAAGGATGCTCTCTCCGTCCGCGAGCCTCATTACCGTGATCTGCTCACCGGAATGCCACGATGCATGCCCGTTGGATGCGGCAAGGAAGGGGGACGACATGATCGTTGGTTCACTGATCCGCTGAGGTGGTGTGCCGTCCGCAGACCAGAGATGGATTCCAGAGTCGAATTGGATCAGGAACTGGTCGCTGGTGGTAGATGCTGCCGACCAGGCGAGGTCGGTCTTGCTTGGCCGCCATCTTTGGGTGACATCAGCGCTTTCGCTGACCAGTAGAAGCACATCGGTTGCTGCACCATGCGTGTCTTCATCCTGATGCTGATTGGTCGCCACCTTCCCATTGCAGCCGGCAATCATCAGGGCTCCCGTGTACCCTCCGCAAATATACCGGTGCATGCTGGGTTGCCCTGCATCAGCGAGAGGATTTACTAGTACGAAGCCCTTCTTCAGCCGTGACCATTCCTGCTTGATCGCCCATTTCAGTGCTTCGTCGGGACTCGAAAAGTTTTTCAACTGTGACTTCAGCTTTCCAGAGCTTCCGGATGTGATTTCGACGGTGCTTCCGTCACATCGTGTACCCCATACCTTTCCCGTTGATGGGTCCTGAACTAGTCGAACTCTTGTCATTGCAATGATCACTGCGGTCAGGAAGGCCTGATGCCGATGCTACAGCGGTGATCAAGTGCGGGTTGGAGAGTTGGTCAATTAAGGGTCCAATCCGTCACTTGAGGGCGGTTTCAACAATCTCTCTGCCGGGGCGTTGCGCGCCACGATTGTGGGAGCACCCGATCCCAAGGCAGGCGGATTGCCGACACGGACCTATGCCTAGCGCAGCGGGGTAGGGGCCCCTGGTGGATGCCAACCTTGGTTGGCATGGGCCCAATGCCAACCAAGGTTGGCGGCTACCGGACTGCCGGCCAGTGGCCGGCGCTACCCGCGCCAGGGGCAATTGCCGAATTCGCGTCAACACCTTGACGCGGCCTGCCTATAATGGCCGCCTCGATCAAGGAGTGACGACATGAGCGGTCCGGCACGGCGGAAGCGGTGGGGATGGGCGGCGGCTGTACTGGCAGGAGGCCTGTTGCTGGGTCTGGCCGGCTGCCGCAACGACAGCGGGCAGCTGCCCAAGAGCAGCGGTGAGGCCATCACCACCCAGGCCGAGCAGGTGAAGGAGTTCACCCTGCTGCGTGCCTACCCGGACCAGAAGAACGAGGGCCTGTCGCTGGCGCTGGAGTTCTCGCGCCCGCTGGTCGGCACCCAGGATTTCGACAAGCTGGTGCGCTTCGAGGAGAAGGTCGGCACCGACGACAGCAGTTGGACGCTGTCTGATGACGGCCTGACCCTGCGCTATCCGTTCGTCGAGGCCGGCAAGGAGTTCAGTCTGGTGGTCTCGCCCGACCTGCTGGCCGCCGACGGCAGCCGCCTGGGCAAGGAACTGAAGCAGAAGGTGTTCAGCGGCGAGCTGAAGCCGGTGGTCGGTTTCGCCTCGCAGGGCAGCGTGCTGCCGGCCAAGGACAGCCGCGGCCTGCCGGTGGTGTCGGTGAACGTGCCCGAGGTCGACGTCGAGTTCCTGCGCGTGCGTGAGAAGGACCTGCCGACCTTCTTCAGCCAGTACCAGCGCGGCGGCCGCCGCGGCAGCTGGGAGCTGAGCAGCGACTACGAGCGCAGCCCGATCAACAAGCTGGCGGAGCCGGTCTACGTCAACCGCTTCATTCTTGGTGGCAAGAAGAACGAGCGGGTGCTGACCTATCTGCCGACCCAGGACATCAAGGAACTGCAGGAGCCGGGCCTGTACTTCGCCCTGCTCAAGCGCACCGGCGACTACGAAGGCGAATTCGATACCGCGTTCTTCTCGGTCAGCGACATCGGCCTGCATACCCGTGCCTACAAGGACAAGCTGTTCGTGCACACTGCCGGCCTCAAGGACGGTGCACCGCTGAAGAGCATCGACCTGCGGGTGCTCGACGCGAAGGGCGAGGTGGTGCTGAAGGGCAGCACCGACGGCAACGGCAATGCGCTGCTGAACTACACCCTGGATGCGACTCACGTGCTGGTGGCCAGCACTGGCAAGGACACCAGCTTCCTGCCGTTCAACCAGCCGGCGCTGGACCTGAGCGAATTCGCTGTGGCCGGTCGTGACAACGCGTGGTTCGACGTCTATGCCTGGTCCGGCCGTGACCTGTACCGCCCGGGCGAGACCGTGCGCCTGTCCGCCCTGCTGCGCGACAACGACGGCAAGCCGGTCAAGGCCCAGCCGGTGTTCCTGCGCCTGAAGCAGCCTGACGGCAAGACCTTCCGCGAGACCCGCCTGCAGCCGGGTGACCAGGGCTACATCAATTTCGAGCAGGTCATTCCTGCCGAGGCGCCCACCGGGCGCTGGCAGGTCGAGTTCCGCACCGACCCGGCCAGCAAGGAAGCGATCCAGGGCATGACCCTGCGCATCGAGGAGTTCCTGCCCGAGCGCATGAAGCTGGACCTGGACAGCGCGCAGAAGACGCTGAAGCCGGGCGAGGACCTGCGCCTGCAGGCCAATGGTGCCTATCTGTATGGGGCACCTGCCGATGGCAACCGCTTCACCGCACGCATGGCGGTGGCCGCTGAACAGAAGCCGGTGGAAGGCCTGCCGGGCTATTTCTTCGGTGACCCGACCCTGCAGCTGCCGCGCGAGGCCAAGGACGTGATCGACACCACGCTGCCGGCCAATGGCCAGCTGCGTGAGGATGTGGCGTTGCCGGAAGAGGCGGCCAAGGCCAAGGCGCCGATCGCCGTGGTGCTGTCCGGCAGCCTGTATGAAACCGGTGGCCGTACGGTCACCCGTACCCTGAAGCGGGTGATGTGGCCGGCCAATGCGCTGGTCGGTGTGCGGCCGCTGTTCAACCCCGAGGACGGCGCCGATTCCAACGGCAATGCGCGCTTCGAGCTGATGCGCGTGGATGCCGCCGGTGCTCCGCAGCCGGCCAAGGGTTTGAAGATCACCCTGGTGCGCGAACTGCGCGACTACCACTGGACCTTCAACGACAACCGTTGGGACTACGACTACACCCGCCGCTTCGAGAACAAGGAAACCCGCACCGTCGATGCCGGCAGCAGTGCGGTCGCCTTCGATTTCCCGGTGGAGTGGGGCGAGTACCGGGTGGACGTGTTCGATCCGTCCACCGGCCTGACCAGCCGTTACCCGTTCCGCGCCGGCTGGAGCTGGGGCGATGACAACCGCGGCCTGGACGCGCGCCCGGACAAGGTCAAGCTGGGCCTGGACAAGACCGGCTACAAGGCCGGTGACACCCTGGAAGTGACGGTGACCCCGCCGCATGCCGGCAAGGGCATCCTGATGGTCGAGACCGACCGCATGCTGTACGTGCAGGACATCGAGGCCAAGCCGGGCTCGACCTTCAAGATCCCGGTCACCGCCGACTGGGAGCGCCACGACGTCTACATCACCGCGCTGGTGTTCCGTGGCGGCAGTGCGCCGAGCAAGATCACCCCGGCCCGTGCGGTGGGCGTGGTGCACGTGCCGATGGACCGCAAGGGCCGCACCGTAGCCGTCGGCCTGGCGGCGCCCAAGCAGATGCGACCGGAACAGGACCTGCCGGTGACGGTCAGCGCACCGCAGCTGGCCGGCAAGATGGCGCACGTCACCGTCTCGGCGGTGGACGTGGGCATCCTCAACATCACTCGTTTCCCGGTGCCCGACGCGGGTGCGCACTTCTTCGCCCAGCGTCGCCTCGGCATCGATGCCTACGACATCTACAGCCGGGTGATCGAGAGCTTCGACGGCAGCAGCGGCAAGCTGAAGTTTGGTGGCGACATGGCGCTGCAGGCGTTGCCGCAGGCCAAGCGTCCGACCGCGCGCGTGCAGACCGTGGACCTGTTCTCCGGCCCGGTGCAGCTCGATGCCAAGGGCATCGCCCGCATCCGCCTGAAGGTGCCGGACTTCAACGGCACCCTGCGCGTATCGGCACTGGTCTACAGCGATGACCAGTACGGCAAGCGCGATGTGGAAACCGTGGTGCGCGCGCCGATCCTGGCCGAAGCCAGCATGCCGCGCGTGCTGGCCCCGGGTGACCGCAGCACCGTGACCCTGGACGTGCAGAATTTCACCGGCAAGCCGGGCCAGTTCAACGTTAAGGTGGAAAGCGAAGGCCCGTTGACCCTGGGCGAGGGCAGCCGCAGCGTGCAGTTGAATGCCGATGCCAAGACCACCCTGAGCTTCCCATTGTCGGCACGCGAAGGCCACAGCGTGGCCAAGGTGCGGGTACGGGTGGACGGCAACGGCTTCAAGGCCGATCGCCGCTACGAGCTGCCGGTGCGTGCGGCGTGGCCGCAGGTGCTGCGTTCGCAGGTACGTACGCTTGATCCGCTGGCGGCGGTCAGCCTCGACAACAGCCTGACCGATGGCCTGATGTCCGAGTCGGTGAATGCCCGCCTGCTGGTCAGCCCGCTGCCGCCGATTCCGTTCGCCAGTGCGCTGCAGGGCGCGCTGAACTACCCGTATGGCTGTGCCGAGCAGACCACCAGCAAGGGCTATGCCGCGCTGATCCTCGACCAGGCGACATCGTCGATGCTCGGTGCCGACGGGCTGGATGCCAAGACCCGCCGCGAACGCATGGAAGGCGCGTTCGGTCGCCTGGCGTCGATGCAGGTGGCCAACGGCAACTTCTCGATGTGGGGTGACGACGGCTACGTGAACCCGTGGCTGACTCCGTACATCACCGAGTTCCTGCTCGATGCCAAGGACGCCGGCTTCGCCGTGCCCGATAACGTGCTGCAGAAGGCGCTCAACCGCCTCAGCGAGGATCTGCTGTCCGGCGGCAACCAGTTCTACGGCCAGGATGACCGCGAGAAGCTGAAGTTCGCCAACCAGGCGTATTCGGGCTACGTGCTGGCCCGGGTCAACCGTGCGCCGCTGGGTACCCTGCGCACGCTGTACGACAACGAGCGCAGCAAGGCGGTCGGTGGCCTGTCGCTGGTCCATCTGGGTGTGGCGCTGTCGCTGCAGGGCGATGCCAAGCGCGGCCAGGCCGCACTGGCTGCGGCCTTCGCAAAGTCCAGCAGCGAACGCCCGTCGTACTTCGGCGACTACGGCAGTGCCATCCGCGATGACGCGCTGATGATTGCGCTGACCCACGAAAACAAGCTGGCCAAGCCGGCCTGGGATGCGCGTGCGGTCGATCTGGGCCGTGGCCTGGATGCGCGCCGTAACGCCGGCTGGATGTGGCTGAGCACGCAGGAACAGGTGGCGATTGCCCGTCTTGGCAAAGCGCTTGCTGCCAATCAGAAGGCACTGGTGGCCGGTGAGTTGGTGATTGGTGGCAACACCGAAGCCATCGGCGAACGCAAGCTGTTCGGCCGCAACTTCAGCGCCAGTGAGCTGGCCAGTGGCGTGCGCTTCACCCCGCAGGGCCAGCCGCCGATGTTCGCCAGCATCGACGTGGCCGGCATCCCGCGCAGCGCGCCGGCACCGGACAACAGCGTGCTGGGCGTCGAGCGCAGCTACTACGGCACCGATGGCAAGCCGTGGGCGCCGCGCCCGCTGAAGGAAGGTGAAGCCCTGATCGTGCGTGTCACCGTCACCGCCGACACCACGATGCCGGATGCACTGCTGACCGACTTGCTGCCGGCGGGCCTGGAGATCGAGAACTTCAACCTGGGCGATGCCAAGCAGTGGGCCGACGTGGTGGTCGATGGCATCACCATCAGCGACCGTGGTGAAGCGGCCGATACCAAGCACGAGGAGTTCCGCGACGACCGCTACGTGGCCGCGCTGAAGCTCTCGCGTGGCAGCAAGGCCAACGTGTTCTATCTGGTGCGCGCGGTGACCCCGGGTACCTACTCGGTGCCGCCGCCGCTGGTGGAGGACATGTACCGGCCGCAGCTGCGCGGCGTCGGTCGCAGCACCCCGACCACGATCACGGTGGTACAGCCGTGACCGCGCGGACGGGCCGCGAGGGCGCGGCCCGTCCCGCTGGCAAGCTCCAATCCGGCACGCTGCAATGAAGAAGACGATGTCGACCCGGCTGGCGGCCCTGCGCCGCCGGCTGCGGCCGCTGTGGCCGTGGTTGCGCTGGGGCACGGCGGCTCTGCTGGCGCTGCTGCTGGTGCTGGATTTCGCTTTCCCGCCGCCGCTGCCGAAGCAACGCGATACCAGCACCCTGGTGGTGGCTGCCGATGGCACGCCGCTGCGTGCGTTCGCCGATGCCGAGGGCGTGTGGCGTTATCCGGCCTCGATCGACAGCGTCTCGCCGCTGTACCTGCAGGCATTGCTGACCTATGAAGACCGCTGGTTCTGGACCCATCCAGGTATCAACCCGCTGGCGATCCTGCGTGCCAGCGGCCAGTTGCTGCGCGGCGGCCGCATCGTGTCCGGTGGCTCGACCCTGACCATGCAGGTCGCACGCATCCTCGATCCACATACGCGCACGCCCTGGGGAAAGCTCAAGCAGATGCTGCGCGCGGTGCAGCTGGAAGTGCACCTGAGCAAACAGCAGATCCTGGCCCTGTACCTGGAACGCGCGCCTTACGGCGGTACCATCGAGGGCGTGGAGGCGGCCAGTTGGGCCTATCTGGGCAAGCCGGCGGCACAGCTGTCACATGCCGAAGCCGCGCTGCTGGCGGTGCTGCCGCAGGCGCCGAGCCGGTTGCGCCCGGACCGTCACCCCGAAGCCGCGCAGAAGGCCCGCAACAAGGTGCTGGCGCGCATGAACGAGTTGGGCGTGTGGACAGCGGAAGAAGTGGAAGACGCACGCATCGAGAACGTGGTCGCACGCTCGCTGCGGCCGCCGCTGCATGCGGCGCTGCTTGCACAGCGGCTGCATTCAGCGCAGCCGGGCAAAGCGCGCATCCAGAGCAGCATCGATATCGGCCTGCAGCGCACGCTGGAAGAACGCGTGGCCAGCTACTTCTCGATGCTGCCCGAGCGCACCTCGGCTGCCTTGCTGGTGGTCGACAACCAGACCCTGCAGGCGCGTGCCTATGTTGGCACGTTGTCCTTCGGTGACCGCCAGCGCCTGGGGCACGTGGACATGGTGCAGGCCTGGCGCTCGCCGGGGTCCACGCTCAAGCCGTTCCTGTATGCGATGGCGCTCGATGATGGCCTGATTCATTCGGAAAGCCTGCTGGTCGATGCGCCGCAGAGTTTCGGCAGCTATCGCCCCGGCAACTTCGACATGGCCTTCAATGGGCCCATCGGTGCCTCCAGCTCATTGCGACTGTCGCTCAACGTGCCCTCGGTGGATCTGCTGCAGCGGGTGGGCGCGGCGCGCTTTGCTGCGCGGCTTTCGCACTCCGGCATCCAGCTGCGCTTCCCGCCGGGCAGTACGCCCAATCTGTCGCTGATCCTGGGCGGTACCGGTGCGCGGTTGGAAGACCTGGTCGGCGCGTTCGCCGCGCTCAACCGCAACGGCATCGCCGGCCGTGTGCGCTACACCGACGACGAACCGATGATCGAGCGGCGCCTCGCCTCGCCGGGCGCAAGCTGGATCGTGCGCGAGATGCTGGAATCGAATCCGCGTCCGGGATACAGCGTCGGCACCTTCGATGTCGGTGGCCGCCCGCGTGTGGCGTGGAAGACTGGCACCAGCTACGGGTATCGCGATGCGTGGGCCATCGGTAGTACCCGTCACTACACCGTGGGCGTGTGGGTGGGCCGGCCGGACGGCACGCCATTGCCCGGCCAGTACGGCGCAGTCACTGCACTGCCGCTGATGTTTGAAGTGGTGGACAGCCTGCCGCGCCAGCGTGGCGATTCCGCAGCTGCACCGATGCCGTCCAGTGTCAGCCAGGAAGACATCTGCTGGCCGACCGGCGAACGTGCCGAGGGATTGCCCGCAGCACTCTGCCAGCGGCGGATGTCGGCCTATCTGCTGGACGGCGCGGCGCCGCCGACCTTCCCCGAGCGCGAGGCGCGCCGCTGGCAGCCGGGGCGGCAGCGCTATCTGGCCGATGCGCTGACCGGCCTGCGTGTATCGGCCGACTGCCGCGCGCCACATGAGGAAGTACCACGCGAAATCGCGCGCTGGCCGGCGCTGCTGTCGCCGTGGTTGCCCAAGGCCACGCGCGAGGCCTCGCAGTTGCCAGCACTGTCGCCGGACTGCCGCGATGACGGACGAGATGCCAGTGTGGCCCTGCATATCGATGGTCTCAACAACGGTGCCACCCTGGCCCGGGCGCCCAATGCCCAGCACGGCGTGCGGCTGCAGCTGCGCGCGCTGGGCAGCGAGCAGGCGGTGGACTGGTTGCTGGATGGTCGCTGGATTGCACGGACCCATGGCGCACAGTTGATGCAGCGCGAGTTCGCTGACCCCGGCGCTCACACCCTGACTGCGCTGGCGGCTGACGGCGCATGGACGCAGGTGCGGTTCAACGTCCTGCGGTAGCTGCTGGGAATGGCCCGGCGACCCGACGCATCCATGCTCTGGTAGGTGCCAACCTTGGTTGGCACGCGATAAATGCGCCCACCAAGGTGGGCATCTACCCGGGCGTATGCGGGGCCGCTATTCCCCGATCCACCCATCCAGCAGGTCGGCGAACTCGTCGGCGTGTTCCTCTTCCTGCGCGAGGATCTCTTCAAGGATGCGCTTGGTGGTGGTATCGCGGTCGCCGATGAAGTTGATCATCTCGCGGTAGCTGTCGATGGCGATGCGTTCGGCCACCAGGTTCTCGCGCACCATGTCGCGCAGGTCACTGCCTTCCTTGTACTCGGCATGCGAGCGCGCGGTCAGCGTATCGGGGTTGAGGTCCGGCTCGCCGCCAAGTTGGACAATGCGCTCGGCCAGCTTGCTGGCATGCGCCTGCTCCTGTTGTGCGTGTTCGAGGAACTCGGCCTTGACCGCATCGGCCAGCATGCCCTTGGCCATGAAGTGGTGCCGGTAGTAGCGCAGCACGCACACGTACTCGGTGGCCAGTGCGTCATTGAGCAGCTTGATCACCACCTTGCGGTCGGCGCTGTAGCTGTCGGTGATCGCCCCGTCTTCGATGTTGCGCCGGGCGCGTTCGCGCAGGGTCTTGCGGTCGCTGATGCCGGGAACCTTGACGGCGGGCTTGCTGGCTTTGGCTGGCTTGGTGGACATGGCTGGCCGTTTCCTCTTGCGGTGGATGTCAGGTGGGAAGGTGCTCCAGCACGTACTCGGCCGAAGACACCTCGAACTGGCCGGGCTGCTCGACCCAGGCGGCTCGAACCACGCCATCGACCACATACAGGGCGAAGCGACGCGAGCGGATGCCCATGCCCGAGGCGCTGGCGTCGAGTTCCAGACCGAGCGCACGGGTCAGTTCGGCATTGCCGTCGGACAGCATCAGCAGGCCATCGGGCACGCCCTGGTCGGCCGCCCAGGCCTTCATCACGAACGGATCGTTGACGGCCAGGCAATAGACCTCGATGCCGCGCTTGCGGAACGCGTCAAACGACTCGACGTAGCCGGGCAGGTGGCGCGCCGAGCAGGTGGGCGTGAACGCGCCGGGCACGGCAAACAACACCACGTTGCGTCCGTCGAACAGCGAATGCGTATCGAGCGTTTCGATGCCCTCGCGGATGCGTTTGAGGGTCACTTCCGGAATGCGGTCGCCGACATGGATGGTCATGGGGAAACTCCTTGCTGGGGCAGGCTAGTGGGCCGGATGGGACAGGGACGTCAAGACATTGGAAAACCCGTGTGCAGGCCCCATCTTCAGGCTTCGCGGCGGGAGCTTCCAGCCACAGCGTGGCGGATGGGGATGGCAGCCGCATTGCGCAGGATCAGTCGGCCTCACCGGGGCCGCACGGGGGGCGGCGTAGCATCGCCGGCGCGTAGAATGAACTCGGGGCGGCGCCACCGGCGCGGCCGAAGCAGATCGAGGTAGCTGGATGGAATTCAAGGATTACTACGCCACCCTGGGGGTGGAACCGAGCGCGGGCGAGGCGGAAATCAAGACTGCCTACCGCCGGCTGGCACGCAAGTACCACCCGGACGTCAGCAAGGAGGCCGGGGCCGAGGACAAGTTCAAGGCGGTCAACGAGGCCTACGAGGCGCTGCGTGACCCGGAGAAGCGCGCGGCCTACGACCAGCTGCGCGCGCAGGGCTACCGCCCGGGCGAGGAATTCAACGTACCGCCGAATTACGGCGGTGCCGGTGGCTTCAACTTCGAGGAAGTGTTCGGCGGCGGTGGCCCCAACGGTGGCTTCAGCGATTTCTTCGAGAGCCTGTTCGCGCGCCAGCGGGGCGGTGGCGGCGCGGGTCCGGGGCCGGGCTTCAGCAGCCAGGGCCATGCACCCAACCGCGATACCCGCGCCAAGCTGTCGGTGCCGCTGGAAGCCGCCTACAGCGGTGACAGCTTGCGCATCACGGTCAACGGCAAGCAGCTGGATGTACGCGTGCCCAAGGGTATCCGCCCGGGCCAGGTGATCCGTCTGGCGGGGCAGGGCAACCACGGCGGCAATCTGCTGCTGGAAGTGGAGTTCGCCGCGCACCCGCAGTTCGAGGTCGACGGCCGCAACATCCTCTACACGCTGCCGGTCACCCCGTGGCAGGCCGCGCTGGGGACCAGCATCAGCGTGCCGACCCTGGGCGGTGCGGTGGAGCTGAAGATTCCGGCCGATTCCGATGCCGGCCGCAAGCTGCGCCTGCGCGGCCGTGGCCTGCCGGGCAACCCGGACGGCGACCAGATCGTCGAAATCGAGATCGTGGCCCCGGCCGCGACCGACGAAGCGCAGAAGAAGGCTTACCGCAACCTGGCCAAGGCGTTCGGCGAGACAATCTGAGATGGATTCTGGTGGGTGCGGACCTTGGTCCGCACGCCTTTCGGCCGTTCAAGGCGTGCCGACCAAGGTCGGCACCTACCGGAGCTGTGTGTCAGCCCTGTCCGGCGAACACCCGCTCCAGCACCTCTGACAGTTCGTCTTCCGAGAACGGCTTGGTGATGTAGGCCTTGGCGCCCTGGCGCATGCCCCACATGCGATCGGTGTCCTGGTCCTTGGTGGTCACCAGGATTACCGGGATATGCCGGGTCGCCTCATCACGGGCGAGCGTGCGGGTGGCCTGGAAGCCGTTGAGGTTGGGCATCACCACGTCCATCAGGACCAGGTCGGGCAGCTCGGCCTTGGCGGTTTCGACCCCGGCGGCGCCATCGGTGGCGGTCAGGATCTGGTGCCCGAGCTTCTCGACGATGCGCTGTATCCCCAACAGCTGCGACGGTGAGTCGTCGACGATCAGAATGCGTGCCATGTTGTTCCCCATGTAATGCCCGCAGTGTAGTGCGGGCCCATTACCGGCGGGAGGGCCGCATCTGCCGTCCGTCGCCTGCCTGCAACGTTCAGTCGATCCGCACCACGGTGCGGCCCAGCGAGCCGCCGGCCAGCATCCGCTCGAACACCACCGGCAGGCCGTCCAGACCGACTTCGGCGGTGCAGATGCGGTCCAGGTGCTGCGGCTTCCATTCGCCGCCCAGGCGCGACCACACTTCTTCGCGCAGCCCGCGCGGTGCATTGGCCGAAGAGACGCCGAGCAGCGACACGCCCCGAAGAATGAACGGCATCACCGTCATGTCCAGCGTCGGGCTGGCCGCGAGGCCGGCACTGACCACACTGCCGTACGGTACGGTCTGCGCCAGCAGGCTGGCCAGCATGTCGCCTCCGGCATTGTCGAGGCCTCCGCCGAAGCGGGCCGACTGCAGCGGGCCGGTCTCGGCCAGCGCCGAGCGTGGCAGCACCTCCGCGGCGCCGATGCCGCGCAGGAAGTCGGATTGCTCCGGCTTGCCGCTGATTGCATGCACCGAGTAACCGGCGCGGCTGAAGATCGACAGCGCCAGCGCGCCGACGCCGCCACTGGCACCGGTGACCGCCAGCGGGCCGAGTTCGGGTGTCTGCCGGTTGTCCTGAAGGCGCAGCAGGGCCAGCGCGGCGGTGAAACCGGCGGTGCCCAGCACCATCGCCTCGCGCGGGCTCAGCCCTGCCGGCTGTGCGATGACGGCTCGCGACTCCAGACGCACATACTGGCTGTAGCCGCCATCGCGGGTTTCGCTCAGCCCGCAGCCGGTGGCCAGCACCGCATCGCCTTCGCGCCACATCGGGTCCGTGGAGGCGACCACGGTGCCGGCCACGTCAATGCCGCCCACCAACGGAAACCGGCGCAGGATCTTCCCCTTGCCGGTGCCGGCCAGAGCATCCTTGAAGTTGACCGAGGACCAGTGGGCGCGGATCAAGACCTGGCCGGGGCTGAGGTCGTCGACGCTGAGCTCGGCCAGGCCGGTGCGGTAGCCGGCATCGTCATTTTCGATGCGGAAGGCGGTGAACGGGGTGGTGGGGGCCATCGGCGTTGCCTGACTTCGAGGAAAACGCCACCTTACCCCCTCGCCCCCCTTTCGATCCTGCGGAACCGCCCCATCTTGTATGATCGGTGATGGTTTCACGGCTGGCGTTGCGGGAAGGGCCCGCGCCGCAGCCCAAATCTTGATGGAGCGTGCATGGCCTGGAATACACCCGGCGGCAACAAGGGCGGACAAGGCCCCGAGGACAAGCGACGCGGGCCTTTCGGGTCGCGGGGCGGTGGCAATGGTGGTGGCTGGGGCGGACTGCCCGGGCCGCTGAAGGACCTGTTCGACGGTGGCATCCTGCGCTGGGTGGCAGCAGCGGTGGTATTGCTGGTGCTGTTCTCCAGCTTCCAGCTGATCGGCGAACAGCAGCGTGGCGTGGTGCTGCGCTTCGGCCAGTTCTCGCGGATCCTGCAGCCCGGCCCGAACTTCAAGCTGCCGTGGCCGATCGAATCGGTCACCAAGGTCAACGCCACCGAGATCAAGACCTTCTCGATCCAGGTGCCTGTGCTGACCCGCGACGAGAACATCGTCAACGTCTCGTTGAACGTCCAGTACCGCATCGATGACCCGCAGCAGTATCTGTTCGGTACAGTCGATGCCAACCAGGTGCTGGAGCAGTCGGCACAGAGCGCGGTACGTGAGGAAGTCGGCCGTGCCGACCTCAACACCGTGCTGAACAACCGTGGCCCGCTGGCCGTGGCCGCCGAAGAGCGCCTGCAGGCGCTGCTGAAGGCGTTCAAGACCGGCCTGACCGTGACCGGCCTGACCCTGCAGGATGCCCGTCCGCCGGAGGAAGTGAAGCCGGCCTTCGACGAGGTCAACGGTGCCCAGCAGGTCAAGGAACGCCTGATCAACGAAGCCCAGGCCTACGCCGCCAAGGTCGTGCCGGAAGCCCGGGGCCAGTCCTCGCGCGCCCGTACCACCGCCGAAGGCTACAAGCAGGCCGTGGTGTCCAAGGCCGAGGGTGACGCACAGCGCTTCAGCCTGTTGCAGGCCCAGTACAAGGACGCCCCGGAGGTGACCCGCAAGCGCCTGTGGCTGGAGACCGTGCAGCAGGTGCTGAGCGAGAACCGCAAGGTGATCGGTGGCGATGGCCGCCAGCTGATCTACGTGCCGATGACCGGCGATACCCGTCCCAGCACCTCGGCTCCGGCCGCAGTGGCGAACCCGGACGTGGTGATGCCGTCGCTGCCGGGTGCAGCGGTGGAAGCTTCCCGAGATCCGGGCCGGCCGGTGGGCCGCCCGACCGGGCGACCGAGCGGCCGTGAGGAGGGCAGCCGATGAAAAGTCCTATCTGGATCGCCGTGATCGTGGCGGTGGTGCTGGGCCTGCTCGGCTCGGTGTACGTGGTCCGTGAGGACCAGACCGCCATGGTCCTGAACCTGGGCAAGGTGGTGCGTTCGGACATCAAGCCGGGTCTGCACTTCAAGGTGCCGGTGGTGGAAACGGTGAAGGTCTTCGACCGCCGCTTCCAGGTGCTCGACACCGCGCCGGCGCGCTACTTCACTGCTGAACAGAAAGACGTCAGCGTCGACTTCTTCGCCATCGGCTACATCTCCAACGTGGGTGACTACTTCCGTGCCACCGGCGGCGATCCGCGCATCGCCAATGCCCGCCTGGCACCGATCATCACCGACTCGCTGCGCAACCAGATCAACTCGCGCACCCTGCAGCAGCTGGTCTCCGGCGACCGCAGCGAGCTGATCGCCGAGCAGCTGAAGGGGATCAACGAGGCCGTGGCTGGCCTGGGCATGCAGATGATCGACCTGCGCATCAAGCAGGTGGATCTGCCGACCGACAGCCAGGTGATCAACGACGTGTACGAGCGCATGCGCGCGCAGCGCAAGCAGGAAGCCGCCAAGCTGCGTGCAGAGGGCGAGGAGCAGTCGCTGACCATCCGCGCCCAGGCCGACCGTGACAGCACCGTGCTGATCGCCGAGGCCGAGCGTGATGCTCAGCGCCTGCGCGGTGAAGGTGATGCCGACGCCGCCCGCATCTACGGCAAGGCCGGCTCCGCCGATCCGTCGTTCTATGCGTTCTACCGCAGCCTGGAGGCCTACCGCGGCTCCATGACCGACGGCAACAGCGTGATCGTGCTCGACAAGAACGACCCGTTCCTGCAGTACCTCAAGAGCGACCGCTGAGGTCGCCCAGCAAGACCCTGCGGGGCCCGGCCACATGCCGGGCCCCGTGCTTTTTCCGGAGTTCCCCCATGAAAGATCTGTTCGCCGCCGTTTGCCTGGTCGCGGTGCTGGAAGGCCTGTTCCTGTTCGTCGCGCCGTTCGCCTGGAAGCGCATGGCAGAACGTCTGCTGGATCTGCCCAGCCCGGCCCTGCGCAGCTTCGGCGGGCTGGTGCTGCTGGCCGGCCTGAGCCTGCTGTGGTGGGTGCGACATTGAAGGTCCGGCCGGCCGCCTGCGTTCACATGCATGGCCCGGCTCTGGTAGATGCCAACCTTGGTTGGCGTTGCCGGCCAGCGGCCGGCACTACCGGGCGGGGCGGCGGACCGGCCGGCACATGTGTGGCCCGGCTCTGGTAGATGCCAACCTTGGTTGGCATTGCCGGCCAGCGGCCGGCACTACCGGGCGGGGCGGCGGACCGGCCGGCACATGTGTGGCCCGGCTCTGGTAGATGCCAACCTTGGTTGGCATTGCCGGCCAGCGGCCCGCACCACCGGGTGGGGCGGCTGACCGGCCGGTGAAGCCGTCCGTCGGAAAGGTGGCAGCGGACCCCTGAAACCCGGATAATGCACAAAAGCCGGACGGGCCTCCCCGTTCGGCTTTTTCTGTGTCTGGGCCTTCCATCGCCGGCCGCTCCCCGTTTGGAGCCGCCATCCAGGTGCTGGCCAGCCCCGCCACGGTTTACCCGTCCGCGGCCCCGATGGCCGCAACATATGAGGAGCCCGTCATGGGTCAGTCTGTCGTAGTGCTTGGTGCCCAGTGGGGCGATGAAGGCAAGGGCAAGATCGTCGATCTGCTCACTGAGGAAATCGGCGCCGTCGTGCGCTTCCAGGGCGGCCACAATGCCGGCCACACCTTGGTCATCAACGGTAAGAAGACCGTCCTGCACCTGATCCCGTCGGGCATCCTGCGTGACGATGCGCTGTGCCTGATCGGCAACGGCGTGGTGATCTCGCCGGCCGCGCTGCAGAAGGAAATCGCCGAGCTGGAAACCTCCGGCGTGGAAGTGCGTTCGCGCCTGAAGATATCCCCGGCCGCACCGCTGATCATGCCGTACCACATCGCCCTGGACCAAGCGCGCGAACGCGCTGCCGGCGGCAAGGCGATCGGCACCACCGGCCGTGGTATCGGCCCCGCTTACGAAGACAAGGTGGCGCGCCGCGGTATCCGCATCGCCGACCTGCACTACCCGAAGCAGCTGGAAGAGCTCCTGCGCACTGCGCTGGACTACCACAACTTCGTGCTGACCAACTACCTGAAGACCGACGCCGTCGATTTCCAGAAGACCTTCGATGAAGCACTGGCCTTCGGCGAGTACGTGCAGCCGATGAAGTCCGACGTGGCCGGCATCCTGCACGACCTGCGCAAGCAGGGTAAGCGCGTGCTGTTCGAAGGCGCGCAGGGCGCTCTGCTCGACATCGACCACGGCACCTACCCGTATGTCACCAGCTCCAACACCACGGTCGGTGGTGCATTGGCTGGCGCCGGCGTCGGCGCCGATGCGATCGACTACGTGCTGGGTATCGCCAAGGCCTACGCGACCCGCGTCGGCGGCGGCCCGTTCCCGACCGAACTGGACGACGAAATCGGCCAGGGTATCCGTGACCGCGGTGCCGAATACGGCGCCTCGACCGGCCGTCCGCGTCGCTGCGGCTGGATGGACATCGTCGCGCTGAAGCGCGCCGTGGCCATCAACGGCATCAGCGGCCTGTGCATCACCAAGCTGGACGTGCTGGATGGCATGGAGAAGCTGAAGGTCTGCATCGCCTACGAATACAACGGCAAGCGCACCGAGTACGCGCCGCTGGACGCGCAGGGCTGGGAAGACTGCACCCCGGTGTACCTGGAGTTCCCGGGCTGGAGCGAGAATACCCACGGCATCACCAACTGGGATGACCTGCCGCCGGCCGCACGCGCCTACCTGCGTTCTCTTGAAGAGCTGGCCGGTTGCCCGATCAGCATCGTCTCCACCGGCCCGGACCGCGACCACACCATGGTCCTGCAGGATCCGTTCGCCTGAGCGATGCGGCGTTGCCAGGCTCTGCCTGGCAACGCTGCCGCACGGGTAGCGCCGGGCCATGCCCGGCGTCGCTGAAAGAAGAAGCCCCGCAAACGCGGGGCTTTTTCGTTACTGTGTCGCCAAGGCCAGCGGGGAAGCGACGCGATGACCAGGATGTCAGCGTGAAGGGCGAGACAGTAGTGCGGATCACCCTGTGGGTGTTGTGGAGCCTGTGGGGCATCGCCTGCGTGGTGCTGGCGCTGGGCGCCATCGCCAACCATCTGGCGTCGCGTACCCAGACCCTGCCGCTGCTGCTGAGCCCGGGCGCGACGGCCGAGGTGACGGTTTACCGCTTCATCGATGACCAACTGCGGCTGCGCCTGCGTTATGCGGATGACGCTACTGCCACGGCGATCGATCCTGAGGTGCGCCTGCGCGCGCAAACTCCGACAGATCAGACTGACTTCCGCGCCGACACGCGTTCGGGCGTGCCGGGCTCCGGCATCACCCGCGCGCTGGAATCGGTTGAGCCTGCTGGATTTGCAGCCTCGTACTTCGGGTATGGCCGGGGCGATGCGCTACCGCGCGGGCGTTCGTGGCTGCGGGTAACCGTGCTGGAGGTCGAGCCTGCGCTGGCAGGGCGCGTCGCTTCGGTGGAACTGCTGCCGCCACTGGATGTGCTCAAGCTGACCGACCTGGACTACGTCTGGCTGTGGCCGTTCTTCTTCTGGAAGGTCGCGGCGCTGTTCCTGCTGATTCCCGGGGTTGCCTTGGCTGTCTTCACGCTGGCCTTGCGGCGCAGGCACAGGAACTTGTTTCAGTAGTGCCTTGCAGCGGCACATGAACCGCAACACCGTGCTGCGGCTTCTACACTTGATCGCATTGGAAGGGGCCTGCCTTGCCCCGCTGTCCTTTTGCTGAATTCACTACGAAGTCACAGCCGACCTATCAGATCTTCCATGAAATCATTGGCGGACATTTCGACTTTATTCAAATGGAATCGATTGAGTAATATTTCTTCCATGGGATCTGCGATTGGAGAAACCATTCTTCCTTCAAGGCTCTCTGGTCTCTGGGAGAGGATTTCAGGGATGAGTCCATCGCGAAGTCTGTGACCTATCACCGTTACTGGGTTCTTCTGTGTGAGCTGCTTTGCCATCATGACAAGCTCTGAATTCACATCCATGGCTGTTTCTTGTTGAGTCAGGCGCAGCGATTTTGATGTGTCCAAGCTTCCTATAAGTTTGTAGATTGGCAGGTGATTTCCAACTTCGGGGAGCGGCTCGCCAGGAAGCATGACGATGTATGGAATGCCCTGCTGCTCGCAAGCCTGCTCGAACAGGCTATCGAAGTTGGTGGTAATGATCGCGCTGAAATACGTCACCGAGTGCTTGTGAGCGGATGTAGGCTGAGGGTTTCCTAGCCCTTCCATTGCTTCCACCAACCGACTAATTAGCTGTTCTTTGCCAAATTTATGGGTGTAGAACTCGGCAACATCACTGAAGTTGAACCGCTCCGATTGGCTTGGTTGATCCCAGATTTCGTGAGAAAGTAGGCCGATCAGAAGCGATGCAGTGGGCATTCCTGCGGCAATGGACATCCCTGCTCCAGCAATTAGGACATCCTTGTTGGTGGAACGGTTTGAGGTGGAGAGCGCCGGGCGCGGGATTGACCTCGGCTGACGACGGGGGTACGGCGGGTTCTTGAGGAACGTATTTCGGAGAAGATCGATGATGGCGGCGCCAGCAAGCTCTGATAGCTCGTCCGCGAAGTCGAATTCCTGTCGAAATGCACCATCGGACCATTCGGAAACTTCGCGACGGAAGTCGTCCCGGAAAGTGTCTGCAGGGAGGCCGTACCTCAGTCGCTTCTGGAACGGAAGAATGATCTTTCCAAGTTCTTTCGCATGATCGTACTCAAGGTGCGTAACTGATTTTCCCAGGTTGGCGCCATGGCCGCTATTCGGCACCCAGCCATATCTGTCGCCCAAGATGAGAATCACAATCTGGCAGCTATCTATTTCGCCTTTGATCCTATCCCAGCTGTTGAGGCCAGAGGGGGGCATGGCTTCAGCATTTACAGGTTCAATGCCAAGCTCTTTGAGCCTCTTGGCAACGAGCCGTCTTTCGTTCACAAGATCATCCATGGTGCTGCTGATGAAAGCTCTGAGTGTCATTGGGGGCGCTGGATTTGGGATCCTCGGACTCTAATATAAAACCCCCGAGAAGAGGGAGTGATTTCTGCAGGTTCCCAGCGTGAAGTTGCACTGACTGGCAGTTCGAGTGTCATGTATCTGCAGCATGGTGTTCCAGTTGCGAAAATTCTCCTTTCGAGTGGGAATGGGGGGATCGCTAAACGCCAATGTAGGGGGAGGCGAGCGATTGGCTTCTAGTCCTGATAAAGGTAGTGGGTGCTTGGGGGAGCTTGGAGGTTCTGGGAAATCCGTATCGTTGCTGCGAAGCGCTTGGATGGAAGAGCGCGTGGAAGTGAGTTCTGCTAAAGCTATGGCTGCGCAGCGCCGCTACCTCCTCATTGGCCAACCGGAGGAGATAGGAGATGTTGACGTGCGGACGATGATGGTGAAGTTCGTGGAGTGGATGGAGCGCCAAGACCCCAGTGGTCGCTCTCGATTCATTCTGAGCATGGGGCTGGTCATTACGGCGGCACTGCTGCCACTGTTGAGGGCGTGGATCCCCTTGAATGTAGTCCTTTGGATTGGGATGCCGCTCATTGCGGTCAGCTATGCCAGCTTTGGTTTCATCAGTCACAGATACGTTCGGTATACCCGGGAGCAGCTTGTCGCCGCTCCTCTAGTTTTTGTGTCGGCTGCCATTCTTTTGATTCTTGTATTCTCCGGTTACTACATCTCTTTTCCGATCTCGATTTCGACTCGGAATGATGTGCCTATCTCTGGAGATCTGACTTCTGCGATTTACTTTTCTACAGCAACGTTCACGACGCTTGGCTATGGCGACATCGTGCCGGCGAACGATCAGGGGAGATGGGTGGTAATGCTTGAGTCATTGCTGGGAATGACTCACATGGTTCTTTTTATCCTGACCTTTCTCCGAAATGTCGACTTTAGCCAAAGTGAAGATGGTTGTGAGAAGTAGCTTGTCCGACGATGCCGGCTTGGTCGTCAGCGTCCCGGGAACCATCTGCCCTTCACTTTCATGAATGAATCTGGGAGGGAAGCGGCGGTCCATATCAAGTGCAGTAGTACATGTGCCGATAGGGCCACATCCCCCCGTTTTGGATACCCCCATGAACTACTTGAGGAACGTCAGGGTTGCCTGGCGTCTTGGCCTTGGCTTTGGCCTGTTGCTGCTGCTGGTTGCTGCCGTGGTCGCTACCGGCGCCACGGCAACGGTCGTGCAGAAGCGCGCGATGCAGCAGGTGGTCGACGTCAGCGTGGCCAAGGTGCGCCTGTTGTCGCAGATGCTCGATGCCAACAACCAGATGATGGTGGTGCGCCGCGAGATGCTGATCCGCCAGGGCGAAGACCGCGCCAGCGACGAGAAGCGCATTGCCGATCTGGTCAAGCGCTACGAGGCCAGCTGGAGCGCCTACCAGGCGCTGCCGGGTGATGCCGAGGGCAAGGCCATTGCCGAAACCATCGCCGCCAAGCGTGCCACTGCGCGCCCGCTCAACAAGCAGACCAGCGAACTGATGGAGCAGGGCGATTACCCCGGCGCCGTGGCGCTGACCCTGGGTCCAGTGCAGGAGGCTGCCAACGGCTGGAACAAGGCGCTGTCCGATGGCGTGGACTTCGAAGAGAAGGAAAGCCGCGATGCAGCCGCCGAGGCGATCCGCCTGGGCGAGCGCAGCCTGTTGCAGTTGCTGGTGCTGGGCGGCATTGCGTTGCTGGTCGGCATCGGTGCCTCGGTGATGATCGGCCGCAGCCTGACCGGTCCGCTGGCCCGCGCGGTGAACCTGGCCGAACGCCTGTCAAAGGGCCAGCTGGACCAGGAGTTCCGCCTCGGCGGCCGCGATGAACTGACCCAGTTGGGCGAAGCCATGGCCAGTGTGCGCCAGAGCGTGCAGGCGACGATCGGCGCGCAGCTGCAGATGGCTGAGCAGCATGAGGCTGGTGCGATCCGCTATCGCATGGATGCCAGTGCATTCCCCGGTGATTTCGGCCGCATGGTGCAGGCCACCAACCATCTGGTGGAATCGCACGTGCAGGTGGAACTGTTGATGGCCGAGGTGATGCAGCGCTACGCCATTGGCGACCTCAGTCGTGACCTGCCGGATTACCCCGGCGAGAAGGGCGCGCTGACCCGCACCCTGGCGGCGGTGAAGCAGAGCCTGATGGCGATCAACGCGCAGATCGATGAACTGGCCCGCGCCGCGCGCGCCGGTGACTTCAGCATGCGTGGCGATGCGGCTGCGTTCCAGTACCAGTTCAAGGCGATGGTCGAGCACCTCAACGGCATGATGGCCAGTTCGCAGGCCAGCATCGCCGATGTTTCCGACGTGCTGCGCGCGATCTCGCACGGTGACCTGACCGCACGCATGGATGGTGAGTACGACGGTGTGTTCGCGCTTATGCGCGATGACGCAAACACCACCACCGCACAGCTGACCGGCATCGTGCGTGGCATCCAGGTGGCCGCCGACAGCATCAACAACGCGGCGCAGGAACTGGCCGCCGGCAACAACGACCTGTCGCGCCGCACCGAGCAGCAGGCGGCCAATCTGGAAGAAGCCGCCGCATCGATGGAGGAACTGACTTCCACCGTGCGCCAGAACGCCGAGTTGGCGCGTCAGGCTGACAGTGAAGCGCATGCCGCCGGTGCCGCAGTGCGCGAGACCGAGCAGGCGATGACACAGATGGCGTCGGTCATGGGTGAGATCGATCAGTCCTCGGCACGCATCTCGGAAATCTCCACGGTGATCGACGGCATCGCGTTCCAGACCAACATCCTGGCGCTGAATGCTGCAGTGGAAGCCGCGCGTGCAGGTGAGCAGGGTCGCGGTTTTGCCGTGGTTGCCAGCGAAGTGCGCACGCTCGCACAGCGTGCCGGTGTCGCCGCCAAGGAGATCAAGGAGCTGATCGAAGACGCCGCTGCCAAGGTGAAGAGTGGCCTGGCGGTGACTGTTGAATCGGAAGCCGCGATCGCGCGCGTGGCCCAGGCCAGCTCGCGCACCACCCAGCTGATGAGCGATATCGCAGCGGCCAGCAAGGAACAGGCCGCCGGTATCGAGCAGGTCAACCAAGTGGTGGTGCAGATGGACCAGGTGACCCAGCAGAACGCTGCCCTGGTGGAAGAAGCCACCGCTGCCAGCCGCGCGCTGGAAGAACAGGCGCATGCACTGACCACGTCGGTGTCGGTGTTCAAGGTGGAAGGCGAAGCTGCTTCGGTTATGCCGCGTCGCGCGGCCTGAGCTGCTGCCAGCGCAGCGACAGGAATACGGCCGCCTTGAGCGGCCGTATTTCAATGAGCCGGCTCAGACAGTCGGAAGCATGGCCATCATTGTTCCAGAACGCTGCCGAGCATGGCCCCCAGTGCATACAGCACGGCCAGGGTAGGGGGCATCACCAGAAGGTAGACGGTCGTCCAGCTCTTTCCGGAAAGCCACGCACCCATGCCGATGGCGTCGAGTGCAACGGTCTGCAGCATCACCGGCATCTCCCTTCGTGCTGCTTGCCGAATCGTTCGCCGGGCCACTGGCTATCGAACTAGCGGTGGCCGGGCTGCCCGGATTGCGTGGGTTGGCATTGAGTACGACCTTCGCGCGCAGGCCGGTGCCGCTGCCTGCGGCGAGTGCACGGATACTGGCTCCGGCGTGGCCGTTGCCGCCACTCGCGTTGATGGCCCGGTTGCTGCTGGGGCAGTGGCGGACGCGCGCGAACCTGCGTGAGCTGGGCCTGGCAATCACGCAGGTGCCGGCCGCAACCCTGCGCCAACGTGCTGCGACGACGCTGCAGGTGGACGTTCGTGCACTGCTGCCGGAACTCGTGTTGCCGACGCTATGCCTGCATGCCCGGCAGGACCGCCTGCTGTGGCCGCCCAGCGTGGCCGAGCTGCAGGCGTTGTTGCCCAATGCCCGGCATGTGTCGCTGGAGGGGCCGCATCTGCTGCTGCAGGCGCGCGCTGACGCAGCTGCAGCCGAAGTTGCCGCGTGGATGAGGACGTTGTCGCACTGAGATGCTCTCAGCCGCGCGCGCGGGTGCTCGCGGCTTTCTTCGCCGTCACCTTGCGCACGGTCTTCTTCGCCGCACGGGTCTTCGCTGCCTTCTTCGCCGCAGCACCGCGTGAGGCGGCGGTGCCGGCTTTCTTGACGACAGCTTTCTTTGCCGCCTTCTTCGTGGTCGTCGTGCGGGCAGGCGCCTTCTTCGCCGCTGCCTTCTTCGCCACCTTGCGCCCACTACCACTGCGCTTGCCGCCGCCGTCCTGCTTGTTCACCGTGGCCCAGGCAATGCGCTCTGCGGTGCCTTCGCTGGCACCGCGCTCGCGCTCGCTCTCCTCGATATGCTCGGCCTGGCGCTTCTGCTTTTCGGTATAGGCGGACTTGTCACCTCGGGGCATGGCCGGTTCTCCGGTGGGGGCTGGCCCCCACGGTGGTCCTGGCGGCGTTAAGCGCAAGTCCCGCAAGGGTGATCGCACCGGCAAGGGGCCTCGGCTATGCTTGCCGCATGCGAGTCGAGCCCGCCGACATCGAAGCCCTGTTCGACGCCATCCCGGATGTGCTGTTCTTCATCAAGGACCTCCAGGGGCGTTACACCCACGTCAACCAGACCATGCTGCGACGGCTGGGCCTGCGCGCGCGCAAGGACGTGATCGGACGTACCGCTGCCGAGATCTACCCGACCGGCCTCAGTGCCGACTACGTCGACCAGGACGCCCGCGTGCTGTCCGGCGAGGTGATCGAGAACCTGATGGAGCTGCACCTGTTCGCCAACCGCGAACCGGGCTGGTGCCTGACCTGCAAGCGCCCGTTGGTGGTCGATGGGAACATCGAGGGCCTGATCGGCATTTCCCGCGATCTAGGCCAGAAGGACAGCCTGGGTACCCAGTACGAGCAGCTGCGTCTGGCCCTGGCCCATCTCAATGCGCACTACGCCGAGAACGTGCGCATGCAGACTCTGCTGGACATCACCGGCTTTTCGCTGTCCAAGCTGGAGCGCAGCTTCCGCAAGGTGTTCCAGATGACCCCGCAGCAGGTGCTGACCCGGTTGCGCATCCAGATGGCCATGCACCTGCTGCATGGCGACGACAGCATCGCCTGCATCGGCCAGGCCTGCGGTTTCAGCGACCAGAGCGCCTTTACCCGCAAGTTCAAGGCTGAAACCGGTTTCTCGCCGCGTGCCTACCGGGCCCGTATTGGAGGGAATGTCGGCGAGCCCGCGCTGGCCTGAGCCGCCTGCTGCGCTGTGCCTATCCCCGTGGGCATGGGACAGGGTAAGGTGTCGCCCCTGTAGCCCGCCGCCAGCCCTGCCGATGCCCAACTCGATTCCGACTGCTTCGCCGTCCCGCCTCGGGCACTCGCTCAAGCCCCGCCAGCTGATCATGATGGGCCTGGGCAGCGCCATCGGCGCCGGCCTGTTCCTCGGCTCGGGTGTGGGTGTGCAGGCGGCCGGTCCGGCAGTGCTGGTGTCGTACCTGGTGGCTGGCGCGCTGGTGATCATCGTGATGAACGCGCTGGGCGAGATGGCGGCGGCCAAACCGACCAGCGGCGCGTTTTCGGTGTATGCGGCCGACGCCATGGGCGCGACCGCCGGCGCCACCGTAGGGTGGCTGTGGTGGGTGCAGCTGGTGATCGTGATCGCTGCCGAGGCGGTCGGGGCGGCCGGCCTGCTGGCCTCGGTGTGGCCGGCGATACCGGTGCCGATGGCAGCGCTGGCGTTCATGCTGTTCTTCACCGCGATCAACCTGCTCGGAGTGAAGAACTTCGGCGAGTTCGAATTCTGGTTCGCCATCCTCAAGGTGGTGGCGATCCTGGCCTTCATCGCTATCGGCGTGGCGCTGCTGATGGGCTGGCTGCCGCAGGTGACCTCGCCAGGCCTGAGCAACTTCACCGAGCATGGCGGCTTCGCCCCGAAGGGTCTGGCCGGCATCGGCGCGGCGCTGCTGGTTGTCGTGTTCGCCTTTGGCGGCACCGAGATCGTGGCCGTGGCCGCAGCTGAAACGGAAGACCCGGAACGCAGCATCGCCCGCGCCATCCGCACCGTGGCCTGGCGCATCCTGGTGTTCTATATCGGCTCGCTGAGCGTGATCATCGCCGTGGTGCCTTGGACCAGCGAAGCGCTGAAGTCCCCGTTTGCCGCCGTGCTGGATATCGCCCGCATTCCCGGCGCCGGTACCGCCATCACCCTGATCGCGGTGATCGCGCTGCTGTCGGCACTCAATGCCAATCTCTACGGCGCTTCGCGCATGATGTACTCGCTGGCACAGCGTCGCGAAGCCCCGGCCGTGCTTGGCTGGACCGATCCGCGCCAGGTGCCGGTGATCGCGGTGCTGGCCAGTGTGCTGTTCGGTTTCGCGGCCACGGTGATGGAGCTGCTGTTCCCGGACAAGGTGCTGCCGGTGCTGCTGAACATCGTCGGTTCCACCTGCCTGCTGGTGTGGACGTTGTCGCTGGTCTCGCAGCTGGTGCTGCGCCGCCGCGCCGATCGCCTGGGCACCCGCCTGCCGTTCCGCATGGCCGGCTTCCCATGGCTGACGGTCTGTGCGTTGGCGATCCTGGCACTGATCTTCGGCCTGCTGCTGAGCGAATCGCATACCCGCCTGCAGTTCCTGTCGATGGTGGCGCTGACGGCCACCATCGCCGCCAGCAGCGCCATCGCGCGGCGCATGCGCGAGGCGTGATTGATCCCGCCGGGCATGGCCCGGCGCTACCGATACACCCTGCGCACATGATGCGTGCCATCCTGATCGTGTGGGCCGCCAGCGGCCCGTCGACCGGGAGTACCGCATGCTGCGCAGCCGTCCCTTCCTGATGTTCACCGGCCAGGCCGAGGCCGCCCTGGCCGTGTACGCCGAAGCCTTCGCCGATTTCCGCCTGCTGGCCCTGCAGCGCCACCCGGAAGGCCCGGGAGCGGGGGTGCCTGGGCAGGTGCGCCAGGCCATCTTCCTGCTCGGTGGCACCCACTACCTGTGCTTTGACAGCCTGGACGTGCACGACTTTACCTTCACCCCATCGATCTCCCTGTTCGTCGAGTGTTCCGGCGCCGAGCAGTTCGAGCGCGCGGCGCGCGTGCTGGGCGAGGGCGGGCACTGGCTGATGCCGGTGGGCGACTACGATTTCAGCAACCGCTATGGCTGGGTGCAGGATCGCTTCGGCGTGTCGTGGCAGTTGAGCCTGGGGCAGATGCCGGATCCGTGATGGCAGGGCATCCACGCATGGCGTGGATCTACCGGAGAATGCGCCACGCGTGGATGGAAACCCAAACGGCCCGGTTTCGCCGTGGCAGGTAGTAGATCCACGCCATGCGTGGATTGAAACGAGAACGGCCCGCTTGCGCGGGCCGTTCTCGTTTTCGATGGATCGAGGGATTACGCCTCGACTTCGTCGTCCCTGTAGGCGTCGACCGGGATGCAGGCACACATCACGTTCTTGTCGCCGTACACGTTGTCCACGCGGGCCACCGGCGGCCAGTACTTCTGCAGCTTCAGGCTCGGCAGCGGGAACGCAGCCAGTTCACGCGGATAGGCGTGGGTCCACTCGCTGGCGGTCACAGCGGTGGCGGTGTGCGGCGCGTTCTTCAGCGGGTTGTCCTCGCGGTCCAGACGGCCGTCTTCGATCGCGGTGATCTCTTCGCGGATCTGGATCATCGCATCGATGAAGCGGTCCAGTTCATGCAGCGATTCGCTCTCGGTCGGTTCGACCATCAGCGTGCCGGCGACCGGGAAGCTCAGCGTCGGCGCATGGAAGCCGAAGTCGATCAGGCGCTTGGCCACGTCCTCGGCGCCGATGCCACTGGTCTTTTCCAGCGGACGCACGTCCAGGATGCACTCGTGTGCCACCAGCCCGTTGCGGCCGGTGTACAGGGTCTTGAAGTGCGGGGCCAGGCGCTTGGCGATGTAGTTGGCGTTGAGCTGGGCCACCTGGGTGGCCTTGCGCAGGCCTTCGGTGCCCATCATCGCGATGTACATCCAGCTGATCGGCAGGATCGAGGCGCTGCCGAAGCTGGCCGCGCTGACCATGCCGACCGGACCGTTGTCACCCAGCTTGCCCGGCAGGAACGGAGCCAGGTGTTCCTTGACCGCGCACGGGCCAACGCCCGGGCCACCGCCGCCGTGCGGGATGCAGAAGGTCTTGTGCAGGTTCAGGTGCGAAACATCCGAACCCCACTTGCCCGGCTTGGCCACGCCGACCAGGGCGTTCATGTTGGCGCCGTCGGTGTACACCTGGCCGCCCTGCTTGTGGATGATCTCGCAGATCTCCACCACTTCCTCCTCGAACACGCCGTGCGTGGACGGGTAGGTCATCATGATCGCGGCCAGGCGGTCGCTGTACTTCTCGGCGTTGAGGCGGATGTCTTCCACATCGACATTGCCGTTGGCGTCGGTCTTGGTCACCACCACCTTCATGCCGCACATCTGCGCCGAGGCCGGGTTGGTGCCGTGCGCCGAATCCGGAATCAGGCAGATGTCGCGATGATCTTCGCCGCGCGAACGGTGATAGGCGCGGATCGCCAGCAGGCCGGCGTATTCGCCCTGCGCACCGGAGTTCGGCTGCAGGCTCACCGCATCATAGCCGGTGCATTCCACCAGCATCGCTTCCAGCGAGTCGATCAGTTCCTTGTAGCCCAGCGCCTGGTCAGCCGGGACCAACGGATGGATCTGCGAGAACTCCGGCCAGGTCACCGGGATCATCTCGGCGGTGGCGTTGAGCTTCATGGTGCACGAGCCCAGCGGGATCATCGTGCGGTCCATCGCCAGGTCCTTGTCGGCCAGCGAACGCAGGTAGCGCAGCAGTTCGTGCTCGCTGTGGTGCGTGTTGAACACCGGATGGGTGAGGAACGCGGACTGGCGCAGCAGGCCGGCCGGCAGTGCGTCGGCGGTGCTGGCATCCAGTGCGTCCACATCCAGCGCTGCACCGAACACCGCCGCCACGGCAACGATGTCGGCGCGGGTGGTGGTTTCGTCCAGGCTGATGCCGACCGAGTCGCTGTCGATCGCCCGCAGGTTGTAGCCGGCAGCGCGTGCCTTGGCGTGGATCTCATCGGCGTGTACGCCGGTGACATGCAGGGTGTCGAAGAAGTCGCCACCGACCTGTACGCCGGCACCGCGCAGCGCGCTGGCCAGGATCGAGGCCAGGCGATGGGTGCGGCGGGCGATACGGGTCAGGCCTTCCGGGCCGTGGTAGACGGCGTACATGGACGCCATCACCGCCAGCAGCACCTGTGCGGTACAGATGTTGGAGGTGGCCTTCTCGCGACGGATGTGCTGCTCGCGGGTCTGCAGGGTCAGGCGGTAGGCCGGGTTACCCTGCGCGTCGATCGAGACGCCGATCAGGCGGCCCGGCATCGAGCGCTTGTAGGCGTCACGGCAGGCCATGAACGCGGCGTGCGGGCCACCGAAGCCGAACGGCACGCCGAAACGCTGGCTGTTGCCGACCACGATGTCCGCGCCCCATTCACCGGGTGCCGCCAGCAGGGTCAGGGCCAGCAGGTCGGTGGCCACGGCCACCAGACCGCCGCGTGCGTGCACGGCATCGACCAGCGCCTTGTAGTCGCCCACCTGGCCGAAGGTGTCCGGGTACTGCAGCAGCAGACCGAAGCTGTCCGCTTCCAGCGCTTCGGCCGGGGTGCCCACGCGCAGCACGATGCCCATGGGCTCGGCGCGGGTGCGCAGCAGTTCCAGCGTCTGCGGGTGCACCGCGTCATGCACGAAGAAGGTGTCCGACTTCGACTTGGCCGAACGCTTGGCCAGGGTCATCGCTTCAGCGGCGGCGGTGGCTTCGTCCAGCAGCGAGGCGTTGGCGATTTCCATGCCGGTGAGGTCGGCGCACAGGGTCTGGAAGTTGATCAGCGCTTCCATGCGGCCCTGCGAGATTTCCGCCTGGTACGGGGTGTAGGCGGTGTACCAGGCCGGGTTTTCCAGGATGTTGCGCAGGATCACGTTCGGCGTGTGGGTGCCGTAGTAACCCTGGCCGATGAAACTGCGCAGCACGGTGTTCTTGTCGGCGATCGCACGGATCTTCGCCAGCGCCTGCACTTCGGTGATCGACTCCGGCAGTGCCAGCGGTGCCGGCGACTTGATCTTGGCCGGGACGATGGCATCGGTCATCGCATCCAGCGATGCGTGGCCGATGACGCCGAGCATCTGCGCGATCTCGGCATCGTTGGGGCCGATATGACGCTCGACGAACGCGGAATGGTGCTCGAGCTCACGCAGGGAAGGGGTGTTCTGGGACATGGCGAAGGATCCGTCAGGAAAGGGCACACGCACGGGCACAAGCCGCCGGTCGGCGGTCTGCGGGGCGCCCCTCTGTCCTTTTGCCTGAGAGTTTAAAAGCGCGGCGGACCGCAGCTTCGTGCCCCTTCGGCGCCGGATCGAACCGGTCTCTCCAGAGTTCTGTTACGGGTGGTATCGGGCCTGAGCGATTACGGGCGTTGCGCCTTCGGCAGCGGTGTTCCGCTTCTCCCACCGTGTTGCCGGCCGATTATAGCCCGTTGCGGGCCCGCGGACCGCTTCCCCGGGCGCCTGCCGCGGCTGAATGGCCGATGGCCCGGTCGTGCGTTTTGTGCATCCCTGCATGGCGCCCGGCGCAATCCACACCTATGATGGGCGGATACCCGAATTCATCTGGCGCTGTCCCTGCAGAAGGGGACCGGCGCCCGCCGTGCGTGCCGCGCATGGCCCTGCCGGACGCCTTTCCCATGACCGCCGCTGTTGCTCCTTCCACCCGCCGCATGGCCCTGCTGCTCGCTGGCCTGGCCATGTTCGGTCCGTTCTCGATCGACACCATCTTCCCGGCGTTCCCGCAGCTGGCCCAGCGCCTGGCGGTGGATGAGGTGGCGGTGCAGCAGACGGTCAGCGTGTACCTGTTGTTCTATGGCCTGATGAGCCTGGCGCATGGCCCGCTGTCCGATGCCTGGGGCCGCAAGCGGGTCATCCTCGGTGGCCTGGTGATCTTTGTCGGCGCCTCGGTGGGCTGCGCGCTGTCCACCGATCTGACCACGCTGCTGGCGTTCCGCGCGCTGCAGGGCCTGTCGGCGGGCGTGGGCATGATCGTCGGCCGCGCGGTGATCCGCGACCTGTACCACGGCCACGACGCGCAGCGCCTGATGAGCCAGGTGTCGATGCTGTTCGGCATCGCCCCGGCGATCGCACCGATCATCGGTGGCTGGATCCTGCTCAGTGGCGCCGGCTGGCCGCTGATCTTCTGGTTCCTGGTGGTGTTCGCGCTGGTCCTGCTGGCCGCTACCGCACGCTACCTGCCGGAGACCCATCCGGTCGAGGCACGGGTGGGGCTGTCGCCGCGCACGTTGATGCGTGATTACGTGCGCATCGGCTTCAACCCGCGCTTCCTGCGCCTGGCCCTGGCCGGCAGCATCGGCTTCGGCGGCATCTTCCTGTACATCTCTTCGGCGCCGGTGTTCGTGATGCAGCACCTGCATCTGGGCGAAGGCGGTTTCGCCTGGCTGTTCATTCCCACCATTGGCGGCATGACCACCGGTTCGTTCCTGTCCGGACGCATGGCCGGGCACACCACGCCCACCCGCCAGGTGGCAATCGGCTTCAGCTTGTGTGCGCTTTCGGCGCTGTTGAACGTCGGCTACGTGGCGCTGTCTCCACAGTTCGTGCTGCCGTGGGCGGTGCTGCCGATCTTCCTGGGCGGCATGGGCATGGCGCTGATTTTCCCGATCCTGGCGCTGGCGGTGCTGGACATGTATCCGCACCAGCGTGGCCTGGCGTCGTCGTTGCAGGCCTTCGTGCAGCTGATGATCAGCACCGTGGTGGCTGGCGTGGTGTCGCCGCTGCTGAGCGCCAGCCCGCTGCACCTGGCACTGGGCCAGGCGGCCTTCTTCGGCGCCGGCTTCGTGTTCTGGTACTGGGAACACCAGCGTGAACGCGCGGCACAGGCGGCCTGCACGGGCCATTGAGCAGCGCGCAGGGGTAGGGCGGGCCGTGAGGCCCGCAACCCTTGCGACAGGGAACGGCCGGACTAGGCTGGGCACTCCAGCCAGCCGGTGCGTGGATGCACGACAGCCAGCCATTCCGATGTCGTTGCACGAGGTACCCCCATGGCTGCGCAGCAGACCTACCGCCTGTTCGAGGTGGCGCTGAAAGAGCGCCGTGTTCTTTCCCCTTCCCTGGACCGCATGGTGTTCACCGGCGCCGACGTGGCGCGGATGAAGACCGAAGGCCCGGACCAGCGGATCAAGGTGTTCTTCCCCTTGCCCCGCCAGGACCTGCCGCAGGTACCCAGCGGCGAAGATTGGTATCGGCGATACCGGGCGTTGCCTGACGATCAACGGCCGCCGATGCGCACCTACACCATCCGCCAGCTGCGCGCCGAGCAGGGCGAGGTCGATGTCGATTTCGTCATCCATGGCGAAACCGGCCCCGCCTCGCGCTGGGCCATCCACGCCCGCCCGGGTGACCGCGTCGTGCTGCTGGCCCCGGACGCCGACTGCGCCGAGAGCAGCGAAGGCTGGGAATGGAAGCCGCCGGCCGGTGTCGGCCAGGTGCTGCTGGTGGCTGATGAAACAGCATTGCCTGCGGTGGCAGGCATCCTTGAGGAGCTGGCTGACATGATTGAGCCGCCGCGCACGCTGGCCCTGCTGGAAGTTGCCCAGGGCGGCGACGCGGTGCCACTGAAGGCACCTGCCACCGCCGAGCTGGTGTGGCTGCCGCGTGGGCAGGCGGCCTACGGCCAGCCATTGCTGCGGGCAGTACAGGCGCGGCTGGCAGCGGCCTCAAGCGTGGTCGATGGCGATGCGCTGGAGGAAATCGACGTCGATGCGCAGATCCTGTGGGAGCAGGCCGACGCCAGCGTGGCCGGGCCGCTGTATGCGTGGGTGGCGGGCGAAGCAGGAGCGGTGATGGCGATCCGCCGTCACCTGGTGCGTGACTGCGGGCTGGACCGTCGCGCCATCACCTTCATGGGCTACTGGCGGCACGGCAAGGTGCTGGACTGAGTGGGAGCGTGAAGCGGCGCTGCGGGCGGGGTGCGTTATCCTTGCGCCCCCCTCGCAGCGGTACCGCACCATGTCCACCAGCTCCAAGATCCGCCGCGACCAGCGCCGTCGCCAGGAAAAGCAGGCCGCCAACAAGGCTGCCGCGCAGGCCTCGCCGGTGGAGCCGCATGCCGAACTGCGCGACGCGCAGCGCACCCTGCTGGCCGGTGTCGTGCGTAGAGATGGCGAATGGGTGCTGGGCATGGATGGCCGCATCGCGGGCCAGAGCGAGAGCGCTGCCCAGGTGCTTGCCCTGATCATGCAGGCCGGCGAACTGCACGAACGCAAGGGTACGCCAGTACGTCTTGTGTACTCCGATGCATTGCGCGATGCGGCTCAGGCCGAAGCGAAGGAAAAGGGCCAGACCTTCGAGGAATTCAAGGCCGCACTGGCTGCGGCGATGGCCGCGAAGAAGAACAGCTGATCGCTGTTGCGATAGAGCCGGCCGCTGGCCGGCTGCCCGTTGGATTTCCACCGTGCAGTTGCCGGCCAGCGGCCGGCACTACCAGAAAGGGGCGGATCCTCGCGGATCCGCCCCTTTTCTCATTTCGCCGCGGGAGCCGCGTTGGCCTGCCAACCGCACATCTGGCCTTCGTTCTGCTGCTTCAGCCACGCGTTGACCGGGCTGAAATACTCGATCATCGGGCCGGCATCGAGCTTGTCGGTACCGGTCAGTTCCTTCAGCGTAGCCTGCCACGGCTGGCTGGCACCCTTGCTCAGCATCGCCCAGTACTTCTGGCCGGCTTCCTTGTTGCCGTAGAAGGTGCACTCATGCAGCGGCCCCTTGTAGCCGGAGGCATCGCACAGGCCCTTGTAGAATTGGAACTGCAGGATGCGCGCCAGGAAGTAGCGGGTGTACGGGGTGTTGCCTGGCACGTGGTACTTCGCACCCGGATCGAAGAACTCTTCACCGCGGGTGCTGGCCGGAGCCACGCCCTGGTACTTGGCCTTCAGGTCCCACCACGCCTTGTTGTAGTTGTCGGCGGTGATGGAACCATCGAACACGCCCCAGCGCCAACGGTCGATCATCAGCCCGAACGGCAGGAACGACACGCCCGACAGGGCCATGCGCATCTGGTTGTTGATGACCGCCTCGCGGCTTTCGGTCGGTGCGTCGACCAGGCCGATCGAGCTGAGGTACTTGGGCGTCATCGCCAGCACGATGGTGTCGCCGATCGCTTCATGGAAGCCATCGTTGGCACCGCCCTGGAACAGCGGCGGCAGCGGGTTGTAGGCCAGGTCGTAATAGATGTGGCCCAGCTCGTGGTAGATGGTGGTGAAGTTCTCTTCGTTCGGCTTGATGCACATCTTGGTGCGCACATCGCCTTCCATGTTCATGTCCCAGGCGCTGGCGTGGCAGACCACGTCGCGGTCGTCAGGCTTGATGAACTGGGTTTTTTCCCAATAGGACTGCGGCAGGGACGGCATGCCCAGCGACACGTAGAAGTCCTGCGCGCGCTCGGTCATCTGCTTGGCGGTACGCAGCTCGGCCTCACGCTGGGCCTTGTACTGCGCGGCCACGTTGGCGTCCTTGCCGGCCTTGGCCAGCGCTGCGCTCAGGTTGGTCTGGTACTGCTTCTCAAGCGCAGCGGTGATGTCCAGGCTGCCGGCACCCGGATACGGTTCCAGCTGGTCCCACAGGTTGGACCAGTCCTGCTGCCACATGTTGCCCAGCAGGTGCGCGGCGATCAGGCCGTTGCCCACTTCGGCCTTGTCCTTGCCGTAGGTCTTGTCCAGCTTGCCGCGTGCGTAGCAGTGCAGCTGCTCGTACATCGGCTTGACCTGTTCCCACAGACGGTCGGTTTCCGGGCCGATCTGCTCCGGCGGCATGTCGTAGCCGCTGCGCCACATCTGGCCGGCATCGGTGAAGCCCATGCCCTTGGCACCTTCGTTCACCAGGCCGACGAACTTCTGGTAGTCGCCGCGCATGCTCTTGGTGGTGCTGTGCCAGCCCTGCCAGGCGTCGAGCTGCTTGTCGTAATCGCGGCTGCGCGCCAGCACCTGCTCCAGTTCGCCCAGCTGGCGGCAGGAGTTCGGATCGTTGGCGTCGGTGCAGTACTTGCCAGCACCGTAGCTGCCTTCCATGCGGGTGGCGATCTGGGTCAGTTCGGCCAGCTTGGCTGGATCGCGCGGTGCCGGCATCGACGACATCAGCTTCAGCAGGTGGATCGCGCGCTTGCTGTCTTCGCTCATCGGCTTGCCGTCGAACTTGGCGGCCTGTTCGATCCAGCTGTTGAGCTGGGTCAGCGAGCGCTCGTTGGCCTTGGCTGCGATGCGTTCTGAATCGCTATTGATGTAGGTGGAGGACAGCCACTGCGCCGAGGTCATCTCCGGGTAGGCCGCCTTGAATTCGGCATTGATGCGGGCGACGAACTGGTCGGCGGTTTCGCCGGCCGGCGCGCTGCTGCTGGCGGTGTCGGTGCCTGGGGCAGCTTCCTTCTTGCAGGCGGCCAGGGCCAGCGTGGCGGCGGCGATTGCCGAGGCCAGCAGGAGATGACGGTGTTTCACGGGCGGTCCTTGGGTGGTGAACGACGGCCGAAGGCTAGTGGGCCGTCGCTGCCACCGCAAGTGGCGGAAGTCGGCCGGGCGGCGCCCGGCACCCGCAGAGGCCTTCAAGCAACGGCAAAGCCGAAGCAACAGCAACAGCGGACTATCCGTGGTTTGGCGGGGCGTGTCCGGTTGCGGGGGACGCCGTAAATCCGTCCATGGAGGCTCGGTCGCGCCATCCATGGCGCTCACGCCCCCGCAACCGGACCCACCCCGCCTTCGACAATTGACCGCGACCTGTTGGAAATCCACGCCATGCGTGGATCAATCTTCATCGAAATCGAATATCTCGGATTGAATTCGAAGAGCATCCACGCATGGCGTGGATCTACCAGACACCGGAAAACTGTCAGAGGTGGGGCGGTGTCGGAGTGCGGGGTGTCAGCCGCATGGATGCGGCTGCCAAGCCTACATGGACGTACTTGCGGCGTCCCCGCATTCCGACACCGCCCCGCCAAACCACGGAATGCCTGCTTCTGCTGTTGCCGTTGCTTGTGCAGTGGCCTCGGCGGGTGCAGGGCGCAGCCCTGCCGAACAACCCTCAGCCTTCGCAGTTGGCGAACACGTCGCGATCACGCTCGTACAGCGAGGTCTTCACCTGCATCAGGCCCAGCACCGACGGGAACAGGTTGTCGTGGTCGGTATACGCCGCCGAACGCTTGCGCACGCACTGCAGGTCCAGCCCGCGGCTGCTGGCGAAGCCCTGCGAGAACCACATCGTCATCGGCACCCGGGTCTGCTCGGCCGGGGCAATCGCGTAGGGCACGCCGTGCAGGAACAGGCCCTTCTCGCCCAGCGACTCACCGTGGTCGGACAGGTAGATCATCGCCGTGTCGTAGTCCTGCATGCCCTGCAGCGTGCCGATGGTCTTGGTCAGGAAGTGATCGGTGTACAGCACGGCATTGTCGTAACTGTTGGTGATCTCTTCGCGCGAGCAGCGGCCGATGTCACGGGTGTCGCAGGTCGGGGTGAAACGACGGAATGCAGGTGGGTAGCGCTCGAAGTAAGCCGGGCCGTGGTTGCCCAGCTGGTGCAGCACCACCACGCGGTCGCCAGGTTTCGCACGTACCTGGGTGGCCAGGTCCTGCAGCAGGATTTCATCCATGCAGCGGCCATCGGCGCACAGGCCCGGCGTGGTGGCATCGGACAGCGACTGGAAGTCCAGCCCCTCGCACACGCCCTTGCAGCCGGACTGGTTGTCACGCCACAACGGCGCGATGCCGGCGCGGTTCAATACGTGCAGCAGCGACTGGTGCGCGCGGATCTTCTTTTCGTCGTAGTCATGGCGGCCCCACGGCGAGAACAGGCACGGCAACGAAACCTCGGTGCTGGTGCCGCACGAATGCATGTCAGGGAAGTTGACCACGCTGGCCTGGGCCAGTTCCGGGGTGGTGTTGCGGCCGCCGTTGAGGCCCCAGTTCTGCGCGCGCACGGTCTCGCCCATGACGATCACCAGCAGGCGCGGCTTGCTGGCCGGGGCGCGTGGCGTCGCCTTGGCGTCGGCACCGATCGGCAACTTGGGTGCGCGCTGCACCGGATTGTCTCCGCGCAGTGCACGCGGCATGCCCAGCAGCACATTGGCCGGGGTGGCCAGGTAGCGCACTTCACGCTGGTTGCGCATCAGCGCCGAAACATCCTGGAACGAGATCAGCGCGCCGCCCACGGCGGTCACTGCCGCTACCACAAGGAAGGCGATGCGCCAGAGCAGGCTGCGGCCCCAGCTGCGGCGACGCAGCTGCACGCGCCACAGTACGATCATCGGCAGCACCGCCAGCAGCAGCACCGGCCACAGCAGCGACACGGTCATCAGCTCGCGGCTTTCCTTCGGGTCGGTCGCCAGCACGTTGCGCAGCATGTCCGCATCCAGATAGATGTGGTAGCGGCTCATGTAATGCGCGGCGAACGCGGTCACCAGCAGCAGCACGCTGATCACCACCTTCGCGTTCCAGCGCCAGACCAGGATGCCCAGCAGCAGGCCGTGTGCGCCCAGCAGCAGCAGCAGCAGCGAAAGCGCGTAGCGCAGGCTGCCCGGATGGCTGGCCATCGCGCTGTGCCAGAACAGGCCGTTGCCGGCTACCGCGAAGAACAGGCTGGTCAGCGTGATCAATGCTTCGGTGGAAAGCTGCGGACGCCAGCGACGAAGACTTGCCAACGCAGGAAGGCGCGCGGGGCGTTGGACCGATGCACTCATGCGTTTGCCTCCTGGCGGTTGGGACGGTCCAGCTGACGGCGGATCAGGACGCGTTTGACGATCAGGTACAGGCCCAGCGAAAGCAGCCAGCAGATCATTGCAGTGGCCATGTCATGGGAGAGGAAGTGGGCGCCGCGCAGCTGCTGGCTGATGCCGAACACCAGGCCGGCGCCGAGGCCGATCCACAACCCGGCCCAGCGCCAGGCAGGACGCCACAGCAGCGCGAAGAAGTACAGGCAGAGCCAGGCGTAACCGGCGCTGGCGTGGCCCGCCGGGAAGCAGGCCTGGGGCGACATGCCGGTCGGGCGCACGGTCAAAAGCCCGATGAAGGGCTGGTTGCCGCCATAGCGCAGCAGGTCCCAGGGGCATTCCATCGGCACCAGTGATTTCAGCAGAGAGATCACGCCGGTCCCCAGCGCCATGGCAATTACGACATAAAGCAGCGCCCACCGCAGGGTGCGATCGCGACCCTTACGCCAGTGGTGGAAGCACAGCAGAATCGCCACAAGCGCTGCTGCCGTGCTCAGCCATTTGCCAGCCTTGTGCACAAGTGAGCGGGTGATCCACGCGTCCTGCAGTGCCCAATGGCCACCCTCAAGGCGGAACAGGTGATCGGCCACCCATTGATCGCCGCCGAATCCCATCAGCAGCGTAAACAGGGGCAGACCAATTGCGACAGGCAGCCAGAAGTGGGTTACGGCAAATCGTGACGCCAGTGGCGATGTCGCAAGCGGCGCTACCGAATCAAGGGGACGGACGGGCATGCTGGGAAAGTGCGGTTCGGGAATCCGCGGTCATGCTCGTCACCTGGATGTCGGAGAAGGGTCGGACGCTCGTTCGTGCCGGGTTAATGTCTGCCCGGCGCGTGCCAACGTTCAGTCTTCTTCGGCGGTCGACCCGGTTCGTTCGGCATGGCACTGAGGGTCCCACGCCGTACCTGGAAGCAGTTGCCAACGATTCCTGTTGGCAACACCGATATCGATCACCTTGCCTAGGTCCACGCACGGGCTCATCGCATCATCCAGCACCAGCAGCCAGCGCTTGTCCGGCGCCTCGGCCAGCCACGGGCCGGCGTCATGCCATTGCTCGGCCCAGGGCCGCTTGAAACCGAACTCGCGCACTGGCCGGTCGGCCTGCAACAGGTTCTGTTCGCGCCAGGCGACCAGGGCCAGTTCGGCGTCGGGGCCGATCCGTGCACCGACCCGGCGCATCAGTGCGGAGGCCGAGGCATACGGATCCAGCGCCGGGATCAGCACCAGGCCGTAGAGCATCCACAGCATGCCGTGGGTAAGCAGCACCAGCGTTGCGGCACGACGCACCCGCAGCCACACGATCAGCGTGGCCAAGGCAATGGCAAAGGTCAGCAGACCGTCGCCCAGCACCGGCAGCAGGGTGTCGGGCATGGCCCGGCGTTCCAGCTGTGCCACCGCCCAAGGATGTTCGGTCATCAACATCACGCCGAGCACGCCGGTGGCCAGCATCAGCATCAGGCTGTAGCCGAACAGGTAGCGGCGCACGCACAACCGACGCAGCAGGCCCGGCAGCAGTGGTGCTACGGCCAATGCCATTGCCGGCAGCATCGGCAGCAGATAGACCTCGCGCTTGCCCGGGCTGGCGCTGAAGAACACCAGTACCAGCAGGGCCCAGCCCAGCAGCAGCCACTGCCGGAGGTCGCCACGGCGCAGGCGGCGCCACCAGGGGTTGAACAGTATCGGCAGCAGCAGGCTACCGGGCAGCCACAGCGTGAGGATCACCTGCAGGTAGTACCAGACCGGCTGCCGGTGGTGCCACGCATTGGCGTAGCGGGTGCCGGTCTGCTTGAACAACAGTTCATGTGCATAGGCCTGCAGCTCGGCACTGGGTGAATGCAGCAGGGCCCAGCCAAGCGGCGCCAGCCAAACGCCCACGCCCAGCAGGAACGCGGGAATCAGCCACAGCAGGGTGGCAGGATGTGAACCCTCCACACGGTGCCCGCGACGGCGCTGGTACAGCCACCAGCCGAACCAGGGCAGCACCATCAGCAGCGGCAGGAAGCCCACACCCTTGGTCACCGTACCCAGCCCGGCAGCAAAGCCGGCCAGCCAAAGCGCAGGCAGATTGCGGCGTTCGCACAGATGGCGCATCAGCCCCCACAGGGCCACGGTGGTCATGCCCACCAGCGCCATGTCGATCTGCGCGCGCTTGGCCATCAACCCGAATTGCAGGGTGCAGAACAGCGCGGCCAAGGCATAGACGGAATGCCGCGGTGACCACAATCGCCGTGCCAGATCTGACACCAGCCACAGGCTGAGCAGGGCGCCCAGCAGTGATGGCAACAGGAACGACCACTGCCAGCTGCCGACCACCTCGTAGGCGACCGCCTGCAGCCACATGAACACCGGCGGCTTCTCCGCATAGAGCTCGCCGCCCCGGTGCGGCAACAGCCATTGCCCGCTTTCGACCATGGTCCTGGCCGCCAGCACGAAACGTGGCTCGTCCGGTGGCTGTGGCTGCCTGAGGCCGATGCCCGCTGCCAGTGCAGCGATGATCAGCAGCCACAACAGGGGCAGGCGCCATTGGCGGGGAAGGGCTACGGGCACGGCAGGCTCCGGGAGCAAAACAGCCACTCTGGGGTGGCAAAGGTGGAAAAAGCGTCAGAACGGGGCAGGGCGACCGCATTCCGACATGGGCAGCGTTACCATGCTACGAACTTCCGTGGATGTTTCGTGCATGCGTCTGTTGGTGATCGAGGACAACCGCCAACTGGTGGCCAACCTGTTCGACTATTTCGAGTCGCGCGGGCACGTGCTCGACGTGGCCCCGGACGGCATCACCGGCCTGCATCTGGCCGGCAGCCACCCCTACGATGCAGTGATCCTGGACTGGATGCTGCCGCGCATGGAGGGGCCGGAGGTGCTGCGCCGGCTGCGCGCGGAGCATGCCTCGGAGGTGCCTGTGATCATGCTGACCGCGCGCGATGAGCTGCCCGACAAGATCGCCGGCTTCCGCGCCGGTGCCGATGACTACCTGACCAAGCCATTTGCCCTGCCGGAGCTGGAGGTGAGGCTGGAGGCCCTGCTGCTGCGTGCGCAGGGGCGCAATCCGCGCAAACGGCTGCAGGTTGGCGACCTGGTGCTGGATCTGGCGACGCTGGAGGCCCAGCGTGACGGCCAGGTGCTGCACCTGTACCCGGCCTGCCGCAAGCTGCTGGAAGTGCTGATGCGGGCCAGCCCGGGTGCGGTTACCCGACAGCAGTTGGAGTTCGCCCTGTGGGGCGACGAGCCGCCGGATGGTGATCTGTTGCGCTCGCATGTCTACGAACTGCGCCGCAGCGTCGATGGGCCATTCGGCGAAAAGCTGATCCATACCCTGCCGCGGGTCGGCTATCGGTTGGCTGTGACCACCGGCAGCGACGCCGGCAAGGATCCTGATGAAGGCGCGTAAGCCCGGGCCGCTGTACCGGCGCGTGCTGTGGTGGTTGCTGGGGTATCTGGCCCTGCTGTCACTGGCAGTGTTCAGCGTCGGCAATTACGTGCATGAGCATGCCGAGCACGCTGCCTGGCGCGCGCTGCTCAATTCCGAACTGGACAGCATCGTCGAGCATGTCGAACACGAGCCGCATTACCGCTGGCAGGATTCGGACACGCTCAGCCTCTATCGCTTCGATGCGGTCAACCTGCCCGACAGCCTGCGTATCCTGCATCCCGGGCTGCATGACGGAGTAATGGTGAAGGGCCGCGAGATGGCGGTGATGGTGCGCGAGACTCAATCGATGGGGCGGGTGGCGCTGGCGCTGGACATCTCCGACTTCCACGATCTGGAGCAATTCGCCACGCGCTGGGTGATGCTGGCGGGCGTGATCATGATCTTCGTAACTGTGCTGATGGCCTCGTTCGGCATGGAGCGGATGGTGCGCCCGCTGAGCCTGCTGGCACAGCACATTGCCGCCTTGCGTCCCGGGGCGCAGGGTCAACGCATCGACGTCGACCCACGCGGCAGCTCCGAGCTGCACACGATTGCCGGTGCACTGAACGATTATCTGGACCGCAACGAGCAGTTCGTCGAACGCGAGCGGGTGTTCATCAGCACGGCCAGCCATGAACTGCGCACGCCGATCGCGGTGATGACCGGTGCCGCCGAACTGGCGCTGGAGCAGCCTGGCCTGCCCGAACGTGCGCGCCAGCAGATGCAGCGCGTGTTGCGTACGGCACAGGGTGTGGAGCAGCTGATCGAGCTGCTGCTGGTACTGGCCCGGGATCCGGTTCGCCTGGCCTCGCGTGCCGAACGCATCGCGCTGGACCAGCTGCTGCCGGAGATCGTTGACGATCATCGACACCTGCTGGGCGACAAGGACCTGAGCATCGGTATCCAAGCGGCACCGGTGGACATTGTTGCGCCGCTGGCGGTGGTGCAGGCGGCGATCGGCAATCTGCTGCGCAATGCCATCGAGAACAGTGGGCGTGGCCATATCGAGCTGCGGCTGAGCTCTTCTGCGGTGCTGACCCTGCAGGACCCGGGACATGGCATGAGCCCCGAGGAGATCGCAGCGATCCATGCGCGGATGGCGCGGGGGGAGCGAACCGATCGCGGCGGCATCGGGCTGGACCTGATCGCGCGGCTGTGCGAGCACCTGGGCTGGACCCTGCAGCTGCAGCCCTGCGAGCCGCGCGGAACGCGTGTCACCCTGGACTTCGGTGCCTCGCGTCCGGCCTGAACCGGCCGTCCTGGTAGATGCCAACCTTGGTTGGCATGCTGTCCGTCGACCAAGGTCGACGCCTACCCACGCAATGGCCGTCCGCATTACCGCCCGTTCGGCCGCTCAACGTGCTGGTCGATCAGGATCACGTTGCCATCGGGATCGGCCAGCTGCAGGTAGCCGGTACCCTGGCCATCAGGATCGGTACGGACCGCCAGCTCGATGCCCCTGGCATCCAGCTCGGACTGCAGCTCACGCACGTCCTGGAACCGGGGCAGTTCCTGCTTGTGCTGGTCCCAACCGGGGTTGAAGGTCAACAGATTGCCCTCGAACATGCCCTGGAACAGGCCGATCACGGTGCCGTTGCTGCGCATCACCAGCCAGTTCTGCGCCGGGTCACCGCCGGTGACCGAAAACCCGAGCGCCTCGTAGAACGCACGGGAAACCGCAAGATCCTTCACCGAGAGGCTGACCGAAAAGGCGCCAAGCTGCATGAGAGCGCTCCCTGAGGGAATGAGGGTGTGGTCAGCACTGCAGCATGACCCGGCGTGAAGACAATGTTAATCTCGACCTGCGCCGCTTTATGCGGCGCTTTTTTTTCTCCGCTCTTTCGATCGACAGAGGATCCCATGCCGACCGAACCCGCTACTGCCCTGATCAGCAACGATATCGTTGGCCTGGGCCTGATTGCCGCCACCCTGGCCCTGATCTTCTGGGCTGCCAGTGGACCGACGCCCTTGCTGAAGAAGATCTTCGCCTGGGTGCCGGCACTGCTGCTGTGCTACTTCATCCCCGCCATCTACAACACCGCCGGTGTCATCGATGGCCACAACACGTCGCTGTACAACCCGGTCGCGCGCGACGTGCTGCTGCCGGCCGCGCTGGTCCTGCTGACCCTGTCGATCGACCTGAAGGGCATCGCCAAGCTCGGCCCGAAGCTGCTGATCGTGTTCTGCGCCGGTACCGCCGGCATCATGCTCGGTGCCATCGTCTCGTTCCAGCTGATGAAGTTGATCCATCCGGAGACGGTGGCCGGTGATACCTGGGCCGGCATGGCTGCACTGGCCGGCAGCTGGATCGGTGGCGGCGCCAACATGGTCGCCATGCGCGAAGTGTTCGGTACCGATGCCACCACCTTCGGCCAGTTCGCCGTGGTCGATGTGGCCTGCGCCAGCCTGTGGATGGCCATCCTGCTGTTCATGGCCAATCGCGCGCAGCAGATCGATACCCGCAACGGTGCCGACACTCGTGCCATCGACGAGATGAAGGCACGCATCAGTGCCTACGAGGCACAGAACGCACGCATTCCCAGCATGACCGACCTGATGGTGATCGTCGGCGTGGCGCTGGGTGGTGTCGGCCTGGCCCATGCGATCGCTGCGCCGTTGTCGGGCTGGTTCAAGGCCAATGTCAGCTGGGCCAGCCAGTTCAGCCTGGACAGCCAGTTCGTGTGGGTGATCCTGCTGTCCACCGCGATGGGCCTGACGCTCAGCTTCACCCGTGCACGCCGGCTGGAAGCAGCGGGCGCCTCGCGGCTGGGCACGGTGTTCCTGTACTTCCTGATCGCCTGCATCGGCATGCAGATGAATCTGCTGTCGCTGCTGGATCGGCCGTGGCTGTTCCTGCTTGGCGCGATCTGGATGGCAACCCACGTGCTGGTGCTGTGGGTGGTGGCCAAGCTGCTGCGCGCGCCGTTGTTCTTCTTTGCGATTGGTTCGCAGGGCAACATCGGTGCGGCGGCATCTGCCCCGGTGGTGGCAGCGGCGTTCCATCCGACGCTGGCGCCCGTGGGCGTGCTGCTGGGGACGGTGGGTTATGCCACCGGCACCGGACTGGCCTATGTCACCGGCCTGATCCTGAAGTGGATGGCCGGTGCCTGAGGGTTGCGGGCCGGGCGTCTTCGCGCTGCCGTTGGCAGGTGTCGACCTGGGGCGACACGGTAGATCCACGCCATGCGTGGATGAAATGCATCGGCACGCATGAACAACAAAGGGGGCAGATTCAAGTAAGAATCTGCCCCCTTTTTCGATTCGGTATCTGACAGATCTCTTCCACGCATGGCGTGGCTCTACCGGACATCACCAGTGTGCTGCCCGCGATGGGGCGCCGGGCTGCAAGCCCGGCACCACCTCGAACTTCAGCAGCAGCGACCACCGTTGCGTCCGCCGTAACGCGCTTCCTGACGTTCGCGGAAGAACGTCTTGTAGTCCATCGGCTGCTGGTCCGGATGCTTTTCCAGCATGTGCCGGACGTAGTTGTCGTAATCAGGAATGCCGCAGCACAGGCGGGCGGTCTGCACCAGACGCCGCCAGATGCGGCGGTGCGCCTGGTACTGACCGGCAGGAACCAGTTGGGTGCTCATCACAGATCCACCATTTCATGCGGCTTCAGCGCCACGTACGGGGTCTCGCGGTCGCTACGCTGCGGATTGCGGCGCGCCGCCAGGATGGTCTTGATCGAATACACCAGCACCGCACCGACCACCAGCAGGAACAACGCGGTCAGGCTGGTGTTGACGTAGGCGTTGACCACGATCTGCTTCATCTGTGCCACCGACTTGGCCGGGGCGGTGATGGTGTCACTGGCAATGGCGGCCTGGAACTTGTGTGCCTGCGCCAGGAAACCCTGCGCCGGGTTGCTGTCGAAGATCTTGATGAAGCCGGCATAGGTGGTGCAGATCAGCAGCCACAGCGCCGGTACCGCGGTGACCCAGGCATAGCGGTCACGCTTCATCTTGAACAGCACCACCGTGCCCAGCATCAGCGCGATGCCGGCCAGCATCTGGTTGGAGATGCCGAACAGCGGCCACAACGTCTGGATGCCGCCGAACGGATCGACCACGCCGGTGTAGAGCAGGTAGCCCCATAGCGCGACGCAGCCGGCGGTACCGATGATGTTGGCGGTCCACGACTCTGTCTTCTTCAGCGCCGGCACGAAGTTGCCCAGCAGGTCCTGCAGCATGAAGCGACCGGCACGGGTACCGGCGTCAACCGCGGTCAGGATGAACAGTGCTTCGAACAGGATCGCAAAGTGGTACCAGAACGCCATCATCGCGTCGCTGCTGCTGGGAATGGCTTCGTGCAGGATCTGCGCGATGCCGACTGCCAGTGTTGGCGCACCACCGGCGCGATGCAGGATGGTGGGTTCACCGATGGCCGCCGCGGTTGCGGTCAGCTGCTCGGGCGTGATGGTGAAGCCCCAGGTGTTGGTGATGTAGTGCGCCGCCGAGGCTGCATCGGCACCGATCACGGCGGCCGGGCTGTTCATTGCGAAGTAGATGCCCGGATCGATGATCGATGCGGCTACCAGTGCCATCACCGCCACGAACGATTCCATCAGCATGCCGCCGTAGCCGATGTAGCGCATGTGCGCTTCATTGGCCAGCAGCTTCGGGGTGGTGCCGGAGGAAATCAGCGCGTGGAAGCCGGATACCGCACCGCAGGCGATGGTGATGAACAGGAACGGGAACATGCCGCCCTTCCACACCGGGCCGTCGCCGCTGGCGGCGAACTGGGTCAGTGCCGGCATCTTCAGTTCCGGCATGACCACCAGGATGCCGATGGCCAGCGCGATGATGGTGCCGATCTTGAGGAAGGTGGACAGGTAGTCACGCGGCGCCAGCAGCAGCCACACCGGCAGCACCGAGGCGACGAAGCCGTAGCCGATCAGCATCCAGGTGATCTGGGTGCCGGTGAAGGTGAAGGCAGGGCCCCACACCGGGTCAGCGGCAACCTTGCCGCCGTACCAGATCGCGGCCAGCAGCAGGATCAGGCCGACCACCGAGATCTCGCCGATCTTGCCGGGGCGGATGTAACGCATGTACACGCCCATCAGGAGCGCGATGGGCATCGTTGCGATGACCGTGAACATGCCCCACGGACTCTCTGCCAGTGCCTTGACCACCACCATCGCCAGCACCGCCAGGATGATGATCATGATCAGGAAGGCACCGAACAGCGCGATGGTGCCGGGGACCTGGCCCATTTCCTCGCGCACCAGATCACCCAGTGAACGGCCGTTGCGGCGGCTGGACAGGAACAGGACCACGAAGTCCTGCACCGCGCCGGCCAGCACCACGCCGACCACCAGCCACAGCAGGCCGGGCAGGTAGCCCATCTGTGCGGCAAGTACCGGGCCGACCAGCGGGCCGGCGCCGGCGATGGCGGCGAAGTGGTGGCCGAACAGCACGTGCTTGTTGGTCGGCACGTAGTCCAGACCATCGTTGTTGATCACCGCCGGAGTGGCCCGGGTCGGATCCAGCTGCATCACCTTGTTGGCGATGAACAGGCTGTAGAAGCGGTAAGCCACCAGATACAGCGATACCGCCGCGACCACGATCCACAATGCATTGATGTGTTCACCGCGGCGCAGGGCCACGGTGCCCAGACAGAATGCGCCGAGCAGGGCGAGGGCCGCCCAGCCTATTTTGGAAAACCCTTTCATGAGGTGCTCTCTCCCGGAAAGACAGACAAAGAGTCCCGCGTGCCCTCGACAGGGTCAATTGGCACAGGACGAATCAGCGTTAGTACTTTGGTCGTACGGCAGGGTCGCTGACATGCAGCGAACATCAAGGATGGAACAATCGGTTGCGGAGCCATCCATTGGCGTGCGGCGGTGTGGCGTCCATCTTCACTGGCATCCATCCAACAGGAGTCGCCATGAGCTTTCCCGAACCGGTCCGCGTGCTGCGGACCATCCGTGGCATGCCCACCTCCGACGGTGCCGGCGTGCGCCTGACCCGCGTCATCGGCGGCCCGACGCTGCCTGACCTGGATCCGTTCCTGCTGCTCGATGAGTTCGGCACCGACCGTGCCGAGGACTACATTGCTGGCTTCCCGGAACACCCGCACCGCGGCTTCGAGACCGTTACCTACATGCTCGACGGGCGCATGCGGCACCGCGACAACCACGGCAACGAAGGCCTGCTGACCCCGGGCAGTGTGCAGTGGATGACCGCCGGCCGCGGCCTGGTGCATTCGGAGATGCCCGAGCAGGAAAGCGGGCAGATGCGCGGTTTCCAGCTGTGGGTGAACCTGCCGGCGAAGGACAAGATGACCGACCCGAAGTACCAGGAATTCGCGCCCGAGCGCATTCCCGTGGTGCAGCCGGAAGCTGGCGTGGAGGTAAAGGTGATCGCCGGCCGTGTCGATGGCACCGATGGCCCGATCGTGCAACCGGCCACCGATCCGCTCTATCTCGACATCTCGTTGGCGCCGGATCGCGCCTGGACTTACACGCTGCCGGAAGGCCACAACGCGTTCGCCTACGTGTTCGAAGGGGCGATGACGGTGGGTGAGCAGGATGCGGCACGCGACGTTGCGCGCCAGGAACTGGCGGTGCTGGGCGGTGGCGAACAGCTGCATATCTCGGCCGGCAGCGAAGGTGCACGTCTGATCCTGGTTGCGGGTCGTCCGCTGCATGAGCCGGTGATGCGGCACGGCCCGTTCGTGATGAACACACGGCAGGAACTGATGCAGGCCTTCGTCGATTTCCAGGAAGGCAAGTTCTGAGGTAGTGCCGGCCGCTGGCCGGCAACCTCTTTTGATCGGGATCGAGGCGTTTGCCGGCCAGCGGCCGGCACTACCGTCGGATCGGGTCGCATTGCGGGGATGCTGCAAGGCAGTCATCCCCGTCACGGTCAGCGCCCGGCGGCCACGGCCGACGGGGTCAGGCTCATGCCCTGCGCCAGCTGCTGCAGCGAACCCAGTTCCTGCGGGCCATCCGGATACAGCGAAATCTGTGCGTAACGCCCTTTGTCGAGCTTGACCACACTGATCCGTCGCTCGGCATAGCCCGGCGGCTGCTGGCCACCGAGATCAGGCTGGTACCAGTAGAGTGATTCACCGCCGAAGCTGCCCTTTTCCTGGCGCAGCGAACGGTTCAGCGGAATGGACGGGTCACGCGCGCTGAGCATCAGACTCAGCACTTCACGACCATCGCCGGTGCTGGCGCGGCAGATCAGGAAATCGGTCTGCACTTGTTGCTGCCATTGCAGGCCACTGCTGGCCGGCAGCGAAGGGCATTCGGTGGGAGTCTGTGCAGCGGCGGCGTGGACCACAGCAAACAGCAGGCTCGACAACACTACAGGCGCGAACTTCATGCATCCCCCAAGGTGATGTGTCGTTTGGCTCCGCCACAGGGGCGGCGGCCGTGGCATCCCATCCCCGGATGCCGCCCCGTCCGGCATGTGCACGGACGGTCAAATCAACCTTAACGGAACGTGAGCGATCGCACAAATCGCGGTTACAAGCGTAACCATTGCGACCGAAGGTCGGCCGCAATGGTCCGCACAGGCCTCAGCGGTCGTTGCCGATCCACTTGTAGATGATGCCGCCGATCGCACCGCCCAGCAGCGGGGCGACCCAGAACAGCCACAGCTGGCTGACCGCGCCGCTGCCGGCAAAGAAGGCCACCGCAGTGGAGCGGGCCGGGTTCACCGAGGTGTTGGTGACCGGGATGCTGATCAGGTGGATCAATGTCAGCGACAGGCCGATCGCCAGCGGCGCGAAGCCGGCCGGTGCCTTGCCGTGGGTGGCGCCCATGATCACGATCAGGAACACCGCCGTCAGCACGACCTCGCACAGGAAGGCTGCGGCCACGCTGTAACCGCCCGGAGACAGTGCGCCATAGCCGTTGCTGGCGAATGCGCCTGCCTGGCTGCCATCAATGGCGAAGCCGCTGGCACCGGAGGCGATCTGCAGCAGGATGAAGCCGGCCAGCAGGCCGCCAGCCACCTGGGCGATGATGTACGGGATCAGGTCCTTGGTCGGGAACCGACCGCCGGCCCACAGGCCGACGCTCACCGCCGGATTGAAGTGCGCCCCCGAGATGTGACCGAACGCATAGGCGCCGGTCACCACGGTCAGGCCGAAGGCGAGCGCTACGCCGAGGAAACCGATACCCAGCGGATTGCCGTCGCCACCGAACTTGGCGGCCAGCACCGCACTGCCGCAACCCCCCAGAACCAGCCAGAACGTGCCGAGGAATTCGGCGGACAAGCGTTTACCCATGCTCATGTGTTGCACTCCTTTGACGGTCTAAAGTGTGATTTATGTCACATTTCAGTGATCAGCGGGTGACTGTAGTGTCAACGCCGGGTGCAGGGATACACCTTTGGATGTGTGCAACACGCGATGTTCAGTACTGCGGCAGCGGGATGAATTCCTTGTCGTCGCCGGGGATGGTGCCGAAACGACCGGCTTCCCAGTCATGCTTGGCCTGCTCGATGCGCTCCTTCGAGCTGGAGACGAAGTTCCACCACAGGTGGCGCGGGCCATCCAGCGGCTCACCACCGAACAGCATCGCCTTCACCGGCGTCTTCGCGCGCAGGCGGCCACGCGCACCGGCTTCGGGGATCACCAGGTGCTGGGCGGGGATGTCCACGCCGTCCAGCTGCGCCTCGCCCTCGAGGATGTACAACGCACGCTCGCGGTGGCCGTCGTCGATGTCGATCTCCGCATCCGGGTCGAGGTCGATCGCCACGTTGAGGGTGTCGGCAAACACCTTTACCGGCGACTCCTCGCCATACGCACGGCCGGCGATGACGCGCAGCCATGCGCCATTGCGACGCTGCTCGGGCAGGGTGGCGGCGGCGTGGTGGTAGAACGCCGGTTCGATTTCCTCATGCGATTTCGGCAGCGCGACCCAGGTCTGCATGCCGTGGATCGGGTTGTCATGGTCGCGGTCCGGGGTCGGCGTGCGCTCGGAATGAGCGATGCCCCGGCCGGCGGTCATCCAGTTCACGTCACCGGGGCGGATCACCTGGTCCGAGCCCAGCGTATCGCGGTGGCCGATGGCACCCGACCACAGATAGGTGACGGTAGCCAGGCCGATATGCGGATGCGGACGCACGTCGATGGCGGTGCCGGGGTGCATGAGTGCCGGGCCCATCTGGTCGACGAATACGAACGAGCCGATGCTGCGCGCCTGCAGGGTAGGGACGGCGCGACGGACTTCGAGGCCGCCGATGTCGTGCACGCGCGGGGCGATGATGGTGGTCATGCGGGCGTTCTCGCTGGCAGGGATCAGGTGGTCAGCATCGCATGCAGCTGTGACGGGCACATGCCCCGTATGGGTAACAGGTTGTTCCAGCCAACGGCGCAGCCCCTCGTGGCTGGTTGCTTGGCCGCGTAAAGCAAAAGCCGCACTTGGCCGGGCGGGTGGGTTGCGCAGGGGACGCTGCAAGTACGTCCATGTAAGCTCGGTCGCCGCATCCATGCGGCTCACGCCCCTGCGCAACCCACCCGCCCGGCCCCTGACAGTTTCCGGGCGTGCCAGCCACGGAAAAGAAGAAAGAAAATCAAAATCAAACGCCGGTCGCTGCGCTCGCATCCACGCAAGCGTGGACCAAACGTGTCGACCAAGGTCGACACCTACCGGAAGCGGAGTTCACCCACCGTCACCGGGAAACTGTCAGGGGTGGGGCGGCGTCGGGTTGCGGGGTGTCCGCGGCATGGATGCCGCAGCCAAGCCCCCAGGGACGGGTTTACGGCGTCCCCGCAACCCGACACCGCCCTGCCCAACAAACAGAAAAGCCAGAGCCGCTTTGGCTCTGGCTTCTGCTCTTGCTCTGGCTGTCGCCGTTGATTGAGCGGGTGCCGGGCCGCAGGCCCGGCCGATCAAATCACCGGTTCGCGCAGGGCGGGGTTGTCCCAGCCCGGGCGCGGGGCGAAACGGTCGCCGTGGCGCTGCTGCAGCGCCTTCAACCGCTCGACGATCGCATCGGCACCCACCGCACGGATGTGCTGGATCGGACCACCGCGGAATGGGGCGAAACCGGTACCGAAGATCACGCCGGCATCCAGCAGGTCCGCATCAGCCACCACGCCTTCGTGCAGGCAGGCCACCGCCTCGTTCAACAGCGGCAGGATCAGGCGGTCCTCCAGATCGGCCGGGGCCTGGTAATCGCTGGCCACGTCCGGCTTCTTCGGCTTGCCGTTTTCCCACGTATAGATGCCCTGGCCATCCTTCTTGCCGCGCTTGTCCGGCTCTACCGTCTGCAATGCGGCCGGAATCTGCAGGCCCAGGAACGGCGCCAGTTCGCGGCCGACGCCTGCGGCCACGTCCAGGCCGACGGTATCGATCAGTTCGATCGGGCCCATCGGCATGCCGAACTTCACCGCGGCCTTGTCGATCACCGGGCCCGGAATGCCCTCGGCATACGCGGTGGCGGCTTCCAGCATGTACGGGAACAGCACGCGGTTGACCAGGAAGCCCGGGCTGCCGGCCACCGGCACCGGGAACTTGCCCAGCGCCTTGCAGAACGCGGCCAGGCGGCGTTCTGTCTCCGGCGCCATGCCGTCGTGGTGGATGATTTCCACCAACGGCATCTGCGCGACCGGGTTGAAGTAATGCAGGCCAGCGAACTGTGCTGGGCGCTGGATGTGGTCGCGCAGTTCCACCAGTGGAATTGACGAAGTATTGGTGGTCAGCAGTGCGTCCAGCTTCATCTTCGGTTCCAGCGTCTGGTACAGCGCACGCTTGGCTTCCGGGTTCTCGATGATCGCTTCGATCACCAGGTCGGCCTCGGCCACGCCATTGCCTTCCAGGTCGGCACGCAGGCGCGCGGCCACAGCAGGCCGCTTGCTCTCGTCGCGCACCTTCTTGGCGAACAGCGCCTGCGCGCGCTCCATGGCCGGGTCGATGAAGCGCTGCTCGCGGTCCTGCAGGGTCACGTCGAAGCCCTTGTAGGCGGCCCAGGCCGCAATATCGCCGCCCATCACGCCGGCGCCGACCACGTGCACGTGGCGGATGCCGGAGTCACCACCACCGAGACCCTTGAGGCGCTCGGTGAGGAAGAAAATGCGGATCAGGTTGCGCGCAGTGGGCGTACTGGCCAGTTTCACCACGGCGCGACGCTCGGCATCCAGGCGCGCCTGGACCGGCTTGCCGCCGGTTCGCTGCCACGTGCTGATCAGTGCGTACGGTGCCGGGTACTGATCTTTCTTGGCCTTGCGTGCGACCTGCTTGACCATCTGCGGCGCCAGCAGCGTGCGTGCCAGCCACGTGTTGGTGGCCCATGCCGTCGCGCGCTGCTTGAACGGGCGGGTGGTGCCGGACAGGGCCAGCGCTACTGCGGTGTCGAGCACCACTGCCGGTGCCACCACCTTGTCGACCAGGCCGATGCCGCGTGCGGCCGAGGCCGACAGGGTGCGACCGGTCAGCATCATGTCCATCGCCGCCGGTGCGCCCACCAGCTGCGGCAGTCGCGCGCTGCCGCCCCAGCCCGGGAAGATGCCAAGCTGGGTCTCCGGCAGGCCGATGCGGGTGCTGCTGTCATTGGAGGCCACGCGGTAGCGGCAGGCCAGTGCCAGCTCGGTGCCGCCGCCCAGGCAGTGGCCATGGATCGCCGCCACGGTCGGGCAGGGCAGCTCGGCCAGCTTCTGGTAGGTGGACTGGCCGCGGCGGATGGCATCGTTCACGGTGCCGCGGCGGTCGAACTCCTGGAACTCCTTCAGATCGGCACCGGCGATGAAGCCGGCCTTCTTCAGCGACTGGATCACCACGCCCTTGGGCGGGTCCATCGCGATGCGTTCCAGCAGGTCGCCCAGCTCCAGCAGCACGTCCTGCGACATCGCGTTGACACTGCTGTCCTGACGATCCAGGGAGAGGACCACCACGCCGTCGTCGCGGATCTCGGGGTGCCAGTGGCTGAAGCGGAGACCATCGAAGCCTGAGAGCATGGACGTTCCATCCGGTTGTGTATGGAGAAGCGGCTATGATCCAGAGGTTGTTTCCCCCGCGTCAAATCCCAATAGCAGGGGGTGATGCCCCCGGATCCAGAGCCTTGGACAGGGACGCTAACGGAACGGTGGTTAAAAGCTGGTGCGGCGCCAGGTGATCGGCGACTGAACTTTTCCCGGGATTGGCAGTCTCATTGCCCGACGTCGGTTGGGCTGACAGGAGTGCGGCCCCTCATGGCCGATGTTGATACACCTCAGGAGCTGGATCTGGAACTGGTCCGGCGCGTGCAGCACGGCGAGAGTGCCGCCTTCGATGTCCTGGTACGCAAGTACCAGCATCGGGTCGTGGCCCTGGTCGGTCGCTACATCGCCGACTGGAGCGAATGTCAGGACGTCGCCCAGGACACTTTCATCCGTGCCTACCGCGCGATCGGAAGTTTCCGTGGCGATGCCCAGTTCTCAACCTGGTTGCATCGAATCGCCGTGAATACCGCCAAAAACTACCTGGCTTCACACAATCGCCGCCCGCCGACCGATGACATCGACATCGGCGATGCCGAACAGTTCGACAGCGGTACGCGTCTGCGCGACACCGACACGCCCGAACGCGAGTTGATGCGCCAGGAGCTGGAACAGACGGTGATGAAGGCCGTCAACGCGCTGCCGGAAGAACTCCGGTTGGCGATCACCCTGCGCGAGGTGGAAGGCCTGAGCTACGACGAAATCGCGCAGAAAATGGGGTGCCCGATCGGCACCGTGCGTTCACGGATCTTCCGGGCGCGCGAGGCGATCGACACCGAACTCCGGCCGCTGTTGGACATCGGCAGCGCCACCCGTGAGAAGAGCCGCGTATGACCAGTCACCCGTTGAACGAATCGCAGAACCATCAATCGCCCGCCGGGCAACGCCTGGACCAGCGCCATCGCGAACAGCTGTCGGCCCTGGTCGATAGCGAGCTGGGCGCCGATGAGGCGCGCTTCCTGCTGCGCCGCATGGAACATGATCCGGAGCTGGCAGGCTGCCAGGAACGCTGGCAACTGCTCGGCGACGTGATGCGTGGCCAGGCCTCGCTGCTGGCGCCCGCTGGCTTCAGTGCCGCCGTGGCCGCCGCCATCGCCGCCGAACCCGCGCCACAGGCCGCGCCGCGCCGCCAGGTGCGTCGTACCGGATGGCGAGCGTGGGGCGGTGGTGCCGCACTGGCCGCCTCGGTGGCTGCCGTGGCCCTGTTCATGGGGGGTGAGAAGCTGCAGGAGGCCACTCCGGGCGAGTCGCTGGCGCCGCAGGTGATCGCCAGCCAGGCTGAACTGGCGCCGGCACCGGCCGGCCCGGCTCCGGTCACCGAAGCGTCGGTGGATGCCGCTGCGATGGCCGTGGTTGCTGCGCCGGCCGTGGCGATGGCTGCTGCCGGCCGCCGCCAGGACACCCGCCGTGCCAGTGCTACCCGCAGCCAACAGGCTGCGCGTGCCGCCCAGCGCGACGATGCTCCACAGCGTGCCGTGGCTGCCGCGCAGGCGCCGTTGACCCCGACCGTGCCGGCCAATGCCAGCCGCAACCTGCCATTCGGTGAAGTCGGCAGCCTGCAGGCACGACCGTGGCCGCGCTCCAGCATGGCGCCTGCCGCCGGTGGCGCGCTCAATGCCAGCTTCCCGGCCCACGCTGGTGGCGCTGCGTTCTACCCGTTCGAGCCGCGCCTGCAGGACGACCTGCCGGTGCCGCCGCGCCCGCGCGACTGAGCCGGGCGCTTTCACGCCCCGCCGTCGGCGGGGCCCGTATTCCTCTTTCCATCCGATCCGGAGGTTGCCGTCCGATGACTCCCCGACTCCGCACGCAGGCCATGGGCCTGTTCGCACTGACCCTGCCGCTGGTGGCCTGCGCCCAGCCTGCGCCGCCTGCCGCCCAGTCCCAGGCTGCTGCTGCGGCAGCCCCGCGTGCGCCGGCGCAGCCGCTGGTCAGCGGCCTGCCAGATTTCACCCACCTGGTCGAGCAGGTCGGGCCCGGCGTGGTCAACGTTGACACCACCATCGTCCGCAACAATCGCCAGGCCTCTCGTGGCCCGATGGGCGGCGACGATGACATGCCGGAGTTCTTCCGCCGCTTCTTCGGCCCGGACTTCCCGATGCCGGGGCAGGGGCCGGGCGGTCAGGACGGTGGCCCCAGCATCAAGGGCCGTGGCATGGGCTCGGGCTTCATCATTTCGCCCGACGGCTATGTACTGACCAACTACCACGTGGTGGCCGATGCCAGCGAGGTGAAGGTCAAACTGGGTGACAGCCGCGAATTCAACGCAAAGGTGGTGGGCAGTGACCAGCAGTACGACGTGGCCCTGCTGAAGATCGACGGCAAGAACCTGCCGACCGTACGCGTGGGCGATTCCAATACCCTCAAGCCGGGCCAGTGGGTTGTAGCGATCGGCTCGCCGTTCGGCCTGGACCATTCGGTTACCGCTGGCATCGTCAGCGCGCTGGGCCGCAGCACCGGTGGCGCCGATCAGCGCTATGTGCCGTTCATCCAGACCGATGTGGCGATCAACCAGGGCAATTCCGGCGGTCCGCTGCTGAATACCCGCGGCGAAGTGGTCGGCATCAACTCGCAGATCTTCTCTGCTTCCGGCGGCTACATGGGCATCAGCTTCGCGATTCCGATCGACCTGGCGATGAGTGCGGTCGAACAGATCAAGAAGAGCGGCAAGGTCACCCGAGGCCAGCTCGGCGCGGTGGTCGAACCGATCGATTCGCTGAAGGCACAGGGGCTGGGCCTGCCGGACAGTCGTGGCGCGCTTGTCAACCAGATCGTGGCGGGCAGTGCTGCGGAAAAGGCCGGCGTGCAGATCGGCGATGTGGTGCGCTCGGTCAATGGCAGCCCGGTCAACAGCTGGTCGGACCTGCCGCCGCTGATCGGTGCGATGGCGCCGGGCAGCCGGGTCACGCTCGGTGTGATCCGCGACGGCAAGCCGCGTGACCTCAGTGCCACGCTCACCGCGTTGAGCGAGGAGGGCCAGGGCAATGCCCGCACGGCCGCAGGCCCCAAGCCTGATGCGGCGCCGCAGGCCGGTGCCAATGCGCTGCTCGGTCTGGATGTCAGCGATCTGACCGCGCCGCAGCGCAAGCAGTTCGGCCTGGACGGCAACGAGGGTGTGCGTATCACCGGGGTCAAGGGCCAGGCAGCACGTGATGCAGGCCTGTCCCCAGGCATGGTGATCCTGCAGGTCGGCCGTACCACGGTCGGCAGCGTGGATGCCCTGAACCGCGCGCTGTCCAGCTACAAGAAGGACGATGTGGTGATGCTGCTGGTACGTACCGGCAACGGCAACAGCGCCTTCGTGGCGGTCAAGGCGGGCCAGTAAGGCCTGCCGGGGCCGCCCTGGCGGTCATTGCTGTTCCCCCCCGAAGCCCCGCTCTGGCGGGGCTTCGGCCATTCTGGACCCGGCCCGATGAGGCGGTTTTCGCGGCAGGGCCCCGGGCATGCGATAATCCACCGTTACCCTGACGACGCCGCGCGCCGCCGCCACCTATGTCTTCTGATTCGATGCGGAACATCCGCAACTTCTCCATCATCGCCCACGTCGACCACGGCAAGTCCACGCTGGCCGACCGCATCATCCAGCTCTGCGGCGGCCTCCAGGCCCGCGAGATGGAAGCGCAGGTGCTCGATTCCAACCCGATCGAGCGTGAGCGTGGCATCACCATCAAGGCGCAGTCGGTGTCGCTGCCGTACCTGGCCAAGGATGGGCAGACCTACCACCTGAACTTCATCGACACCCCGGGCCACGTCGACTTCTCCTATGAAGTCAGCCGCTCGCTGGCCGCCTGCGAAGGCGCGCTGCTGGTGGTCGACGCCGCCCAGGGCGTGGAGGCGCAGTCGGTGGCCAACTGCTACACGGCTGTGGAGCAGGGCCTGGAAGTGGTGCCGGTGATCAACAAGATCGACCTGCCCACCGCCGACATCGAGCGCGCCAAGGCCGAGATCGAGGCCGTGATTGGTATCGATGCCGCCGACGCCGTGCCGGTCAGTGCCAAAACCGGCCTGAACGTGCAGGACGTGCTGGAAGCCATCGTGCACCGCATTCCGCCGCCGAAGCCGCGTGATACCGACAAGCTGCAGGCGCTGATCATCGATTCCTGGTTCGACAACTACCTGGGCGTGGTCTCGCTGGTGCGCGTGATGCAGGGCGAGATCAAGGCCGGTGACAAGCTGCAGGTGATGTCCACCGGCCGCAACCACCAGGTCGACAACGTCGGCGTGTTCACCCCCAAGCGCAAGGTGATGCCGGCGCTGCGTGCCGGTGAAGTGGGTTGGGTCACAGCCAGCATCAAGGACGTGCATGGTGCGCCGGTCGGTGACACCCTGACTCTGGCCGCCGACCCTGCGCCGAAGCCGCTGCCGGGCTTCCAGGAGATGCAGCCGCGCGTGTTCGCCGGCCTGTTCCCGGTCGATGCCGAAGACTACCCGGACCTGCGCGAGGCGCTGGACAAGCTGCGCCTGAACGATGCCGCGCTGCGCTTCGAGCCGGAAAGCTCCGAAGCCATGGGCTTCGGTTTCCGCTGCGGCTTCCTTGGCATGCTGCACATGGAGATCGTGCAGGAGCGCCTGGAACGCGAATACAACCTGGACCTGATCAGCACCGCGCCGACGGTGGTGTATGAGGTACTGAAGACCGACGGCACCATCATCAACATGGACAACCCGGCCAAGCTGCCGCCGGTGAACCATGTCGAGGAGATCCGCGAGCCGATCATCCGCGCCAACGTGCTCACCCCCGAGGAGTACATCGGCAACATCATCAAGCTGTGCGAAGAAAAGCGCGGCAGCCAGATCGGCATCAACTACCTGGGCAGCCAGGTGCAGATCAGCTACGAGCTGCCGATGGCCGAAGTGGTGCTGGATTTCTTCGACAAGCTGAAGTCGGTCAGCCGCGGCTATGCGTCGCTGGACTATCACTTCGTGCGCTTCGATGCGGGCCCATTCGTGCGAGTGGACGTGCTGATCAACGGTGACAAGGTCGACGCACTGTCGTTGATCGTGCACCGCAGCCATGCCGATCGTCGCGGCCGCGAGCTGTGCGAGAAGATGAAGGACCTGATCCCCCGTCAGCAGTTCGACGTGGCCATCCAGGCCGCCGTCGGCTCGCAGATCATCTCGCGCACCACGGTCAAGGCCATGCGCAAGAACGTGCTGGCCAAGTGCTATGGTGGCGACGTTTCGCGCAAGAAGAAGCTTCTGGAAAAGCAGAAGGAAGGCAAGAAGCGCATGAAGCAGGTCGGCCGCGTGGAGATCCCGCAGGAAGCGTTCCTGGCCGTGCTGCAGATGGACAACAAGTAAACCCGCACCGGCCCTGAGGGGCCGGTCGTCTGGTGACGTTGCAAAGGACCCTGAATGAAACTGTTTGAGATCCTCCTGGTCGTGCTGACCCTGTCTTCGGGCCTGATCCTGCTCGCGGACAAGCTGTACCTCGCCAAGCGCCGCGCCCAGCGCGCGGGCCTGCTCGATTCCGAGCCGGTGCTGGTGGACTACTCGCGTGCGTTTTTCCCGGTGTTGGCGATCGTGCTGATCGTGCGCAGCTTCATCGCCGAACCGTACAAGATCCCGTCCAGCTCGATGATGCCGAACCTGCTGATCGGCGACTTCATCCTGGTCAACAAGTTCTCCTATGGCCTGCGCCTGCCGATCAGCAACACCAAGTTCGTGCCGGTTGGCGAGCCGTCGCGCGGCGACGTGGTGGTGTTCCACTTCCCGGGGCACAGCGACCAGGATCCGGCCAAGGGCGAGAACTTCATCAAGCGCGTGATCGGCGTGCCAGGTGACACCGTGGTCTTCGAAGGCGACGGCGTGATCCTCAACGGCGAGCCGCTGAAGTACGACAACAAGGGCATCTACGCCGGCCACAAGGGCCAGGGCGAAGGCGCCAACCTGCTGGTCGAGCACCTGCCGGGCCGCACCCACACGGTGCTGGAGACCGACTACCCGCGTGGCCAGGGCCAGTGGACCGTTCCCGCCGGCAAGTACCTGGTGATGGGTGACAACCGCGACAACAGCGACGATGGCCGTTTCTGGGGCCTGCTGCCGGAAGAGAACCTGCGCGGCAAGGCGTTCCTGATCTGGCTCAACTGCCAGGGCTGGTTCTGCAAGGATGGCTTCGAGCCGTCGCGGATCGGTTCGAGCATCAACTGATCGGGCATCAACTGAGTATTTTCACATCCAACGCGTATCTGGGGAGAACGCAATGAAGGCGATGAACACGCAGCGCGGCATGACCCTGACCTCGTTCCTGGCGGTCCTGATCGTGGTCGGTTTCTTCCTCTACATCGGCATGAAGCTGTTCCCGATGTACCAGGAGTACTACGCGGTGCGCTCGGCGATGAAGAGCCTGGCCAACGAGCCAGGCGTGGGCAGCATGGAGCCGGCGCGGATCCAGGACCTGTTCTTCAAGCGCCTGTACATCAACTACTCGGACAATGTGAAGCCGGCCAACGTCAAGTTCGATCGTCGTGACAATGGCTGGACCCTCAAGGTCAACTACGAAGTGCGCCGTCCGCTGGTCGGCAACCTCGATGTGGTTGGCAAATTCGATTCTTCCCAGGACCTGATACGAAGCGGTGCCCAGTAAATTCATCCAACGTGGCGACCTGATCGGTCATGCCTTCAGCGACGCGGCCCTGCTCAAGCAGGCGCTGACGCATCGCAGTGCCGGCGCGCCGCACAACGAGCGCCTGGAATTCCTCGGCGACAGCATCGTCAACATGATGGCGGCCGAGGCGCTGTACCAGCGCTGGCCCAAGGCTGACGAAGGGGCGATGACCCGTGCCCGCGCCGAGCTGGTGCGTGAAGGCGCGCTGGCGGTGATCGGGCGCACCCTGGAACTGGGCGAGCGACTGACCCTGGGCCCGGGTGAAATGAAGTCCGGCGGTCATCGCCGCGACTCGATCCTGGCCGACGCGGTGGAAGCCGTGGTGGCCGCGATCTATCTGGATGCCGGCTTCGAGGCCTGCCGGGCGGTGGTACTGCCCTGGTTCAGCGCTTCGATCGAGGCACTGCCGGCCTCCGGCCGGCCCGAGAAGGACCCCAAGACCCGCCTGCAGGAATGGCTGCAGGCCCGACAGAAGGCGTTGCCGCAGTACGAACTGGTGTCAGAATCCGGTGACGACCACGCCAAACATTTCCGGGTACGCTGCAATGTAGCTGACCCGGCCGCCAGCACCGAAGGCGAAGGCGCCTCGCGGCGGCTTGCCGAACAACAGGCGGCTGCGGCCGTCCTAGAACAACTGGATTCCAAGTGAGCGAACAAACTTCCCATCATTGCGGCAGCGTGGCCGTCATCGGCCGCCCGAACGTGGGCAAATCGACCCTGACCAATGCCCTGGTCGGTGCCAAGGTCAGCATCGTTTCCAACCGTCCGCAGACCACGCGCCATCGCCTGCTGGGCATTGCCACCTATCCGGAAGGCCAGCTGGTGCTGGTCGACACCCCCGGCCTGCACAAGGTGCAGAAGCGGGCGATGAACCGGGTGATGAACCGCGCTGCGCGCGGCTCGCTGGAGGGCGTCGACGCCGGCCTGCTGGTGATCGAAGCCGGCCGCTGGGACGAAGAAGACAGCCTGGCCTTCAACGTGCTGCGCGACGCCGGTATCCCGGTGGTGCTGGTGGTCAACAAGATCGACCGGCTGAAGGACAAAGGCGCGCTGCTGCCGTTCCTGCAGGAAGTCACTGCGGGCCGCGACTTCTCCTCCGTGCATCCGATCTCGGCGCAGAAGCGCAACGGTCTGGAGGCGCTGGTGCGCGACGTGCTGGCACTGCTGCCGGAAGCGCCGCCGATGTTCGGCGAAGACGAGATCACCGACCGCAGCCAGCGCTTCCTGGCCGGCGAGCTGGTGCGTGAACAGCTGATGCGCCAGTTGGGCGAAGAGCTGCCGTACGCCACCACGGTGGAGATCGAGCGCTTCACCGAGGACGGCAACCTGCTGCGCATCGGTGCGGTGATCTGGGTCGAGCGCGAGGGCCAGAAGGCGATCGTGATCGGCAAGGGAGGCACTCGCCTGAAGGAGATCGGAGCCAAATCCCGCCTGCAGATGGAGCGGCTGTTCGGGGCCAAGGTCTTCCTGGAAACCTGGGTGCGCGTGCGTGAAGGCTGGTCCGACGACGAGGCCGCACTGAAGGCCTTCGGTTACGAATAAGCGGTCGCGGTCGCTTCGATGCTGATCGAGGACGACACTGGCTTCGTGCTGCATGCACGGGCCTACCGCGAGACCAGCCTGCTGGTCGAAGTGCTGAGCGCGCAGCATGGTCGGATCGGCCTGCTCGCGCGCGGCGTCTCCACCGCCAAGGGCCAGGTGCTGCGCGCTGCCCTGCAGCCGCTGCAGTGGATACGCTTCAGTGCATTGCAGCGTGGCGAACTGGCCCAGTTGCGTGGCGCCGAGGCGCTGGACGCTGCACCACGCCTGGTCGGCCAGGCGATGCTGGCCGGCTTCTACCTGAGCGAGCTGACCCTGCGCCTGGCCCCGCGCCAGGACCCGTTGCCTGAGTTGTACCTGGCCTACGGCGAAGCGCGTGCGCGGCTGGGAGTGGGCGCCGGCCTGGCCTGGACCCTACGCCGCTTCGAGCGTGAACTGTTGTCCGCATTGGGGCTGGGTTTCGAGTTGGACAGCGCCAGCGACGGTCAGCCGATCGACCCGGCCGCGCGCTACGAGCTGGATCCACAGGAGGGCGCGCAACGTCTGCTCAGCGAGCGCGGTGGCGAACGCCGCGCGGCTGCGACTGGCTCGGCGCTGTTGGCGTTGGCCGCTGACGAGGAACCTGATGCAGCCGACCTGGCCAGCCTACGCCTGCCGATGCGACGGGTGCTGGCCCATCACCTCGGTCCGCGCGGCCTGAAGTCCTGGGAACTGCTGGAGCAGCTGGCCCCCCGACGGTAGGGGGTGTTCGGCAGGGCTGCGCCCTGCACCTGCCGAGGCCAAAGCGACAGCAACAGCAACAGCAACAGCAACAGCAACAGCAACAGCATGCATTCCGTGGGATGGCGGGGTGGGTCCGGTTGCGGGAGACGCCGTAAACCCCCAGGCCGGCCCAGCCGCTGGCGGCTGTGCGTTCGGGCGCTTGCGAAGCAGTGCTTCGCAAGCAAAGGGCCCTCACCCATGGGGGCTTGGCCGCGGCATCCATGCCGCGGACACTCCCGCAACCGGACCCACCCCGCCTTCGACAGATTCTTGCGAGCTGTCGGAACGGCATGGGGTCGGATCCGTTTTCCGCAGGAAAACGGATCCGACCCCAGATTGATTTCGATATCTGACAGGAATTCATCCACGCATGGCGTGGATCTACCCGATCGCGGAAAACTGTCAGAGGTGGGGTGGTGTCGGAGTGCGGGGTGTCAGCCGCATGGATGCGGCTGCCAAGCCTACACGGACGTACTTGCGGCGTCCCCGCACTCCGACACCGCCCCGCCAACCCACGGAATGCCCGCTTTTGCTGTTGCCGTTGCCTTGGCTTGAAGCCTCTGCAGGTGCAGGGCGCAGCCCTGCCGAGCAAACCTCAATGCAGCAGGGCCGCCACCGCGTCGCGGAACCCCGCCTGGGCCTGCCCGGACTCCGGCGCATGATGCAGCTGGCGCACCGCACGGGCCAGGCGTGCCGCGCCAACGAAGCCGCAGCTGGCCTGCAACCGATGCAACTGGCTGCGTAGCTGGCGCTCGTCGTGCTGGTCCACCGCCTGTTCGACCGCGTCTCGCACGCCCGGCAACTCGGCCAGGAACAGCTCGCGCAGGGCAATCAGGTGGTTGCGCTGGCCATTGAGTGCCGCCAGCGCCGCCGTCTCGTCCCAGTCCTGTACCTGCAGCTCGACCGCTGCCGGCGCCTGGGCCATGACGATCCCGGCCGGGCTGTTGACCAGGGCGCGGCGCACGGCCTTCAGCAACTGGTCGCGGCCCAAGGGCTTGACCAGGGTGTCGCTGAACCCGGCCTCGCGCAGGCTGGCATGAATGGAGGTATCGCCGTCGGCGGTATGCGCCAACGCCGGAGTATCGGGGTGTGAGCGGCGCAGTTGGCGCAGCAGCTGCGCGCCGTTGCCATCCGGCAGGTTGACGTCGATCAGCCACAGGTCATGGGCGCCGGGCTCGGCGCTGGCCAGGGCACTGGCCAGTGAGTCTGCGGTGTCCACGTCTGCCGGTAACGTTTCCAACGCCGCTTTGAAAAAACCGCGGCTGATGATGTCGTCCTCGACAAGCAGGAAGCGGGGCCGGCTGGCCCGCGGGGTCATCTGCATCAGGGCTGCCTCCATGTCAGCTGTTGCAATCATCAAGCACGGCGGCGGCGGGCGCAAGCGGGTCCGGACCCTGCCGGTCAGGATCTGCGACAATACGTGCCCATTTTTGCCCGCAGCCTGTCGCCACGTGGCCCGATCCCGTTCCCGCATCGACCGTACCCCGTTCCAGACCGAAATCCTCGACCTCAGCCATGACGGTCGCGGCGTTGCCCGCCGTGAAGGTGAAGGCGGCAAGGTCACTTTCGTCAGCGGCGCCCTGCCGGGCGAGGTGGTCCTGGCTGAACAGACCGCCCGCAGCCGCCATTTCGACGAGGCCCGCACGGTGGAAGTGCTGCAGGCCTCGCCGCAGCGGGTCACCCCGAAGTGTCCGCACTTCGGCACCTGCGCTGGCTGCGTGCTGCAACATCTGGATGAAGACCAGCAGATTGTCGCCAAGCAGCGCGTGCTGATGGACAACCTGGAGCGGATCGGCCACGTAAAGCCGGGCACCGTGCTGGCGCCGCTGGTCGGCGAGAGCTGGGGCTACCGCCGCAAGGGCCGCTTCTCGGTGCGCCGGGTCGAGAAGAAGGACAAGACCCTGGTCGGCTTCCGTGAACAGGATCCGCGCTTCGTCGCCGATCTCAGCCAGTGCCTGACCGTGATCCCGGAGATCGGCACCAAGGTCGAGGCCTTGTCGACCTTCGTCGAATCGCTGGATGGCAAGCGCGACATCCCGCAGATCGAATTCATCGCCGGTGACCAGGCCGTGGTCCTGACCGTGCGCCACCTGCAGCCGCTCAGCGATGCCGACCGTGCCGCCTGGGCCACCTTTGGCCAGCAGCATGGCTTCGTGATCTACCTGCAGTCCGGCGGCGTGGATACCGTGCAGCCTCTGGACGGGCAGGGCGTATCGCTGTCGTTCCGGCTGGCGCCGTGGGACGTGGAGCTGGCGTTCCGTCCGTTGGACTTCATCCAGGTCAACGCCAAGCTCAACGAAAAGATGATCGCCCATGCCCTGGATCTGCTGGAGCCGGGTGAGGATGAGCGCGTGCTGGACCTGTTCTGCGGCCTGGGCAATTTCACCCTGCCGCTGGCCCGCCGCGTGCGCGAAGTGGTCGGTGTGGAAGGCGACGCAGGCCTGGTGGCGCGTGCCCGTGAGAACGCCGAACGCAACGGCCTGGGCAACGCCCAGTTCTTCAGCGCCGACCTGACCCAGGACCAGCGCAGCACGCCGTGGATGCGCCAGGGCTTCGACAAGCTGCTGCTGGACCCGCCGCGTTCGGGTGCGATCGAAGTGCTGCAGCAGCTGCCGTTGAAGCAGTTCAAGCGCATCGTCTACGTCAGTTGCCACCCGGGCTCGCTGGCCCGCGATGCCGGCTATCTGGTCAACGAACAGGGCTTTACTCTGGTCAGCGCCGGTGCCATGGACATGTTCCCGCACACCGCGCACGTGGAAAGCATCGCGGTGTTCGAAAAGCGCTGAACGACTGTCATGCCCATCGCGCATAATGGCGCGATGGGCATCGAAATCGAACGTAAATTCCTCGTCAGCCGCGATGGCTGGCGCGCCGCCGCGCATCGGGTCATCCCGATGGCGCAGGGGTACATCAACGACCTCGGTGCGCTGGATCGCGGCACCCAGAACGCATCGGTTCGCGTACGCATTGAAGGCGAGCACGCGGCGCTGAACCTGAAATCGCGCACCATCGGCCACACCCGCCAGGAGTTCGACTACCCGATTCCGGTGGAGGATGCGCGCGCGTTGCTGGCGCTGTGCGTGGGCGGCCTGATCGACAAGCGCCGCCATCTGGTTGAGTTCGCTGGCCTGACCTGGGAAGTGGACGAGTTCCTCGGCGACAACGCCGGCCTGGTGGTAGCCGAAGTCGAGCTGGACAGCGCCGACCAGGACATCGACCTGCCGGACTGGATCGGCACCGAAGTGACCGATGACGCCCGCTACTACAACGTGGCTCTCGCCAATCACCCCTATTCACAGTGGTGAATCCCTCAAAAGGGGACGGAGG